>DAONFG010000009.1:0-64342 GCA_035403465.1 Spirochaetota bacterium | reverse complement strand
CACGGGGCATCCGCACCCGGGTACTGGAACACACTATAAACAACGACGGCGGCTACCTGAGCCAGGCCTGCTCATCTGCAGAGATGCTTGCCAGCCTTTACGGGAGGATACTCAACCTGGGACCGGTGGAGAAGCCCCTAGTACCAGACAGGTTTCGCGGTGTCCCCGGACCGGGTAATTCATCGTACAGGAACGGTTCATTTTTTCACGGCGCCAAGTCACCTGATTACGACAGGTTCATACTCTCGCCGTCGCAGTATTCCCTTGTCCTTTATGCAGCGCTTATTGAGGCGGGGCGCATGGATGAACACGGGCTGGACGAGTTTAACAAAGACGGCGGAACAGTGGAGATGATCGGAGCGGAACATTCCCCGGGCATGGAGATAATGTCCGGGTCACTGGGCCAGGGCATAAGCCAGGGATTCGGCATAGCCATGGGACGCAAACTTAAAGGTGAAAGCGGACGCGTGGTACTGTTCATGTCCGATGGCGAGTTCCAGATCGGTCAGACATGGGAGGCGCTGCAGGCAGCGGCGTTCCACAAGCTTAACAACATCCTCATCTACGTTGACGTAAACGGCTACCAGTGCGACGGGAAGATGACCGACGTCATGAACATTGAGCCGCTTGACAAACGCCTCGAGGCATTCGGTATCAAAACCATCCGCATAAACGGACACGACATTGATGAACTTGTACGAATCGGCACGTCACAGCGGGATCCTGAAAAACCCCTATGTGTTCTGTGCGACACCGATCCATCGCGCGGGATCGAAATACTGAATAAACGCAAACCGAAATTTCACTATGTACGTTTTGCGAACTTTGACGAAAAGAAGGAACTCGCCGATTTCCACAATAGAAAGATCACCCAGCCTGAAAAAAGGAGTGACAGCCGGTATCTCAGCCGCGTCCATGCAAAGAACCTTGTGTCATGGGCAAAGGAGAGGCCCGAGGCCGTTGTACTCTCTGCCGACCTGACCAGTTCAACCGAGATCGACCTGTTCCGCGACACGTACCCGGACAGGTTCTTCTCAATGGGCATAGCGGAACAGAACATGATCTCTTTCGCAGGGGGCATGGCGCGGGAGGGATACGTTCCCCTGATACATACATTCGCGGTGTTCATCTACAGGAGGGCATTCGACCAGATTGCAATGTCCGTTGCCTACCCCAACCTGCCGGTCAAGATGTTCGGGTTCCTGCCGGGCATTATGACACCGGGCGGGGCGACACACCAGGCAATAGAGGACATCGCGGTGATGAGGGCGCTTCCCAACATGACCATTCTTGAAACAGGCGACGCCACTGACGTCGAGTCTATACTGGATGCCGCGATGTCTGTTCCAGGCCCGGTGTATGTCCGCATGCTGCGCGGCGAAATACCCAGGCTGTTTGACGCTTCAGAGCCGATAGTTGTGGGAACGTCCCGCAGGCTGTCGCAGGGGAATGACCTTGTTCTTTTAACAACAGGCATATGCACAGAGGAGGCCATGCGCGCCACAGTCCTGCTGAAAGATGCAGGCGTATCCATAAGCCACTTCCATGTTACCACGCTTAAGCCCTTTAACGACATGGAGATCATGGATGCAATAGCAGGTTCGGCCTATGGTGTAATAACCATGGAGAACCACACTGTAACCGGCGGACTTGGAACCATCGTGGCAGAAAGAATGGCCGAACTCTGCATAAACAGGCGTCTTATGAAGATCGGCATCAATGATACATTTGTGCACGGCGCGGGCAAAGAATACCTGATGAAAGAGTACGGGCTTGACGCCATGACCCTGGTGAGGAATGTTGAGTTCATGACCGGGCAGAAGTCCGGGATCACTGAGGATAAAATGGCAGCTGCCCGTTTTATTGCGGTTCATTCAAACGCAAAGCCGGAAGCGCTTTAGAATCTGTCGTATGATCGGCAGTCACGGTTAAGCGCTTTCTTTAAGTCTGCCGGCTACGGTTCTGTTGCGCTGCTATACCGGGAGTTCCGGACTTGTGTTTACAGATTTAGGCAGCGCCTCGATCACCAGCACATTTTCAGGGATGTCAGGATCATATATGACCGTCAGGTTATCACCGGATTGTATCACATCTTTATTTTTTGCATTCAAGGTGCATGTCTTTTTTTTACCCTCAGCAGTACTGAAACTGCACGTAACCCGGTACTGCGTGATTTTACTCCGGAAGCTCCCTACACCTCCCAGGTTAAAGGGATTACTCTTCTTCTCCTCTGCAATACCGCTTACTGTGCCTTGTACAACATCCCCATACTGAAGTACTGCAGCTGCCCTGGATATTCCCATTATGCCGGACAGAATCCACAGCAGTCCGATAAAAAAAAGTACCGCACCGGTTATCACTGTGAAGAGCGCACTCTGTGCAAGGCACTCCATGTTCCTTGCACATGAACACGCATGGTTTTTTACTGAGTAATCCACCACAACAGTGTGGTTTTCCAGGTAGCCAAGTCCCCTGCCGCTGTCGACCGCCATGCCGCTGTAAGTTTTTCCCTCCACAGTGTATGTATAATGGATATAATAGCCGTTATAACTTTTAGCTCCGTATGATTTTACGTCGACCTTTGTTATTACTCCCTGTACTTCTGCTGTTTCACCGGTCATGCATGGTATGCACCCGGCCTGGACATCGGGCATGCACATTTTAAAATTAACAGCAGCTAGCAGCATAAAGAAAAGCCCTATATTGAACCTTTTGGACATAAACATTATCCTGGCCCGCGACAATAGTGTCATGCTTCTATTCTTTTGTGAAATGCGGGACTCCACCTTTTTAAACCTGTCCACTCTCATGTACAGTCCGCTGTTTCTTTCAATCATATTAATCCTCACATTGTGATATATCTGTACGCTGTTTTATAAATCAGAATTATCCCGCTTACTGTCAAAAATAATTCAGTTCCGGATAATTATCGTTATTTTATGGACAACTCTTCCAAAATTATATATCATTATATCATGATCAACCCCGGTTTATACAGGAAAGCATGAAAAGAATATTTGCCATCATTACATTGCTGTTTGTTACTTCATTCTCTGCCGGATCAAATGAAACAATCAGAGCGGGGATATACAATAGCAATCCCACGGTGTTTATTGACTCCAATGGAAGGCCTGCAGGATTTTTTGTTGATATTACAAATGAAATCGCGCGGCAGAACAATTTCCAGGTAGAGTATATCATCGGCGAATGGGCCGAGAACATCAGGAAACTGGAAAAAGGGGAACTCGACGTTCTCCTTGACGTTTCCTACACCGCTGAACGCGCCAGGAAATTCCGCCTGAATAAAAAATTCGTTATTGAATCATGGATACAGGCTTTTTCACATACAGCCGGGCGCATATACAGGATCGAGGACCTGAACGGCAAAAGGATTGCAGTTATAGAGAACTCCATCCAGGAGCAGTATCTTAAAAATACCCTTATGAAAGAGTTCAACCTTGACTGCACAATTGTTGCAGTGCCGGGCTACAGGGAGATGGTAAGGGCTGTGGAGTCCGGTAAAGCCGATCTTTTTTTAGGCGACAGGTTTTTCTACTTCTCATCCGAGCGCCCGGACGACATCGCACCCAGCCCGGTGGTGATATGTCCCCGGGGTTTATACTACGCCTTCAGGAAGGACTTTGACCAGGATATAATAGACAGGTTTGATACCACTCTCCTTGTTATGCAGAATAATGGTAACACGGAATATTACCGGGCAATGAACAGGTGGTTCAACAGGAACCCTGAAATGTTTCTTCCCCTGTGGCTAAAACTCATCATGGGGGGTGTTCCAGCAGGCGCAGCCATCATAGCACTGCACATGCTTGTGTGGAACCGCAGGCTGCGTGCTGCCATAAAACTGGAAACAGAAAGACTTTCCGAGAGTGAAAAAAAATTCGAATATCTTATTAAAAATTCAACCGACACATTTGTGATTATCGGTGCTGACGGTATTCAGAGGTATATTAGCCCTTCTTCAGAGAAGATAACCGGCTACAGTGTGGATGAATGCAAAGTGCCACTGGATCAGTTAATTCATCCTGACGACATTGGAGAAGTACTGGCTGTTTTTAATGAGTGCATTAAAAATCCGGACAAAATCTGCAGAGTGCAGTACAGGCATATACACAAAACAAACGGCTGGGTATACCTGGAATCCGTGGCGCAGAGCTATCTTGATGACCCGGCAATCAAAGGTGTTATAGTAAATGTGCGCGACATCACTGAACGGAAAAAAACAGAGGACGAGCTCATGATTTTCAGGGAATCTGTTGAAAACTCGACAGATGCAATCGGGTTAGCAACACCTGACGGCCGTCACTATTACCAGAACAGGGCGATGACCGTGTTACTGGGCAATATATGCGATAATCCGCCTGCTTCGTTATACGTTGACAGGAAAAAAGGCGAGGATATTTTCAGAACCTTGATGTCCGGTGGTCAATGGATGGGCGAAGTGAAAATGTATTCCAGGGACCACCAGGTTAAAGACATTGATCTCCGCGCATATGCGAACAGGGACAGTTCCGGAAAAATCACGGCGCTTGTAGGGATTCACACTGACATAACAGACCGCAAACGTGAAGAAAGAGAAAAGGAGATACTCCAGGCCCAGCTGACCCAGGCGCAGAAAATGGACTCTATAGGAAGGCTGGCCGGCGGTGTTGCCCATGACTTCAACAACATGCTCAGTGTTATACTGAACCAGGCTGAGATAGGTATATTAAAGACATCACCGGATCATCCCGTCTACCCGAGACTGCAGGAGATAGAAAAAGCGGCAAAACGTTCGGCCAACCTTACGCGCCAGCTTCTCTCTTTTGCACGCAAGCAGGCCATTACCCCGGAGATAATAAACCTGAATGACACAATCGGTAAAATACTGACCATGCTCAAACGGCTTATAGGCGAGGACATAGAGCTTGCATGGATCCCGTGCGACAGCGTATGGCCTGTAAAGATGGACCCGACGCAGATTGACCAGATACTCGCGAATCTTTGCGTCAACGCAAGACAGGCCATAACCAATACCGGTCGGATAACCATTGAAACAAAGAATGTCATACTCGATATCTTCAGCAGCAGGGATAATCCCGACCTGGTGCCGGGTGCATATGTCATGATCGCCATAAGCGATAATGGTTCAGGGATGAACGCAGATATACGTTCGCATCTTTTTGAACCATTTTTTACCACGAAGGATATCGGCAAAGGCACAGGCCTTGGGCTGGCAACTGTTTACGGGATTGTCAGACAGAACAGCGGAGTAATTAATGTATACAGCGAACCGGGAGTTGGAACAACTTTCAAAATATATCTGCCGAAAATTGAAGAGGAATCAGGGCAGTTTCAGTCTGTTACAACAGATAAACCTTTTTCGACAGGCCATGAGACAATACTTCTTGTTGAAGATGAACCCATGATAATGGAGATTGCGGTATCAATGCTTGAAGAATTCGGGTACAGGGTGATCCCCGCACCGTCACCGGACCATGCCTTAAACATAGCAAGGGAATACCCGGAAAAGATTGACCTGCTGCTGACAGACGTGGTGATGCCGGGGATGAACGGCCGTGAACTCTCTGCTCAAATATTATCCATAAGAGAAGGACTTAAAGTACTGTTCATTTCCGGCTATACTGCTAATGTCATAGCTCAGCACGGAGTACTGGACGAGGGTGTGCATTTTATTCACAAACCTTTTACAATGAATGACCTGGCACTGAAGGTCCGTGAAACACTGGACAGCTGATGCACTCCACTTATAAACAGCGCCTGCATTTTTAAACAGCGGGCACACTGCAGTAGTAATATTTGATAAAGGATAATAAAACATGAACATTACAGAACTGAAAGCATACTTCGAAAAAACTTCAGGCCTCGCCGTGCTCTCGACCTGCGACAGCACGGGTAACGTAAACGCCGCAGTGTACGGCAAGCCCCATTTTATTGAAGGTGATGTTTTCGCGCTGATCATGAACGACCGCGTAAGCCATGCCAATCTTCAGACCAATCCTCGCGCAGCCTACCTTTTTCTCGAAGAGGGATCAAAGTCAAAAGGGATAAGGATTTACCTTAAAAAAAAGGGCGAGACAGATAACCCGGCCGAGATAGATAAATTCAGGAAACACCACGGAAAGGACGGTACAGCCGCGGAGAAGAAACTGTTCCTTGTTAAATTCACAGTTGAGAAGACAAGGGAGATAATAGAAAAATAGATGTTCAGGCACCTGCCTCTGTTGCCTCAGATACGGAACAGCAGGCTGGTGTAAACAATAAGCAGGTTATTATTTTGTTTTGGTCCCTGATTTTTCAGCGTAGTACTTATCCAGTTCCACTTTCAACACAGGCACTGCCCTCTTGGGATGATTGGTTTCATACACAACAGACCATGCGGTGTTGCCTGTTTCAACATCTATAAGTTTTACTACTACCGTAAATGCGCCGGATGTACCGCCTGCTGAACCCATGAGCAGTCCCTGCACACCGAGAATCCTGCCAGCCTTCACTGCTGTATCAACATCAACAATTCCGGTCTGCTGGAACATCTGCTCCTTCAGAATCTTTTCAACCTGGTTTCTTTCTATTACTTCATAGTACCCTGTTTTGAGAAGTTCAACTGCAAACCAGTCTGATACAGTGGCGCCGCTTCCCTTATCAAAGCCTGAATATCCGCTGTCATCAAAGGGGAAAGCGGCAATGCGCTTAATTTTTGACTGGTCAAACTTCTTGTTCAGTATAACAGTAATGGGCCCGTAGTTAATACTCATCATTGTGTCAATACAGCTCTGCATGCAGCAGCCGGTAGAGAATGTGAGCGCGAGTATAACAGAAGATGCGAGCAGAATAATTTTTTTCATGATAAAAAACGCTCCATGCAGAATTTCCCAGCAGCTTTTCAGTAATCCTGCCGGTTGGATGAATGAAGAAATACCCCTGTCTGGATCAGACTTGATGACTAAGTAATTCTTCGTATTTAAATATTTGTCAAGTTAAAGTTCGTCCTGTCCATGCAGCTGATTTAGTAAACAAGGGCTCTGACCCCTATTCCGGTATATTTACCTGTATTCCAAATAAACTTTATTGACATTTTTCCGTATTTGCCGGCAAAATACCGACCTGCCGGTTTTTATTATCAAATACAGAGGTAAATCAATGAAAAATGTTTATTTTATCACAGGTGTAACCGGATTCCTGGGGGAAGAGATCATGGCCCTTCTTTCCCAAAACAGGGAAAACCGTATTTACTGCATGATCCGCGGTAATAAATCGGGCTCACCGGATGAACGGCTGAAAAAAATCTGCGCCGAAAGCGGGATAAAGGATACTGGCGCTATCATGGCAGTTGAAGGGGACCTGGGAAGCGACAACCTGGGCATGGATGCAGAAACATATGACCTCCTGACAAATGAGGTTACCCACATTATACACAGTGCAGCTGATGTGCGCTTTAACCAGGCAATTGAGGCCATAAGAAAAACCAACGTCGGGGGAACAAAAAATATCGTAAAATTTGCAAAACAATGCCATGTAAAGAACGAAGATTTCTCTCATCTGGCATATGTCGGCACCTGCTTCGTGGCAGGCAGACGCAGGGGAGTAGCGAAAGAGACTGACCTCACAGACAGGTACGGATTCAAGAACACATACGAGCAGAGCAAATATGAAGCAGAAAAATTTATGCGTGAAAATATGAAAGACCTCCCGGTGATCATCTACCGACCGTCCATAATAGTTGGACTCTCTGAATCAGGAAGGGCAAAACCGCGAAACGTCATCTACCCGATTCTGAAACTTTTTCTTACATGGAATATCCCGGCCATACCTCTGAACACAAGGACGCGCCTGGACATAGTGCCTGTTGACTTTGTTGCAAAAGCAATAGTTCACCTGTCAGGTAACGAGAATAATATAGGCAAGTGCTTCCCCCTGGCAGCGGGCCCTGAAGGAAACGTCAGGCTCAGGAGCCTTCTGCCTTTGGTAACAGACGAATTCGGAAAAAAAACAAAGGTAATTCCGGCATCGGTCTGGCGCGTAATAATCAGCCCGGTTTTCCGCTTCATGAAACCAGGCCTGTACAAAAAAGTTATAAAGACATTCAGCGCCTTTGAACCATATGTATGGGACATGAGCCCGCAGTACAGCACCAGTGCAACCAGGCTGGCGCTTGAGGGATCGGGTATTTCGCTACCCGACACAAGGCGTTTTATCAGCAACTGTTTCCGTTTTGCGAAGGAAACAGATTTTGGCGAAAAAAACATCCCGGAAGCCCATGCTGTTGATCAGGAAAATTCAGGAGCCATGGTATAATCACAATGAGCAGCAGGACACACTCAGAGGTCCACGAGATTACAGAAAATTCAGTATGCGAAATTTTTCTGGGAAGGGTTCGGGACAATTCGGGCGAGGCTTGCATTGCATACAAGATAAACAATGCTTACCATGATGTCTCATGGAGGGAGATGGGTGAACTGGTGCACTGCATGACCGCCTGGCTTGTTCATGCGGGACTTAAGCGCGGAGACAGGGCAGCAATTTTTTCAGGCACCCGCTACGAGTTGTGGGTAGCTGACATGGCGTCTCTTCTTGCGGGAGTTGTCGATGTACCGGTATATTCCACTAACACCGCATCTGAGGCATGCTATATACTTTCACATTCCATGGCCAGGATATGTTTTGCCGGCGACATGGAACAGGCTGAAAAAATTTTATCGGTAAAAGATAAACTGCCGCACCTGGAAAAAATTGTTTTATTCGACGAAAAGGATACAGGCGATCCGATGATGCTTACATTCAGCCAGGCCATCGCTGAAGGATCAATGAAACTTCCCATGATCGACCTTGACGAGGCTATAAAAACAATTACACACGATGACCTGGCTACTATCATATACACATCGGGCACTACGGGAGACCCCAAGGGGGTGATGCTTACTCACGGCAACCTGATATCAAACGTCCGCCAGGTACATGAGCATTACAAAAACAAGTTGTCGATCAAGCATGACTTCCTCTCCTTTTTACCGCTGTCGCATGCACTTGAAAGAATGGGCGGATACTACCTGGCAATCAGCAGCAACACCAAGGTCTCATTTGCCGAAGACATCTCAACGCTTCTTGATGACCTTAAGACTGTCAGGCCCACATCATTTGTGTCAGTACCACGCATGTTCGAAAAAATATACCACGCGGTGCAGCAGCGTGTCCGTGAATCTAACCCGGTGCGTCGTTTAATTTTCCGGGCTGCCATGAAAATCGGTGAAAAAAATATTCACTACCTGACCCATGATACCGAGCGTAAAGGGATATTCGCATTTATATATGCCATTGCGTCAAAGCTTGTCTTCTCGCGGATAAAAAACAATATAGGCATGGACCGCCTTCGTTTTGCGATATCAGGGGGGAATTCCCTGTCAGCAGAAATAGCAAGGTTTTTCATGTGCATCGACATCCGGATAATTGAAGGTTATGGTCTAACCGAGACATCACCCGTGGTAAGCGCAATCAGACCTGATTTCATCAAGACCGGTGCTGTAGGCAAAGTGGTCGATGGTACAGATGTGCGAATATCCGGGGATGGTGAAATACTGATAAAAGGACCCCAGGTAATGAAGGGTTACTTCAACGATGAAATATCAACTGCGGAAGCGTTCACAGAAGACGGTTATTTTAAAACCGGGGACCTGGGATACTTTGATGATCATGAATACCTGCACATCAGCGGAAGAAAAAAGGATATAATCATAACATCCGCAGGCAAAAACATATCACCCCTGAATATCGAGATGAACCTGATGTACTCAAAATACATTGAGCAGGCTGCGGTAATCGGAGATGGAAGAAAACATCTCACAGCTTTGGTAGTGCCTGATTTCGAAGCGCTGGATGAATGGGCAAAGCGAAGGGACTTAACATGCAGCGACAGGAAAGAGCTGCTTGCACACGAAAGGATCAGGATACTTTTTAAAAAGGAAATCGACTACCACCAGCGGAACTTTTCACGCTCGGAACAGGTTAAAAAATATATTTTAATGGAAGAGCCCTGGACACAGGAAAACGGTGAGCTTACACCGTCCATGAAGGTCAAGCGCCGGGTCATAAACGAAAGATACGCCAAATTGATAGAGACTATGTACATTGAATAACCGCACGTAGTATCACCTTGCCCCAGGATTATTAAGCCAGCACCCTTTTTGTCTGACTCTTCAGTATAAAAAACGTCATACAGCTGGAAAAAAAGTCCGCTACAGGCATTGCAGCCCAGACCCCGATAAGCCCGAACAGAGACGGCAGAATCAGCAGGGATGGTATCAGGAAAAATACCTGCCTGGATAGTGTCAGCACGATTGATATTTTTGCCCTGCCGATTGACTGGAAGAAGTTTGATGTCACCATCTGGAATCCCACGAGAGGAAACATTATCATTGCGATGCGCATACCGGTAACAGAAAGATTAACAAGTTCACCGTTATCTGTAAACGCATAGGCAATCTGACGCGGCAGGAGTTCACCCAGAATAAACCCGGATGATGATACACATGTTCCGGCGATAACAGTGTACTTGAAAACTGTTTTCACCCTGTCGAAATGAAGCGCGCCGTAGTTGTAGCCAGCTATAGGCTGCATCCCCTGTGTCAGGCCAAGTATGATCATGACAACGCACATGAGCACCGAGTTTATAATACCATAAGCCCCCACGGCATAATCACCGCCATGCCTTACCAGCTGGAGGTTCATGATAATTATAATCAGGCATGCGCATACATTTATCACAAACGGAGACATGCCGATTGAAAATATTGCGCGTATAATCTCTGCATGAAGTGCGAAATGGCCTTTCATAAAATGAACGAAGCTGCTTCTCCTGATAAAATGGATCAGGGTTACCGCGAGCCCGATCAGCTGCGCGATTACCGTGGCAAAGGCAGCTCCCCGGATTCCCCATTTGAATATAAATATGAAGAGAGGCGCGAGGAGAAGATTAATGCCGACAGTGGAGAGAGTGATAAACATCGATTTTGCCGGATACCCGGATGCGCGCATTATACTGTTGAGCCCCATATATGAATGGAGGAATACATTACCAATAAGTATAATCTGCATGAACTCTTTGGCATAAGGGAGCGTAGCAGCGCTCGCACCGAAAAGGTAGAGTATTTCATCCAGAAATATCAGCATGACAATCGAGTAAAGTGTGCTGATTATTATGTTCAGAACAACCGTGTTTCCTAGGATGAGAGAAGCCTCGTCACCGCGCTTTTCTCCGAGCCTTATTGAAACCAGGGTCGCGGCACCTGCACCCACGAGCGCACCAAGCGCCACGCCGAGATTCATAAACGGGAGAGTAAGCGCAAGGCCTGATATGGCAAGCGCACCTACACCCTGACCGATGAAAATCCGGTCTATGATATTGTAGACTGACGTTGCGGTCATTGCCACTATGGCAGGGAGCGAATACTCCAGCAGGAGTTTACCAATACTTTCGTGACCAAGGGTGTGAGGGGATCTTCTCTGGCGCATTCTATTACCTGTACATGACAATGATTGGACACAGCGGGAGACGGGCAAACATTTTTTTGTTTAAGGAATTTATTTTACAGCAAACTGATAAACCTGACTTACCATATCAAGGCATGAATACATACTATTTGTTAACATGATGCAGTATTTCTTCGTGGTTATTGATTGACAGGAATTTAACTCTATTTTATTATCTGATTTATTATTTCCATGGAGTCAATATGAAAAGAATAATTTCAATACTAATAGTTATGTTCCTTGTCTATGGATGTGGCAGTAAAACAGAAAAAAAGATCATGATAGGCCTTGTGAATTTTGTCACGGGAAGCGTTTATATTATTTCCTCTGACGGGAAGGAGACGCCGGCTGCAGCAGGCATCCCTGTTGACAGGGGGATGAAAATCCGGACAAAAGGAGAAAACTCCCTCTGCGAAATTTACATAGATGAAAATGTAATAAAAGTTTTCGGCAACACCGAAGTTTCCATAGAAACATTAACAAGGGATAAAAAAACCGATGTTGAAAAAACATATCTCGCATTAAATAAAGGCAAGAGCTTTTTCAAAATTAAAAACAAGCTTATGAAAGACCAGGACTTTGTTGTTAAAACCAATACCTGTACAGCTGCGGTTCGCGGCACTGAATTTTTTGTTATCGATAACGGGAAAACCAGTACCGTTGCATGCCTTGACGGCAAGGTCCGGGTGAAATCAACCAGGCAGAATAAATCCATCGAAATCGAAAAGGATGAACAGGTAGTTGCAGGTGCAAACTCAAAACTGATTAAGAATGAACTTAATAATAAACAATCAGATGCTTTTGAAAAAGATGCAGAAGTAAAACCGGTAACCGAAAAAAACAGCAGTACATTTGATAATATTGAAAGCGGCAACAAGACAACCCTCACAAGCATAAGAAAAAAACTGAAAGAACTCAGAACCCCTAAAGAAATAAAAGAGAGAGAGGCTGAGAGCGAGAGTGAAGAAGGCCGGGAAGGGAGCGGCGGAGTAAACCTGTTCTTTTTTAATACAAAATAACATCGGACTGATGAAAAGAACAGTTTCAGGTGAAAGATTCACCGTAACATACAGACTAACAGGGAGCGAGGCAGACGCCCTTGCGGCAGCAAAGGATATATGCATTGAACAGACCGTTGAGTTTCCCGAGGAGCTGGTCACTGACAGTTTCATCTGGAAGAACATCTTCGGCAGGATCGAGTCATTCGCAGCTGCAGGAAATAACAGGTTCAGGGCCGTAATAAGTTTTGCTGTCGAAACTTCCGCCTTCGAGTTCACACAGTTCCTTAATGTCATCTTCGGAAACATAAGTTTAAAACCTGGTATCGTGATTGAGGAGATAACGCTTCCGCCGGAATTTTCAAAAAGATTTCCGGGAGCGCGTTTTGGAGTGAACGGCATCAGGGATATACTTAAAGTATATGGCAGGCCGCTTATCGCTTCCGCGATCAAGCCGATGGGGATGACAGCTGTTCAGTTTGCAGGACTGGCTGCTGAATTTACACGCGGCGGAATTGATATTATCAAGGACGATCACGGCTTATCGGATCAGCCCTTCTCCAGGTTCAGGGACCGTGCAGCATCCTGTGCCCTTGCCGTCAATGAGGCTAACTCGAAGTGTGGAGGTAAAACACTCTACTTCCCGAACATTACCGCACCGTCGAACGATCTTATAGACCGGGCATTCTACGCGAAGGAACATGGCGCAGGGGGAGTACTCATCTCACCCGCAATAACCGGATTCGACGTCATGAAACAGCTTGCCGATGACGAGAGCTTCGGCCTGCCGGTAATGAGTCACCCGGCTTTCATCGGCCCGTACCTTTCAGGCGCATCGGGATTCACGCACGGTGCGCTGCTCGGCAGGCTCATGCGTATGGCTGGCGCTGATATAGTTGTCTACCCCAACTTCGGCGGACGCTTCTCGTTCACAAAAGATGAATGTTCTGATATAGTAAATGAATGCAAAAGTGAATCCGGGCACATAAAAAGCATATTCCCCGCTCCTGGCGGCGGCATGAACTTCACGAATATACCGGAGATGACTTCATTTTACGGCGTAGATGTAATTTACCTCATGGGCGGCGGACTCTTCAAGCGGAGCAGCGATCTCGCGGCGAACTGCCGCGAGCTGCTGCAGCTTGTGAGCTGTAATCTCTGAATGTTCAGGCCAGTGCCCCTCCATCCACAACTATAGTTGCTCCGGTTGTGAATGTCGACGCGTCTGATGCGAGGTAAAGGACCGCTCCGCACATCTCTTCGGGCTGGGCCGGGCGATGCATCGGTATCATCGGCAGAAGAACTTTTTCCATGAGCTCTTCGTTCTTCACCATGACCGACGCGAACTTTGTATCGGTAAGTCCGGGAAGCAGTGCATTCACCCGCACTTTGTATGGAGCAAGCTCCTTGGCGAATGATTTTGTCATCGCAATAACACCGGCCTTGGTGATTGAATAGACTCCCTGCATCGGAGCGGGTCTGATCCCGTTTATTGATGCAACATTAATAATTGAACCGCCGCCGTTCTTCATCATCATTTTCGCGCCGTACTGGCACATGAAGAAGTTTCCCTTCAGGTTAACATCCATTGTCTTGTTCCACACATCCTCCGAGGCATCAACAATCCCGCCGAAGTAAAAGTTCATGGCTGCGTTGTTCACAAGAATATCCAGCCTGCCGTATTTTGACTCGATCTCTTTGAACAGGCTGTCTATTTCAGCAAGTATGCCGTTATGACACGCCTTTGATATTGCCTTTCCCCCAGCGGCCTTTATCGCGGCCTCAACCTCGGGCAGCCCCTCCATCGTTTTGTTGGTAATAATCACCTCTGCGCCCTGCTCTGCGAGCGCCTTTGCGATACTCTCGCCTATACCCCGGCTTGCCCCTGTTACAACTGCAATTTTTCCCTTAAGATTAAAATCAACTATCATATTATTCCCCCTGTTATTTTACACCTTTAAGAAATTCCGGCTGCATGAATGCAGGCTTCGGATAATCATAGAAACCCTTCTTCGTCTTTTTACCAAGATGCCCCTTTTCAACGTAACTGCGCAGCAATGCAGCGTGTTTACGCCAGTGGTTGTCGTTATTCTTTTCAGCCCAGAACTCGGTAAAGCTGAGCATCGTGTCCAGGCCTATGCTGTCCATGAGGCCGAAAGGCCCGAACATCATGCGGGTGACCCCCATCCACGACCTGTCTATATCCTCGATTGACGCAACATTCCTTGTCTTCAGCGTAAGCGCCGCAGTGAACACTGCGCCGATCATGAAATTGAAGACGTAGCCCGAATGCTCCTTTTCAAGCATGATAGGCAGCATACCGGTCCTTACAGCAAACTCCTTCACAAGCTGCACCGCCTCCTTCGAGGTACCGGGGTGCGGCATAATATCTACAACATTGGTCATGCTCACGTCATGGTAATGAAGCGCCAGGAATTTTTCAGGCCTCCCTGTAGCATCAGCAATCATCGACGGCATCAGTGTTGATGTATTGGTTGTGAATATAGTCCGTTCAGGACAGAGCTTGTTGAACTGTGAAAATATCTTCACCTTCAGGTCAGGTTTCTCAGGAACCGACTCGTTTATGATATCAGCGTTCTTTGCAGCAAGTTCAGGATCGGTAGTGGTTGAAATACGCTTCAGCGCTGCATCAGCCTCTTCCCGTGTGCACTTCTTCCACAAAACAAAACCGTTAAAAATTTCCGGTATCCTGTCCATTGCCTTTTTGAGCGCATCCTCATTGATGTCATATATAACGACATCATAACCGGAAAGCGAGCATGGTACACTTATCTGCTGCCCCATTGTTCCCGCTCCCAGCAGCACTACTTTTTTAATATCATCTATATTCATAAACATCTCCTTACGTTTTTCAATATACACCGGCTGTATGTTACAGATCAGATTTCGCAATTACATTAAGCGCCGTTGCTTCAAGAATCTTTATTGCGAATATGAGCATCCTGAATCTTTCATCTTTTGTCTGCCCGTTGTAGAACCTGTAGTAGATCTGCTGCGCGATAACCGCAAGCCTGAACAGTCCGAAGCAGTAATAAAAATCGAAGTTGTCGATCTTCACACCCATGAGCTCGCTATACAGCGCCACCTGTTCCTTTCTTGTGAGCATCCCTTCAAGGTTAGTGGGCATCTGTCTTAACGGCTGCATCGATGCGGGATCGTCCTTCTCGACCCAGTATCCCAGCGACGAACCCAGGTCCATTAGCGGATCTCCCAGTGTTGCCATCTCCCAGTCAAGTATGCCGATTATCTCGGTGGGGTTGGACTGATCAAGCACGGCGTTGTCAAACTTGTAGTCATTGTGGATAATCCCCACTATCCCGGACTCTCCCGGCATCTTGTCATGGAGCCACTGCATTACCTTTTCAAAATCAGGCGCATCGGGAGTCTTCGCGTCCCTGTACCTGCCGCTCCACCCATCGACCTGGCGTTTTACATAACCTTCGGGTTTGCCGAAATCCGCGAGCCCCGCCTTTGTGTAATCCACCGAATGCAGTTTGCATAATATTGTTATCAGGTTTTCGCTTAGAGTGCGCGCGTCCTTCGGATTCAGCTCCATCCCCTTCGGCAGATCCTTGCGGAGAATTATGCCCTGTATTCGTTCCATGAGATAGAAGGGGCATCCCATTATGTTTTCGTCCTCTGTGTACAGAACAGGTTCCGGGCAGTAGGGGAACACGGGCTTCAGCGCGCTCAGTATTTTAAACTCGCGCCCCATGTCGTGCGCGGTCTTTGCCTTCTTTCCGAACGGCGGCCTGCGCAGCACCATTTCGCGGCTGCCCACTTTAACCGAGTAGGTCAGGTTCGAGAAGCCGCTGGGGAACTGCTTTATTTCAATATCACCGCTAAGTCCCGGGATATTATCTTTCAGGTACTCAAGAACTTTCTTTGCGTCGAGTTCCTCGCCGCTTCGAATCGAAGTGGCGCGGTCAGTTACATCACTCATACCATCCTCCTTATTTTTTACGAAGCAGCGATGCCTCGGTCACTTTAATTACAAATTCTGCATATTCATCAACAGAGACCTTCCTCTGCGTATACTTCCACCTCTTCAGGTACCAGTCCTGGAGCATGGCCTTTATCACAGATGCTGTTAGAACCACGTTGTCGCCGGCAAAAATTTTTTCCTTAATCCCGGAGTTGATTATATCCACAAAAATCGCCTCAGTCTGCAGCTCGCTTTCGATTGCCTTTTTCTGTTCAGTCTTTGACAGGTTCCTTGCCTCGATGTAGGTGAAATAAAACCATGTCTGCATGGCCTCGCTCAGGTAGATGTGCGATTTGATCGCCATCCTGAGCTGCTCAACAGGCCCACGGGTGGTTGATATCTGTTCTGTAAGCACCCTGTATGCAATCTGCCTGCCCTGCATCTGGATCAGGTTAAGGAGCTCCTCCTTGTTCGTGAAATAGGAGTAGAGCGCTCCGCGGCTTAAGCCCGACTGCGCTGCAAGGTCCCTTATACTCATTGCCTGGAAACTTTTCTTGCTGCATATCTCGAGTGTGGCATCGAAAATTTTTATCAGGTTTTCGATTACCTTCTTCTCCTTCTTCACCTTGATAGAATCACGGTTCTGTTCAAGAATCTGTCCGGAGATGTCCTCCTTCGAGATATTCACAATTTTTTTAAACTCGTTATATGTCATGGCAGAACGCATTACCCTCTATATTTTCTTTTCATATTCTTTGAGTATGGTTTTGGCCACGTTCATCCTGTGAACCTCGTCCGCGCCATCATATATCCTTGCAGCGCGTTCATGCCTGAAGAAGAAGGCGAGGATTGTATCATCGGTCATGCCGAGACCGCCGTGAACCTGCAGTGCCCTGTCTATTACGTTCTGCATGACATTCGCCACGTAAAATTTAATGAGTGAAATATCCACCTTGGCTGCTTTTTGTCCCAGGTTGTCTATCCTCCATGCGGCATGCAGTGTCATGAGCTTGGCAGCCTGTATCTCGGCCGCTGAATCTGCAACCATGGCCTGGATTATCTGCTTTGTCGCAAGTGTCTTCCCGTCAGGCGAAATCATCCTCTGGTTGACCCTTCTGCACATCAGCTCGAACGCCCTGTTGCATACACCAATCCACCTCATGCAATGGTGAATTCGGCCCGGCCCCAGCCTCTCCTGCGCAATTACAAATCCCTGACCCTCGGGCCCCAGCAGGTTGCTCTGGGGGACCCTGCACGACTGAAAGAGCACCTCAGCGTGGCTGAAGTATCCGCTCCCCTCGTGTCCCATGACCGGTATGTTCCGTACAAGGTTAAAACCCGGATTGTCTGTGGGAACTATGATCATGCTGGCCCTGAGGTAAGGTGACGCATCAGGATTTGTAACAGCCATGCATATTGAAAACTGGGAACCGTCAGCTGCCGTGGAATACCACTTCTGGCCGTTTATTATGTAGTCACTCCCGTCCTTAACAGCGGTAGTGTCCATCATAACCGGGTTCGATCCCGGCATCTCCACCTCTGTCATGGAAAAACAGCTGCGTATCTTACCTGCAACAAGCGGTTTCAGGTATTTCTCCTTCTGTTCCTCTGTTCCAAACTTGTGCAATATCTCCATATTTCCAGCGTCAGGTGCCTGGCAGTTGAAAGCATAGTGTCCCATGGGGCTTCTGCCCAGAGCCTCTGACACAAGGCCGTGCTCCACAAGGTTGAGTCCCATGCCGCCGTATTCTTTATCCTGGTTAGGCGCCCACAGCTCCATCTGCCTGACCATTTTACGTTTCTCTTCGATCACAGGTTCAAGCTTCCTGAAATCCCCGGTTAAAAAATCGTGCTCAAGCGGAATAAGCTCCTTGTCAACGAACTCGTTTATCATCCCCGTGACAGCTTTCATTTTGTCCGATATTTCAAAATCCATAAACTCCTCCCTACCTGTATGTTATAAATTCCCTTAAATTATTCATTTCAAAATGTGCGTAGTTGTTGAATGAATGCACTATGAGGCCCGAACTGCCGTACCTGAACCTGGTCAGCGAGCAGTTGACAAGCCCCCATCCCAGCCTCATCGCCTCGAAGGGCGACATGCCTGTGGCGATCTGAACTGATGCAGATATCACTCCGCCCGACGAGAACACCACGATGTTACCATCCTTTCCATTCGCGTTTATGATAGACTTTAATGATTCATCAACCCTCTGCCTGAACCTTGACCATCCCTCGACACCATCAGATGGAGATTCTCCTGCTACCCACTTCGAAATTACCCTCTCGAATATCAGCTGGAATGATTTCCTGTCAGTGAATATCTTTTCGAGAAGGGGAATCATGGCAGCATCTTCAGCAGCAACAATCGGAACATAGTATCGCATTATTTCGTCGGAATGGTACTCATTGAAACCTTCATTCTCCACAAGCTGCGGGACCTTTACTGACCCGGAGCTGTCCATGACCTGCAGTATGATATCAGCTGTATCCTTCTGCCTCTTCAGTGTCCCGGAGTATGCAGCACCGAATTCCATGCCGCAGTCCGCGAGGTAACGCGCCATGATCGCTGACTGGTCCCTGCCCTTCTCTGACAGAACATCGTAATCACCCTTGCCGAATGATGCCTGCCCGTGCCGGATAAAAGTTATTTCACCCATTAACCGTCTCCATGGGAAAAAAATACCCTTTTACATCGGCAGAGTCAAGAAAAAAAAAGACGGACGTCCGTTTTTTTATTGATTTTTTTTAATACAGGAATTATTACTGATTATATTATATTGACACGAATGACGAATTTCAATTTTGCATTAAATTACGGATAAAATCCTGTCATTCCCGCACACGCGGGTATAAAAATTATGCACAACAGTACAACCGAAGGTGAAAATGCGCATTTTAGTTTGCATAAAACAGCTGGCTGACGCAGAATCGAAACCCGTAATTAACAGGAACGGCACCTGGGCTGAATACGGCGAACACACCGCTTTCAGAATTAACCGCTTTGATGAACATGCCATCGAAGAGGCACTGCGCATAAAAGAATCTTATCCCGGAACAGAAGTTGACATACTCTCTGTAGGACCCGGGAGGGTTGAGCACGCGGTCAGGCGCGGGATAGAGATGGGCGCAGACAGTGGGATTCACATATATCTCGATGAAAACGCGTACATAAGCCCCTCATTAAAAGCACACCTGATCACTGCATTCTGCAGCAGTATGCGCTACGACTTAATAATAACAGGAGTTATGTCCGAAGACATGATGTCAGGCCAGACCGGGCCCATGGTTGCCGCATTGCTCGGTTACCCGTCTGCAGCAGGTGTCATTAAACTGGAAATCGACCCCGTTAATATGATGATACATGTGGTACGGGAACTTGACGGATCTTCTGAATGCTCCATGGATCTGAGGCTCCCTGCACTCGTAACTCTACAGTCAGGGATAAACAGGCCGCGCTACCCCTCGCTCTCTAATGTAATGAGGGCCAAAACTGCCGTGATAACCGAAATCAGGTCGCACGATAAAATCCGGCCGGGACATTACGAATCCGTAATCAAGGTGCTCGACGCAAGGCCTCAGCGCGCAGGTACTGTCCTGCAGGGAACAATAAAAGAAAAAGCTGAATCATTGTGGCAGATACTTCACAAAAAGTCTTTGATATGAAACAACGCAGCGCATGACGGATGGTACTATGAGTTATATAATAATGATAATGTGCGAACCCCGGGATCCTGCCTCATCACTCGACGCCGAGATGATAAACTGTGCGCTGAAAATTGCTGATGGGGCTCACTGCCGGATAACTGCCGTGATGCCGTGCAATAAAATAAATCCCGGACCGATCCACGGGGCAGACCTGCTGGCAGTCGATGGCAGCGCGTTCATGCACTACTCCGCCGAGGCATGGACAAAGGCCGCTCTTGCAGCATCACAGAAATTAAGTCCGGACCTTGTTATTATTCCGCACACATCGGCTGGCTATGATTATGCACCGCGCGTTGCAGCAATTCTTGGTGCTTCATGCATAACATCGGTCACGGGAGTGGAAACATCGGAGGGCAAACCACGGTTCAGGCGCGCCGGGTTTCACGGTAAGATCGAAATGGCTTACGAGACGGGTGAAGTCCCGCTGGTAATAACAGTCATGCCCGGTGCTTTCAGTTCTGGTGAGACCGCAGCTGATTACGGCAGCGTCGGGTTTATGGAACACGACATCAGCCTGGAGTCGACATCACACATTACGGTTACCGACACCTCCGAGAATAATCCGGAACTGGAAAATGCCGAGGTTATAATCTCCGCAGGTCGCGGAACAGGAAAACAGGAGAACCTTGAGTTGATCAGGTCAATGGCCGCACTCTTCCCTAAATCTTCAATTGCAGGATCGCGCGTGTTATGCGACAACGGGTGGATAGAATACAGGTACCAGGTAGGGCTCACCGGGAAAAAGGTTTCGCCCCTGCTCTATGTCGCATGCGGAATATCAGGTTCACCTCAGCATATCGCCGGGATGAAGGATTCAGGAACAGTGGTATCGATCAACCGTGACCCTGGAGCAGCCATATTCAGTCATTCAGATATATGCATAATCGAGGAACTCGAAAAGTTTATTCCTGTCTTTATAGAAACTGCAGCTATCCATAATCAGAAAAAATAACGTATTTTAAAATCGAGCAGTTTATAGTAGAATACTATCCTGCTGCTGAAACCGGTATATATGACCGTTACTGCGAACAGGAGCATAAACACGGGTATTGCGACCGGGTGCTCCTTCATCTTCTGCATAACAGCATAGTACAGGTCATCGAGCGGCGACAGCAGGCCCGGCAGCCTTATCTCAAAGTCGGCATATGCCGGTTCACTCCAGACCTCAACCTTTCTGCTCCCTGAATACCTGAAGTACCTGCACTTCACGGCTATAGAGTATCTGCCGTCAGCCAGGTCTTTTACCGAAAGCCTGCCGTTCTTAAGATTTATCTTTTCCGGCGGGACTTTTCTCGTCCTGTCTACTACAACAGAATATCCCATGATTCTATCCTGCGGAATGTTTTTCATCCTGATCTCCGCATCGAACGAGCTTCCCGCGAACCAGTCCTTCCCGCCGAAGGGAAGCAGTATCTCAATCGCCGGTGCAGGGATTACGACCCGTTCCCTTCCATCAAAGCCCCAATCCCGGTCAGCCTGGTCTTTAAGGTAATTCCTGTCAATCTCACCCTCCATACCAACTATGAAACAGTATGTATAAACCGTACTAACCTGGTTTGTCGCACTCACCGCGGCAATATTGAAATAGTAAACACCGTTCTCCAGGTTCCTGAACTCGATATTAAAATCATCGACGTATTTGTCAGGCCTGAGCGCAACGCCCTTTGACAGGCTGTAAACGAATCCCTTAAGACGCCGTGCATCATTGACCGCCCACCTGAACACCGCGTCGGTCTTTAAAGACTTCTCGTACTCCGGGTGTGTAGTGGAAACTACAACAGGCATTGCAAGGGGATTTGAACTTACCTGCAGTTTATAGTGGATGGTACGGCTCATGTTGCCAGCGCCGTCAACAGCCCTGATATGGAAATATGTTATTCCATCTTCAAGGTTATCCACGTATGCCGAATTAACATCGTACCTCAGGTTCTGGATCATTGGATTTGTCTCGGGATTCCGGTCGGATATAGTTGCATAACCCGCTATACCCGATTCATCAGAAGGCTTGTTCCACTCGATTACGGCATCGGTACTGCGTGTCCATGAATCAACAGGGTGGGTACGCGACCGCACAACAGGCGCGCTGACCTGCATGTCGGCAAACAGGCTGACTATTGAACCAGCCTCCTCCCAGAACACAATCAGTTTCCTCGGGGTATTCAGCGCGAAAGCGTTGCGCCCCGGCCTCTTGCGTACGGAAAGCCCGGTCTCGGGGGAGAGTTCCCGCGAAGGGATCGAGTATTTCCGCAGGAAAATCCTGTTGCCTTTCTCCCGGGTATCGTGCCATGTTATATAAAGATCGTTATCCGGTCCCAGCGAAATATTGGGCGAATAACAGTTAGCGTTGGTATCGGATATCTTCATCGGCACCGCGTCCCAGTGTTCGCCTGCGTCCCTGCTGCTGATCATCCTGATCCCCCAGTTCCTGTCCCTGTTATTCATGAACACAAGGTAGATCATCCTGTCGACCATCTCAATGGATGGCGCCTGGTAGTTTGAACCGGGCGGTGTGATTTTCTCCACGTCGCTCCAGCTCCGGCCATAGTCATCTGAGCCGGAAAAGTACAGGGAGTCTGCGAAGTTCTTCTCTTTCGCCTGCCACACGATTGCAGCCCTGTTGCCCGTGAACTTTACAGCGGGGAAGAACGATCCCTTGACATCACCCTCCATCTCTGCCACAGGTTCAGGGAGAGCAAACTTCCCGTCCTTCGCCTCAGCTGTCGTATGAAAAAGGGTAAACACAGGTCCCCTGTACGCTGTAAAGAAAAGATGCAGAACATTACGCCTGTCGTATTTGATCACAGGCAGAATCTCCATCTGCAGCCCGAACGTAATTTGTTCAGGCTCGGACCATGTGACGCCCAGGTCCTTCGAAGAGGACTGGAACATGCTCCCGTTGGACCCATCCCCGGAAATAAAATACCATGCGACGCGTATCTCACCTGAATCTGAAATTGCAGCACAGGGCATGTTATTGATCTGCGAAACAAACTCCGCGATCCTGCGCGGTGCGAGGAAACTGAGTCCCCCGTCAAACGAAACATTGACATAAATCCCTTTTTTACCGCCCCTGGACCCTTCATAAACAATAGCCACGGTGTTCCCGTTTTTTTCACCGCTGACATTGCTGCACTGCACGCCGGCAGGAGAATATGACATGAATTTTTCCCATCCCACGGGATCGGTTGTTACCTGGTCGCTCTGTGTGAAGATCACGGTTAGAACGCTGAAAAGGACAAAAATCAGCACCATCCCCGCAAAGAGCCGCATCCTGGGGAACCTGAAAACAAGGTCTGATATTATGCTGAATAGCCGTTTCATAAATTTATATTATTGCCCGTATTATTATCGGTATAAAAAAGCCTTTTATTCACATTAAAAGGATAGTATCTGTTTCAAATGCAGGGTATAGCAAATGGCTTAAAAAAGCAAGGGGGATTCGACAATAATTACAGAGGGACAATTTATTCAATCCCTCCATATACCTTATGATATATAAAAATATTTATTGAAACTTTAACGTTAACGTGTAAGATGTGCTTTATTACAGAACATTATGAGTATCTTTAACGGAAATGATATAATCACCCTGTTTATTTCAATCGCCATTATGCTGGCTTTCGCCAAAACTATGGGGACGCTCTTCAACAGGCTTAATTTACCGTCTGTTACCGGAGAAATAATCGCGGGGATAATTCTGGGGCCCACAATAATGGGCCGTCTGTCACCGTGGCTATACCTGTATATTTTTCCCGCTCCTCCGGCAATCCCCTATATCACGCTGGAGGGCTTTATCCTGCTTGGCGCGGTCTTCCTGCTGCTTGTAGCCGGACTGGAGGTCGATCTTTCTTCAGTAATCCGGCAGGGAAGATCTGTAATCCTGATTACCATAATCAGCATAATCATACCCTTTTCGCTCGGCATGATCGCAACTGTTCTATACCCCAATCTCTTCGGGGCTGATGACAAAATTATTCCCCTTGCAATATTCGTGGGAATCTCTGTATCCATAACAGCCCTGCCGCTGATTGCACGCATACTGCTCAATATGCAGCTTTTTCACACCGACTTCGGGATGCTGATAATGACCTCCGCAGTACTGAAGGACCTTACAGGCTGGTTCCTTTTTTCCGTGCTGATCCAGATGCTTTTGACCGGCAGCATCAGCGGATACGCAATTGCCAGGATTATCGCGCTCACAATACTTGTGTCCGTCCTTATACTCACACTTCTGCGATACCTGATCAACTACATACTGCCGCGCATACAGTCCGGTGCCGACTGGCAGGGAAGAGTCATAACCTTTACAATGGTTACAGGGCTCATCCTGTCCGCCCTTACCGAAACAATCGGTGTCCATGCCATATTCGGCGCATTCCTTGCGGGTATTGCGATCGGTGATTCGCCTCACCTGCGGGAACAGGCGCGCAATACTATTTCACAGTTTGTCGATAATATATTCGCCCCGCTCTTCTTTGTATCCATAGGACTCAGGACCGACTTTATATCCAATTTCACCATACTGCTTCCGGTTATACTCCTTGTTATAATCTACGGCGGAAAGATCAGCGCGACACTGATCGCGGCACGCTTTACAGCAATGAAAACAAACGAGGCCATGGCCCTGGCATCAGGTATGAGTTCAAGCGGTATCATGGGGATAATCCTGGGTATATTTGCCCTTCACAACGGCCTGATACATGAAAACCTCTATGAGGCAATAGTACTCACCGCCGTGGTAACATCGATTTTAAGCGGCCCCCTGATGAAATTTTTCCTTAAACCTGATGAAAACATTAATCTGGTTGACCTTATCGTGAATAAACTGTATTTATCAGATCTGAAGGCGCATTCTTCTTCTGAAGCAATAAATATCATGTCTGCAAAACTCGAAGGCTATCACGGGCTGAGGGCTGGAAATATCGCCTGTCTTGTCATCCAGAGAGAGGAGATGATGAGTACTGGTATCGGGAACAGCATAGCGATTCCGCACGCAAAAGTTCCCGGTCTGAAGAAGCCGTGTATAGTCGCCGCGAGATCGGAGTACGGAGTCGATTTTGACTCGATTGACGGCAGGCCCGCGCACCTGATATTCATGATACTCACTCCGCCGGGCAGCCAGCAGTCGCAGATAAAGCTGCTTGCGGATATCTCTCATATATTTTCCAACAGGCAGACAAGAGAAAACGCAATGAAGGCCGCGTCGTACCGCGATTTCATGGCTATAATAAAACCGGCATATAAAACAAACAGGGGACCTGCAAAATGACATTTAAGGAAATTATCAGGGAAAACGCGGACAGGCTTTTTGTTGTTGATACGGAATGTTTCATTATATTCACCGGAAGCTCGATCAACGATGACCGGCCATTCATAAGGATCGGCACATGGTACGATCTCCCGGTGGAGATAATCCCACTTATTGAGAACATCATAATTACTGATAAAATTTTGGGCAACCCTGCGCATGAACAGTTCAACATCGACATACGCAACCTTGTGGCAAACAGGTACATCGGCGGTGAATCCATAATTAAACGTTTCCTTGACTACCAGAAAAATTTCGGCCTGGATCTCACCAATGTATCCATCGTCAATATTGAAAAGGATATTCCGGAACTTCCCAAAAAAAGCAGCGTCAGCGACCGGGACCAGTTCATAGGAGTTTTCTACAGCGACGGAAACATAAAGATCGTTCATGATAAATCCGACATATTCGACCTCAACAGCATGCTTAATGACAACCTGAGCATTACCACAATACAGGAGAAGATCTCGTCAGACTCAAAGGGATCCGACAGGTATTCAGGTTCGGGTTTTGTCATAGCGGGGAATAACCCGGTCTTTTACGGCGGAGGATATTTCACATCATACCAGTACCCGTCAGGACCGTTTGATTATTTCTCGACACTAAGGATCGATCCGTCAAGGATACGTGAAGTACTGCTGCCTTCCCAGAACATCCTGAACCTGTCGAGCCTTATGAAATTCAAGAATGCCCGCGATGGCAAGATCCGCATATTCTCCGACAACCCGGAACAGATCGATCTTATCAAGAAACTCTTTAAAAACTGCACGCTTGTTGATGAACGATTTTCAGGTATAAACTACAACACCGGCGAAGGACTCCGCATAACAGGATACGACAACTCACCGAACCTGAAACTCTTCTGCAGAACAAAGGGATCAACAGATGAAATGACTGTTGCATTCATCAAGCTGCACCATGAGACCAAAAGAATGCTTAAAGAAAACCCCGACCTTGTGCTTATAACATACACCGCTTACGAGGAATCAGCCCTGCTGTTCAAATCGACCGAGGTACCTGTCATCATAATAGACGACGGCAACCCGCACGCTGCAAAAATTGCATCCACCGGTCTCATGATAAAGCGCGGCATACAGTACGAGTTCCGCAAGTTCCAGGGTGAGGATGAAATCATCAATATGCTGGCAGCACCCGAAGAGGTAACGGCTGCATTTGCGGCCGGGGATGTTTCGTCAATCGAGGAATACATTGAGGGGCTTGCCGGTGACAAACGTGAATTTGCCCGGATGTTTAACACGGCAACGCTGCTAAAACTTCACATGAACAGCACAAGCGACCGCAGATTTTTCAGCGCGCTGCGCCAGATCCATCAGAAATATTTCAGCAGGGTGGGACTCTCCATTCCCGATGACCAGGCCCAGGACTACTGTGTAATACTGGGTATTTTCAAAAACTCCTGCTACCAGATCCCGGTAAAAGTTGACCAGGGTCAGGGGGACTTTTTTACAGATGTATACTCTTCCGAGACCGTCAGGCGGTACGGAATGTCTCTCCAGCAGAAGATACTCGGCGAAAAGATCCTTGCCGACAGAATCCGGCTCCTGAGGCTGCTGCGGTATTTTTATGACGACAGGAGGAGTTCAGGTAAACTGGCTAAACTCGAGGAACAGATACTCAACCTCAAAGATGAAATCGAAAACAGGAAGGAGATTTATTCAGTCGACCTCTACCCCAACGCTGAAGATGCCGTGTCAGGCATACACACGCGTACCGGAGGTGCAGCCAGGAAACACACCTCCTCATCCCTGATCTTTAACGAAGATGCAGATGGATATGATGCTGCCGCAGGTGCTGAAGTCACGGGCGGTTATGATGCCGTACATTCAGCTGTATATTCCGATGATTTTGCCGCGGGTAAAAATACCGGGATTACCATTGGTAAAGAAAACGTTCCGTTTTACCAGAGGGCTGTACATTACGTGTCCTCAGTATTCGCAGGCAGAACAGGTGAAGGCCCGGACGCTGCTGGCCGGAGCGGTTCAGCAGCTGATTCCCTTAAAAAGCGGCTGATGATTGCCATACCGGTAATCATTCTTCTCCTTGCTCTGCTGGCTTTCCTTCTTTACAAGAAGAGACAGGCCGCAATTGAAACTGCTGGTGCAGGCGGAACAGGCGTGCAGGTCCAGGATATTGCAGGTTCAGGTACGGCAGGGGTAAAGGATAAAAAAGGTTCAGCGGGTACAGGTGAAGTTACGGAGACAGGGAGCTCTGTTACAGGCCCGGTAATCACTGTAAAGAGGGTAAACCCCGAAGAAAAAGAACTCCTGATTAAAAGAAACGTAATGATCCGCGACATAGACATATTCAATTACGCGAACGACGTAGCTGTCAAAAACGGTTACGAAAAGATCACATATAAAGGAATAAAGCAGAAGAACCCGCACTGGATATACCCGGGCAACCTGTTTATTATGCTCGACGGTGAAAAGGTGGTTGTCCAGTCCGGTGACACTCTATGGGACCTTGCGCATGCAAAACTTGAAAAGATGAATGCCGACTTCTACAAAGTTATCGAGGAGCTGGAGAAAACAGACACTTCAGACAAAAAGAAAATGCGCGAACTGATAGACAGGGCTGACCAGTACTCGTACATTCCGCAGCAGAAAAAAATAATTGCGGCATACAGATCAAAGATCGAAAATGAATAAGAAAGAAAAAAAATTCTACACAGAGCCGGTAGAGATAGAGATTTATCTCAAGAAGGCAGGCATAGTCCGCACGATTATTAAGGACCTGAAAATTGAACTCGTTGAAGTTGTTCCGCCCCACGAAAAGAGCCGTGAGATATTTGAACTCTTCGAGTCCATGAACGAACCCATTGACCTGATGGAGGTACAGAACCACTTCCCGCAGTACATACGCAACATATACGAATCGTATTATAAGAACATGGAACTCTACGAAAAACTCAGCATGCACTTCAAGTCCGGACTCGCCGGGATAAATGATTCATGGAGGAGTGCCCTCTACTTCACAGAACTCTTACTTAAATATGAACCGACGGTTGCTGCCACAGAGATACTGGGGAACTTCAACACCTATAATCTGAACTACATAATCAACAGGCTTAACGCTCTTGGTGAAAAGTTTCTGATTGAGGATTCAACCGTATCATACCTGATCAGAAGGAAGAGGGATACATACAGGGATGCACCCCCGGACAGGGAGTTTGACAAACTGGTTGAATTATGGGAATACAACGTCCGCGGAGACAAGGACTAATCAGTAAAACACCCAGTATATAATATCCAGGGCTATCAGTACAACAAATACGATGATAAAGTATTTGATAATTTTATTGAACACCGGTTTCATCAAGGCCACTCCTTTCCCCGGGGCTATTGCTCAACAGGTTTTTTATCTGCATCATTTACCGGCTCATCCTCGACCTTTTTATCCTTAGTCTCGATAACCTCGTCGTCTCTCCTGATGTCATCAGCGACACGGACCTGGCCTACAAGCTCCTCGAGAATGGATTTCTCCTGTTTAAGGATGTGGTAGTTGTCCTTATGGTGGACCATCATTCCCTGATAATCCTTTTTCTTATCTGCCGCGGCCTGTTCATCTTTATGTGTATCAGATGAATCAAGGTAAACCAGCGTAGACATGATCAGCTTGTAATTGTAATCCTCAACATATGACCTTATTATAAGTTCAGCCTTGTCAAATTCTCCATTGATCAGGTACCTTGCCACAACCTGCTCTTTCCTGAAGCGCACCTGTTTTTCAACCCTGCCTTCAAACGCAGGTTCAATCACCGTCCCGTCCTTCTTCACTTCCCCGGCAGTATCAGCAGTCTTCTTTTCACCGGTATCTGTTCCAGCCTCTTTCTGGTAGTCCTCCCAGGTCTTGTTCATCTCTTTTATGTAATCTTCGTCGTTCGTGTCCACAAACCTGCTGAAGAACGGCCGGGCTTCGCTGTTTTCAGTCTTAAAGAGCTGGTTATAAATTTTTCGTTTCACCTCAAGACTCTGCCCCGTGTAAAGGGAAAGCAGCGCGTATCTCTTAGCCCGTCTCGCATAGGTGACCCCTTCCCTGTACTTGAATATTTTGTACGAATAGAGTTTGGGATACGACGCTTCACCTGAAACATAAAAAGTCCTCGCCACAGCCCTGTCCCTGTAACCCAGGGTCAGGTACTGCCTTGCAAGATTATTCTTTGACCTGATTATTACCGGCGCGAGCCCGTCCAGGAGATTCTTTGAGTCCTCCATATACAATTCTGTCAGGATATATTCATACAGGACTACCATATCCTTCTGTGAATCGTACACATAATCGAATGCCCTTTTATATTCACCCTGGAGATATGTCACTTCCCCGTTAAAATGCTTCTGGTATATATTAAAAAGGTCATCTTTTTTCTCAGGGGCAAAGTTGGTCACACATATATCGAGAAAATCAATGAATTCCCTGTTCTCTTTAAGTATACGTTCAACATAGGTCTGGTCGATTGCCGCAGAGAGATTCATCAACGCTGATAAGGCAAATATAAATATAGTAAACAACCCGGTTTTTATTCTCATTAATTTTCCCCTTACAGGTATAATTCTCATAGATGCAGCAAAGGCGCGATATCCTGCCCTCTGATCTGATTATCGTCCTGTAATAAATATATCATAAATAAAAACAGATGTAAACCACCGTTAATTCCTCAACATTTTACAGCAAAAACAGCTTTTATCATATTCTTTTAGTTAAATGAGTCGTTCATCAACCGGCACCCGCAGGTGTAAACAGGGTCTTTGTGCGGCCCTATAATTTTCACACAAGTATCTTTTTATATTGACATTATGTTCCAATAGCATAACATAACTCAATACTTGAAAAGCAGGAATGCAGGTACATTTAATATAACTGCAGGCGTGTTTTTCCGGGATTCTGACCGGAAAGTGCCGAAAATAAACTAATTCCTGATAAGTAATTGAAATAACCGGTGAAAAATGGGCTCTGAAAAAAATCAACACTCAGAAGACAATATCCTGATAGTAAAAGGCCGCTTCAAGTCAGGCGGCAGCAACATCTACGGTCTTTTTCTTCTTATATTCAATAATAACAAAAAACTTGATACGCATCATATCATCGTTTCCTCCTACTCGGACATGTACGACTATGAACCCCATGCATCCTGGGAAAAATACGAAGAGCACATTGTAGACAGGAAGTGGAAGGGCAACTTCAACAACAGCATGACCGCATCACTTACGGATTCATTTGCCAGACTTTCTGAAGACCAGAGGACCATGAAGCTCCTGTTCGATTATGTTTATAACTATGATTATGACCAGATGGACCTGATAATCTATGACCTGATCAACCATATAATTCATGATAAAAACCTGGTTATGGAGACGATCATCCAGGAGGTGACAAGCCAGGAGTTCAGGAAGGTCAAGGATGAGCGCAGCAAGACTAAAAAAGAAGATGATGACGATGAGAACGAGGAGGAAGACAAGGACAGGCAGTCTGTAATACTCCGGGTTAAACCTATTCTCTCGCCGGTTAAGGGAAAACCAATTTACGAACTTCGTATCGGCGACAAGATCATGATAAAACTTATTCCCGCGACAAGCAGGGAAAACTATTACATTGACCTTTACAACCTTCGCGAGGCAGGCGTGATCAGGCCTAATCCCGCGAGTGTTATTGATATAAAATCAACTGCAGGTAAAAATAATCCTGTTGAGATTCTCACGGAGATCATGCCGGGAGTTTACGGGATGTTCACCGAGGATGACAAACAGATAAAACTGAAAATTTTCGATCCAAAGACAGACATGGTACAGGAAGGCATGCGCGGATCAAGATTTTACGGATACGATTCATCAGACAGCGAGGATGCACCTACATCCGCCAGGAGCATAATAATTATGGTAATACTATTTGTCATAATTCTTGCGCTCTTCATTCTCCTGATCTCAATAAGCTGGTGATGAGGTATTGCCATGAATGACGACAAAGATTACATCCTCAAACTGGCCCATGATAACAAAATACGTTTTATCCGTCTCTGGTTTACAGACATCCTCGGTTTTCTGAAGAGTTTTGCAATTACCATTGACGAGCTTGAAGATGCATTAAATGAGGGCGTCCGTTTTGACGGCTCAACGCTGCAGGGATACATCAGGTCAGACGAAGAGGAAATGATAGCCCTTCCAGATGTATCGACCTTCCAGGTACTCCCCTGGCGGCCCAAAGAGGATTCTGTTGCAAGGATGTTCTGTGACATATACAATATTGACATGACCCCTTATGAAAATGATTCACGCTACATACTCAAGAAAACCCTGAAAAAAGCCACATCCATGGGACTCACATATTATACCGGCCCTGAAATTGAATTCTTCTTCTTTAAAAATTCCGAGAATCCTCTTACCCTTGACCATGGCCGGTATTTTGACAATACGCCTCTTGATGCTGCATCCGACTTCAGGCGGCAGACCGTTCTAACGCTCGAAAAAATGGGAATAAACGTCATCTCATCACACCACGAAGGCGCGAACAGCCAGCACGAGATAGACCTTCGTCATGAAGACGCGCTTACAACAGCGGACAATATCATGACATTCAAGGTTGTGGCTAAAGAGATAGGACAGATGAATAACATATATGCCTCGTTTATGCCCAAGCCGCTCGCCGGTCAAAACGGGTCAGGTCTTCATGTTCACCAGTCTTTATTCAGGGATGACGAAAATATATTCTTTGATGCTTCGAATGAATACCACCTTTCTGAAAACGGCCGTTATTTCATAGCAGGACTCCTTAAACATGCCGAGGAGTTCATACCCGTGACCAACCAGTGGATCAATTCATATAAAAGGTTCACAAGCGGATACGAGGCACCTACAAAAATCAGCTGGAGCACCAGGAGCCAGTCAGCCCTTATAAGGATACCCAACAGCAGGCCGGACAAGCCTGCTTCAATGCGGATTGAACTTCGCAACCCGGACCCGGCGTGCAATCCTTACCTTGCCTTTTCTGTCATGCTCGCAGCAGGACTTAAAGGCATCGAAAACAGGTATGAGCTCCCTGAAAACATAGACAAACTTATCCAACAGGACAGGCTGGATGAAGTGAAATCAATTCCCATGCACATGCATGACGCACTTAACCAATTCAGAAACAGCGACCTCATGAAAGAGACACTTGGCACAGTACTCTTTGAAAAATTCCTCCAGAATAAAATGTTCGAAGATGAGGAATTCAACCGGTTTATTACCGACTTCGAAATACAGAAATATCTCCCGGTTTTATAGCATGAAAACACCCCTTTGCAGCATCATCGGATGCGGAAGGATTGCATTTCTCCTCGAACAGGATCTGCTTAGAAGAAAGCCCTGTACCCACTTCGGCGGTGCTCTTTCTGCCGGACTAAAAATAACATCAGCCTGCGACACAAATCCTGAACGCCTTGCCCTTTTCAGAATCGCCTCGGGTATTGATTCAGACTCATGCTTTACGGATTACCGCAGTCTTCTCAACTCTTCGAAACCAGACATTGCCATAATCTCCACATGGACCGACACGCACTCAAAGATCGCAGCCGATGCAATAGAGAGCGGGGTCAAATTAATTGTCCTTGAAAAACCGGTTTCTCACTCACTGGCTGAAGCTGAAAGATTAATCAGAAAAGCACGGGAACATGGCTCCACAGTAATTGTAAATCACGAACGGCGCTTTGACAGCAGGTACCGCAAGGTCAGGAGCATGATCGGACAGGGGGTGATCGGCAGGGTCATAAGCGTAAATGCGAGGATGCACACAGGAAGATACGGGGGCAGTTCGTCAATACTGGAGGGCGGCGGCCCTCTTCTTCATGACGGCACTCACCTTGTCGATATCCTCAGGTTTTTCTTCGGCGATATAGATAACGCCACAGGATCATTCAGCCGCATCGAAAGGCAGAATGGATACGAGGACTCTGCCACGGCCTGGCTGAAGACAGTTTCAGGCATAGATATTTTTCTCGAGGCGGGCGGCGGACGCAAGTATTTTCTCTTTGAGCTTGAAATCTGGGGTACTGAAGGAAAAATCATAATTGGTAACGGCTGCAACAGGCTTTTCAAATACAAAAAGTCATCCATGTACAGCGGGTTCAACGATCTGTGCGAGGTAAAATTTCCTCCGGTAAAACTGAATAACTGCTTCACGGAGCTGTACAGGAATGTCAGGCGGATCTACAACGGGAAACAGGCGGCATGCGATTCAACCCTGACAGACGGTTACAGGTCACTGGAGGTTATACACGGGATTTATCACTCCTCATATACAGGGAAGAAAGTAAAATTCCCGGTCAGTCCCGGAAGTATAAATATTAAAAAGATTTTCAGCCTCGGTCAGAGGTAACCTCCCTCTGTGAGTTTTGCCATGATTCCGGCGTCACTTGAAGTTCTGGAGTCATCCTCAAATCCGGACTTGCCGAACACGAGCATTTTCTCTATGTATTTTGCCAGGATATCCGTTTCAACGTTTATTATCGTCCCGGTTTTCCAGAGCCCGATATTGGTCTTATCCAGCGTTTCAGGTATCAGGTAGAGCCTGAACCATGAATCTCCGGTCTCAACAACAGTGAGTGAAATACCATCAGCGGCTATCGATCCTTTTTTCACTATATGCTTCATCTTAGCAGGATCAACCGCAACATCTATCTCAACGCCCATGGAATCCTTTTTAACAGAAAGTATCCGACCGGTAAAATCAACGTGACCCTGGACGATATGCCCTCCCAGCCTTGTAGTAAGGGTCAGGGCCCTTTCAAGATTAACCGTTAGACCCTGTTTGAAACTTCCCAGGGTGGTGACATCCAGCGTCACACGTGAAACAAAAACAGTGAATGACCCCGGCTGCATCTCTGTAACAGTCTGGCATGCGCCGTTAATCGAGATTGAATCACCGATTCTTGTCCCTTCAAGTACAGCGGATGCATTCACAGTCAGCAGTTTTCCCTCGCCTGAACTCCTGAGTCCCGCGACAGAACCCGTCTCCTCTATTAGTCCGGTAAACACATAAACCTCACATCATCTCAAAATTATATTGTTCCCTGTACCCGCAGAAAAGGACATCCCCTTTAAGCATAACAGAAGTTATATCATGGAGCTGCAGCGATTGCGATATACTGCTTTTTTCCGCAGCATTAACCGACGGCAGCCCGCTGCCAAGTATCATGGGAGCAATGTTATATATAAACTGGTCAGTTGCCCCTGCATCCAGGAATGATCCGTTTACACCCGCACCGCCCTCAAGAAGTGCAGACATAACGCCACGCCCTTTCAGGTAATTCATGATAAAAATAATTTCCTCGTCCCGCGTGTTGAAATCACCTGTGACAATATTAAGTCCGGCAACCCGATCTTTCAATCCGCTGTTTCCAGAAACCTTCTTTTGAAGATCATCACGGCCTGTAATTATAACATAATTATCATCCTTGGTAAAATTGCAGTTTTCAGGAATAGAAGAGGGCATACCAGCAAGTACCCGCAGGGGATCAACCGGGCTTTGGTCCTCTGATGTGATAAGCTGTTCAATAAAAAAATTCCGCCTTCCCGAGAACTCTGCATGACCAGATTTCATGTAATTCTTTACATCATCTCCAAAGTCGCCAAAACGCACACCAAGCGACGGATTGTCGGTGGCAAATGTATTTTTCCCTATGATGACCGCATCACATACGCTCCTTAACCTGTGGGCAAGCAACCTGGAATAATCGTTGGATATCCATTTTGAATCACCCGTCGATGTGGCGATTCTTCCGTCAAGTGTCATTGCACATTTATTGATGATGTAGGGTTCTCCCCGGAGAATATACTTCTTAAATCCCCTGAGCAGGTCCGAGGCCATAGCGGCGGACTGGTGCATTACTTCTACTTCAATGCCGGCCTCAGCAAGCCTGCGGATACCCTTCCCGGACACAAGCGGATTCGGGTCAAGCAGCGGCACATAAACTTTTTTAATCCCCGAGCTGATTATGGCCTCGGTGCACGGCGGGGTCTTACCGTAATGACTGCACGGCTCAAGTGAAACAAATATCTCCGCGCCCTCCAGATCAGCGTTTCTGCACTTTGCGTCCTTAATCGCACGCACCTCTGCATGATCAGAGCCGTACGGACCTGTGCCTCCCTCGCCTGCGATGTTTCCATTTTTAACAATAACAGCGCCTACCGCAGGGTTAGGCGACGTATGTCCCATCCTGCTGAAAGCAATTTCGCATGCCCTGCGCATGAATTTTTTTTTATTTTCCATTTGAGCTTATACCGAACCGTATATAAATCCTGTCAATGTCATTGTCAAGGGCAAGTACGCTCCTGGCCTTTTTTTCAATCATATGATCTATAACCGTATTATACTTCTTTGCTTCAAGATACCCGCCTGCAATGTTTCCGCCGTAAAAAAAGAGTGTCACTGCGCCTGAAAGTATGGCAAGCGGCTCAATCCCGTTTTCGTATGAACCGTATGTGACAGCACCGAAAACGGCAATAACTGTCATTGCAACAAAACCCGTGCCTTCATCGCCGGAATATATGTATCCTGCCCCGGGGAAGACTCCCAGAAGTGCGGCAAGCGCCGGTGACTTCCTTGTGTCATGCATTCTATCCCTGTACTGTATAAGCTCCCTGTACCCTGAAAGTTCAGGCTTTAGAATACCATCTTTATAAATATCCCCTGTCGCAATTGAAATATATGCCTTACGCCTGGAATAAAACTCAGAAAGCATATCATCAGAACAAACCGCGCTGTATTTTTCAGCATATGAAAATCCCGAATTGTAATCGCCGAGCATGATGAAGCTGTCAGTTACGATAATGCCGGCAGCGCATCCTGCATCTTTCCCTGAAACAAATTCAGGGATTTCAGCATATCTTTTCCCTTTATACATAAGGTACAGGGCTGTAACATCAAAGTTTTCCCTGGATATATATCCCGGGTAATAACTTTCAAGCCTGCGGAGTTCCGTCCATGCACGGTAGTATTCACCTTTTTCAACAAGGTACCCAGTGAACAGGAGAATCTTTTCAGGCGAGTAATTATCAGTTTGATCTGATGCGGCATGAATACTGATGGCAAGAAACAGAAATGAAAGAATTAAAGCTGGAATAAGACCTGTTTTAGCAGGTCTTATCTGCCTGTCCGGGTCAGCAAAGTGCAACCCGGACAAAAGTGAGGTTATCTGCTCCTCCACTTTTCCCACCAGAGAACAACAGGAGAAGCAACATATACGGACGAATAGGTTCCTATAATAATACCGAAAAGCATTACAAAAGCAAAATTATGAAGAGCCTCACCTCCCACAAGGAAGAGAACAAGCAGGGCGAAGAGTGTTGTCACACCTGTCAGTATTGTCCTTGATAAAGTCTGGGTGATCGCCTTGTTGATAACATCTGCAAAAGTAATCTTCGACTTAAGCTGGTTTGTCTCCCTGATCCTGTCAAAAATAACAATAGTATCGTTAATGGAATAGCCGTATAGAGTAAGCAGTGCCGCAAGAATCTGTATGTCAAATTCTATGCCCATAACTCCGCAGAATGCAATTGAGATTATCATGTCATGAATAAGAGAAACCATACCTCCGACCGAATACTTGAACTCGAACCTGAAAGCAAGGTAAATAGACATGAGGATTATGGCCATGAGGGTAAGTTTCCACGCCGACTTCCGGAGATATTCTCCTATTGCAGGACCAACAGTCTCCTCGCTTTCAATATGAACACCTGAATATTTTTGCCCCAACGCAAGTTTAAGATGTTCAAGACCACACTGGCCGATATACCCCGCAGCAACCTGGCTGCCTGTCTTATCTTTCTGGGTAAAACTCGCCATTATTATATATTCATTAATTGACTGATTAGCTGATCTCTGAACAGTAACATTGTAGGCATTCAGTGCATCTTTTATTGATGCTTCATTTGCCGAGCTATCCTTGAACTGAGCAGTAATCCTGTAAGAGTCCTGATCAACCCCGTTTTCGATATTTACAAATGAAACCAGGGGATACTTTTCAAAAAGGGTCCTTTTCAGGAGATCATCTTTGATAAGACAGGTGCTTGTTGAAGCAACCCCGTCCTTATTCTTATCTGCAGTTTCCAGTTTGGTTGTTATTATGTATTCATTCTTGGATGGATCACCAACCTGCTGAACTGTCGGGTTAAAATCCTTAAGAAGAGTTCTTATAACGCCCTCGTTAACATTTTTGTCCTCGAAACTGGCGATAATTTTATGGCCGCCGACAAAATCTATTCCCCAGACAAAGCCGCCCCTGAGCATTGTCAGCACAAGGAGAACAGCGATAAACACCCAGGTAAATATGAATATCCAGTTTTTATATTTAAGAAAATTAATAGTCCTTTCCAAAATCCTTCTCCTTATAAGCTCAGTTTCTTCATTTTTTTATTCAGAGAGATCAGCTCGTAAACAAAACGTGTCACATAGAGAGCTACAAACATACTCACTATGATACCCACAAAGAGTGTAACAGCAAATCCCTTGATTGGCCCTGTACCGTACTGGAACAGGATAAATGCTGCAAGAAGCGTTGTAAGGTTGGAGTCGAATATTGTCCAGAACGCCCTGTCAAAACCATTTATGATGGCAATCCTGATGCTCTTACCCTTTTTAAGCTCCTCCTTGATCCTCTCGTAGATAAGGACATTGGCATCAACAGCCATTGCTGTTGAAAGAAGGAATCCCGCAATACCCGGCAGTGTCAGGGTAAAACCCAGGAGTGAGAGAATCGCCAGTACAAATATGATATTGAGTATCAGCCCTATGTCAGCAAACAGACCGCCCAGTTTGTAATATGCAAGCGAAAAGATAAATATACCTATAAGACCTATGGCAAATGCCTTCACGCCGGCTTCTATCGAATCCTGTCCCAGTGACGGACCGACTGTTCTTTCCTCAACTATTTTCAGGTCAACAGGAAGTGCACCCTCCTTGATAATCCTCGCGAGGGTCATGGCTTCATCATATGCGAAACCACCGCTTATATTACCTGCTCCGGATGAAATTGTCTCATTGATATGCGGAGCGTTCCTGATTTTGTTATCCAGTACTATTGCCAGCTTCTTACCTTTATTCTCGGGAGCAGTTGCCTGGGCAAATTTACTTGCACCTTCCGGTGTGGTCTTGAATGCAACAACTATCTGCTGCATCTCGTCCCTGTCCACTGTTGCTTCTTTTATATCCGTACCTTTTACGGCGATCTCTTTCAGCAGAGCCATGGGATACAACGGCTTTATAACACCAGTATTTTTGTCCCTCTCCCAGAAGAAGAGCATTTCCATAGTATCAGGAAGCGCTACAGCTTTTGATATTTCATCCAGCAGGGTCTTCTGTGCCTCCGGATCATCAGAAATCTGTTTATCCTTGTAATTATTTTTAAACCACATGGCTGCTGCTTCAGTATATTTGTCATCAACGAGCCTGTATTCAAGACTTCCTGTGGTACCTATTGCCTTCTTGACTCCAGCCGGATCCTTAACACCCGGAAGCTGGATTTCGATCGCCTCGTTACCCCTTGGCCTTATTGAGGGTTCGGAAACACCAAACTTGTCTATCCTGTTTCTGAGAAGTTCGAGCGCCTGCTGGGTAATTTCGGTCTTGTCTGCTTCGGTAAGAGTACGTCCTATTTTTTTCTCAATACCGTCAAAATTCGCCTGGAGGGAAAGATACATTCCACCCTGGAGGTCAAGCCCGAGATTTATTTTTTTAGCCAGGAAAACTCTTTCGACCCAGTGCTTCAGAATTTTCGCATCTGCAACACCGTCAAATGTTTTCATTTCATTCATAATGGCATCAGTAATATTTCTGCCCTCAACAGTAAGCACTTTGCCTTTTTCTGTGAACTTGTACCCGCCTTCAGAAAACTTTTTCCTGATAGTTTCAATATTTCCGGCAGTAGCCGCGTCCGTGAGTGTGATCTCCATCTTCTTGGTTCCTACAGTAGGAAGTATCAGAAGAACCGATAGCGCAATAATAGCGATAATAAAAATTGTTTTGTAAAACATGCCCTTAGTCATTTAGACCCTCTAAAAAAATTATTTCCTGTAGCTGTTCAAAACTTTCCGCCCGGATTTTCTGCCGCCTGGCGCCTTCATCCGGGATTTGTAGAGAATAAAAATAATAAAGATGAATAATATTATTCCGCCCTTAACAACAACGTCTGAAGCGGTTTTGCTCATCCCCAGAAATCCCTGCCCGGCCTGTTCCTCATCACTGCCGGCAGACACACTTTCCGCCTGATCAGTAGCCATGGCAACCTGTGTGTCAGCAAGTTTAATGTCCGGAATACGCTTATATTTAAAATTACCTTCATTGATCTGCAGCAGATCACCACTGTAAGGTTCGCTCTGTATTCCGGTTGTTTCCTCTTCAACAGGCGTCCTGACTGTTTCTTTTTTTGCTGCGGTATTTTTATTTCCGCTGCTTTTTTTATCCTGCTGTCTGACCTTCAGTGTACTGTCAGTCCCGGAATCTACAGCTTTCTCCTCTTTAACAGTTTCCACCGGAGTACCGTTATCCGAAGTCCCGGAACCGGTTTCTGTTTTAACCTCTTCAACAACTGAACCGCCGGAAAGGTCAGCAGCATCGCCGGCCGAATTATCCTGCGCTTTTACCGCAACAACCGAAATCCATAAAACTGCAGTTACAACCGGTATAATAATCGACTTCATAAATCAACTCCCATGTCAGGAGACTTTTGCCTGTATGGCTCCCTTGACAAATTCAATATTTGTATTAGTGCCCACCTTGAGAACAACAACATCATTATTAACGCTCTGAACTACACCGTACATTCCGCCCGATGTCAGCACCTTATCGCCTTTCTGAATGCTGTTAACCATTGCCAGACGTTCTTTTTCCTTCTTCTGCTGAGGCCTGATTAAAAGGAAATAAAAAATTGCGAATGTTACCACAAGGAGTAGTATTGTTCCCATACCTCCGCCGGCTGCCCCTGACGAACCCTGTGCCTGTGCATAAGCCGCTGTTCCAAACATATTATAATCCTTCTGATTTTATTTTCTTGCGATTGCAAAACCGGCCGAAAACCGGTGAAAAAACAATAATTTATACTACCCTCAATAAATTAGAGAGTTATGTCAACTGATTTATTGCCCACGTCAAGGCCCGGCTGCATCAAAACCGCGACAGAACCGGGTCAGATCTACCTGCTGAAAATAAGAACAGGTGTTGAAATAGTTATATATTTCTCCAGTTCAACAATATCCCTGTTGTACATTCTTATACATCCGCTTGAACAGAGACCGCCGATCGATTCCTCGTCATTATTTCCATGGATAGCAATCCCGTAGCCCGGACCAGGAATTTTACCCTTAACAGAAGGGATAGAACCTGCAGCCAGGGCTTTGTTATACCTCTGGACATCCGTTTCATTTGGATAGTTAATGCCGAAAAACCTGGGACCGTAGGCATTATCCCCGAGGTCCTCCTTAACATTATTATACCTGTGATACCCCGCAGCAGCCCTGAAATAGATCTCATTCATTTTCATCAGTTTTCTGTATGATTCAGTTTCGCGTCCTGCATCCATACTGAGGATCTCATTTATCATGTAGACACCTTCAGGTGTCCTGTCGTCACCTTCATAGAGCTTCTGTTTCATGTCAACGTTGCTGCCGAAACCGACCCTGTAGAGAGCAACTCTTTTCATCTCCCTGTCATAAACCGCGAGAGAAAAATCTTTCTTCACAATAACAAGGGCAAATCTTCCATTGTATGAAGCAAATGCATTCTGCAGCGCCCTCTCCCTGCCGGCATTGCATCCCGGAACTGCAAAGAAAATCATAAAGCAGAGTATCGTGATAAGTATTTTATTTGAAGCGTACATTCGCAGCATCATCACTTCCAGACCGGGGAGGAATTTTTATTCATTTTTTCAAGCTCCGAGATTACCTCTGAAGTAAGGTCAAACACGGGCCTCGAATAGACAACACCCTCGCCCGTACCCAGCATAAAATCAACTTCATGCCTTTCGGCAACAGCTTCGACAGCTTTTTTTATCTTTACGTATATGGCTGTCTTTAACTTTTTCTCGGACTCTTCGAGCTTCACAAGCTCCGACCTGTAATACTCAAGCTCCCGGTCATTATCTCCAGGGCTCACAGATTCCCTTGACCGTATCTTTTTAAGTATATCTTCTCTTTTAGTCTTCAGGGAAACTGCTTCATTACTTCTTGAGACTTCATAATTATAGATTGCATTCATATTAATATACCGGATTATATATCCGTCACTTCCGCCGTCAGAGATAACGGGTGCGGAACATGCCGCAGCAGCCAGGACCACCAGGTATAAAGACAGAACCAGGCGCATCAGAACCTCATGTCGCCTATACCAAACTGGAAGTTATAACCGCTTATGGTTTTAAACCCGTCGTCATAAATCATCTTTTTCCCGAACCAGAAACGCAGGGGCATCATCGGGATCTGCACCTTGATGCCGAACCCGTAGGAATATATAAAATAGGGCAGAAGGTCCGTATCAAAAAAATTATTAATGCGTTTCAGCCTGCCGCTGGCAAGGTCCTGCTGGACATACTCTTTGTATGTATCACTCAGCTGTCTTTCCCAGAACTTGTCCGAGAAGAGCGCTCCGGCATCAAAGAAAGCAACAGCCCACAGCATCTCGGGATGTATAGGCACCCGGAACTCTGCACCGTATAAAATTCTGTGATAAAGTCCCACATAGCTCCAGGAATCAGGAAGGTCAGTATCGTAATAATCCCAGCCCCTTACAGTCTCGGGTCCGCCAATCTCAAGCCTGTCTTCACTCTCGACCCATTCGTTATCCTCGTAATTCTGGCCGCCGGCACCGCCAAACGGCGGTTTGATAAAGTCGGCGCTGGCCCTTAACTCGATTGCAGTAGGGTAATTCTCAAGGAACGGAAGATGAAAAGGGGAATAGTACGCGTAGAATTCAGGTGAATACTGAATAAAATGGTCATCCCCCCGGAGCAGACCGCCTGTGAATGAAACGCTAAGGCCTGTCCTGATCCCGCTGGTGGGATTAAGATAGTTGTTCTTTGAATCGATGAATGTGTACAACTTTAAAGTCCGTTTCTCCTGGCCTCCGCTGTCTACATACACGAACACTTCGTCAGGGCAGTTGCCTGAAGGATCAGTGTATGTTTTAAAGGTATGTATCCACGATGCTCCTGAAACAAAATAATACCAGTACCTGTAGCTCAGGCCCAGCGAATACCCTATCCCATGAAGTTTGTAAGTTGCAGTATCGTCGGACTCGGGGAACATCGAAGTGGTCTCTTTATTGTAAATATAGTAAAATACCGAACTGCTGAAACCTATGGGCATATCAAAAAGCCACCTTTCCTGGAAACTGAGAGTGATTGATGTTTTCTCAGGACCGTACTCAAACTTGATACCCACGGTCTGCCCGTTACCCAGAAAATTATTTTCTGTAATATCCGCGAAGATCGAGAATCCCGCATTTGAGCCGTACCCCCCCCCCAGGGAGAGCGTACCCGAAGGCTGCTCCTCGACATCGACAATGAGGTTCATGTACCCGTCTTTTGTTCCGGGCCTTACGTCAAAATCCACCTGCTTAAAAAATCCCAGGTTATACACCTTTTCGCGGGAAATCTGCATCTTCTGGGCGTCGAAAATCTCACCCTCTTTGACTGCAAGCTCCCGCCTGATTACCTTGTCCTTGGTCTTCTTGTTCCCCTTTATGATTATCTGTTCAACGTATGCCTTTTTACCCTCTTCGACCTTGAAATTTATTTTAACGTATTTCCTGATCTCCTTTTTACCGTCTACCTCAACCTCTTTTTCGGTGACTGTCTTTTCCGGTACGACCCTTGCAAATATATAACCCTTTGATGCATAATAGAGGCCGATAGAATTTTTATCATTCAGGAACTTGGAATTATTAAAGATCTCGCCATTCTCTTTCAGCATGAAGGAATTTTTAATGTTATCCAGCTCCTCAAGGCTCAGCACCTGCCCTTCCCCAGCCTTGATGTCCAGCGTATAGGGACCGTCAAAATAATACTTATCGCCCTCAATCAATTTCAGGACTATAAATATACCGCGCTCCTTCTTTTCATCCGGGTCGACCCATTCGTACTCCACCTTCTCATCAACTATCTGCGCATCAAGGTAACCCTCCTGCTGATAGTAGCCGACAATCTTCCTCTTGTCATCCTCGTATATGCCGGCCTTAAAAGCGCCGTCAGTGAAAAGGGAATCCTCCTTGGTCTCCATGAGCTGGTTGAGTTCTTTTATGTAGATTTTATTTGCTCCCAGGATTGTTATCTTCTGGACCTTGATCTCCTCGCCCTCATCGATGATAATATCAAGGAGTATGCTGTTTTTTTCAGTGCCCTCCCGGGTCTTATAGGTTATGTAAGCGGAAAAATAGCCCTGGCTGTCATACTTTTCACGCATCCGGTCAAGGCTGCGTTCAACAAGTTCCTCCCTGTAGACCTCGCCCTCCTTTACCATCATCAGGTCAAGGAGGTCAGTTTCGATAACTTCATCATTTCCCTTGAGGGTGATTTTCTCAATAACCGGTCTCTCCTTAAAGATAAACCTGATGGTCACACCTTCACCAAACTCATCAATTTCAACAGAGACATTGCTGAACTTTCCGGTTGCAAAAAGCTTTTTTATGTCCTCACGCACCTCGTCGGATTTAAGCGGGTATCCCTCGGCTGTCTGCAGGTTGTCTTCAATGTCTTCACTGTCAGTGTTGACAAGCCCCTCCATTTCGATCTTCATTACAATCCGGTTTTCATATTTTGACGGCTCTGATGAAAGAAGATAGAATGCGCCCGTGGAAAAGAGGAGCATTATCACAAATGAAGCTGCAATAATTACAGGTTTCTTATAAATTGACATTATCAATAACTGTTCCAGTACAAGATTTGATTGAATCACATAAAACCGGCATAAAACTTTTCAGATCCGCGGAAAATCCTCAGATCATCATTCTCAGTCCGAAATAATACTGCACACCAGGCTCAGGGTATCCCTCTCTGTAGGAGTATTTTTTATTATAAAGATTATTAATTCTTGAATCTATGTAGAAGGTTTCATAAACCTTAACATGAATATCCAGAGATCCCGATAAAACCGCGTCAAGCTTATTATCTTCCAGGGGAGCTGTATAAACCTCATCCCTGTAAGTATTACTCCAGTTAATCTCCATAATAGAACCGGTCAGAACCAGGTTAAACCCGAAAGTATTTTCCGGCCTGTACGTTATGTTAATATCCGGATTGCCCGGGTAATACCTGTAATAATCGTAAGTAAATTCGACATTAACCTTCTGTCCCAGAATACCGAAAGTTGTTACAAATTCCGCGTTGGCATTGATATATTTTACAGAAAGCGTTTCAGCACTGAGCACATTTTCAGGAAGTGGATCGTAATTGATAAAATCGCTGCTGTTTTCAAAAAAGCCGCTCAGTTTAAGCTTCATCGCTGATATGGATAATGCAGAGCTGCTGTCTGATGAAAAATCAAAATCAAATACACTCTTCAGTTCCGAGTGATTTACCTTTGATGGATGGAGATCAAGGGGCGGCTGAATATATTTCTGCTGCTCCAGAAACTCCTCCGGCCTGTACGGCTCAAGTGTATACTCATGGAAAAATTCCAGGGATACGATTTTCAGGTTTATGGATGACACTGACGCCTTTGCGTATAAATAGTTGGTTCCATCCCTGTTCCATATGAACACGGGAAAAGTAAGTGTCGACATCATGAATTCAGTTATCTTAAAACTGAAATAAAATTCAGTGCTGACATAGGCATCATCATCATAAAGTTCAGGATAGTTATAACCCGCTCCCTCAATAATGAACCCGGCCTTGTTTGCGTCGGACCAGATATACTCCATTCCCAGAACGCATTGGCCTTTATAGAAGGTTTCCTTGTCCATAACATCAAGGGCTTTTTCCTTGAGACTGTGATCGTACCTTGCAAAGCTCAGGTCCAGGTCCCACCGGTCAGGACTCGGTTTATACTCGGTTTTAAGCCTGAAGCTGATACTGTCCTTGTTCTCCCTTGAATAATAATTATCAAACATGCCATAAGTGCTGTTGGCGATTTCAAACTGTGGAATAAACTTCCAGAAATCGCCCAGCCCCAGTTCGCCCGTAAATCCTGTTTCATTTTTTATAAAGCTGGAGTTGCTGTAATCAAGAAAATCGTTTGTGTAGACAACATCGGAATTAAGCTGGTAGGCAAAAGCGGGCAGCCCCTGGGTAAGAGAGAGCGCAACCACAGAATCACCGTTTATACCCGCGAGCAGCCTGCCGTCAAAGTTTATGCTGGAATAAAGAGGCGTTCCGCCATCACCTGACGCAGCATCAACAGGAACATCCTGTGCCATCAGACCCGCCGCAGAAAAAAGAATAACTGCAGCAAGTACCGCTGCACATATTTTAAACCATCTGCTTAAAGTAAAACGGAGCTTCCTGTGCGGGCTCCGTTTTACTCTGCCATTATTCAGCATATAATCCACCTTCAGAAACAGACCGGATATATTCACTTCAAAGAATCACTTTTATCTGCGAGCTCCCACCTGAATCCCTCATCCTCCCTTCCGAAGTGGCCGTAAGCTGCTGTGGCCCGGAACTGGGGTCTCTTCAGGTCAAGTGTCTTTATTATTCCAAGGGGCTTCATGTCGAATGTCTTCATGATCCTTGATGCGATTTCAGACTCGGGAATTGTTCCCGTACCGAATGTGTCGACCATTACAGAAACCGGATCGGCAACACCGATAGCATATGCAAGCTGCACCTCGCATCTGCGGGCAAGACCTGCTGCAACAACATTCTTTGCTATGTACCTGCCCATGTATGCGGCAGACCTGTCGACCTTGGACGGGTCTTTACCGGAAAACGCGCCGCCCCCATGCCTGCCCATTCCGCCGTAAGTATCAACAATGATCTTTCTGCCGGTAAGGCCGGTATCGCCGTGGGGCCCGCCTATGACAAAACGGCCCGTTGGATTGATGAATATCTTCATATCCCTGCCGATCAGTTCAGCAGGAATAACTTTTTTCACTACAAGTTCAATTACAGACTCACGGATTTTTTCATTGCTTACGTCAGGTGTATGCTGTGTTGATATTACAACTGTATCAATCGCAACGGGTTTATTGTTTTCATAACGAACTGTAACCTGTGACTTGGCGTCAGGCCTGATGAAATCGAGCTCGCCGCTCTTCCTGAGCTGTGCAAGTTTTTTCACGAGTTTATGAGCTGTAAGAATAGGCATTGGCATAAGTTCGGGAGTTTCGGCAACTGCAAATCCGAACATCATCCCCTGGTCTCCTGCTCCCTGCTCCTTGAAAAGACCCTCGCCCTCGGTAACGCCCTGTGATATATCCTGGGACTGGGCATGAACATAAATCTGGACTTCACAGTTTTTATAATCAAACCCTATATCCGGGTCATTGTAGCCGATCTCTTTAACGGTTTCCCTTGCGATTTTTTCGTAATCCACGCTTACAGCCGAGGTTATTTCACCGGCAAGGATGATCCTGTTTGTGGTTACAAGTGTTTCAAGTGCGACCCGCGAATCTTTGTCACCGGAAATGTGCGCGTCAAGAATGGCATCAGAAATCTGGTCCGCAATCTTGTCCGGGTGGCCTTCTGACACAGACTCCGAGGTGAATATATAATCTTTCTGAGACATTATCTAGCTCCTGTAACAGCTGTAATCAAGACGTTATAACCGCGGAATGAGGTTATTTATCAACGGCTTTTTCCGGGGAAGGTTGTTCTGTCTTCTTTTCAATCACAGTTGTATCCTGGGCTTTATCATTGAACAGCTTCTCTCTGAGCGATGATATCCTTTTAGATTCCAGTATTGAAAGCCCCAGGGAACCGACCATAAAGATGGCAACCATAACCGCAGTGACTTTTGTGATTATATCAGCTGTTGAGGATCCGAATGTTGACTGGCCTGCGCCGCCGAGAATACCCATTCCTGCGCTTTTGTCGGACTGAAGAAGAATAATCAATATAAGCAGAACACACATAATTGCAAATGAAACAGTAACGACACTTGTTAAAACTCCCATTTTTCCCTCATTATTTTCAAAATTATTATACCCTTAAAAACCGGGTATTTTTAGTTTAATTTTATTCGATACCGGCTGTAAAGCAGTATAAAAAAGCGGATTTCTTCATTATTAAGTCAGAATTATCCATATAATAATGGATGTCAAGAAATAGTTATATGCCGATGCAAAAACTATAGTGCGGTCCCAAAAACTCCGTTTCCAGCCCCGCAGGGAGCCCTGCGGAGCTTATGAAGTGGCTACCAACCATTAGACCCTGTAAATATTGAATTATCGGGAATGCCCTAAACGTTGATAATCTTCAGGAACGATGCGGATTCAAGACTGGCTCCGCCCACAAGAACGCCATCTATGTTGTCCATCCTGTACAATCCATCAATATTATCCGGTTTAACCGATCCGCCGTAGAGAACGGGCATATTTTCAGCAATCCCGGCCCCGGCAGTATCTTTCAGTATATTCCTTATAATCCCGTGCGCTTCATCGGCCATTTCAGGTGTGGCGACCTTACCGGTACCAATCGCCCATACAGGTTCGTATGCAATCGTAATCCGCGCAAAATCCTGTGCTGAAAACCCGGCAAGCCCGTCACGTATCTGCCTGTTCAGGATTTTTGCAGTTTCGCCCTTTTCCCTCTCCTCAAGGAGTTCCCCGACACAGACCATGGGCTCAAGGCCCGCATCAAGCGCTGCCCGGACTTTTTTATTCACATCGGAATCGGTTTCGTGGAATATATGCCTCCGCTCGGAATGGCCTATAAGAGCAAAACTGCAGCCGCAGTCCTTCACCATTAAAGGGGAAACCTCGCCTGTGAACGCGCCCTGTTTTTCATGGTACAGGTTCTGGGAGCCCGTACGGAAGAGGGTGCCCGAACATATTGCTGAAACATCCCTGATATAGGGAAACGGCGGGAAAATTACGTATTCCCTCCCCGGCTTTTTATCAAGGCCGGCAACAAGTTCCCTTACAAGGGCATCTGCCTCTGCAGAGGTCTTGTACATCTTCCAGTTTCCGGCGAAAATTTCTCTACGGGTCATTGGTTTACCTTTAATAATTGTATTGTTACATCAAACCAGTCTATATGACGCGTCATTGCGAGGAGCTTTAGCGACGCGACAATCTGTCAGGGATTTAACCAGTTCGCAAATAATATCAACTACATGCATCCAAAACAGATTGCTACACTCCCGCTGGTCGTTCGCAATGACATTCATCATTGTACTATCTACTTTGCCACGTGAAGCGCCAGGTCAATGCATCTTAATGAATAGCCCCACTCATTGTCGTACCAGCTGAGGACCTTCACAAAATTCCCGCCCGAGACCTTGGTAAGTTCAGCGTCAAAAATTGACGAGTTCGGGTTACCTGTAAAATCCACTGAGACAAGCGGAACATCGCAATACTGGAGTATTCCTTTAAGCGGGCCTTCGGCAGCTGCCTTGACTGCTGCGTTAACCTCATCCGTTGTTGTCTCCTTTTTTACAATGCATGTAAAATCAACAATGGAAACATCCGGTGTGGGGACACGAATCGCACCGCCATCCAGTTTGCCCTTAAGTTCGGGGATAACAAGCGCCACGGCCTTGGCTGCGCCAGTGGTTGTAGGTATCATGGACATGGCTGCAGCCCTGGCCCTGCGCAGGTCCTTGTGAGGTGCATCGAGCACCTTCTGGTCATTTGTATATGAATGGATAGTTGTCATGAGTCCTTTATCAATCCCGAATTTATCATTGAGAACTTTAACAAGAGGCGCCAGGCAGTTTGTTGTGCATGAAGCGTTTGATATAACCTTGTGCTTGTTTTTATCGAACGCACTCTCATTCACGCCCATGACAATTGTTATATCCTCTCCCTTTGCCGGGGCGGAGATAATTACCCGTTTAGCACCGGAGTCCAGGTGCGCTGCCGCCTTGTCACCGTCAGTGTATTTTCCTGTTGATTCGATCACCACGTCGATCCCTTCTGCTTTCCACGGGAGCCTGGCAATCTCTTTTTCTGAATGCACAATAATCTTTTTACCGTTTATGGTGATCGATGTTTCATCATGCTTAACGTCACCCTCGAACACGCCGAATATCGAATCGTACTTGAAAAGATGCGCCAGTGTTTTTGCGTCAGTGAGGTCGTTGATGCTCACCACTTCAATCCCGCTGTATTTGTCGGGGTATAGAAAAACTGCCCGTACAACGTTCCTTCCAATCCTTCCAAAACCGTTAACTGCAAGTTTTACTCCCATAATTCCTCCTGTTTAGGTCCGCCGGAGCAGTATATGATAACTGACAACCGGCATTAAAATAAAAATAGATCCATTAGTCAATAATATTAGGGAGATTATTTTGAAGGTAAATCCCCCGGTGATGTTTTAATATAAGGAAATTTTAAGGAGAGAAAAAATTTTTATTCGGTGATAGCCGCGGAAAAACCCCGGTAGCCCCGTTATGCATAACGGGGCTACCGGGGGGATATTTAAAGGTCCCTGTACTTCATCCCGGTAACAGGATCGCGCAGTTCCGGATCAAGTTCAACCAGATGCTGCATCACAAAGTCACGGTGAACAATAGCCGGGTGGGGTATCACCAGCCTGTCACTGCTAAGAACCATGCCATTGTAGAGCAGTATGTCAAGGTCGATCTCGCGGGGTCCCTTGTGGAAGGTTTTGCTGCGGCCGATTTCTGTTTCTATGCGTTTTAATGTTTCAAGGAGCTGCATGGGGTCAAGGTCTGTTTCAATTTTTACTACCTGGTTCAGGAAATCAGGCTGCTGCGTAAAGTCCACTGCCTTTGTTTCGAGAACCGTAGATTCCGCTATCACGTCACCTGCACTTTCAGCAATCCTTTTACGGGCAGAGGACAGGAAATGTTCCCTGCTGCCCAGGTTGCTGCCGAGTCCAATGTAAACAGCGGCCATTATTTTTTCTCTCTGTAGTCCTCACCGCTCAGTTCAAGGATACGGCACATCTCCTTCAGCCTTGAAAGTATGCGGCCCTCTGATAGTTCCCTGAGGGTTTTTTCAGGATTATTGTTCGAAGTGATGATTGTGAATTTTTCCCCCTCGTACCTTGCGTCTACGAGGTTGTAGAGAGTCTCCTGCTCCCAGGATGAATCGCGCTGCACACCGAAATCATCTATTACCAGGACGTCAACATTAGCAAACTCCTTCTCTATCATGCCTGACTGCCCGTACAGCTGGGATGATTCAGAGAATGTTGAACGGAGCAGGTTGAAAAAATTCCGCGAGATTTTTATAAATTTGCCAGGCACAGCATAGTGCCTTATCAGCTCTGTAAGTATTATTGTCGAAAGAAGCGTCTTTCCCGTACCAGGGTTCCCCCAGAGGTAGAGACCCTTTTTTACGTCAGGAAAATTTGTGATTATATCATAAGCGGCCTTGTGCGCCTCTGAAGCGAGTTTATTATTCCCCACCTTAAAATCACTTATATTTTTCCACCTGAACTTTTTGTCTATACCTGAAGCATAATAGATTTCGAGGATGCGTTCGATCTTCATACGCGTATCCCGGCATGAACAGGGACTGATCTTATCATTTTCAAAATAATAATACGGGTCCTCGCCGCCGCACCTGCATTTTGTCACAACACACTTGGGGCATGGAGACAGGACATTGTCACCGGTAACTTCAAATGATGGATTGAAAATTATCCCCGTATACTCACAATATGAGCAGAATTGTTCCCTGTTCTTTTTTATCATTCCGTAACTTCTGTTTTTATTTTACTGTTGTTCTCAGGCCGCGTATCAGCCTTTTGTAATTGCGAACGCTGTGAAGCAATCTGTTCAGAAAAATTCATATTTTTATGCTTACTGTTAAATCTGCCGGAACAGACCGCCACGGCAGTGTTGCCACGATGGCAGCCTGCAAGCACGAAACATGATGTTTCTATAATGCTTGCCTTCATGCTTCGCAGTGACAGTAATAAATAAGCTTCTCATAAAGGTTGATGTCAAGATAAATTGTCTTTTTTATTCACTCCCTGTTCCTGTCATAAGCTGCATTCTTTATCATTTTTTACAGGAATATTCATAAAAATCGATAAATATTTGATCTTATAAAGTCGATTATTATACTAAGCTCAATACACAGTTTTGAAGGGGTAATTATGAAATCAGGATATTTTAATGGAAAACTACCTGTACTGTTTGGGATAGCAATTATACTATCTCTATTTTCAGCCGCGGTTATGGCACAGGGTACAGGAAGCACTACAGACGGTACAATCACAAGCGATACCGAGGAAAGAAACATTAACCAGCCCGCCAGTGAAGGCTGGAGAACTGAAGATTATAAACCGTATATAAAGTCAATCAAGGACCTTGAAAAGCTCAGCAGGGACTATTCAGATTCACGCCTTAAAATGGCAAAGGATGAATACTCCAAGGGTGTTGATATACTTGATGATATGGTTGCTGATATTTCAAGGACAAGAGAACAATTCAAGGAAAAGAAATACCTCGCTGAAAAATGGTACTGGCAGGAAATTGACAGAAAGAATGCGCAGGACAGATATGTCGCCGGCGTTAAAGTCACGGCCAAAACCAAGTCTGTTACATATTTCACAAGGGCGATTAATCTTCTTGATGAGATTAACTCGAATGAAATAAAAAGCGATCCCAGGTACATCAACTTCAAAGTGGTCCTGTACAGGATATACGTATCAACCCAGTATGACCTGGGGAACCTCAAGCCCTGTATCCCGATTCTGGAAAGATACATAGAACTGACTGACGAGACAAGAAAGGACGAATGGGCATACAAGTATCTTTCAAGCTGCTACGCGTTCATGGAAACAATTCTTGATAACAGCCGCGCCGCACCGGATGAGGAAGTCGCATTCTACAGGAACAGGAAGAACCAGGCGATACTCAAGGCTGTTGAACTTAAATACGGCAGGGACTCTGTAGAGTTTAAAGAGATGCAGAAGATAGTGCAGAAAGACGAGAGGAAGACAGCTGTAATAAACGACAGCAAATAATAAAACCCCTTTGATTGTTTCAGATAAAGAGGAGACCATTAAGGCCTCCTTTTTATTTTTCATTGCCCCTGTAAACACCCTGCCTGATATTATAACCTGAACCTGTAAACTCCACGATTATCTTCAGCCCCCTGTTTTCCGGTACAAAAACTTTCAGTTCACCCGGCTGCATGACATTGTTCGCCCTGACGTATTTTCCCTTAACCCTGTCAAGTTCCCACCTCTCCACGCGGACAAGATAGCTCCTGCCCGGGTCAAGTAGCAGGTATGATGTTTTCGTCACCCGGCCGGGGGCTGTTTCAGTCCTTTCATCCTCGTAGCCGTTTATGATGATATTGTAGTAGACCATGCTGCCATCGGGATCTGACGCACCGCCTGAAACCCCTGTATCAGCAAATTCGAAAACAAGGTTATACTCCTCATTCACCGGGAAACTTCCTGTACCGCTGTACTGGTAGATGTTCCGCCCCTCTACAACGTCGCAGACCTCGGTCTCTTCGCCGCTCCCGACCAGCACGAGCCTGTCATCAACAACTGCCCTGACATGCATATCCCCCTCAATCATGAGAGGGATTGATCCGCCGTTGTACTGGATTTCCCTGCCGCGGAGAATAAAAACCGTGCCGCGCACAAGGCCGAAATCAGAAACCTGATCAACGGTATCTATCAAACCGGTGGCAGGATTAATCCTCAAAAGTTCATTGCTTCCTGAACCGGCAAGTTCGCCCGGCTTTTTAAAGAGTATATAAATTATTTTTTCGGATACAATGAACCTTTCGACCGTGTATGACTGGTGCAGTACCTGGTATTCACCGCTCCCGGCAGGTCCCGGTGTATAAAAACCCGCGGTGTAGCCCTGGTCATCGTGCCTGACATAGTAGACGCCTGAATCCGCAGTAAAGACGGCCGTAACATCACCGTTAAGGTTCAGCTCCTCGGGATCAGTTCCGGCTATGTGGATTATCCTGCCGTTTCTTAGCAGGTAGATGTCACCGGCTGCTGCGGGTCCTGAATCCTGCGAAAAGAGCGCCTGGTTGACAGACATGAAGAGAAGAGTTGAGATGATTGCGGATGCAGCGGCCCTGAACTGGAATAACATGACATACCCCGGTAAACAGTTATATTCGGCACTGCGTGGTCCCCGTGGATCCCGCAGTGCCGGAACAGATTATCAGTTATATGTCTCGGAACCGAGATATGTTACAGGCGGCTCATCCATGAACCAGCGCAGTGTGTTTTTAAGTCTCATGAGCTGTACGAATATATCATGCTCGGGAAGTTCATTCGGCGCGTGCATGGGACTCTTCCAGTAGAACGAGAGCCATTCCTGGTTGCCGGCAAGTGAAGCCCTTGACGCAAGGTCAAGGAAGATGACAAGGTCAAGCACGATCGGGGCCGCGAGTATTGAATCCCTGCACAGGAAGTTCACCTTGATCTGCATGGGGTACCCGAGCCAGCCGAATATGTCTATATTGTCCCATCCCTCCTTGTTGTCGCCTCGTGGAGGATAGTAGTTGATTGTAACCTTGTGGTAGAAATCCTTGTAGAGTTCGGGATAGTCATCAGGCTGCAGTATCTGCTCGAGGACTGAAAGTTTGCTTACCTCTTTTGTCTTGAATGAGTCCGGGTCATCAAGAACTTCACCGTCCCTGTTGCCAAGGATGTTTGTTGAATACCATCCCCTCATGCCGAGCATCCTTGACTTGAGTCCAGGCGCAAGCAGGGTCTTCATGAATGTCTGGCCTGTTTTAAAATCCTTGCCGCACATGGGAACGCGCCTCTTGTCTGCGAGTTCCCACAGCGCGGGTATATCGGTGCAGAGGTTAGGGGCTCCGTTTGCAAACGGCAGGCCGAGATCAATTGCCGCATAAGCATAGATCATGCTGGGTGCTATGTTCGGGTGGCTTGACTTCAGGGCCTTTTCGAAATTCTCAAGTGTATCATGGACACCGGGAATCATCTCCTGGTATATTTCGGTACTTCCGCACCATATCATCACAAGCCTTGGCAGCTTCTTTTCTTCTTTGAACCTGAGTATATCATCCTTGACCATCTGCGCAAGGTCCCAGTATGAAGGGGCTTCCTTGACCCATTTCCCGTCGAGCTTCTTTACAAAATGCCTGTTGAAGACAGCCTTCCACGGTTTTATTTTAGACATTTCATCTTTAACAGCCTCCAGGTCATCGTTAGACAGGACCTGCGCGTTTTTTGCGGACTGGTATACTGTATCCTCGAATATGTCCCATCCTGCGAACTCAAGATCGTTCAGGCTTGCAAGCGGAACAAAATCTTTAATGCTTACCTCTTTTGCGTTCTCGCCGCGGCCAACCCTGAGCTTTCCCATCTGGGTGAGAGAACCAATGGGGAGCCTGATCCCCTTTCTTACGAGCATTACGCCTGCGATGAATGTTGTACTTACAGCGCCAAGGCCCGGTATCACTATGCCGAGTTTTCCTTCAGGACTTTTAATGTCAGAATTTTTCTGGACCACGGTGTGACTCCTTAATTATGATATTTTATAGAATAGCGGTTTTTATGTAAATAGTCAATTTGAACAGCCGGTTTATTTAAATAAAAAAGATTGTCAGAAAAGCTCTATTCCGGTGATTCATAAACTGTATCGGAACATAACCGGTTTACCAGCAGATCATATATACAAAAATAAATGACATACATTTAGTCAAGAATTTAAAATATTTCGTATTTTCGGACTTTTCTTTTCAATGAACTCTTGACAAAATAAAATTCCGGTTAAGTTATAACTAACGGACGACTGGTTTTACGCAATTATCCAGCCATTTCAATATATCAATCGCCTGGCATTATCCCATAAACTATTCGAGATAGATCAGGCAACTGAGATTTTAACATACCAGGAGTAATAAAATGAGCAGCGAAAAAGCTAACATGGACTGGTCAAACCTCTCCTTCGGTTATCAGAAAACCGACTTCAACATCAGGTACTATTATAAAAAAGGAAAATGGTCAAAGGGCGAACTTGTACAGGATGAAAACCTCAATATCCACATGGCAGCTCCATGCCTGCACTACGGCCAGGAGTGCTTTGAGGGGATAAAAGCCTTTGAAACAAAAACCGGTAAGATCGTAGTTTTCAGACCTGAAGAGAACTGGAAACGGCTGCAGAAGACATCTGAAAGAATATCAATTCCCCCGATGCCGAAAGCAATGTTCGTTGATGCATGTAAAAAAGTTATATCAGCAAACAGGAGATTTGTTCCCCCTTACGGAACAGGGGCAAGCCTTTACCTGCGCCCGCTTGTTATCGGCACGGGCCCACGTGTAGGACTCGGACCTGCAGATGAATATATCTTTGTAATATTTGTAACACCTGTTGGCCCCTACTACAAGGGGGGGATCCACCCTGTAAAAGCAATTATTGCGCTGAACTATGACCGTGCTGCACCTGACGGTGTGGGCGACTGCAAGGTTGGCGGTAACTATGCGGCAGGGCTTGCAGGCGACCGCTGGGGCCATGACAAAGGTTACTCTGTTGTGCTTTACCTTGACTCCAGGGAAAAGAGATACATAGACGAGTTCAGCACATCAAACTTTATCGGGATCAAGGGAAATTCCTATGTAACACCGAAGTCTAAAAGCATACTCCCGAGTATTACAAACATGAGCCTTGCGCAAATTGCAGAAGACATTGGCCTGAAAGTAGAACGGCGGCCCGTTGATGTTGCCGAACTTGCAGACTTTGACGAAATCGGGGCTGTTGGTACTGCAGCTGTTGTAACACCGGTAACAACTATTAATTATAAAGGCAAAAACCTCAAGTTCGGTTCTGATAAAGAGGCCGGCCCGGTTATTACGAAACTTTACAATACACTAACCGGCATCCAGTATGGCGATATCAAAGATACACACAAATGGCTTGTTGAAGTGAAATAAACAGGGCAGACTCAACTGTCATTCCGGCCGTCAGAGCCGGAATCCATTGGTTTACACCGTAGACATGGTGTAGAAATGGATTCCCGCATTCGCGGGAATGACATTACAGCCAAAATTATTTATTTAAAACAACTGAGGGTATTTTTGACCTGATCATGGTGAGGATCATCTTGAATCTCTCAACCGCATTCAGCGCATGGGTCTGGTTTGCGGGCATGATGATCATTTCACCCTTAACAAGCCTGTTCTTTGTACCGGCGATAATGATCTCGGCCTCGCCGTCGATAACCTGTACAAGCGCGTCAAATGGAGCAGTGTGTTCACTCAAGCCCTCGCCTTTATCGAATGCGAATATAGTAACAGTACCGGTCTCTTTGCGTATAATCTCTTTGCTCACGACTGAACCAGCCTGGTATTCTATAAAATTTCCTGTGTTAATAACTGTTCCCCTGATATCCTTTTCCATATGTTTTACCTCCGGGTATTTATACTATATTATACCGATAAGTGAATAATTACCTTGACTTAAATCAATTATTTTATATGGGGAAGTCTCCTGCTGAAAGGCTTAAGAACGAAGTTTAAAGGTAGATTACAGCCACGCTCTCCCTTGAAAGCAGGTGACTGATTAGAGGTACAGGCAAATGCTGACAAGAAAAGTATTCATAACCGGAACGATTCTAACTGCAACAGCAATTATAACAGGATGTAAAAGCATGGGAATAAAAATAAAAAACAACAGGGTCATGAAAAACGGAAAGATAAAAACCGGCCTGGTTATCTGGTACAGCCAGGCGGGAAACACAGAGAGAATCGGCAGGGTGATCGTATCATCCTGGAGAAAGCAGGGTATAAAGGTTACTTCCGGCGACTACAGGAATCTTGACGCGGAAAAAATTTCAGGTTACGACATCATAGCAGCAGGTTCACCGGTATTTTACTACGAGGTCCCGGAAAATTTCCGCAAGTGGCTGAAAACAATACCATCCATTGAAGGCATCCCGGTCGCATCATTTGTTACATTCGGCGGTGCAGGCGGCAACCAGCACAATACCGCGTGCGAACTGCTCGCACTCCTCGCGGATAAGGGCGGGGTCCCGGCAGGAATGAAAGAATTCCCGAACATGTCGACATTTGCTCCAACCTGGTCTGCGGGAAACGGCGGCCGCGTACTTAAATACAGGCACCTGCCCGATGAAGGTACATTCACCACGGCACGCAGCTATGCTGAATCTGTCCTGTCAAACGCACAGGCCGGGAAAGGAATTGACGTTAAGGGGAACTTCAGCCTGAACAACCTGATAAAAGGCGGCACTTCGATCGCCTTCACAAAGCTGGTAATGACCGGGCATTCCATTGATGATAAAAAATGCATCAGGTGCGGAAAATGCAGTGAGTCGTGCCCGGTTGATGCAATCGGCCCTGATAAGGCTTCAGTTGATACGGATAAATGTATTGCGTGCTTCGGGTGCGTGAACAACTGTCCTGTTAATGCCGTTAAGATAAGGTTCGCCGGAAAGGATGTTTACGGTTACACGGAGTTTCTAAAGAGAAACAACATAACAATCAGGGAACCGGAAGTATAAACCAAACAAGCTCGCACAGAGACGGGCGGTGAATAATGAACACGGCATCATCACTCACTGTCATACCCGCGCAGGCGGGTATCCATAGACTGCGCAAAATTCCGGCTGCAGCATTAAGGTTACGCCCCCGGCGGAAAAACTCTATGTATTTCATGCAAGTTTACCCGCCACCCCCGGAAGGGGTTAATAGACTTAACCGCATGCCCTCTTCCGCGCTACTGCGCACCTTCTCCCGGGTTTAATTTTTTGAAATAATCCTGACATAAATGTTCAGATATTAATACTGCATTTAACCCATAACGGGAGAAGGGATTTCCTCAACTGATTTGTGCTATCCCCTCTTCCAGACAGAAGTTTCTGCCTGGCATAAATGATTCGTCTATAGTGTTATGTTAATCGGCCGGGGGCCGGGAAAGTAGTTGCACCTCAGAACTTCACCGTAAGCACGTCCCCTTCGCGGGCAAATACCGTTTTGTTTCCCGGAACCTGCGCAGACCAGGACTCGATGCGGTCAAGCACATGGTCCGCAAAGTCGCCGGTAAGCACCTCGGGAACAAACCTGCGCCGCTTGAGCACCTTGCCGTTTACCACAAGCTCATTCGCGTTATCTGAATACAAAGGGAACACCTCGACAGATTCAGGGCGGAGCGACTGCCCGGTTTTCCTGAACCTCACCCGTGTAATAAAACTGTAAAGTTTGCCGTTACGCCTCATATGCCTTTTAGAAACAGTCCCCATTGCATAATTCCCAAGCGAGTAGAAAATGATCCCCCTGCCGTACTTTTCGATACCCTGCACCACATGGGGGTGATGTCCCAGCACAAGGTCAGCGCCGGCGTCGATAAGTGCATGGTAATCCCTTACCACATCGGCCGGAGGCACATGGACAAACTCATCCCCGTGATGTACCGAAACTATTTTTAGCTGCGCACCTTCAGCGCTCCGCAGATCAGCAACAACTTTATCAGGCGAGAAGGAATTGCAGAGGTTCCCCTCCCTGTTGTAGCGTGCAGAGTATGCAAAGAATGCAACCTGCACATTATTTATTACAGCAGCTGAAAATTTCTCAGCATCGCCAGGAGTAAGGCCCAGCCCGGCAAAGATAATATTCCTGTGTTCAGGTTCGGATTTTTTCTTCCCGAAAAGATCCAGGGTGCTCTTCACGCCGGCTGCACCGCAGTCCAGGGCGTGGTTATTGGCCAGGCTGAAGCAGTTGAACCCGGCCCAGAGCATGTTGTCAAGGTCACCGGTGTAACCGGCGAATACTATATTACCCTGTTCCAGGCCTTTCCTGTTCTCCATGAAAGGCCCCTCTACATTGACAAAGGACAAATCACCGCTGCTGATAATATCCCTTGTGGGAGCATAGATCTCTTTGCCCAGAGCGATGAACTCATCAACGTGGCCTTCGTTCACCGGGTGCACGGTGTCACCCGCAGCCACTACAGTGAAGAACCGCTCCCCGTCATAATCTCCGGAGGAGAGACACCCTGCGGAAAAAAACGCGGCAAGGAGTATGTACAGTTTAATATATTTCACTGGGGGAATACCATGGCCGGGAACCGCATATTACCATCTATAAAATCGGGAATACAATAAACACCAGAACATCCCACACGGCATGTGAAATGATCAGGGTGGTAATGTTCCTGTTGTATTTATAAATCAGGCCCCAGAAAACACCGCATACCATGGCAGCCATAATCAGCATAAAATTGAACGACCAGACATGCACAAGCGTATATACAAGCGAAGCGGCAACCAATGCCTGCCACTGCCCGTATTTTGCAGCCAGTGAGCGTTGAACAAAACCGCGCCAGAAAATTTCTTCTGCAGGCCCGATGAAGAACGCAAGCAGTAAACCCAGGTAAAGCGGGTTCTGTCCCTCTTTCATCAGGTAGATGCTGTTGACCTGCCCTTTTGCAAAATGAAAGAGCAGGGAGGAAAAAAAATCGCCAAGGTAAAACACCAGGTATAACACGGCTGCCGAAACCAGGCCGATCATAGCATCTTTCAGCGATAATGAAAACTGTTTTTTAAAATCATCGCACAGAAAAGCGCTCATTACCGCAAGGGCTACTGCCGCGATTCCCATTGTGATCCAGAAGTTCACGTAATCTCTGGTCCATGGTGAAAACATCACGAACCAGAGCAGTGCGGCGATGACTACAGGTGCAATTATCTTTTTCATAAATATGCCGCTATAAAATTTGATACAGCTAGCAGCACTCCGAATGCCAGAACCAGTTTGGCAGACATTTCGTCCATGTTATTTATGAGTTCAGGTTTGTCAAATTCAGCTCTCCGTATCTTTTTGATATTCATTATTGTCAGCGGCAGGGTCACAAACACGATAAGAGAAAGCGGATGCAGAATGCCGAAAGCTGCCATTACTGCCACCGCAAAGTAAGCTCCGACAGCCAGTATCATGTATTGAATTATAGCTCCCCTGACTCCCAGAAGCATGGCCTGTGTCTTTATGTTGGCTTTGCCGTCGTGCATCATGTCGCGGGTATTATTGGCATGAAGAATATTTACAATTAAAAATCCGACGGGGATTGAAATCATCAATGCGTCCGGATCAAGATCAGTCGTCATGACGAAAACTGTTCCCAGCATAATCATGGGCCCGAAAATAATATAGATCAGGAGGTCCCCCAGTGCAATGTATTTCAGTTTATAATAGAAGAACCCGCTTAAAGCGCCTATAATTCCTATCCAGAGCAGATCGATCCCCGTATTAACCATGAGGAACACGCCAAGCAGGATGCCTATGGAGAGGAGGATAACTGAATAACGTAAAAATGATTTCGGCTCAAAAACTTCATCAATCAGGAGACGGTTAATTCCAATGGATTCTTTTGTGTCTACTTTATGCTGATAATCAACATAATCATTCGCGACATTACTTCCGGCCTGGAAAATCACTGCTCCCAGGATTGCCAGTATGCCGTAGCACCAGTTAATACTGACCAGTTCAGACTGACTGGAAAACCTGAAGAATACGTAAGAAAAGGCAACAAGGGCTGACGTGGCTGAGGCAGGAAACGACCATGGACGTGTCGCAAATATCCATTCTTTTACTGAGTGCTTCATAATTTAATTTACTCCCGGTATATAAAGTATTGGGATGCTGTATCTTTTACGAAATGGGCGGGTTATGCATCAGCGCAATCGTAAACTGCAACAGCATGACCGAAACAAACCTGTTTATTCAGGATACAGTAACTTTTGGCATCTGCATAAAAAAAACAAGTTCTTTTTCAGCGGACCCGGTTAAAACGCCGTGCAAACAGGGTTTTAACGTAGTTTCCGAAACTTCGTTATTATGACAGAATATTAATATACCGGAAGTCATGCTGATATGTAAAAAAAAAGATAAACCGGAGAATTAAATCCCGGTTTATCTCTACTGAAGTGGATGGTTGATTTATTCCGATGTGGTAACTATCTTGGCCTGAAGTGCAAGGTATTCCACAAGGGTCTGCTCGGTAATGATCCCCTGTGAAACAAGAATAATTCCTATAAGCCCGCCCTCGCTGGTCTGAATCTCAAGGGCCCTGTTCATCTGATCTTGTGTAATAACTTTGTTCTGTACGAGCATTTCTCCCAGCATTGGTTTTGCCATTGAAGGCCTCCGGCATTTTGCGTTTTGGTATGATATAAATATAATATTATAAAAATTTAAAAAAAGCAACCATGAAACAGTTTTTTATAAAAGTTTTGCCACTGTTTTTTTCCACAGTGCCGCCTGTTTTTCGCGCTCGGAGCTGTTCATCACAGGTTCGAACCTCCTGCTGATCTTATTTTCTGAAGCAATTGCCTCTATAGTCGGATAGAATCCCGATGAGATCCCTGCAAGGTAAGCAGCGCCAAGGGCAGTCGATTCCCTGATCTCGGGCAGGAGTACCGGGACTCCAAGTATGTCGGACTGGAACTGCATCAGAAACTTGTTGTCGGTCGCACCGCCGTCAACACGCAGTTCGTTGATGCGCTTACCGGTGTCCTGCTCCATTGCGTGGATCACGTCCATGGACTGGAATGCGATCGACTTGAGCGCTGCCCTGACTATCTGTTCGCGCGTTGTATCGCGGGTCAGACCGAATATCGCGCCGCGCGCGTCCATGTTCCAGTACGGCGCGCCAAGGCCTACGAAGGCCGGGACAAACACAACCTCGTCGTCACGGTTGAAAATTGATAAGGCGATGCCCTCGGACTCCGTGGCGCTGTCAAAAAACTTCATGTAGTCGCGCAGCCACTGCATGACCGCACCGCCTATGAACACCGAGCCTTCAAGTGCGTAGACCGGGTTCCCCTTGCTGTCAGGGGTAAGCGTGGTCAGCAGGCCGTTTTGTGATATGATGTATTCGGGCCCGTTGTTAAGCAGCATGAAACAGCCTGTACCGTAAGTGTTCTTTGTGCGTCCCGGTGTTACACAGCACTGCCCCACCATGGCAGCCTGCTGGTCGCCGGCAATCCCTCCGATCTCAATACCGTCGGGGATAAAAGAACAGCCCGAGGTGCGGCCGAAATTGCAGGCAGAGGGGTACACTTCTGGAAGTATATTCATCGGTATGTCAAGGATGTCGCAGAGTTCGGGGGACCACTTCTTCTCTTTTATGTTGAATATGAGAGTCCGGGACGCGTTGGTGTAATCAGTCGCATGAGACTTGCCGCCGGTCAGTTTCCAGAGGATCCAGGTATCAATGGTTCCAAAGCGCAGCCTCCCCTTCTTTGCAAGCTGGCGCGCGTCCATGACATTGTCAAACATCCACTTTATCTTTGTACCCGAAAAGTACGCGTCAATAACCAGGCCTGTCTGTTCCCTGAACTTCGCCTCGTGTCCCCACTCCTTCAGCTGGTTGCATATATCCGTGGTGCGCCTGCACTGCCACACTATGGCCCTGTAAATCGGCCTGCCTGTTTCGGCGTCCCAGAGTATCGAAGTTTCGCGCTGGTTTGTTATCCCTATTGAAACTGCGGATGCAGGGTTCAGGTCACCCTTTTTTATCGCCTCGGGGATCAGCTCGCATATGGAATCCCATATTTCAAGACCGTCATGTTCAACCCATCCCGGTTTAGGAAAGTACTGCGTGAATTCCCTGTATGAACTTGATATCACCTTCCCCTTGTCATCAAAACAGAAGACCCTGTTGCCGGTAGTGCCAAGGTCCATGGCGATTATATATTTCTTATCAGACATGCGCTTCCTCCGTGGCGGACATTACGGAATTAATTTTATACAGAATGCGCGGGCTGTCAAATATTTATGAATCAGGGAATGATTTTTATTTCGCGAGATTTCTTCAGAACACGGGGTTGCTACCCCGTGGTGCATCCCATTCCGGTTCACCCCCGATTTTATGTTTCAGCTTAACCGGGATGAACTGCAAAACTTGTATCACAAAATGCGACATCAAGCCGTGGCGGCACAAGAAAATTTCCATTTGCTTTTACCGAACATGGCATTCTGATGCTTTCCAATGTACTAAACAGTGAAAGAGCTGTAAATACAAGCATCCAGATTATACGTGCATTCACAAAACTGCGGCATATGCTCTCCACTTACGGAGATCTGAAAAAGAAAATCGAGGATATGGAAAAGAAATACGACAGCCGGTTACCCCCGCCATCATGGTAAAGCTTATAAAATACTTTACATTTATCATTTACTATATTATCTTGATTCTTTCTAAAATACACAACTCCGTGTGCTCTGTGCCTCTGCGGCAAAAAAGTGCAGTGCGGGGACAGTAAAAAATATTGCAGACACCGGTGGTATCAACATGCTGGAATCCGTATTCAAACACAAAAACCCGGTCTTCATTGCAGAGATCGGTCTTAACCATAACGGCAGCTTTGCCCAGGCCTACGAAATGATCATGCGCGCAGCTGAATCAGGAGCGGACGCTGTCAAGTTCCAGACATTCAACCCTGAACTGATGAACTCACCATACACCAGGTCCCTCATGGAAAAAGGGGACATGAGCTTCCAGGACAGGGGCGTAATTGACTTTTTGTCGAAGTTCACCCTTGAAAAAGATGAGTACCTTAAACTTAAAGAGAGGGCAACCGCAAGCGGTGTTGAATTCTTTTCGGCCCCCTTTGACGCCCAGTCCGTTGACCTGCTTGAATATACAGGGGTCAAGCTCTACAAGGTCGCCTCGTCCGAGGTTACCAATATCCCGCTGCTGAGAAGGATAGCGCACACACGCAAGCCTGTGATAATGTCAACGGGCATGGCTTCTGAAGATGAAATTGCAG
>DAONFG010000008.1:0-84051 GCA_035403465.1 Spirochaetota bacterium | reverse complement strand
GGAGTGCTATAACAGGGAAGATCGATGGTGAAGCTATACTCTTCTTGTTGTTTATTTTTCTGTATGTCAGGATAGAGTAAGGGGTTACCTCGCTTCCTGTACCTGCCGTCGTGGGGACCGCGGCAAGGGGCAGCGGCCGGGATGGGTAAGGGCCGCTGAAAAGTGTTTCATCATCAATATCGTTCGCGGCAAGTATTGCCGCTGCCTTTGCTGCATCAAGAGGTGAACCGCCGCCTATACCTATTATAAAATCAGCACCACAGCTCCTGGCCGTTGCCGCGGCGTCCCGCACATTCTCCACTGAGGGATTCGGTTCCACTTCATTGTACCGCGCGTATGCTATGCCGCACTTTTCAAGGGCCTTCACTGTATCTGCCAGGGAACCGTTTTTATCCGCGGAACTTTTTCCTGTTACAATAAGCGCTTTACTTCCTAAACTTTTAAACTCCGCAGCATTTTTTACAACGGCATCGTGCCCAAATATTACCTTAACAGGCATGCTGTATGTGAATTCCATTGTTCCTCCATTATATCTGCCGGGATTACGCTTACAAGTTATACGGCAGAGTATTTTTTTGAAAGTACAATATTCATGGAGAACGAACATTTTTTAATATAGATTTTACCCGATTTTGCCACAGAGGGCGCAGAGGAAGATGAAAGAACATATAACCTGCAGGCATATATGACAGGATGTTCTGGATGAAAGAGTATTATAACTATCCGGGCTAGTTTTTATTTCTTGACCCTGATTGTATATAAAATTACGATTCCCCGAAAACCATGAGAAAGATGAAACGACTAAAACTGTATACCGCACTGCTGCTTGTCATTGTTTCGGCATGTCAGCTGTATGCTGCCCGACACAGGAAATACCAGGTTATTCAGCAGAAAACGATCCGGGAATACCGGGCAATGGAACAAAGCCCGATAGGCTGGAAGGTGCTTGGTTATTCCAATGATATGAATGCGGTTTATTACAGGGAATTCGGTAAAGGCGGAAAGACCATCCTTATTATAGGCGGACTGCATGGCGATGAACCTGCGGCGACAATGTCAGTAATAAAATTCGGCGAGTACCTGTATGAATTTCCTGAACTTCTAAAGGGCCGCGTAGTGCTGATTCCATGCATTAATCCTGACGGGCTCATCATGGGAACAAGGACCAATGCTCATAAAATTGATATTAACAGGAATTTCCCCGCGCCCACATGGGAAGCTAAATATAAAAAAAGTTTTAATAACCCGGGCAGACTCCCGGCCTCTGAGCCTGAAACCGTGATGATGGTGAATGCCGTTTATGATTACAGGCCATGGCTGGTTATAGGGGTCCACCAGCCGTTTGGAAAGATATACCCGTCAGAGGGTGTGCCCGTGGATCTTTATAAAAACATGTCAAAGATCAGCGGGTATGGCATTGCTTTCGATATCGGGTATGAAACCCCGGGGTCGCTTGGCGGCTACATTTCTGAAGAGAGCCGGGCAATCCCCAGTGTGACATTTGAAATCGGCCCGATTGATTATGAGCCGGATTATGACGCGATCACCTATGCGTTTCTTGAAGCCGCAAATTACAGGTAGGTCTACTGTTTCAGCCTCTTTGAATGAGCGGCTTTCATGAGCAGCCTGACAGCCCTGTATGTGTCAATATTTTCTACAGGCTGGTCATAGTCATCATATATTGCATAAGGTGAAGCATTGAGGTCCATGTTGTTCCTGAAGAGTATCTTGTAGCCGTCGCCCATCACGGCATAACCGTTGCGCTTGAAGCTGCATAGAATCCCCAGCGATGAAACTGCATAGTCCAGGTCAGGGTCGTAGTCAATAAGCGACTTGCCCGTTGTGAACTCACGCCAGTCTGTGCCTATCCCTATGAGGTCGAATACCGTTGGAAAGAAATCCTGGTGCGAAGTATATTTGTATTTGATTGAGCTGTTCTTTATGCCTGGATAGTATATCATGGCAGCCGGCTGTATCTGTATATTGTTGAGCCCCCATGTGTGCCCAAAGCTCCCGTGTTCCCAGAACTCCTCTCCGTGATCGCCTGAAATTACTACGATCGTATTTTTAAGTCGCCCGGTGCTCTCGAGCGTCTTTAGTATTTCATTTATAAGATGGTCACTGTAAAGCACGGAGTTCATGTACCTGTTTTTCAGTTCAACCCTGTCTTTCCTGAACTTATCCTGCGGACCGCTTATAATAGTGAAGTTCATTGTATAGTCCGGAGTATATTTTTTAAACTCCCAGGGATAGTAGTAGTTGAAGTGCGTCACGTTCATCAGGTAATAGTCGAAGCGCGGCCCGCCCTTGTAGTTCTTGATATCCGAGATATACCTGTCTACCAGTATCCTCTCCCTGGGGCCGTAGTCATCGAATTTTGTGCCCGGGGCGCGGACAAAATCCCCCTCTGTCCCTGCGATTATATCGCGGTAAATGTTTTCGTATTGTTTCGGAGAATTATAATATATACCCTGCCTGTACCCGGCCTTTTTCAGAACTTCAAGCGTCATGTTTCTGAGCTGGTTTCCGCGCAGGGGCTCGAAGTAGAAAGGCGCAAGGCCTGTGAGCATGCCGTAGAGGCTGCCCGGCGTGTTGTTGCCGGTGGTGTAGTGCTTCTTTAGAATAAATCCCCTCTGTGTCGCGAATTTATAAAGGTGCGGCATGTTCTCGGGGTTGAGCATATCGGCACGAAGGCCTTCGCAATTGATAAAGAGTATGTTCATCGGGTTTGTGACTGCTATGTGCGACGAAAGGATCCTCTCCTTTGTGCTGTTGAGTTTATTCAGCTGTTTAAGCTCTGCGTTCTCATCCAGGAATGGGGGGCTGGTGAACAGCGCAGGGAATGCCTGGCCGGCCTTCCCGTCTTCGTTCACCCTGATCTGGTCCTCGGGAAAGCCCGTAACCGACTGCCAGGGGATCTTGTGCTTGATGATGTTCATCTTCCAGTCAACCGCAGCCATTGCTGCGAGTTTGATGTGCAGTACAAACATGATTACAGAGGCAGTTGTTACAAGTGTTCCGAAAACGCGTGCCCTGGTTTTCTCCCTGGAAAAAATCCTGTCGAGCCCGAAGTATGCCATGCTGAACAACCCGGCATAAATTATTACTATAAAAAGCATCTTTATGAGGCTTGAGGAGAAGTCCCCCATCTCGCCGCCGCGCCAACCGCGCCATGCCATGACGATCCCCTCGAGTCCAAGCTGTTTGCCGTAAACTGATACTGCAAGGTTGTTGATGAAGAATATGGCGGTAACAATGATATTTGAAATTACAAACGCCGCTTCAGAACCGTACCTGAACTGGACCAGCAGGAATTTCAGCATCAGAAAAAACAGCGTGTTCAGAAGAAGTATGGATGCAAAGAGGTATATGAAAACCATGACGAGGTCGGTTTCCATGGTGCCGGTGTACTTGTCGTAAACAAGATAAATCGAAAAAAGTGCTGACCATAGCAGCAGGTTTACGATACCTGCTTTTTTTACGTGCCTGAGAGTCTCTATTCTTTGAAACATTATTTGCTCCTTTAGCTGAATGCTATAAAAAACCGGGGGTGTTTTTTTTCAAATGTTTTTTTTGTTTTAATGATAATGTTAATTATAGCCGGTGCGTCCAGAAAAAATGGTTGAAAATATACTTCGGGGCAATGAGATGTAACCGCCACTTTCTTTAAAGGTATATTATGAAAAAAATACTCATATTGCTCCTCATGCTCCCTGTTTTCAGCGCAATACAGCTCCCGGCAGGGGAGAACAGCCTGAAGCTGTCGGACTTTTCATCGATCAGCTATAAAATCGTGTATGAATCATACAGGAACGGCTCATACGACCTGCATATCACAAGCGCTGACGCCTCCTGGCGCAGGCAGCTTACAGATACAAAAGACAGGCACGAGATGTATCCCAAGGTTTCACCCGACGGTAAACTAATCGCTTTTACTGTCGATTCTGGCGAAGGCCGTGAACGCAAAAGGGACCTTTACCTGATGAACATCGACGGTTCAGGGCAGAGGCTCCTTTCGAAGAACTCCCGGGAGCACTGCTGGTCGCCTGACGGCCGTTATATCGCGTTCGTCAAGTCCGAATCCGCGCGAAGGTTTTCGGGTGAAAGCTGGGCCACGAAAGGTCTCTTCATCTATGAGATGCAGACAGGAAATGTGAGGGAGCACGCTAATAACAAGCTGGAGCATTTGTATAACCTCTGCTGGTCCCCTGACGGGAAGTATATAACTGCAACGGTGCTGGGCGGAATGGGATTCAGGCATACGGACATTGCGATCGAGGCTTACGGAACTAAATACTTCCAGCTCGGTATAGTAGGGTGCAGGCCCGAGTTCAGCCCGGACGGTAAAAAAATCGGGTGGGGACAGACCGACAGGGATTTCAGGATAGCAAAGATCGATTTTGCAAACAGGCCCCCGGTTAAGCAGAAGGATATTGTAACAATAATCCAGGTGACAAAGGGGTACGAGGTTTATCACCTTGACTGGTCGCCTGACGGAAAGTATATTACATTTGCCTTCGGGCCTGACGGCGAACAGGCTGTTGGCGGTATGGCGCAGGGATGGAATATATGCATACTCGAACTTTCGACCGGCAGGTGGCTTAACATAACCTGGGACGGTAACCATAACAAGGAACCTGACTGGGTTCCGTAAATAAAAGGAGAACTTTATGTTCAATAAACACATCGCGCTCACGGCTGCTGTGCTTCTTGTTTTTACAATGTGCGGCAAGGAGAACGGCAAGACCGTCAGGGAGATTAAAACAAAGTCAGGGATAGAGATGGTATTCATACCCGGCGGTGAATTCATGATGGGCGGCGACAGGGCTGGCGAAACCCCGGTACACAGGGTGGGTGTAGGGCCATTCTACATAGACAAGTACGAGGTCACACAGGAGATGTACAGGATGCTTGACCTCTCCAATCCGTCACACTTCAAGGGCGAGAAGAAACCTGTTGAACAGGTGGCCTGGATGAACGCTGCCATATACTGCAATGAAAGATCAATCGAAGAGGGACTGGACCCGTGCTATGACGAAAACACATGGGAATGCAACTACAGCGCGAACGGCTACAGGCTCCCATCCGAGGCTGAATGGGAGTACGCTGCAAGGGCAGGCAGCCAGGGTAAATACTTTTTCGGCGACCTGAAGAATATGAAGAACTACGCCGTTTACAGCCAGAACACTCCCGGCGGAACTGAAAATGCGGGGAGTAAAAAACCGAACGCATGGGGACTGTACGACATGTACGGCAATGTGGCCGAGTGGTGCAATGATTTCTACTCGACAGTGTACTACTCAAGGTCTTCGGAGTTCAACCCCAAGGGCCCGGGTGAAGGGACAGCACGCGTTATACGCGGCGGTTCATGGAATGATCCGGAGACAGTGATCTATTCCGGTTACCGGGGATTTGACGAGTCATTCAATGACACGTGCCTCCTCCGGGATACAATCGGTTTCAGGTGTGTAAGAAGGGCAGACAAGTAAGAGATGCTTTTCCAGACATGGACCTTTTTTTTATTCTTCGCCGTACTATACCTCCTCTTCAGGATTATAAGAAGTTCTGAAGGGAGGGGATTCCTTATTCTTTTTGCATCATTATTATTCTACGCTTTATGGAATCCCTGGTATATATTTCTTCTTTTATGGATTATAACTGCTGACTACACAGTTGTGTATCTCATGGAGAGATACGGCCGCAGAAAGTCAATCCTGGCATTAAGTGTAATAAACAGTATCCTGGTGCTGGGATTCTTCAAGTACGCCGGGTTCCTCTCGGACTCAATAAACTCCATGCTCGCTGCTGCGGGAACTGCGGCGTCAATTCCGCGTCCGGAGATAATTCTTCCCGCGGGTATATCCTTCTACATCTTTATATCCATGGGATATGTTTTTGACTACTACTACGGCAGCACTCAACGTGAAAAGAGCTGGTTCAAATACGCTCTGTTCGTCTCGTTTTTTCCGCAGATACTCGCCGGACCTATTGGCCGCGCGGCTAAACTGCTGCCCCAGCTTAGACTCTTCAGGACGCCGTCACCGGATGATACGGCAGAGGGTATATACCTCTTCACGCGCGGGATCTTCAGGAAGGTTGTACTCGCGGACTACTTCGCGTTATACGCGGATAAAATCTTCGGGAATCCCGGCCAGTATGCATCAGCAGACCTTGCGCTGGGTGCGCTTGCCTTTACATGGCAGATCTACTTTGACTTTACGGGATACACTGACATGGCACGCGGAATAGCGCGGTGCCTGGGCATTGAGCTCATGGAAAACTTTAACCTGCCGTACACTGCAAAGAACACAAAGGAGTTCTGGGCGCGCTGGCACATCAGCCTTTCGTCATGGTTCGGAGACTTTGTGTACAAGCCTCTTGGCGGGAACAGGAACGGAAGATTTAAAGAGAGCAGGAACATTATATCAACAATGCTTCTTTCAGGCTTATGGCATGGCGCTGCGTGGAACTTCCTGCTCTGGGGATTGATCCACGGCATACTGCACAGCGGGAGCAAACTGTTTTCCGGAATCAGAATTATTCAGCGAGTGCCGGATGCTGCAAAACGAATTATAACATTTATACTGGTTGTCTTCACATGGATATTTTTCAGGGCAGAGAATTCGGGCGATGCATTTACAGTAATAGCGGGGATATTCTCATTTGAATGGAGAGTCCCGGCAGCACCCGTGGTTATGCTTGCGCTTATGGGTATCTGTTACGCTGTACATTGGCTGGGTGAGTACGGCTGGATGAAATTCATGGAGCGTCCTGCGGCCAGGGGTATTGCCGCAGCAGTGATGGTGCTTTGCGTGCTCTTTGTTTCGTCAGGCCCGGTAAGCGGATTTATATACCAGCAGTTTTAGGGATATAAAAGGATTTGCCACAGAGGCGCAGAGGGCACAGAGAGTAATTTAAATATTACACCACGGAGCCACGGAGAACGCGGAGTAGATTATTCAAAATATAACAAAGTTGAACACGGATAGATCCAGATATTAGAAAAATGTTTGTATAGTTTTTATATTAAGTAAAGCTGGTGTCAGAATCTTTAATTTTTTACTCAGTGTCCTCTGTGTCTCCGTGGCTGATTTTTAAGTGTTAAATTAAATTTTTAATGGTGAGAATGAAAAATCTTCTGAAAATAACAGTACCCGTACTCGCTGTGATAATCCTGGCCTCAATGCTGCCGCGGATTATTCCCTGTGTTGATACTTCGCAGTTTACAGGCAACTACCGCATTCCGTACAGCCTGGGCGAGGATTATTTCTTTTACGAAAAGTACGTGGAGACAGTGGCAGCATCCTGCAGGATTGCTTTTATCGGCGACTCTGTGATATGGGGACACTACACGGACAGCAGCAGCAGCCTCACCGCGTACCTGAACGCTGCATCCGGTACTCAGCGTTTTGCCAATATCGGAATAGACGGCATTCACCCTGCAGCGCTCAACGGCCTCATAAATAATTACTGTACCAGCCTTAAGAACGGCAGGGTAATCATCGGCATCAACCTGCTCTGGATGAGTTCACCTAAACATGACCTGAGCGGAGAAACAAACAGTTCAATAAACCACAGGGCGCTGCTGACGCAGTTTCCCGGGAAAATCCCGGCTTATTCGCCCGCAGCCGAGGAGAGGCTCACGCTTCTTGCCCGCAGGGATATCCCGCTCTTCACGTGGCTGGAGCACATGCGTTCATCAGAATTTGCGGAAAGGAACGTGTACAGGTGGACCATGGCCAATCCCTATGCAAACCCGGAAGGATACTTTGTGCATAAAGATGAAGTGTTCACGCCGCCCGATCCAGTACGGCCTGACAGGATGACAGGCCGTGACATGGAGTGGGTGCTGCCGGAAAAATCCCTCCAGTGGAGATACATGCTCGATTCAATCCGGAGACTGAAAGAGCAGGGGAACAGTGTGATAGCGGTGATAACGCCTTTCAATACGTTCATGCTTACCGAAAAGAGCAGGCTTGAGCGTGACATGATAATTTCTGCCATGCAGAACGAGCTTGCTTCAGACGGCATAACTGCTTTCGCCCCTGTTCTTGATAAAGCGGAATATTACGCGGACCTGAGTCACCCTGTTGCAGCAGGCTATGGCATCATCGCTTCACAGCTCATGTCAAATGATGAGTTTTCGGAGTTTGTTAAATAGCATATACGAAATTGTGAATTCAATAAATTAACAGCATAATTTAATGTATATACTTTCTGTCATTCCCCTGAATAGGGGAATCCATTTGATTTACGTGCATGATCTCAGCATTCGAAGAGATTACAAATAATGTATTTGATCTGCCGGCAGTTTTAATTATTTTATATGGAGGTTGTATGAACGGACGAATAGCATCAGGGATACACTGTCTTGTTCTTGTTGCATTTCTGATTCCAGTATCATGCAAAAAAGAGAATGCTGCACCGGCAGGGGATATCTTCACAATAGTCACATCCTTCTACCCTGTATATATAATAGCAAGAAACGTTGCCGGTTCGATTGACGGTGTGAAGGTGATAAACATGACCCGGCCTGTAACCGGATGCCTGCATGATTACAGTATAACTTCTGCCGACATGAAGTACCTTGAGGACGCCGGGATCCTTCTTGTCAACGGCGCGGGTATGGAATCCTTTATGGACAGGATATCAGACAGGTATCCCGGACTTAAAACAGCTGAAATTTCCGGGGGGATCAAACTTGTTGAATATAATAAGATTGAAAATCCGCATGTATGGGTAAGCGTCTCCAATGCGATTATAATGACGCGGAATTGCGCGGAAGTCCTGGCCGCGGCAGATCCTGCACATGCCGCGCAGTACAGGAAAAACGCCGGGTCATATACGGCGAAACTTGAAGTCCTGAAAAAAGAGATGGATGCGGCACTGGCGCCCTTCAGGGGACGGAGCATCATCACGTTCCATGAGGCTTTTCCCTATTTCGCGCAGGAGTACGGACTTGTAATTGCTGCTGTTATTGAGCGTGAACCGGGGAGCGAACCATCTGCAAAAGAACTGGCAGATACAATAGACCTTGTTAAAAAGTCGGGAATAAAGGCGCTCTTTACCGAACCGCAATACCCTTCATCTGCGGCAGATACAATTGCTGCGGAAACAGGCGCAGCGGTTTATGTGCTTGACCCTGCAGTAACCGGAGACGATAGTACCGACGCATATATAAATATAATGAAGAAGAATTTGATGGTGCTGGAGGCTGCTCTTCGATGAGTGAATGCGTTACACATAAATGCGGGTCAGATCAGGCATGCAATATGTTCTGTGCCTCAATTGAAAATCTCTCTGTCAGCTACGGCAGGATCAAGGCGGTCGAGGATGTGAGTTTCACATTTTCGTGCGGCGAACTGACTGCCATCGTGGGACCCAATGGAGGTGGAAAGAGCAGCATCCTGAAGGCGATACTCGGCAAGGTTGATTACCGGGGGCATGTAAGATTGTGTGCGAACTCCGCAAGGAAATCCGGGCCTGTTATAGGTTATGTGCCCCAGCAGTCCGGGATACCTAAGGATTCCCCGGTCAGCGTACTTGACCTTATGCTCATATCCGAAGGCTACATGCCCGCATGGTTCTATGTGCCGCGAAAGAAGCAGCAGCAGATGATCGACATACTTGAGCTTGTCTCGGCAGAAAAACTTGCGCACCGCAGGGTGGGGGAGCTGTCAGGCGGTGAACAGCAGAGGGTCCTTCTCGCATGTTCGCTCAACCCGATGCCTGATCTTCTTCTTCTTGACGAACCGGTATCCGCAGTAGACTTACGCGGCATGGAGCTTTTCTACGAAATTATCTGCGGGCTGCGGCACAAGTTTCATATGGCGATTGTGCTGGTAAGCCATGACATCGTCACGATCGCACGACACGCGGATTCAATGATCCTGGTGGACCGGAATGTAATAGCAAAGGGCAGGCCTTCTGATATCATAAAGCTGCCTGAATTCCGTTCAAAACTGGGATTAGTATCCGGAGACATTGTTAAAGACAGCCACATCTGCGGGGCCGGGGTATGATGGACATCTGGTACAGGCTTCTTGAACTGCTCCCGTTTGCATGGGTGGAATACGGGTTCATGAAGAACGCGCTGCTTGCTGTTCTCATAGTTACCCCGTGTTTCGGGCTTGCAGGAACAATGGTCGTGGCAAACAGGCTCTCTTTTTTTTCCGACGTCATAGGCCATTCCTCGCTTGCAGGGATCGCAATAGGGATGGTCCTGGGGCTGGCCGATGTGCGGCCTGCAATGATTATATTTGCCGTGTTCCTGGCCGTTGCCATGAACATATTCATAGAACTTTCAGGTGCGGCAAACGATACGGTACTTGGAATCATACTTGCGGCAACAACGGGACTCGGTGTTGTCCTGCTCAGCCGTGGCGGATCATTCAACAGGTATTCGGACCTCATAATCGGCAACATACTCTCTGTTCAGCCCCGCGAAATAGTCTACCTGTTTATCCTGTTCCTCGTGGTTGCAGTCTTCTGGGTACTCTTCGGGGGATACCTTGCAATACTCAGCGTGGACCCTGCGCTTGTGTACGACAGGAGGATCAGTCCGTTTGTGGTGCGGACCATGTTCACAGTGCTCATAGCGGTGCTGGTCATACTTTCCATAAGGTGGATAGGTGTGCTGATAATCAATGCGCTCTTCATAATCCCTGCAGCCGCAGCGCGGCTCTGGTCAGGTTCGCTCAGGGGATATTATGCCTGGTCAGTGCTGATCAGCATGGTTTCCGGTGTATCGGGCCTTGTGATATCATTCTACTGGGGGAGCGCTGCAGGTGCGACCATGGTTCTGTGCGCCGTGGTTATCTACATCCTCAGTATTGTTCTGAAGGCCGTTTCCCGGAAAATGCCTTTTTCCTGAACCTGCAGGAAGTATAAAAAGGGGCTGCCTTTTTATACAGCCCCTTTTTGTTATTAATAATGAAATGGTTTCCCCGATATTCAGGAAAGAGATTTATTTGTCAATACTCACAAGTTCAACTTCAAAGATGAGAACAGAACCCCCTGGAATTTTCTGATTACCCCTGGGCCCGTATCCAAGATCCGATGGTATAACGAGTTCATATTTTGAACCTGGAGTCATAAGCTGCAGCCCTTCGGTCCATCCTTTGATCACTTGATCCAGTTTGAATTGGGCGGGCTGGTTTCTCTTGTATGAACTGTCAAACTCTGTTCCATCTATGAGTTTCCCTGAGTAATGAGCTGTAACCAGACTCGTTGCTTTCGGTTTTCTGCCTGACCCCTCTTTAATAACCCTGTACTGGAGTCCGCTTTTGGTAGTCTTTACACCTTCTTTGGTTTTATTATCTGCAAGGAACTGATCACCTTTGGCTTTATTCTCTTCGGAACTCTTCATCATTTTGGCCTGCATGTTCATCTGGAGATTCATCATAACCTGCTGGGCTTCGCGTGGAGAAAGGCTGCTCTCTTTTCCTTTTAATGCATCTTCAACTGCTGCCATAAATGAATCAACATCAAGATCAACCTGATTTTTCTTCATGCTTGTGCCAAAGTCAAATCCCATTGCGTAGCTGTATTTGCCCTTGTCAGTTGTAAGGTCGGCTTTTTTGCATGATGTAAAACTCAGTACAACAACAGCGGCAAGTAGTAGAGAAAAAACTTGTGTTTTCATATTGTTCCTTTTATTATATTGTATAAATTCCGGCAATATTTGTCTGCAGGTTGGTTGAATAAAAAACAGGTACCTTTAAATATCAAGTAAGTATTTAAAAAAAGAGAGAGTTTTAGGGCCGCTGCCGTAACTGTTTATTCATTCTTTTAAAAATTGTGGATTTGTCATTTCCACTCAGCTTTATGTCCAATTTTTTCACGGGGACTGGTAATTTTCATTTTTCTATGATATATTATTTACATTAGTCTGTTTTTTGCTGATAGAATTATTTGAATTACGACCGGGGAACCTTATAGAAGAGACAGTCTTTATACCCTGTCAGTAAATCTGGAATGAGCAAAAGGAGGACCATGCCTGTGACCAGGTCGGTAAAATCAACTACATCTGAATCTGACTCGACTGAGACAGGCTATTCAATAAGTATCAGTATTACGCGGAATAAAAACCTTCCGGTTTTTATTGTTGCAGGCAGCTCTGTTGCCGCTGTTATCGCTGCAGTATTCTCCTTTCAGTATGGATTTAGCGGTGTTTTCCATCACATTTTTTACTTTCCCGTAATTCTTGCCTGCATTTTTTACGGCGGCCGCGGTTTTATTGTCTCGGTTCTGCTCATAGTTTTTTATGCACTTTACATGTTCTTCAATAATGATGAACCTCTGTATGAAATACTGATACATATGTTCAATTTTTTTCTGATAGCAGCAGTCATATCGTACATTTCATATAAATGGAAAAGCTCTGTCGAAAAAGCCTCTGTTGAAATATCCGGGCTTTTTCATGACAGCCAGAGGTACCGGGTGCTGCTTGATGAACTATCTGACCCCGTATTCACCGTATCAAAAGATGGCCAGGTACTCTATCTTAACCTCGCCTTCGCGAAGCTTACGGGCAAATCGCTGGAATTTTTCAAGGGGAAAAATATCTGGAATATGCTTCCGGATGAAAAGCCTGCAGAACGCACATCTGCCGTTGATCAGGTTTTGCAGTCGGGAATAGAAAATGTAATAGAGATGCGGGTGCCTGTTAATGAGCAGTTGAGGTATTACCTTACAACGCTGACACCGGTAAAAGACGCTGATGGTGCCGTAGAATATATTATATGCTTCGGCAAGGATATAACAGAGAGGCGTAATGTTGAGACAACCCTGAAACAGACCCTGCGCAACCTTCAGCGCAGCCAGGAGATGGGGAGGATGGCTGACTGGAGGATGGACCTTGTCACCGGGATTTATACCGGATCATATGTCGGATATGATATTCTCGGGGTGAACCATGATGAGATTCTTACCAGGGAAAATATACTGCCCCTATATGAACCTGCCGACGCCATAAGGGCGGGTGAGGCCATGCGGCGCGCGCTGGAAACAAACGGCACCTACAGCATTGTGTCCAGGATCCGCAGGAAGAATGACGGTGAGTTAAGGCATATCCTCTCGGCAGCAGAGGTCGAGGTCGACAGCGAAAATAAGCCTGTGGCACTGTTCGGGATTAACCAGGATGTCACTGAAAGGATAAAGGCCGAGGAGGCCTTGCGCGAAAGCGAGGAGCTGAACCGGATAGTTACCAGCCTTACCACTGACTACGCATATATTGTTGATGTTCTGCCAGGGAAGGATGCCTCAATAAGGTGGGTGTCCGATAACATGGCTGAGCTTACCGGGAGATCAAGGGACGAGATAAGTTCATTCGGCACATGGAACAACCTGTTCCCCCCTGAAGATTATGAAAAATTCACGGCGTTTATGTTTAAAACACTTGGAAGCTGCGAGTCAGGTGTTCTTGAGATCCGATCCTTAAGGTCAGATGGTGAGCTCCGGTGGATCAATATTTATGCTTTCCCGAAAAAAATGGATAATGGAGCGATAACGGTTTACGGAGCGATCAAGGATATAACAGACCGCAAGAAAGCCGAAGAGGCCCTGTTCAGATTCAAGTTCATGGTAGAAAACGCCAATGAGGAGGTTTACCTGGTCAGGACGGATGGAAAGATTGATTATGCCAACCGGGCAGCCGCAGACAGCCTGGGTTATACGGTTGATGAAATGCTTGCAATGAATGTTGCCGACTTCGATCAAAAGTACGGGCCGGTTTACAGTCATTATGCTGATGAACGCAGGGAGGGGAACGTATCTTATATTGAGACAGTGCATCTAAAGAAGGACGGCAGCAGAGTCATCAAGGAGATGCTCACTGTGTATTTAATGCTCAACAATACCGGGTATATATGCGGATTCGGGAGAGACATTACTGAAAGGAAGAATGCCGAAGAAGAGAGGCTGAAGCTCCAGGAACAGCTTGCCCAGTCGCAGAAGATGGAATCTGTGGGAAGGCTGGCAGGCGGAGTGGCGCACGACTTCAATAACATGCTGGGAGTGATTATAGGCCAGGCTGAACTTGCGCTCATGAAATGCGAACAGTCCGGCAGGGTGCATGACAGCCTGAAAGAGATAGAGAAGGCTGCAAGACGCTCTGCTGATCTAACAAGCCAGCTGCTTGCATTTGCCCGGAAGCAGGCTGTGGCCCCGAAGATTATTTCCCTTAATGACGCCATTACGGGCATGATCTCTATGCTGCGCAGGCTGATCGGTGAGGACATTGAACTTAAGTGGATGCCCGGCGCGTCTTTATGGAATATCAAGATAGATCCTGCGCAGGTTGACCAGGTACTTGCGAATCTATGCGTTAATGCACGCGATGCCATCTCGGGTACCGGCAGAATCTGTATACAGACTGATAATGTCAGAATTGACGAGGCGTGGAGTGCGGACCACAGCGGGTCTTTCCCCGGTGAATATGTTATCCTCTCCGTGTCCGACACTGGCTCAGGTTTCAAGGAAGAGACCCTTTCCCATATTTTTGAACCGTTCTTTACCACCAAGGAGGTGGGTAAGGGCACAGGCCTTGGCCTGGCTATGGTTTATGGCATAGTCAAGCAGAACGGGGGATTCATTGATGTAAAAACCAGGGAGGGGAAAGGTACAAAGTTTATGATCTACCTCCCGCGAAGTGAAGAATGGTATTTCACTGAAGGTGACGGCATTCTGAAGGACACTCCCGAGACAGGAACAGAAACGATCCTCCTTGTCGAGGATGAGCCGATGCTTCTTGAAATGACCTGCTCAATGCTCGAAGACCTCGGTTACTCGGTTATATCAACTTCATCGCCCTCTGATGCCCTGAAAATTGCGATTCAGCAGGGGGACAGGATAAAGCTGCTTGTAACTGATGTTATTATGCCCGGAATCAACGGCCGCGACCTATCCATGCGCATACTTGATGCAATACCTGGAATTAACCGGCTTTTCATGTCGGGATACACTTCTGATGTTATTGCCCACCACGGTGTGCTTGAAGAAGGGATGCATTTTATCCAGAAACCCTTCAGCCTGAAGGAACTCTCTGCACAGGTAAGCCGCGCGCTGGGCCGTTAAAGCGGTCCTGTGGATTAAACTCATTATTCAGATTTGACAACTTTAAGTTCAATAAGAAACGGCATGTCATCCGCCATATTCTTCATGGCAATTGATAGTTCATTTATTTTATTTTCTATGAATTCAATATCCCTGGATAGCCTCAGTTTTTTTTCATGATCAACCTGGTTATTCTCCATTTTCTCCCTGATTATTTCTATTGATTCATGAAAATCATCAACATAACCATTGAAGCTTTCAATATTTTTGCGTGTCAGTTCGAAGATCCGCAGTCCTTCGGGATCAGTGTAGTCATATTCTTTCAGATGCAGCCTGCAGCGCATTCCCTCCCCCTTTCTTGCCGTTAAAAATTATTCTATTTTATTAATATAATGCATTTTTACTGTCATGACCAGATTGTATGCAAAAAATGGTTCCTTTGCTGACGGACTTTTTTATCATCCGGAGCTGTTCTGTATTTCATGTAAAGATTTTTTTCCCCTGAACTCTTTATTATATTTGATTCGTCATGGCTGCAAAAACAGACGCGGGGTAAAATTTAGTGGAAACCGGGCATCAGGCAAAAAATAAACTTGTTGAAATGCTGCTGGATGCTGTCAGCCAGCCGGTAATACTTGCAGGCATGGACGGTTCGGTAGTTTACATGAACAGTGCCTGTGCAGGAACATTCGGCATAATGGATTTAACGGCACTCAAGGTGTCAGGAATAATTGACGTCCCCTTGGAGGTTGTGTGTACTGCAGCAGCCCGTGAGGAGAAGCATCATGAACAAATACCTGTAAAACTCAACACCGTTCACGGATTCCTGGGAGCTGAACTCTCAGCTGCTGTACTGAACGACGATATTCCCGGGCTGCTGCTTACGCTTAACGTTACAGGGAGCCCTGAGGCGGCTGGAGGCAAGAGTGCACAGGCCGCACTCCTTGAAAGCGAAGCGAGAAACAGGACACTCATTGCAGCCATCCCCGATATTATTTTCAGGGTTAACTCTAAAGGCGAGTACCTTGACAGGATGCTTAAGGGCAAGATAAATGAAATATTCCCGCAGGAGATCGCAGTGAGGGTGCATCCCTTTATCACCCGGGCGGTTGAAACAAGGGAGATAAGTATTTTTGAATATCCGGTTTCCACAGGCGGTTCGGACATGTTTTACGAAGCGCGGTTTGTTGCAATGGACGAGGATGAGATACTTGTTATACTCCGGAATGTGACTGAACGCAAAAATGCAATGATGGAAATGGAGAGTGCGCGGAGGGAGGCTGAACAGGCCAATAATGCCAAGAGCGAGTTTCTTGCCAACATGAGCCACGAGATCCGTACCCCGCTGAACAGTATAACAGGATTTATAGAACTCCTGATGAGGGGCAGGCTTGACGAAGCGCAGAAGGAGTATCTCGGCATAATTAAAAAGAGCGCTTCGAACCTTCTTGACATCATTAATGACATTCTTGATTTTTCCAAGATTGAAAGTCACAAGCTTGACCTGAGCTTCGTGGAGTTTGATCCTTATGCTGAATTCGAATCTGTCATTAAGCTTTTTGACGTAAAGGCAAAAGAGAAGGGTGTGCGTTTTTCATGGTTCATGGACCCGGATATACCATCTGCGATTGTATCCGATCCCCTGCGGCTCAAGCAGGTCATGGCTAACCTGATCAGTAATGCGATCAAGTTTACTCCTGATGACGGTGCTGTCTCTGCAGAGATAAGGCTTAAGTACAGGGATGAGACCGGCTGTTCTCTATATTTCTCGGTGACCGATACTGGTATAGGTATTCCGGAAAGAAAACAGAAGCAGATATTCGAGGCATTCACCCAGGCGGACAATTCCATTACACGGCGTTTCGGGGGAACGGGCCTTGGACTCAGCATCAGCTCGAATCTTGTGAAGCTGCTTGGCGGGGAACTTGTGCTTGAAAGCGAGCCGGGAAGGGGCAGTTGCTTCTCGTTCATGGTCGATTGCGGGGCAGGATGTGCAGCCGGGCTGTCGCAGAAGATCGATCTTTCTGGAATAAATGCCGGGATTTATGCAGCTTCTCCGGCCGAAAGGCTTATTGGAAAGGGCTTCGACTGGTTCATACAGAGGTTGGGCTGTAAAGTTCTGGTATCGGCCAGCCAGGATGAACTCTGCCGGAATAACCTTCATCTTATGCTGGTCATTTCAACTGCCGGGGATACAGCGGATTTTGCGCACAGGATAAAAAGTTCCGGCTGCCGCATACTGTTAGTCTGCACTGCGGCTGATATGGAACTTGTTTCGCGCTGGGGTGATTATATCTCCGGGACCATAGTGCTCCCTGCTTCTGCGGATTCAATGATAAAAAGCCTGCTTTCCGCGATGGACATGGAAGCTGAGAGTATGACAGGGCATAGTGAGGCATCAGTCCATAGGGGTGTTTATGCGGGACGGGTCCTCATCGGAGAGGATAATAAAATAAACCAGAAGTTAATGACACTGCTGCTGCGGGATTACGGCATTGAAACAGAAGTTGCAGGAAACGGGCTGGATGTTTTTGACAGGTACAGGGATGGGAAGTTTGATCTTATACTGATGGATGTCAATATGCCTGTTGCGGACGGCCTTGAAACTACGCGGATGATCAGGGAGTATGAGGAGAGCAGGAGCCTTCCGCCAATACCGATTGTAGCTCTTACAGCGAAGGCGCTCAAAGGCGACAGGGAGATTCTACTGCAGAACGGGATGGATGGTTATCTTGCAAAACCGGTTGAGATCGAGAGACTTGAGGCTGTGCTCACCGCTTACCTCGATCAGGGTACCCCGCGGGTAAACGAGATTACCCTGCAGAAAACACCCTGCCTTCAACAGAATGACTACAATATCGCTGCTGTAGCTGATGAGCTCCGTATACCCGCACCTGTTCTGTCGGAGTTATGCGTTGATTTTTTCAGCGATACTCTTGAATCGCTCGCAGAGATGAGGAATGCTGCAATCGCCGCTGACCTGAAATTGCTGAAGAGACTGGGGCATAAACTTAAAGGGGCAAGCGCAAACCTGAGGTTTTCAAGGCTAAGCGGTTATTTTTCCGAGATAGAGGAAAAGTCTGATTCAGGCGATAAAGCATTTGATTATGCTGCGCAGATTGATCATATTGATAATGAAATGTCCAGGCTAAAATCATTTTTTTGACAGGTGATTATAGATGTATACCATTCTTGCTATTGATGATGATAAAACTACACTCGCGCTGCTCGAGGCACAGCTGTCTAACCTGGGGTTCAGCGTTTCAACCGTAAGCTCTTCGGCAAAAGGGATCGAAATCGCTAAAAGCTTTAATCCCGATGTAATACTCCTGGACCTCATGATGCCGGGTATGGACGGGATCAGCGTTATCTCTGCACTCCGGAAGGACAAAATTACGAAGGAAATCCCGGTGATTGTGATCTCGTCAAAACATGAAAAAGAAAATGTAATTGCCGTAATGCGTCACGGGGTGAGTGATTACATAGTAAAACCGTATGATCCCGACAGGCTTGCTGCAAAAATAAAAGCCGCCGTTGCACACCGCATAATAAAGAAGCGCGAGGATGAGGAAAACTTTATTGAAATAAATCACAGGGGGGACCTGGCCGTAATAATAATGAAAGGAAATCCCTCTGAACACGGTTTCCAGAATGATGTGAAGAAAGTATTTAATTCTTTCTTCCTGAAACAGATACACGGCAGGGTGTGTGTCTTTGACCTGAGGAGTATAGATGAGCTCACACAGGCAGGGATTAATGAATTGATTGTTATCCTGTCATTATTTGCCGGGTCTAAAATAAAGATTGTTGCAGGCAAACACTACGGCGAAATCGTATCCCTGACTAATATCGAAGAAAGTGCTGAACTCTTCCTCTCCTTCGGAGACCTGGAGCTGGCAATGGACAGACGCTGACATAAAACTTCAGCTTGACAACATAAACACAGCCTGTATCCCTTGCTCTATGAAATTCACTGTAACCGGAAAAGATTTAAACACAAAAGCGAGGGCAGGAGAACTCACCACCCTCCACAGCACGGTCAGAACTCCTGTGTTTATGCCGGTGGCCACACGCGGTGCTGTACGCGCCATGACGCTTGAAGACATGCGCAGCATAGGGTTTGATATTATACTATCCAACACTTACCACATGTATATGCGTCCCGGCACTGAAGTTATCGATGCAGCGGGAGGGCTGCACAGGTTCATGAACTATGACGGGTCGCTCCTTACTGATTCCGGCGGATTCCAGGTCTTCTCGCTCAGCAGCCTGTGTAAACTGCACGAGGACGGGGCAGAGTTCAATTCGCACCTTGACGGTTCGCGTCATTTCTTTACTCCCGAGAAGGTCCTGGACATCCAGAGGATCATCGGGTCCGACATAATGATGATGCTTGACCAGTGTACCGATTATCCCATTGAAAAGGATAAAGCCAGAGTCGCAATGGAGAGAACTATTTCATGGGCAAAACGGTCGGCCGCATACTATAATGAAACATTCGACAGGGACAGGCAGGCCTGCTTCGCCATTATCCAGGGCAGCGTCTACAACGACCTGAGGCGTGAGTGCGCCGAGAGGCTCGCGGAACTTGAGATGCCCGGCTACGCCATAGGCGGTCTCTCTGTTGGCGAGCCGAAGGAGCTTTACCGGGAGGTAACCGGGGATGTGGTGAAATATATGCCCGAAGATAAGCCCAGGTACATGATGGGTGTGGGGAGCCCCCTTGAAATTCTCTTTGCGATAAGGCAGGGCGTCGATATGTTCGACTGTGTTATGCCCACGAGGATAGCAAGGAACGGCACACTGTACACCTCAACCGGGAGGGTGAACATAAAGGGGGCGCAGTACGAAAAGGACTTCACGCCGCTTGACCCGAACTGCGGGTGTTATGTCTGCAGGACCTTTACGAGGTCATACCTGCGCCATATATTCAGGGCAGGGGAGATTTCATCCCTGGTTTACAACACTTTCCATAACCTCTACTTCATGAAAAGTTTCATGGACGAGATCCGTTCATCAATACTTGAAGGCACATTTACGCAGACTGAAAAGAAATGGATGAACGTTTTCGGAGGGGATTGACCCGTGGCCGGGGAAGATGGTTCCCGCAAACCCGCAAAGGTGGTTCTGTCATGCCCGCGAAAGCGGGTATCCACAGGTTACGCATAGTAACTGCCGTAGCCTGAAGTCTTCATGCCTCGCGCAGAGCCGCAGAGTTCACGGAGAAAGGATTTAAGAATTAGTTATATTTATATAAGGAAAGATTTCACAGGGATAGGCAGGATGGTGTCAGAGCCCCTGAAAAGCTGCTTCAAATCTGTTAAATTAATCATAAAAAACACTTTTTTTGAAAAAAATGCTTTTATATTCCACTCTTTATGAATAAAATAGTATCCTTAAATAAGAATATATCATATTATTATAAAAAGGCATTAAAAATATCCAATATGGGCAGATTTTCCCGTAATAGAGCTGTTCTGTTGTGATTATATCTATTTGTTGTTATTTTATAAAGCTTGACAGCAGTTTTAATATGGCCTTAAAGTGTTAATATAGTATCGGTTACAAGGAGGAATGATCTCAATGGACATAAGTTCCAGAGCAAAAGGAGAGGTCGTCATACTCGATATATCAGGCGAGATAGATCTCTATAACGCACCAGAGATCAAGGATATAGTGAATAAGCTTATTGAGCAGAAGAAATATAATGTAATAATAAATCTCAAGGAAGTTACCTATATAGATTCATCCGGTATAGGCGCACTGATATCCAGCCTCTCCAATCTTAAGAAGTATCAGGGCGGGCTCAAAATTATAAATGTATTCGCGTCAGTAAAAAAGGTCTTTGAACTTACAAAGCTCACCTCCTTTTTTGAGATATACGATTTAGAGGATGAAGCAGTCAAGGCGTTTCAGCTGTAAAAAATAATATTAATTTATTTAACCGAGAGGTCGTTATGAAGTACAGAAATTTAGCGGCAATATTGTCATTTATTACCCTTTTCCTTCTGGCTTGCCAGGATGAAATTCCTATCAATGAACTATCAAAGGCCAAGCTGGCGATTGACAGGGCTCTAACAGTAAAAGCTGATGAATATGCCCCTGAGGAATTTAACGAGGCCAATAAACAGATTTCAGTTGCGCATGAACAGATAATTAAAGAGGAAAAACCTGAAGAATGCATCAAGAACGCTGACGCAGCATATAACAAGGCAGTTGAAGCTTACAACAAGTCTGCAGTACTTTATGCCGAGGCAGGCATGAGGAAGGCCGAAGAGGCAATAGCAGCGGCTGATGATGCATATGCAGAAAAGCTTTCGCCCGATAATTTCAGGGAGGCAAAGGACCTGCACGCAAGCGCTTCACAGAGATATGAAGCTAAAAATTATGAAGAGACTATATCGCTTGCAAAGGCGTCATATGATAAAGCGGTTAAAGCCAGGGAAGAAGCGCTGGACAACAAATACCAGCTGCAGGTGAAGATCGACGAAGTATCATCAAGAATATCAAGAATCGAACAGTACGATTATGAAGCATATGCCCCGGGACAGTATAATCTCGCAGTTGAGAATCTGAAAAAGGCCCAGGAGGAATATAACGACGACCGCATCAGGGAAGGCTTCCAGTCTGTTGCAATAGCAGATAAAAATGCAGATGAAGCATATAAGCTTACAATGGAAGGTGTAACCGGGGCGAAGATTATCGAGGCTGAAGATGCAGTTAAAGCTGCTGAAAACAGTAACGGCGCGGCTACTGCAGCAGAAGACATGGATGCTGCCAGGGAAGCTCTTGCAAATGCAAAACTCAGCAGGGATAACGGCAATTATGACGATTCAATTACATATTCCAATGAGGCTATAAGGCTATCCAATGATGTAATCGAATCCGGAAAGAAAGCTGCAGTCGTAGCTGCGGGTGACGGAAAAGATAAGGTTCAGGATGACAAGACAACCAAGTCAGCCAATGGAGAAGTAATCAAAGAAGACGAAAACTATTACTATTACAAAGTAAAATCATGGGCAAAATACGGAGACTGCCTGTGGCAGATAGCTGGTGAGTTCTATGGCAATCCAAGGCTGTGGACAAAAATATATAAGGCGAACAAAAATAAAATCAGCAATCCTGACCTGATCAGACCGGGCTGGGTGCTGAAAATACCGAAGATACAAAAATAGCCGGAATACTGAGATTTTAAAAAAGCGGAATATGAATCAGAAATACAGCAATGAATTTAATGATCTTGAAGATGACGTGACCTCTAATGGCGCGTCATCTCAGCTTAATGACGAAATCAATGAAGAACTGCAGGAGGACATAGACCTCAAAACCGGGGATGTGCGTGCCTCGGGCAAGGACTTTACCGATTCATCAATTTCATGGTATCTTGACCAGATAAACAGGATTCCTCTCCTTACCAGAGAGCAGGAGGACACCCTGGCCAGGGCAACACGTGACGGGGATGAACATTCAAAGAATGAACTGATAAAGTCCAACCTGCGGTTTGTTGTTTCAATCGCGAAAAAGTACCAGACAAGCGGAATTTCGCTTCTTGATCTTATAAACGAAGGTAACCTGGGGCTGATCAAGGCCGCTGAAAAGTTTGATCCCGACAGGGGTTACCATTTCATATCATATGCAGTGTGGTGGATCAGGCAGTCGATCATGCTTGCTATTTCGCAGAAGGCCTCGCTTATAAGGCTGCCTCTAAACAGAACGGCAGATCTCCAGAAGATTGAGCGTGTGCATAAAAAACTTGAAAACAAGTTCGGACGTGAACCCTCGGCCAGTGAAATAGCTGAAGAACTCGACATGGACAATGAAGAGATAAATCACCTGCGCAACATTACACAGGACTTTGTCTCGCTCGACTCTACTCTTGGAGATTCAGAGGATACAACCATCCTTGACATGATTGTTGATCCCAAGGCTGATTCCCCGGACGAGCAGGTTTTCGAGGAATCACTCATTAATTCACTTAATGAAGTGCTCGACACACTTACAGATTCAGAGAAGGAGATTCTCTGCATGAGGTATGGCCTTAACGGTTATGAACCCATGTCACTCCAGCAGATCGGTGATAAATTCAACCTGTCAAAAGAGAGGATCAGGCAGATCGAGAAAAAGGCCATCAGGCGGCTTCGTCACCCATCAAGAAGCACCAAACTTAAAAGCTACATGCAGGATTAAAAATGAGATATCTTACAGCAGGCATACTTGCAGGATTCGCTGCGGGCATTCTCTTTTTCCGTAGTGCCAGCGGTATGGAGATTGTTCCGGTTTTCTACAGCGGGCTCGATTCCCTTGACACGCTCCAGTGGGCTGATTCAAGGAGCAGCAGCAGGCAGGGATTTGTAGTTTCCATGGATGGCAAAACCTATGTTATTGATGAAGGATGCCGCATCGTTAATAAAATTGACACGGCGGATTCCCTGACCGAATTCAGCGGCAATGGATCATTTTATATCAGGTACGGCAAGGTGGGTTCCGAGATTGAATTGCTCGGCCTGGGCGGTGAGCGTTACCTGAAAATGAAATCCATGGAGAAACCGTTCCTGTCGCATAACGGTGAGCTTATACTGCTGCTTAACGGTGACCATTCTGCAATAAGGATATTTGACAAGAGCGGCAACCGCACAGGTGCAGGAATAATCAGCGGCAGGCTCTGTACCGCCATTGAATTTTCAGCAGGGAATGATTTCGCGGCATGCGGATTTGCCGACGGGACATACTATTTTCTTGATCAAAAAGGGAACATTATCAACAGGGGCGCTGTACGTCCCGGCGATGTGATCAAGGGTATTACTGTAAGCCGGGGCGGAAACTACGGATTCATACATTCGGGAAACGCCGACGCAGACATGCTTAGAATTGTTGATATTGCAGATAACGATTACGATGAGACGGAGCTTCAGCGCGTGCATTATGTAAAAACCGCGATGTATATTTCTGATGATGGGGAAGGCGCATTCCTTGATCACGATGCGGTACTCCTCACTGACGATGACTGCGACATTGATTACAGGCTTGCTGTCCCTGCAAAGCGTCCGGGATATTCGACTTTAAGTTACGGGGCGGGTGTCTATTCGCTCTGCTATACAAAGAGTTCAGGCGAATCCCAGATCCTGTTTTTCGGGCGGAACGGCGGTATCATGTATGCCAGGGAGTTTCCGGGGCTTTCGTTCCTGGGAGCAGAGGTCAAGGATAAGCTTATATTTGTAAGAGGCTCTGATAGTATTTTCGGGTACAACATCCGTCCATAAACGATTCCCGGACCTGTTTTAAAAGCGCGGAAAATTCTGAATTTCCCCTTTTATCCGATCCGTTTTTAAGGATCGAGATTTTCTTTAAAGCGCATTCTGCTGCCGCATTTCTCTGCCCTGTCGTAAGTTTATCTCCTGACTCATCGAGCAGCTTCAGTATTGAATATACCCTGAACCTGTCCATCCCCTGGAACTCGGCAGAAAGCTGGCCTTCGTGTCCTGAATACCTTGTAATCAGCTTCTCGTTTATAAGTCCCGTGCTTTCAAAAGGTGTGATCCGGAGCCACAGGTCGTAATCCTCGCACGCAGGCATTTTTTCATCAAACATCCCATACGTGTCAAACATCCCGGCTGTCATTGAGACCGACGAAGGACTTATTGTGCACAGTTCCAGTGACTTGAGGAAAATATCGCCCTCGCTTTTAATGTATCTGGCGGACATGTTAACACTCTTTCCGTTTCGCATCCATAAATCGTCGCACTGGTGTATCCTGACCAGGGGATTGTGTTCGATGTAATTTTTGTGGCTCATGAGTTTACGGGGATTCCACTCGTCGTCTGAATCGAGAAATGTTATATGCTCTGACCGGGAATGCAGAATGCCGCAATTCCTGGCCGCGCTTACTCCCAGGTTCTGCTGTTTTATGTAGCGGAGTTTTCCATGGTAAAGAGATTCGATCTCGGGGGTCCTGTCGGTCGAACCGTCGTCGACTACTATAAGTTCATAGTCGCTGAAAGTCTGGGCCAGCACTGAATCGATCGAACGCTTAAGCTGATCATACCTGTTGTACGCAGGTATGATAATACTGAAGAAGGGCATCTACAGCAGGTAAAGTTCGCTGTCCGACAGCAGCTCAAAACCGGCATTTTTAAGCAGCTTCTCGGTCAGCGGAACGTCCTCTACCTGGAAGACGAATACGGCCTGGTTCTTTTCACGTATGGTGAAGCCGTATGCGTCCTCGACATTTATGTTATTTGACGCCAGGATCGATGCGGCTTTGTGCAGTCCGCCGGGCGAATCATCGATCTTTATTGCGACAATGTCCTTAAGCGTAGAGGCTATACCCTCGCTTTTAAGGCATTCGTTCCCCTGCGCGGGTTTGTCCACTAATAGTTTTATAATGCCGTAATCCCCCGAGTCGGAGATTGTTATTGCCCTTATGTTGATATTATTCTGGCTGAGTATTTCTGTTACACGGCTTATCTTGCCCGGTTTGTTCTCGGCGAATACTGATACCTGGTGCGGCATGGCAACCTCCTATATTACCCTGTTGTCAAATACCCGTTTTGCCTTCCCTTCACTGGGCGGAAGCGAACCGGGTTCCATGAACTCTATTCTTGGCGTAACTATTATGAGCGCCCTGAGTTTTTCCACAATTTCCCTGTTGAGTTTCTGGAGCGTCTTCAGGTCGCCCTTGAAGAGCTTGGAATAGAGTTCGACCTTGATATGGATGCGGTCAAGTCCTTCCTCCCTGTCCAGTATTATCTGGTAGTTGTTGCCCACTTCGGGGATGTTCATTATCACGGCTTCGATCTGTGAAGGGAATACGTTTACTCCCCCCACTATGATCATGTCATCGCTGCGTCCCTTGATCCTTTCAATCCGGCGGTGAGTCTTTCCGCAGCCGCAGGGCTCGGGGATGATTCTTGTGAGGTCCCGTGTCCTGTACCTGATTATCGGCATGGCCTCCCTGTTGATATGGGTAAGTACAAGTTCACCCTCTGTGCCGTCCGGGAGGCGCTCACCGGTTTCTGGATCAATGATTTCAGTTATGTAATAGTCCTCGGCAAGATGCATTCCCGCCTGCTGCGCACACTCAAAGGCGACGCCCGGGCCGTTCATCTCAGAGAGGCCGTAGCAGTTGTATGCCTTTACTCCCCACAACTGCTCCAGCTTATCTTTTGTGGCTTCAGAATAAGGCTCTGCGCCGAAGTATGCCTTTTTTATTCCCAGTGAATGCGGATCAATGCCCTGTCCCTTAATCACTTCGACAAGGTGAAGCGCATAACTTGGAGTTATGTGTATAATTGTCGGGTGAAAATCCTGCATGAGCTGTATCTGGCGGAGGCTGTTTCCCGCTGCTGACGGGATCACAAGGCATCCGAGTTTCTCCGCACCGTAGTGAAGTCCCAGGCCGCCGGTAAACAGACCGTACCCCATCATGTTTTGTAATATATCCTCTTTTCTTGCACCGGTACTGTACATTGCCCTGGCAACCTGCTCGGCCCACTGGTCGACGTCGCGTCGTGTATAGAATATTACCGTGGATTTACCTGTTGTTCCTGATGATGCATGCATCCTGACGGTCTCGGATATGGGTACTGCAACCATTCCAGTGGGATAGCTCATGCGCAGGTCGTTTTTAGTAGTGAAAGGGAGTTCCTGCAGGTGATCAAATGTTGTGATCTTTGATACGTTGATGCCCATGTCGCTGTATAGTTTCCTGTAATATGGCGTAGATGCCGCGGCTTCGAGCGCTTTTTTAAGACGGGTCATCTGAAGCTTTTCAAGCTCCTTACGGGGCAGTGTCTCAATTTCATTATTGTAGAACATCTTCTGGTGCTCCGGTTCGTGGTTTACCATTTATAAATAGAAAAATGATGTGATTGTCAATAACATCTTGCGGTAAAGTGTATTTTTCCGGCATAAAAGTCTAAATGTATATCCTGCGGATTCCGGGTCGGATATGCAGTATGCAAAAATTTTCTTTACACCATGAGTTTTATTTTTACAATTGTTCTGATAATAATATATCCGGAGGATGCAATGAACATTCTTATTTTCGGTCCCAACGGCAGCGGAAAAGGTACGCAGGGGGCCATAATCCAGAAAAAATTTAATATTACCCATGTTGAATCCGGTGTTCTTTTCAGGGAGAATATTAAGGGTGGAACGGAGCTGGGAAAAAAGGCAAAAGAGTACATCGACAGGGGGGATCTCGTACCTGATGAAATAACAATTCCCATGATACTCGACAGGCTTAAAAACAATGACTGCAGAAACGGCTGGCTGCTTGACGGTTTTCCGCGAAATCCTGAACAGGCAGAAGCCCTTGAGAAGGCTCTTGTTGACGCGGGAATTACGCTCGATTACGTGATCGAAATATCCCTTGACCGGGAGACCGCGAGGAACAGGATTATGGGAAGGCGTCTTTGTGAAAAAGACAACAATCACCCCAACAACATATATATAGATGCTATTAAACCGGTTGTTAAGGACAGCCAGCCAATTTGCCGTGTGTGCGGGGGCGCACTCTCTATGCGTGCGGATGACCAGGACCAGTCTGCCATAGACAAGCGCCATGTTATATATTATGATGCCGTCAATGGTACGGCTGCGGCTGTAAAATATTTCAGGGATCTTGCGCTAAAAACCGGTTCGATGAAGTTTGTTGAACTTGACGGCACCCCGGGTGTTGATGAAGTAAGCCAGGTGCTGATCCGGAAGCTTTCCTGAATAATTGATGCAGGTTGAATAAAAAAAGGCTGTTTTTGGACAGCCTTTTTTTATTCAGGCATGTTTTTGTATTGTATATTAATCCTTATCATGATCTGCTGTGTTAATTCTTTCCTGGCCTGATCCATTATTTGTATCAGGTTAAGGATAAAATGATCTATGGAGGAATTGAATGTCAAGAGTAGCAGCATTTTCGGTTATACTGATGCTTGTGATTTCAACAGCGGGTTTTTCCAATGTGGCAATTTCCGGGAAACACAAGAATCTGACAAAGGACAGCAAGAAGGTTGACTGTGCCTACTGTCATACAGGACAGAAAATCGAAAAAAAGAAAGGGCAGGTGGCTGCCAAGAAGTTCAACGGTAAAAACCTGTCACAGATGAAAGCCTGTGCAGGCAAGGACTGCCATAAGTAAACTGAACCTTTTTTTATCGCGGAAGTGCGCAGTTTCCATTTAATGAATGGAAACTTGCGCGCTTCTCAAATTTTCCGGATGAACAGGGTTCTTGATTGTTTAATGGGATGCTGTATTTTATTTGACATTGCCTTAAAAACATGTCTCAATGACTGGTGCTTTTGTATCCTGTAAGTAAAACGGTTGTGATTGTGCTATAACCTGACTGAACAGATATGATAAAAGCATGATATTATAACAATATTATAAGAGAGTGTGTTATGGAAGAAAAATATAAAATGGCTGCAGCATTTCATATTATACCGGCACTGATTAATATTTCGGGCTCGGTATATATTTTCAGCAGCCGGGACATGATGAAGTTCAGCGGATATGTCATAGGAACTGTACTGGGTATTATACTTTCGGTTATCTGGCTGCTCCAGGTTAAAGAGGCCATGGGCACTCATGCGCTTAAACTTATTAAAATTACCTTTAAGGCTTTCCTTGTAAAAATTTTATTCTTCTTCATTTTTATAATAGGCGTGTATAATCTTTTTAAATTCAGCAGATCATATTTTGCCATGGCTTTTTTTATTGCCGTGTTTATCAGTGCGGTTATTGAGTTGTGGTTCTACGCTTCTATTTCTAAAAAAAATTGAGGCTGCAAAATTCATTTAGCAGGAAAACTGTATGGATATCAATGATATTAAAAAACTCAGCAGGGAAGAACTCCTCGAGTTTATAGAAAATCTGAACAATTGTTATGATTTTAATACTCCCAACCGGGATGTCAGACTTGCCGATTTCAGGACTATGGTTGAATCAGCCTATGATATTATTTTTACAATAGATAAAGACCGCCGCATCCAGTATACGAACAAAGCCTGGAAAGATACATTCCCCTCAAGGTCTTCAGAGCCCGGACAGCTCTATACTGATTATCTCCATGAAATCGAACTTGAACGCGGGAACATGGTTGTTGACTCTGTGCTTAAAAACGGGCAGGTCTTTAACAATGAACTCCTGAGAATACTGGAGAACGGTCAGCCTTACTATTTTGTCACAAACTTTTCTCCGATCAGATCAAGTAATGGCGAGATAGTCGGGCTTATCGCCATAATGCGGAATTATACAGAGCAGCACCAGATTCAGAAAAAGCTGAAACTGAATACGAAGATACTGGAAGAGAAGGTAAAAGAACAGATCAAGCAGGCTGAAGAATTGCGTAACCTGCGGGATCTTAACGAGGAGATTATTAATAACGCTCCTATAGGTATGTTCATGGTTGATCCTTCCGGTATAGTTATAAATGAAAATCCAAAGTTGAGCGAGATCATGGTGAGGGAACCCAATTCCCTTGTTGGTGTAAATATCATAGCATACACGGGATTCATTGAAGCCGGTTTTACAAAACTTTTTGAACAGGCGGTTGCCACAAAGAAGACAACAAAAATCAATGAAGCCAGGTATATTCCCATGTCGGGAATGAGGGATATGGTTGTTAACGTAACCTTTGACCCGATTCTCAGCAGGAAAGATGTTGTAGATAACGTTCTTGTCATGTTCGAGGATGTAACAGAAGAGGCCAAGATACGCCACAAGATCAGCAGGACTGAGAAGATGACCGAACTGGGTATGCTGGCTTCGGGTGTGGCTTCAGAGCTGAAGAATCATATCAACAACATGGTTATGGACCTCAATTTTGTCGACACAAACGTGGAGGAATACAGCCCTGCTGCTGAATATATAGACTCACTGAAAAAAGAACTCGAAAGAATCAAGACGATCTCGGAACAGCTGCTCAGTCTTGCAGTCATAGATGAGAGGGACAAGGAAATTTGTGAACTTAACAAGATGGTCACCGGGCATCCGATTGACGTTATTATTAATCGGCTCAGGAAGGATGGTTATGATGTGCATGTGAATCTTCCCGATGAAAGTCCGGAGGTTATGGCTACACCGGGCCAGATACAGCAGCTCCTGATACAGTTCCTTGAAAACGCAGAGGACGCGATTGATCCTACGGGGTACATCGCGATTGATATTGAATCTGTAAAAACAGACGAAGGCACCTATGCGGTTCTGACCATCAGTGATGATGGTATGGGAATGCCCGAGGAGAATCTTAAAAAAGTTTTTCAGCCGTTCTTTACTACCAAGGGGAAAAAGGGGACAGGGCTTGGTCTCATGATAGTAATGAATATTATTGGTAATCTTGGTGGTACCATAGGTATAAAAACAAAACCCGGCGAAGGTACTTCAATTAGAGTAGTTCTGCCGCAGGTTAAAAAATAAGGGGGATCCTGGCATTATGATCAGTAATCGCGAAGAAGTCAGGAAGATTTTCGAAAAAGACGGGTACAATGTCCTGGTTTTTGATGAACAGGTGCAGGATAATTATCCGGAGACGTTTATTGAAATTTCCGATGAAAAACATACAGAGGTTATTGAAGCAGCTGATATCAGCGAAGTTGCGAAGAAGACTCCGCAGATCATAAAACCTGTGTCGCAGCTGATTAAGCCGGGCACTGAAGGTGAATATGATATAGCGACCATCGTCGAATACCTGAACTGGCACATGGGACGGATCGGCGAAATTGTTATAAACCGGAATGAAATAGTAAAGCAGGCGATATATGCAATCCTTACCGGTGAGCATATGCTCCTCCTGAGCCGCACAGGTATGGCCAAGTCATTTCTTGCCAATTCAATATTTAATATTTTTGAGGGGGCAAGACTTTTTTCATCGCAGGCGAGTAAGGACCAGACGCCCGACAACTATTTCGGACCATATAATATTGAGGAATTCAGGCGCGGCCGAATACGTCACAACATAAAGGGCTCGATAATCGAGGCGAACCTTGTGTTCCTGGATGAGTTTTTTGACGCCAGCGACGTGGTACTCAGGTCATTGCTTTCGGTCCTTAACGAAAGGAAATTTGTAAACGGGTCTGAGCAGATCGATGCAGCAGTACACACGGCAATAGCAACGGCAAACTATATGAGGATGAACGAGGTAACCGAGGCTGTAATGGACAGGTTTACCTATAAATCGATCATACCTGAAGACAGCAATGTCTACAGCCAGCTCCTTATTGACGGTACATATACCACTAACCGCGGCAAGCCCGCTGAGCCGGATAAGAAGATATATTTTAACCAGATACTCTTTTTGTATGATATAATAACCAATAATCACCGTGATATCAAGATTAAGGTTCCCGGGCATATCTACTTCCTCAAGAATGTTTTTATAACCAAGTTCGTCAGCGAGATGCGCAAGAACGAACAGAATTTCTTTATCAGCCCCAGGAAGCAGGCAAAGCTTGGCGATTTCCTCAGGGCTTCGGCATTAGTGAACAACAGGCTTGAAGTTAACATGGATGACCTGCGCGACATGTATCTTGCTCTCTGTACACTGAACAGTTTTGTTTCGGTCAAGAGCATGGACAAGTCCGAGAAGGACCTTTACCTTGATGTGTACCAGAAGACGCTTAACCATTTCAAGGCTAACGGCGCACTGTCCCAGATCGAGTTTCTCCTGGGTATCAGAACACTATTCGAAGAGATCAAGAATGATCCGGAGAAGAAGGATCAGATACTGAAAAAGGGATCCATGCTTGAAGGCCTGAAGAACCTGATAAAAATGGTTTTTACCGGCAGGAGGCGCGATGAAGATGAGGAGTTCACACTGGATTCCCTGAAGAAGAGCGTGTTTGATGTCAACTCATCGGTTGAAGAGGTTAATGAGCTGAAGAACGGTATTCTAAAGGAATACAGGGAACTTACCTGAGGCTGGCACCATGATCGAAGCACCCAAAGGGGATGATTTTTTCGAATACTGGGAGTCGCTCGGCTTTTTTGAAAATATACAGGTGATTCTTCCCCCGAAGTTCATGCTAATATTCGAGATCGCGCGAAAGCTCTTTACAGACAAGACGTCTGCTGACGCGCTCAATGCCATCGATGATATCTCAAAAGATGAAGAGGTCTTTATCCCTGACAAGGACAAGACGATCTCCGTGAACAGGATGGAGCGTTCTGTCCCCCTGGGCAACAAGATGGAGATCGAGACATACAGGAGCATAATCGACCTCAAGCGTGCGCTCCCGCGTGAACTTGCGCAGGACGATGACATTTTTTCGGCAAAGCTTTTCACCAAAACTCTCATGGTGCAGAGATTTTATGAATCCGAAGCCGACCATTTTAAACCGGTATCGACCCTGAGAAATGAATCCGGGCGTGAAGCGAACAAGTTCGAACAGCTTTTCTATATACTTCTTGATACATCCCGTTCAATGGATATACGCATGCGGTCATTCTACGCAAAGTGCATCGTGGCGGAATTTTTAAGGCGTAAACTCAACAGTAACGCAAGGCTTTTCTTCAGGTCTTTTGACACATCCACCGGCCCCCTGTATAAGATAGAGAAGAGAGAGGATTACCCCTTTCTCATTGAAAAGGTCCTCTTTTCAACAACAGGCGGAATAAGCACTAATTTACAGAAGGCCGTATACCAGGCAATAAGCGACATTAATTATAACAAGGATATGAACAAGGCGGAGATACTTATCGTAACAGACGGTGCGAGCAGGATTGAACCTTTCGAAATGCAGGAAAAGCTCGGACCAATCAAACTGCATATTCTTAAAATAGGTGATGAAAATCCTGAACCTGATTTTTACGACCTGAAACAGGTGTTTGCCGGTGAGAGCCTTGAAGTTGATCCCACCACGCTTAACATCAAGCAGATAAAAGAGATAATGAAAAATCCAAATGATCTGGAAAAACCGCTTTCTAACGCAGAACAGCGTATTTACAGGATCATGCTTGAATACTCATCCAACATCTTCAAGGACCTCAGGAAGGTAGCCACAAATTACATCGAGGTTGGCGACCTTAAAACAGATAGCCTCTATGATGTTTCGTATGAAAACCTTGAAAATATTTTTCACTGGATAAAGAAGATTGAAACCATAGATTTCAGGTACATGCATATTGACGATAAGGAGAAAATTTTCAAGCAGGTTTATTTCCTGGGGCAGTACGTTAAAATGCTCTATGATGCATCCGACGACAAAAAGGCTGAACTGAAATCATACCTTGCAAGAATTGCCGCATTAAAAGAAAAACTCATGAAGGACAATGAGCTCTTCATGCTTGTGGTGCATTCAGGGAAATACCATGAGAACAAGAAGTCGCTCAAGATGGATAAAAAAGAAGCCCGGAAACTGATGAAGCAGATGAGCCGGCAGGATAAGAAACTGACGGTGCAGGACATGAAGAAGGCGCAGCTTACGCTGACATTCGAGCCCGGCGGCGAGGGGAGTGCGGGCCAGCTTTTCCTTCTGCTTCTTATAAAGCTGGGGCAGGCTGTTCTGCGTATTGTAACGTTCCCGTTTAACAGGGGAAAGAAAGAGGAAAAGGAAAAGTTCAGTTCCATAGAGTATATTGGTGATGATGATAAAAAAAATCATCTGCATTAAAAAAGCCCCGTTCAGGGGCTTTTTAATTTATTTGTCGAGTTTATTCTTATACCAGTCAACCGTATCGGATATGATGTCCATATTGGTTTTCCGGGGTTTCCAGCCTGTTGCTTCTTTCAGCTTCTGGCAGTCAAGGAATACATTGTTGAAGATATACATCCGGTGTTCCCTGGTAAAATAGTTCAGCTTTGATGGTTTGAAGGCAATAGCGTAGAGCAGGGCTTTTACCCTGGTCAGGTGTTTTATTGCAAAATCGAGTTTTTTCTCTTCCTTGATTTTAACGATCTGCTCCATCTGTGTAAGCACATTATCAGACCCGATGTTGAAAACCATACCTGTTGTTTTATCGCCAGCCTTATATACAAGGTAGAACGCTTCGGCAGCATCACGGGGAGCAAGAAGCTGGAACCTGTTGTCGCCGTCGCCTGACATGAACATGATGTTGTCGTTGCCCAGGCCCATTGCCATATACAGGGTTATCAGCATTGCTGAATCCTTAACCTCTGGACCTGTGATTACTGAAGGCCGCATGATGGTAAGATCCATCTTGTTTTTCTTCGCGAATGTTTCGCATAACTTTTCAGCTTTGAGCTTGTCTTTCCCGTAAGGGAGATATGGTTTTTTTATATCCTCTTCCCTGGTCGGGAATGATTTTGTTTTTCCATAAACGGCATAGGAGGAGAGGAAAATTATTCTTTTGATCTTTGCCTTGCGTGCCATGAAGAGCAGGTTTTTTGTTCCCGTTATATTGATTTTTTTCATTTTACCGCGGCTGATGCTTTTGGTCCTGCTTTTGTCCTGCAGGTGAATTATGGTTGAAATATTCTTGCAGGCAGCGGTCAGACGCTTGGCTGAAAAAAGGTCACCCTGTATAAATTCAACACCTTCCGGAAGTTTTTCAGGTCTGTACTGGTCATAGCATCTGATTTTTTCGCCATGTTCCAGGAATATATCAACAATGGCTCTTCCCAGTAGTGAATTTGAACCGGTAATTAATACCATGTTATCCTCCGATTTTGTGGATGTTAAAAACAGATCTTTACAGTAAATCAGGTGAACTTCCAAGTCAAGAATAAATAGGGTTCTAATTAAATTTAAGTGCTTTATCTTGAACGCATTTGCGGCGTGACCAGTACAATTTTTCTCGATGGTGATATAAGTACACCTTCGAATGATGCTGCGATTGCCCCTGCCGGAATTTTAGTAAAGCTGCCTGCGTCTTTTCTTTCATCGGATGCGGCACAGTATTCACTGCCGGATGTTTCCATGGTGATTGTAAATTTTTCCATTGAGGGAATCACCGCATACCTGTACTGACCGTTATATTCTGATGTAACGTTGTTATCGGTCAGGTTAAGCGAGTTGAGTTCGTCTTCAGTGTAAATCGCGCGGTGCAGATCCACACCATTTACTGACAGGATACGGTTTTTGTAACTCACCGTTTCGCCGGGGAGTGCAATAATCCGGAGCAGCGAGTAGTTCATGTCGAATACGGACTCACCGCGTGTATACACACGTTTGATTTTATTTGCAATCAGTATGTCGCCCGGTTCGACAAGAGGATTAAACGCGGAAGATGACCTGAAAAAGGAGAAGCATGAAAAGAAGAGGACCAGGGAGAGTGCGGTGATGCCCAGGGATACAGCTGAAAATACAATGTAGTATCCCGCGCTGCTGTATTTTTTTTTCTTAATGCTCCCGCCTGACTGCAGGGCGCACACAAGAGCTTCAGCCGGGCTGAGGATCGTAATAACAAGGAAAGCGGTAATTGCAGCGGCGATTTCGGCAGCAACATTCGACTCAGGGTTAAGCACTGAATAGCATGGAACAGATATCACCGCAATTACCCTGAATAGCAGAAAAGCTGTACCCCTTGCAGCCTTGCCCCGGTAGACCTGGCCGAGCCCTGTGACAGCGAGTGAAAGCATGAAGGCAAGCCATGGATTGACTCTCTTATCAGCACCTGATACTATTATCTTCTTTTTCACTGTTTCCCCGTTTTACCGTATGAATGACTCGATGAATTCCCGTACTTTCTTTCTGCCCGTTATCACGCCGTAGTGGCCTTCACAGAGTATCTCTGCATCGAGTGATGCAATGAACGCAAGTGACTCCATGTAGTCCTTCCTGTCTGACTTCAGGTCGGGATGGAGCGGGCCGTGTATGTCCTGGCCGAACAGCACAAGCATGCCGTCGGAATGGATTGTTGCCACACATGAACCCGGGGTGTGTCCCGGCGTGTGATAGACCTTGAATTCGGTACTGCCCGAAGTAAAGCTGTATTTTTTACCTGGAATCTTTATGTCGACAGTTACCCTCTCCATTTTTGTGTTATACCATGACGCGGCCGTTACTACCGGGTCGGCGCTTTCAATAAAAACTGCGTCAAGTTCATGTGCGATCACCTTTGCGCCGGTTATCGCCTTAATTCCAGCTGCTCCGCCGGTGTGATCAAAATGGCAGTGTGTCAGAAACAGGTATTCGATGTCTGAGGGTTCAACGCCCGCAGCCCTGATATTGGACAGTATTTTTTCAGTCCCGCGCCCTGTGCCGGAATCGATGAGGACAGCGCCCGTTCCTGTTTTTACAAGATAGACAGCGGCATCCGACGGTGCTGAATTATCGCCTCCCGCTGCCCATACATTGGATGTGATTTTATGAGTCATTTATTTACTGCCCTCATGAAACAGATACAACTTATAGAGTCACAGGTCAAACAGATTTTAACCTGAAGAATATTTGTTGACTTGCTTCAAGCCGGGTGTATCATTTGATGACTTACTAACCTTGCCCGGAGGCCCCGTGTTGAAGAAAAGTAAAATCCGTCTGGCGATTATTCCTCTTGCGCTCCTGTTTTTTCTTTCTGTTCCGGGATTATATGTATCCAATGCTGAAAACGCCATTTCCTTCAATAAAAAGGGCTGGGACGCTTACAATAAAACCGAGTATGACAGGGCTATTTTCAGTTTCGTCAATTCACTGAGGATCAATGCGCGTTATTCAGACTCGCTGATAGGTGCGGGTAAATCATACTACGCGCTGGGAGTTTACGACAAGGCCCTTGACATGTTTCTTGACGCTCTCAGGCTGGACGCAAAATCGGTTGATGCGCTTAACGGTATAGGAATGGTGCTTACTGATACGGGGAGGTTCACCGAGGCAATAGGTTACTTTGAAAAGTCCTATGAGATATCGGGAGATAACCTGGACTCGCAGTACGGTCTTGCGTACGTGTATTACAGGATGGGCAGGACAGTATGGGCAAAGAGGAAAGCTGCCAATATTTTCAAGAGCAACCCGTACCATTACCCGGCACTGCTGCTCATGGCCGACATCAAGATCGACGAGGGCCGGCTTAAAGAGGCAAGGGAATATGTGGAAAAGGCCATTGACTCAAAGAGTGACGCACCCGCAGGATATATAAAATACGGCGACATATTGCTGAGGAATTACCTGAAGACAGGTGATACCGGGTCAATGGACGAGGCCAGGGAATCGTATAACAGGGCGCTTTCGATTAACCCTGACAACTATGAGGCCAACAGGAACATGGGGATGATCTACCTCATGGAAGCCGACAACATGAATTCCGAAAAGGCAACCGGCGGTTCATTCAATGACGGCGAATACAGGGAGAAGTGCGCGGCTGCAGTTAATTACCTGTCCAGGGCGGTCTCCATAACGGCCAACAGGTCAACTATCTACAGCCTTTCACTTGCTTACGAACTTTCAGGTGACAGGAACAGGGCGATTGAATATATGCTCCAGGCCTATGTCAGGTTCCCCTCGGACGCCATGCTTAAAGGTAAAATCGAGGATTTCCTGATACTTAATGACTACAAGTCAGCCCACCCTGCAAGGGTTATGCTGAGCAACGAGAATATAGAACTTTCGCGTCTTAATAAACGGGAGAGCCTCCATGACAACGCAATATACTACCTGCGGCGGGCGCTCTTCCTGAACCCCCAGAACAAAGAGGTCCGGGAGCAGCTGATCAGCTATTATTCCATACTCGATTACAATGAACTTATGATTGATGAAATGAAAAACCTGCTGCAGCAGTACCCTGACTACAGGACACAGGATGCGCTCAACCTTGCCATAGTCAAGCGCCGCGACAGGCTGTATAACCGCGAGGGATACGCAAATGACGTAGCCCCCAGGAATGTGCCGCGTGTCCTGGTGCTGAACTTTGACAGTGCAGGGAGAATTACGGATCATCCCGACGCCGGCAGGGTTGTTGCCCGTAATATTTCGTTCGCTATGCAGCAGTTCGGGAGGATGCGCGTTGTGGGACTAAGGGAACGGGAGTCTGTTGCCGGTGACCTCCGGTCTGGCGGGGACGCGCTGTTTGAGTCGATCAGGAAACTTAAAGATTACAGGGACAGCAACGGTGAGGGTATAGACTTTATCGTGTACGGCAACGTGTACGAGGTTGATGATTACCTTAATGTGAACTGCAGGCTCATGGATATGAACAAGGGATACATTATAAGCGAATTCGAGGTCACGGGCAAGGGCAGGGAGAACCTGGGGTCTGTTTCGATGAAAACCGCGGTAAAACTTTATGATACTATCCCGTACAGCGGCAGGATCCTGAAACTTAAAGAAGAGGGTATACTTGTAAACCTGGGGCTGATAGACGGCGTGACTGGCGGTTCCCAGCTTGTTATATACATGAACTCAAGGTCAAGGGCAACGGGGGACAGGATCCGCTATGCTGAAGTCTTCACAGTGAAGGAGTCTGATACATTTATATGTTACGCGGTGCCTGACAGGGCCCAGGCATTGAATGAGATCGACTCAACTTACGGGGTGTATCCCCTTAAAAAGAGACGTGCGAAAAAACTGGGATAGGCATGTGTCAGCTTAGCGGGATAAGCATCTTTGCGTAGGTTTTTGTTGTACCGTCAGTGGTGATAACAAAGTTTCTGTGCGTGATATTAATATTTTTCAGGAGAACAACAACCATTGAAAGTCCCAGTCCCATGCCCTCAGCTTCGGGGTCGGGATTGTCCATGAAATATTCCGCGATGTTGTCATACCTTGATGATTTTTTTATCCTGTCGTTTACCTTGGCCATATCTTTTTTTGTCATGGGGATGTTGTTGATTACCTCGATGAAAAGATGTTTTTTAAAGACCTTCAGGTAAATCCTCGTGGACATCTTGTGCTGTTTTGCCTTTATCCCGTATTCAAGCAGGGACTTCTCGTTCAGGATTGAACGCACCTTGCGCACCACCTCTTCGGTGTCGTCGGGATTTTTTATTACACCCTCCTCCATGAGTATTTTTTTCGCATTGGCCTTTGTTGCGTTTGATATCAGCTCTTTAATACAGGAATATATGGGAGTAAAGAGGTCTATCCTGTTATGCTTTTCCAGGATTTTTGCAAGGGCGAACTTTATCTTTTCCTCGGTCTTTTCAAGGGCGGAGTAGGACACAAAAACAATATCGCTCTCGTTTCTGACAGCGGTGATTATTTCATTCTGGTATGATTGTGGAGATTCTATCTTCATTTTATATGTTTCCGGTAACAGTATACAATAGATAATCGGCTGATTTTGTCCATATCTGTCAATAAAAATCGGGCAGATTATAGAAGTTAACGAATGAATTAGCACGCTGTTATTCCGGCCGTAGCGGCAGCGAAGGCAAGCATTATAGAAACATCCTGTTTCGCACTTGCAGGCAGCCATCGTGGCTGCACTGCCGGCGGCCTTCGGAAGTCCCCTTGTGGGAAATCTTTATGAATCTGTCAGTGTAGCCTAATATTTATGAATTTCATTAAGATTACGGTATTTGCATATTTGGATGATGCAAAACCGGAATGACAAAGATTGTATTAATTCAATCGAAAGATGCTATAGTAATTGATTTTTAGGCTATATTGATAAGATTATGATAATAATCGTGTTTATTCCATGACGGAGTTTTTAAATGAGATCCATTTTTGACATGAAAGGCCCGGAAAAGGCAGCTGCGCTCCTGATGCTCCTGGGGCCGCAGATTACCGCGGATATACTGAAACACCTTGATGAAACAAGCGTTGAAAGGCTTACTGCGGAGATGATTAAAATGAAGTCGCTTCCTGAAAGCGAAAGGGAGGAACTTATAGGTGATTTCATGATCGAGCTGAAAAAGTCTGCAAGGACATCATCCGGGGGAATAAACAGGGCGCGAAAGATCATAGAAGAGTCGTTCGGCGAGGAGAAGGCCGACGAGATGATAAAGAAAATTGAAAGCAAGGACGTTGAATCCGCGTTTAAATTCCTCTCTGAACTCACAGCTGACGAGATACTTGCACTTGTGAAAGATGAACCCGCGCAGATGATTTCACTTGTCCTCAGCTTTATGCCGCCGAAGACATCCGGTGAAATATTGAAAAAACTCCCGCGAGACAAGGCCAGGGAGGCCGGGCTTAAACTTGCGCGCATGAAGAATGTCTCCCCTGAAGCCGCAGTAGCAGTTGCCAGGGCGCTTCGTAAGCGGTACAGGACAATGAAAAGCGCAGAGGAAGACGAGAGTCACGCAGGCGGCATCAGCTCGCTGGTTTCAATCCTGGGCCACATGAGCAGCGATAGTGAAAAGAAGATACTGGACAGTCTTGGAATCACAATGCCGCAGGTGGCAGAGGAGATTTCGGAAAGGATTTTCAGTTTTGAGAATATAGCTTCACTTTCAAACGCCGAGATGAGGCTGCTTATTGACGAGCTGAATGATGATTACCTGATCGCCTTTGCCCTCAAGGGGGCGGAGGATGAAATAAGGTTCAGGTTCCTCAGGAACATGAGCCAGAACCGGGCCACGGATATTATTGAAGAGATGAACCGTATGGGTGCTGTTAAGCTTAAAGAGGTCCTTGAATACAGGGAGGCAATTATTGAGGCAGTCAGGCATATGGAGGCCCGGGGTGCTATACGCCTGCGCAAAAGCGGCGAGGAATGGGTCGAGTGATCAGTTTCGGTCGCCTATCCATTCAGATCCGTCGTCGTAGCACTCCTTCTTCCACACCGGCACGCGTTTTTTTATCTCGTCAATGATGTACTTTGATGAGATGTATGATTCCTCCCTGTGCGGAGATGATACAAGTATAACAATAGACGATTCACCGGGCATGACCCGTCCGTACCTGTGAACAATAACGCACCGGTTCAGGTTCCACTTCAGAATGGCTTCGTCTGCGATTTTATCCATCTCCCGTACGGCCATTTCGGGGTAGACCTGGTAATCGATATATTTAACGTTCTTTCCCCTGGAGTTGTTCCTTACCCTGCCGCAGAAGAGTATGTCAGACCCGTCACCGGGATTTATACCGCTTTCAAGAATCATGGCCGGATCGAGTACTTCCTGCTGTATGTAGATATTTTTCATTCAGCCTCCGCTTACGGGCGGGAAGAGTGCAACTGTATCATTGTCACGCAGTATTGTGCCGCCGGTGCTGTATTCCGCATTAACCGCCATGAGCAGCGAGCCGCGTTTTTCGCCAAGGCCTTTATACTGTGCAGCAAGGCTGTCGATTAATCCGTCAAGTGTGGATGCTTCGGAAAGTGTTATTTCTTTTTCGTCAAAACCGCAGATGTCGCGGATTGATGCAAATACTTTAAGCCTGATCTTCATTCGTTATTACTTCTTGCTTACCCTGTCCCGTTTTACCATGTAAATAAAGTGTTTTACATAGGGAAGAAGTCCTTCGGGGAAAACTGATATATCTGCTGACTTTGGTTCGCTTATAAGAGTATCAATATGAGTTTTAGGTAGGTCCTCTTCTACGGCGTCTATGAGGACTTTAAATCTTTTCATGATCTCGTTGTCGACAGCATCAGAAGCCAGTTTGTGCATCTGGTTATATAGCCTTGTGAGATTGGTTTTCTTTATATTTTTGCGTGATTTTGTTGTCTTTGCTTTGGCTGCTTTTGACTTTACTGGCTTTGTTGTTGTGCTTTTAGCCTTAACCGGCATAAAAACCCCCTATTGCATGAAAATTAAGTCGATCCTAGTGCAGTTTTACCTGATGTAAAGAAAATTTTATTTTTTAAGCAGATAGTCATTAACTTTTTAGCCGTCCCGGTAGATTTTGACAATAATTGATGTTTTTTTATGTCCCCTGGGGATTAATTATCAACGGCAGCCCGGTTTTTTCCGATTTATTAATAAGATTACCTGTATTACGGGATTTACGGCAGGTAAAATAATTCTTAAGCAGGGTGTAAAATATGAAATGCGCAAAATGTGGTAAGGATATTCATTCAGCCGACCATTTCTATGTTCCGGTTAAAAACAGGAAAGAGGGACTGAGATACTGTATCAGCTGCGCCAGGGAGGATAAGATTGTCACGCTTGTCTGATTTTTTAAGAGCCGTATCTGATAGAGAAACTGCTGCCAGGATAGTAACAGCATGCTGCAACATTGCCCCGAATTCCTTTACAGGAGATTTAGATAAAACTCTCACACGGAATAAAACTGAGCGCCGCTGACAACAGGCTTAATTTATTTTCATTCTATCGATACCCTCTTTTGCATTAAGCGGGCAGATCAGCCGGTTCACCGGTGAAATTTTTTCATTCCCGGCCACACGGGAAGGTCGAAGCCATTACGAATCCATCACGAAGCTGCCCCGTATCCACTGACTCTGCATATTCTTTATAACTTCATGAATTTTAAGCACACCTGTAATATTTTTATGTTATTCAAAAAAAATTTTTTCTTTTTTGAAGTTCCGGACGTATACAGTGTATAGCGCGTTATAAATATCAGGTTATAATGGATCTTTGAAAACACCTTTATTTTATTTCCGCCCGGGCTGCCGGTTTGGATCGCCCGTTGTCCGGCTGGCGGGCCTGCCGAACCCGGCCGCATGGTGCGCGCCCGCCGTTACATTTTTGCCATTTTTAACGAACGTGAGAAATCCCGCTGATACAAAAAGCAGCATATTCCAAACACCGGCCGCTCACTTAACACCTGCGCAATGCACTTTCCCGAATATAAAGTTCTAATACATTAATAATTATATTGTCCCTTGACAAAACAGTGCGCAGGTGGTAGGGAATAATTTGTATATCTTACACGGTAAAACCTTATAATCTGTTATGTACATTTTTACTGCGTGTTAAGGTATGTTTTGCATGCTTATACGCATTGCGTGTAAGCAAGACGTTATGCGAAATAACCGTAAAAAAACCTTTGGCGGGCGTCCTGCCCGCTTTTAAAGAAAAATAATTGACAATATTAACGTAACGCGTTATCATACCTTATGATACAATCATTCAAATGCAAAGAAACTGAAAAGATCTGGAACCAGGAGTATTCGAAGAAATTTTCTGAAGATATTCAAAGAGCAAAAGAATTAAAGGATTTGCTGGCGCCGCCAGCTAATAGATTGGAAAAGCTCAAAGGAGACAGAAAGAATCAATATAGTATCCATATAAATGATCAATATCGAATATGTTTTCGTTGGGAAGACTCAAATGTTTTTGATGTTGAAATTGTAGATTATCATTGATAGGTAACGATATGAAGAAGATAAAAAATATACATCCAGGCGAAATATTAGATGAAGAATTCTTAAAAGAATATCATGTCACTGCATATAGACTTGCAAAAGACACAAATATTCCGCCTACAAGAATTTCACAGATTATAAAAGGCAAAAGAAGTATCTCAGCAGATACTGCATTAAGATTTTCAAAATACTTTGGGACAACACCTGATTTCTGGCTTGGACTTCAAATAGAATATGATTTAAGAGAAGAAGCAAATATAAAAGCCAATGAAATTAAAGCTATAAAAAGTCTTTATGAAATTCAGCATACTTTGTAAACATTTCTCAGCTTTTCGCCCGTCCGTGGGTTTAAAGCGAATAAACTTAAACTAATTCGGTTACATCGCATAACAAAGCTTACCCACAGCGCTGGCGAAAAGACTCTCCCGGGCTTCGCCACATCGCGCAAAAGGCCGCGCGATGTCGTTATATGTTAAGACGTTATACGCAATGCTCAGGTGTATGCCGGAGACATGGGTAACAGTTTTGTAGTTACACATCGGTAACACTTCCAATATAATAATTACATGATTTCATCCCTGTATCAGTAATACACTTTTCGGGGGCAGGGCACATTGTTGCGAAAAATGATCCGGACATTATATTTAAACTAAAAGTTCAAAGCAATGAGCCTGGAACCGGAATTATAACACACTGAATCTGCTTTTAATTCACCGCCGGCATGCACAGTTTATTAAATTTTTGATGACACCTGGCATCGGCTGTGCCGAAATGCATAATGAGAACCGGATTTGTTTTATTGAAATACTTTTTACAGAATAACATATGATGAAATCTAAAACTATATACATGTGTTTTGCCGTTTTACTGATATTTACATATCCTGGCTGTAAATCTGCCGCGATAGTCTCCGGAAACGAGCTGATGGAGCTGACAAAACACTGGCAGGAACCTAAGGTTGCTGTCTGGTATTACATGGGCACAAAAGAGAACTTTTATTACTTCGCGTTCAATGACCTGGGATTCTATAATAACAAATATTATAAAGTTAATATTGATGATCTGCATATAGCTGATCCTTATCCATTTACAACGAATCGCAAAAAATGGAGAGTTATGCACTGGGGGCCGCATGCTCACGGGTATGGGAAAGAAGAGTAAAAGTTATGAAACCCTTTTATAATTTATTCATCATTATCTTCATTATACTTTTATCCATGCTCTTCCTTGTAACCGGCAGCAGCCCTGCACGTACAGGCAGCGGACCGGTAAAACGCATTGTTTCGCTCTCATCGTCGCTCACTGATCAGGTGAATGACCTGGGCGCCGCTGACCTGCTTGTTGGTGTGACCATGTTCAACCCGGGATACAGGGGAAACGCCGCAGTTGTGGGGAGCTATGTGCAGCCTGACATGGAGAGGATAATCAGCCTGCGGCCCGACATTGTTCTTGTGTCAGACGAGGACAGCATACAGACCTCGGCCCTGGCTGACCGGTTCGGGCTGCGCTACTACAGGTCGGGCCGGGTCTTTAATTTTGATGATATCTGTGCCGGTTACCTGCAGCTTGCTGACCTCATAGGTAAAGATAAGTACGGGAAGCGGATGGTTGAATCATACAGGGAAAGACTTGAAGTTATAAAGAAACCGGGACACGCGCCGCGCATTGTGTTTCTTGTATCGGCAAAACCGCTCATCACCGTGTCAGGTAACTCGTACATTAATTCCATAATAGAATCAGCCGGGGGCAGAAATATTTTTAAAAATGAAAACACCGCGTACCCGATACTCAGCATGGAATCACTGCTCATGAGCAGCCCCGATGCCGTTATCACCATGAGCATTGCTGACAGGGACTTTATGCGCGATATGCTTAAAGGTTACAGGCATGTGCGTTTCAGCCGTAATAATAACATATTCGCGGCGGGTGACACCTCAATCCCGTACTATTCACCGGGCAGGTATGTTGAGGCTGTTGAAAAAATATCGTCGCTTTTCGCGGAGATAAACTGTGAAGAAATGGATTAAGCTCATCCTTTTTATAATCTTTCCCCTTGCTGCCGCGGCTGCAGGGCTTTCGCTGGGCAGCGAGTTTGTCTCCCCGGCTGATATCCTGTCCTGCCTGCTTAATGGTGACTGCGGGCTTAAGTCCGAGGTTATTTTAAAGCTCAGGCTGCCCAGGGTCATTATCGCCATGTTTGCCGGTGCCGCACTTTCGGTCAGCGGTGTTGCTTTCCAGTCTGTGTTCAGGAATCCACTTGCAGACCCGTTCATTACCGGGATTTCGGGCGGCGCAGCCCTGGGAATTTCTGCAGGTGTGATTACCGGCATGGGGCCTGCCCTGGTTATGCTTATGGCTTTCTGCGGCAGCCTGCTGGGTATTCTGCTCATCTATGCGGTCTCCGCTGTAAGGGGGATCACCGGGAGCGGGCTTATACTTTCAGGCGTGGCCCTGAGTTTTATATTCTCCTCATCGGTCATGCTCATCTTCGCCATGGCCAGGTCAGAGGATGTGCACAGGATAATTATATGGCTCATGGGTGACCTTTCGTACCAGGGAAATGTTCCCGTTACCTGGATATGCCTCTGCATACTGTGCGTTATGTTTATCCTGGCGCTGTTCCACGGGCACCTTGACATCATATCAATCGGGCGGACCTTTTCCTTCTCCTCGGGGGTCGCAGATTCCGAACTCCGGATCATAATTCTTCTCGCGTCGGTACTTGCCGCGTTGTCTGTTCTGTTAGGCGGGATAATACCCTTCGTGGGCCTGATGGTGCCGCACCTGGTGAGGATGGCTGCCGGCCCTGACCATTCCAGGCTGGTCCCGCTTTCGGCAGTAGCCGGGGGATCATTCCTTGTACTGGCCGATGCCTTCAGCAGAACCGTGATTGTTCCTTACGAGATACCTGCAGGGGTGGTCACAGGATTCTGTGGCGGTATATTTTTTCTCTTCTATGTTGTTAAAAACAGGCCGGAGATCTGAGATGGCTGACCTTTTTTCCATAAGTTCTGTGAGCGCCGGCTACGGCATTAATATTTTTATCCGGGGACTTGACCTTGCCGTTGCCGGCGGGGAGTTCGTTTCATTTATAGGGCCTAACGGTGCAGGCAAAAGCACGATTATCAGGCTGCTTGCCGGTATGCTCGCGCCTGCGTCAGGCACGGTAAGTTTCTGCGGCAGGGAGATAAATGGTTTCGGCGCAAGGGAGCTTGCACGGAATTTTTCTGTTGTCATGCGTATTACAGGCAATGTTCCCGCATTTTCAGTACGCAGTTTCCTGGGCTTCGGAATGTTTGCCCATAGCGGTCCTGTACGGGCTGGAGTGAAGGGTATTCATCTTGTAGATGAAATGGCCCTGCGGACAGGCATAATGCATCTTATGGAGAGATCAGTCAATGAGCTGTCGACCGGTGAGTTCCAGCTGGTGCAGGTCGCCAGGGCGCTGGTGCAGAACAGCGGCATTATTATACTTGATGAGCCTGTTTCAAACCTGGATTACAGGCATTCCACTATGGTTATGGATATACTCAGGGACCTTAACAGGTCGGGTACCACTGTTATCTGCGCGCTTCATGACGTTAACTGCGCTTCTAATTACAGTTCACGGATTGTCTGTGTAAAGAACGGCGGAATTTTTATTGAAGGGGCGCCCGGAAGTGTGGTTAAACCGGAAATCATGAATAAACTTTATGACGCGGAATTTATGAGTCTTGTGAACCCGGCAACGGGAAGTCCAATGATAGTTCCGGTGCCGGGCAGTGTCTAAGGGCTACTTGCTGCCCTCGTTTTTGTTTTCGAATCCTATACCCCATGAGTCGCTCTGGTTGTCCTTGTACTTGTCGCGCACTGTCGCGGTAATATCATCAAGATAGAAATACTGCCAGATCGGAACCTGTGTATCATTAGAGGGTTTATACAGGATATACAGTATCCTGAAAGTCTTCTCCTGTTCCAGGTACTCGTTCTGCTGCTTTACCTTGCTTTTTATACGGGTTGTCAGTTTTCTCCAGCCGTTAAAGGTAAGCTTGCCGAAAGAGATATTATGTACTGTACCCTCGACATCCTGTACCACAAACTGGAGCTCGCCTGAAAAATTCTTGCCGTAGACCCATACGTTTATGCTCTTGCAGTATTTTTTAATAACAAGTTCCTTCGCAGGGATTATGCGGAAGATGTCTCCCAGCCTGCCGAAACATTTAACGCCCAGGTACTTCTTTGAATTATCATACTGCGCAGGAAACTGGTCCCTTATCTGAAGGTCCGCAACCTGCTGGTTTGTTATGTCAAATTTGAGATTTTTATCGGGTGTATACGAGGTTGATTCAAAATCCTCAAGGACCTCTTCAGAATATATCTGCTGCACAACCTTGTCATTATCGAGTTTTTTATCCTGGTCCTTATTCCCGTCCTGAGAAAAAACCGGTGATATAAAGAACATCAATACCATGCATGAAATGATTTTTTTCATTAAATATCCTCCAATATAATTACAGTATAATATTATTATGCCGTACCGGGTATGTCAATAAATTCTTCTTTGTTATATTATTTTTAATAAGCCTCACCGCGGCCCTTTAGCCGGCTGTCATGCACTGCCCGGGGGCATCAACGGGCAACAGCTGAATAAACAGGGTAAGACTGACCTGATGGTCATAAAATATTAGTTGATTTTTGCTGTTAAGAGGCCGTATTATCCAGTAACGGTTATATATAATGAATAATGGCAACAGAAAAGAGCACAGATACTCCACCTGTATTCTTAATCCCGAAAGGGCTTACGTCGAGATTAATACAGGTATAATAATACGGGGCAGTATTGTAGATCTCTCGGCCGGGGGGCTTGCGTTCGAGATTTCAAACCCCGGTGATGAAATTAGTGCTGTTGACAAAGCTAAGGGCTATTCTGTCGAGATTGTGATCGACAGCCTGAAGATTGTAACAGCAGTTCAGAAAGTCTGGGGCTTTTTTAAGAATTCGGATTCAGAATCAGTCTACCTTTCAGGTGTCCGTTTCGAGACCATATCCAATGATGACAGGTTAAAGCTTTACAATGTGATCGAGAGAATCAGGGATATATCCCTGTCCGGTTCATGAAAGGCGGTTCCCGGGAGCTGTGCGTCTGATGAGATCTTTTATAATAAAAGCGGCAAGCGCACTCCTGATTATTCCTGCCGCGCTGACGGCTGTTTCTGCGGCAGAGAAAAAGATTTCCCCTGATAATGCAGACTGGATATGGTTCTTCTACGAAAAAACCGCAGATGCTGAAACCCGCAGTGTCGTTTACCGCCCGTTCTACATGGATACAGTCTCACCTGAACTTGAATTCGATGCATCGCTGATGCCCTTTATCTTTACAAGGTACAGGACTGAAAGATACAACAACGTGACCGGCCTCCTGGGCCTTTACTATTCAGTCGATTATAATCAGAATAAAAGCAGTGAGGATTATGATACCGGGCTCTTCCCGCTCTTCATGTATGGCGAGGGAACATCCGCTTCCGATAATTACCTTCTTGTTTACCCTGCAGGCGGGACCATGAAGGGTAAGTTTGCCTATGAAAGGATCTCGCCCTGGGTGTTTCCCGGGTTCCTGCTCTTCTTTGTTTTTCCACCTCCGGGCATTTTTACACTTCAGACACTTCTGCTGGGGATAGTCTCACTTGTCCCGGTCTACACTGAATTTGAAGACGGCGATTACAGCGGAACTGCCCTCTTCTGGCCGCTTATTGCATGGGGCGGCGATGAATCCGGTAAAAGGAAAACATTCAGGGTGCTGCCGTTCTATTCGCACAAAAGCAAGGAGGGGTGGTATGATACATACTCTTACCTCCTGCTGATTAATTACAGGGAGACCTACCTGAAGGATGATACAAGGTACACCTTCTTTTTCTTCCCGTTTTACGGCACAAAGTGGAGCAGGGAGGATAAGGTTACCTCGCACACGGTGCTGTGGCCGTTTTTTTCCTGGGGGTATGACAGCGTGACCAACGACCGGGAGTACAACCTTCCGTGGCCGCTGGTGCAGATACGCGACTGCGACAACCCCAGGGTGAGGAAGCGGATATTCTTCCCGTTTTACGGCAGGTACACCGCTGAAAACTACGAAAGCTTTTTTGTAACACCGCTCTATTTCCGCATAACTGATGAAAGCGCAGACGTTAAGGCTGCATATCATGTTTCATGCTTTTTATTCTGGTATTTCAAACGCGACTATTCGTACACGCACGATTTCTACGGGAGGTCGTGGAGGTACTTCAAGGCGTGGCCCCTGGTGCAGGTCGAGTGGAGCGATTCAGGTTTTTATTCCCTGAATGTCCTGTCGCTCCTTCCGTTCAGGGATACCGCGGGATACGAAAGGATGTACCAGCCGTTCTGGAGCCTCTTTGAGTACAGGGTGAGGCCCGACGGGGTAAAGCACATGGGTATACTGCTGCGGACATACTACCAGGTATGGGGTGCTGATTTTATGAAGATCAAGGTTCCGCTGCTGCTGAACTACACGAGCAGGGGTGGCGGGGTCACCGAGTTCTGTATGCTGGCGCATGCCTTTGGTTATGTGAAAAAGTCCGGGGGGAGTTACCTGCGCCTGTTCTGGATTCCTGTGCGTGTCGGCGAAGGTACCGGGGTTGAGGCAGCGGAAGCCCCGGGCAGCGGTGATGATTACGGTGAGAACAGTTTTGCATATACAGGTTTCAGCAGCGAACATGGAGATTTTAACAGCTATAACATGGGAAACAGCATATACGCCAGTGTGAGGTTTTAGTATGCCTGAAGATTACAGGATATCATACCGGAAAAGTTTTATGAACACGGTTTCTAATATGGGGGCCAGCCTGCTATACAAGGTGAATTTTTCCGGGTTTACGCTGATTCTTATTTTTTATACAATCATCCAGATGCGGCACGCTTTTTTTAAACGCCGTGAGATCATCAAGCAGATGTATGTCTCGGGAGTCAAGAGCATGATGGTTTGTGGAATTGTAGCACTCCTGGGGGGGATGATTTTTTCGCTCCAGATAGGCCTGCAGCTGAAGACATACGGTCAGAGCGATTTTGTTCCCACGATGATCATAAATGTAATGAACAAGGAACTGGGGGCACTTCTGACCGGGATAATACTTACGGCTTTTTCGGGCGCTGCAATGGCCGCGGAGGTGGCAACAATGAAGGTATCAGAGGAGATTGATGCACTGGAGATGATGTCTATTAACCCGGTAAAATATCTTGTTATGCCGCGTATGGCTGCAATGCTGCTTATGATGCCGGCGCTCACGATTTATACTGTCATCCTGGGTGTAATCGGCGCTGCTGTTATCTGCTATTTCCAGCTGGGCATGTCAATGGAGACATACTTCAGGCGGGTACAGGAATCAATCTGGTTCAAGGATATGTATGTCTGCATGCTGAAGAGCATTGTGTTCGGTGTAATCATATCGTCCATAAGCTGCGCGAACGGCCTTAAGGCGAGTAACGGCGCACTGGGCGTGGGGCACGCGACGCGTGTATCGGTTGTTTCATCGCTGCTGATGATTCTGATTTCAGGGTATTTCATCACCTCGTTATTCTATGGCGGATTTTTATGATAGAACTTGTTGATGTGCATAAATCTTTTGGTGATAAAAAAATACTCGATTCTGTTTCGCTGAAGATTGAAAAAGGCGAAACATTCGTGATAATCGGTCAGTCCGGCGTGGGAAAGACAACCATTCTGCGGCATATAGCTGGATTCTTTGATCCTGACAGGGGTGATGTATTGATTGAAGGAGTAAAGATGAACGGGGCTGGTACCAGGATAAGATCACGCCTTCGTGAAAAGATGGGTTTTCTGTTCCAGTCAGGCGCACTGATAAACTGGCTCAATTTGAGGGAAAATGTGGCGCTCCCGCTCGTTGAACACAAACTCGGAACTAAGAGTGAAATATACAGGATCGTTGATGAAAAACTGAAACTGCTGCAGCTTCTGGATGATGCAGATAAGATGCCGTCGGATATAAGCGGCGGCATGAAAAAGAGAGCGGGCCTGGCCAGGGCTATTGTCCGTAATCCTGCTGTGATCCTGTACGATGAGCCCACATCGGGCCTTGACCCTGTAATGTCCGCAAGAATAAATGACATGATAACAAGGATGCAGGCTGAACTTGGAGTAACCAGTATTGTAGTTACGCATGACATGGTAAGCGCCTATAATATCGCTGACCGCATAGCCATGTTGTATAACGGGACTATTATAGAATGCGGCAGCCCGGACCAGATAAGGGGAAGCAGCAATCCCATAGTGAGGCAGTTTATTGAAGGTTCCCTTAAAGGTCCGATTGAGTCATAGGTTGATTTTTGTATATAAAATGGGTATATTTAGTAAGTTCGCATTGATGCATGCATTATCATTCAGCGAGGGTAATGTGAAATGCTTATACAGGGAAAGAGATGACAAGAATAAATGAATTCATCGTGGGCGTGGTTTTCTTTTTTGCAATGGCCGTGCTGACATATTTTACAGTAATCAAAGGTGAGTTCTTTGATACGCGGACATATTATACTATGAGCGTAATATTTGAAGAGGTTCAGGGCCTTTCCGAGGGCGATCACGTACAGGTCAACGGAGTAGACGGCGGAAATGTTATATCTATCAGGCTGCTTGATGACAGCAGGGTCAGGGTTGTGCTGAAGATGCATGTGGATTTTAGAATATATGAAAACTATACGATTGTCATGAAAAACACCACTGCTCTTGGCGGCCGGATTATTTCAATCAATCCCGGTAAAGCCGAGTCAGAGGGATTGTATTTCAGTGAGGTTGAATCGAAGAATGATCTGATCGGATCATCCCTTGGTGACCCGTTCTCCCTGCTTGCCGAAGTTATCCAGGAAAACCGTGAAGAACTGGCAAACACGATTCACAACATAAGCGAATTTGCGGAAAAGATTAATAAAGGCGACGGCACAATTGCCAAACTTGTTAATGAGGACACGGTTCATGATGAAGCCGGTAAAACTCTGAAGCAGGTAAGGGACACTCTTGAGGATTCCCGCGAACAGGCCCCTGTTACCAGTTTTATCAGGGCTGCACTTACGTTTTTTTAACTTCCGCGTAACTTCTTTTTCACCTATTTTTATTGACAAAAAGCCTGTTTGAAAATGATTTCATGGAAGTTTGAAATTGTAACCAGGTTAACCTGATTCTGTGAAATAAAGTTAAATCTGCCGCAGGGACACAATAAAATAGTTATTCCCCTGTGACTTTGCGGCTGAGTATCCCTTACTTTATTAAATTAAGGGGCTATCGTGAAAAATAGTGTACTTTTAACATGTCTCCATTCTAATGAAAATAATCCAGCAGGTATAAGGACGGGCTCAAGGTGCCGAAAAGAGAAGATTTAAAAAAGATAATGATAATAGGTTCCGGCCCCATAGTGATCGGGCAGGCATGCGAATTCGACTACTCAGGTTCGCAGGCATGCAAGGCTCTAAAGGAAGAAGGGTACGAGGTTGTCCTGGTAAATTCCAACCCGGCGACAATCATGACCGATCCTGAACTTGCAGACAGGACATACATTGAGCCGATATCTCCGGAAGTGCTTACAAAGATCATAGAGAAGGAGAGGCCCGACGCGATACTCCCTACAGTGGGCGGCCAGACAGCCCTTAACATTACAATGAAGCTGGGCGAACTTGGAGTCCTTGATAAATACAATGTTGAACTTATCGGCGCCAACATAGAATCCATAAAGAAGGCCGAGGACAGGGACCTGTTTAAAAAGGCCATGCTGAACATCGGGCTTGAAGTTCCGGAGTCCGGGCTTGCATCGACAGTTGATGAGGCCCTTGAAATCTGCAAAAGAATAAAACTTCCAATTATCATAAGGCCCGCGTTTACCCTTGGCGGTGCCGGTGGAAATATTGTATATAACAGGGAGGACTTTGTAGACCTGGTCAAGAAGGGTCTCGATGAGTCCCCGATAAACCAGGTGCTCCTTGAGGAATCTGTCATCGGCTGGAAGGAGTTCGAGCTCGAGGTGATGCGCGACACAAAGGATAATGTTGTCATTATCTGTTCGATAGAAAATTTTGACCCCATGGGCGTGCATACTGGTGATTCAATAACTGTTGCACCGCAGCAGACTCTTACAGATGCCGAGTACCAGAACCTGCGTGATATCGGAATTAAAATTATCAGGGAGATCGGCGTTGATACCGGCGGATCGAACATACAGTTTGCTATAAATCCCGCAGACGGCAGGGTGATGATAATCGAGATGAATCCGCGCGTAAGCCGGAGCTCTGCCCTTGCATCGAAGGCGACAGGGTTCCCGATCGCGAAGATCGCTGCTAAACTCGCAGTGGGACTGACACTGGACGAGATTCCAAACGACATCACCCGGGAGACCCCGGCCTCGTTTGAGCCAACGATTGACTATGTAGTGGTAAAGACACCCAGGTGGGCATTCGAAAAATTCGAGGGTGCGGACTCCAGGCTCGGCACGCAGATGAAGTCAGTTGGCGAGGCTATGGCTATCGGGCGAACGTTCAAGGAGTCGTTCCAGAAGGCGCTCCGTTCCCTGGAGATCGACAGGTTCGGATTCGGTTCTGACGGCAACCTGAAGCTCGACCGGTTCCTGGATTTAATGTCCGGGGACGAAAGGAATGCCGCTTTCGAGAAAGAGTTCACAAGGCCCGGTGCCGAGCGCATATTCTACATCTACGCCGCCATGAAAAGGGGTAAGAGTGTTGAGTGGATCGCAGGTTTTACCGGGATTGACCGCTGGTTCCTGGACCAGCTGAAGGAACTGATTGACGCAGAGGCCGTGTTTGAAAAGGAATACAAAAAATCCGGCCTTGACATAGGCGCTGTAAAACGCATGAAAGAACTGGGCTATTCGGACAGGCAGCTTGGTTTTATGATAAACAGGAAGAACCTGGTTGACCTTTACTCAAAGGGTCCGCTCTTCCAGAAGAAGTATTCAATGACGCTGCGTATGGCCGAACAGGAGATACGCATATTCAGGAAGGAGCACGGTCTTATTCCCGGGTTCAGGGTTGTCGATACATGCGGCGGGGAGTTCGAGGCCCATACGCCCTATTACTACTCGGCATATGATTCAGATAACGAATCGGTCCCTTCAAAGCGTAAAAAGATCATGATACTGGGGGGCGGGCCCAACAGGATAGGGCAGGGCATTGAGTTTGACTACTGCTGCTGCCACGCTTCATTCGCCCTGCGCGAAGAGGATATTGAATCTATCATGGTCAACTCGAATCCCGAAACCGTATCAACTGACTATGACACATCAGACAGGCTCTACTTTGAGCCGCTGACCCTTGAGGATATACTGCATATTTATGAACTTGAAAAACCGGATGGTGTAATTGTACAGTTCGGCGGGCAGACGCCGCTCCGGCTTGCCAAACCGCTTGAGGAGAACGGAGTAAAGATTATCGGTACCTCGCCTGATTCAATAGACAGGGCCGAGGACAGGGAGCGGTTCTCAAAGGTAGTCGAGAAACTTAAACTGAAGCAGCCGGACAACGGCATCGCTTACAACCAGGAAGACGCGGTGAAGATCGCAACTGATATAGGGTACCCGGTTCTTGTCCGTCCCTCCTATGTGCTTGGAGGCCGGGCCATGGCCATTATATACAACGAGGCGAGCCTGCAGAATTACATCAACACTGCTGTTGAGCTTTCACCCGAACATCCCATACTGGTTGACAGGTTCCTTGAGGATGCTGTCGAGGTTGACGTTGACGCAATATGCGACGGCGAGGATGTATACATCGGCGCGATAATGGAACACGTTGAAGAGGCGGGCATACATTCCGGTGATTCGGCCTGTATTATTCCGCCAATGACTATATCGCAGAATCTGCAGGACCAGATTATTGAACACACAAAGGCCCTTGCGCATGAGCTCAAAGTCATAGGGCTCCTTAATATCCAGTATGCAATTCAGAATGGAGATCTGTATATACTTGAGGTCAATCCCCGGGCGTCCAGGACAGTCCCTTTTGTCTCAAAAACTACCGGTGTTTCGCTTGCAAAGATTGCGCTGAAGGTTATGCTGGGTAAAAAGCTCAGGGATTTCGGGCTTACCGGGATGAAGAAGTTCCCTTTCGTAAGCGTAAAAGAGGCCGTGCTGCCCTTCAACAAATTCCCGGGAGTTGACACGCTGCTTTCGCCGGAAATGAAATCCACAGGTGAGGTTATGGGTATCTCGTATAATTTCGGGGAGTCATACTTTAAGGCTGAACTCGCAGCCGGTGACAGCCTGCCCATGAGCGGGACCATATTCTTCAGCCTTAACGATAACCACAAGGCGCAGATGATTGAGGATGTGAAAAAGCTCAGTGAAAACGGGTTTAAGATAATTGCCACAAAGGGAACGTCTAAATTTTTTAACGAGCACGGCATTGAGTGCGAGCATGTGTTCAAGGTGAACGAAGGCCGGCCGAATGTTGTGGACAGGATTAAGGATGGCGATGTTCAGTTTGTCATCAATACCCCGCTTGGCAAGGTTACGCGTGATGACGCGTACCTGATCAGGCAGGCCGCGGTGCGATACCATATACCGTCAACAACAACAGTTGCAGGAGCGAAGGCTGCAATAAACGGCCTTCTGCATATAAAGAATACAGGGGAACTCTCTGTCAAGCCTGTCCAGGAATACTATAAAGAGGTGAAATAATGGCTTCTGAAAAAACAATTCTCAGTTCATCTGATATTGAAAGAATTATCAGTGAGACGGCGGAGCAGGTTGTCCGTGATTTTCATGATATGGATAATTTTGCCATAGTGGGCATACAGACACGCGGCGTTGAGCTTGCTGCGCGAATAAGGGAGCATATCGAGAAAATCACAGGGAAGCATGTAAAGAACGGGATACTGGATATTACTTTTTACAGGGATGATATCACCACCAGGGGTAAACTCCCGGTCCTGAAAGAGACGCTTATTGAGTTTAACATAAACAATAAAGCAATACTCCTTGTTGATGATGTATTATTTACAGGAAGGACAACCAAGGCCGCAATTGAAACTCTCATGGCCTTCGGCAGGCCGCACATGATCAGGCTCTTTGTACTTGTTGACAGGGGCGGCAGGGAACTGCCGATTCAGGCTGACTACTGCGGGTACAGGGTTTTGACCGCGGCGGATGACCTGGTGAAAGTGAGGCTTAAGGATACGGATAAAGTTGAGGATTCTGTTGTACTTGTAACTGAAAGGTGAGTATTTGCCGCGGAGACACAGAGCACACAGACTGCCCCCTGTCCCCCGGAGGGGGCACGTTTTTAGAAATATCCGGATTAATTTATCAACCAGAGCATTGCCGGTTGCTGCTATTAAAGCAGGATTTCGCAATAGTGCGATTGAGTTGGATTCATTAATGTTACAGTAATTATCATTAAAGCCAAAGATTTTGAGTGTGTGCCTTCTCCGGGGGACAGGGGGCCGGAATTTTGACCTTTAGGAATATTATTTTTATAATCAGGAATATTAAAATGGAAAATGTTAAAGACCTTGTAATAATAGGCGGAGGGCCCGCCGGACTCACTGCGGCCATATACGGTATAAGGGCGGGTATGAATCTTGTGCTGGTGGAGAAGTTCTCCCCGGGCGGCCAGGTGGTCAACTCGTACGAGATTGAGAACTACCCGGGGTTCGCGGAACCTGTTGCAGGATGGGAACTGATGTCGCGCATGGAGGAGCAGACCCGCAGGCTCGGTACGGAGATTGTTAACGGCGACGTAACATCTATTAAAAAAACCGGCGACATTTTCTATGTTGAGATGGATGGGGCCGTGATTGAAACCAAAAGTGTTATTGTTGCGGCAGGCGCAAGTCACAGGAAACTCGGGGTCCCCGGTGAAAAAGAATATCTGGGACGCGGTGTCTCCTACTGCGCAACATGTGATGGAGCTTTCTACAAAGACAGGGTCACCGTTGTCGTCGGCGGAGGTGATGTGGCGCTCGAGGAGGCCCATTTCCTCACGAGGTTTTCCTCAAAGGTCTACCTTGTTCACAGGCGCGACAGCTTCAGGGGCGCAGATATACTGCAGAAGAGGATTCTCTCAAGCGACAGGATTGTCCCTGTTTACAACAGCGTGGTTGAATCGGTCAATGGCGATGATGGAGTCCGGTCCGTTTCTGTGAAGAACCTGGTTACAGGCGAAAAGGGTGCAATCAATACTGACGGTGTGTTTGTCTTTATCGGTTATGATCCCAATACCGGTTTCCTTGACAGGGGACTTCTTAACGGCAGCAAAGAGGTTGAAGTCGGCATGAACATGCAGACTAATCTTGAAGGACTCTTCGCGGCAGGGGATATACGCAGCGGTTCAAAAAGACAGATCGTAATGGCCTGCGCAGACGGTGCTACCGCAGCGATGTCGGCATACGATTACCTTACAGAGCTTTCGTGCAGGTGATAAAAATTGCCACGGAGGGACGGTTGGCAGAACATTGCCATTATTTTCAAAGCTGCATGCTTTTAATTGATGCCTGTATTCAGCCGCCCCCTTTCTCCCGAAGGGGGCACGTGCTGAAAGAATTTTTTGCTTAAGCAGAATTTAATAAATAACACAAGGCATCTATCTTGTTGAATGACAATAATTTGCTTGAATTTGTAAGTTGCATAATAAAAATTATCCTGTCGGTTTCGTGCCCCCTCCGGGGGAAAGGGGGGTATGATTAAGATTCATGGATTCAATATAAATTATCAACTCTGTGCCCTCTGTGTCTCTGTGGCAGAAAAGAAGGGTTCAGGATAAATAAAGAGATGTCTTAAGGGGATTCTGGATATGAAATATATAAAGTGTGTGACGGCAGCGGTTCTTCTGCTGCTCCTTGTTTCCGGCTGCAGTAAAACGTACCCTGACTATGAACAGTTTATAAGCGATATAATTTCTGCGCAGGAGGAGTTCCTTTCAAGGATCGGTTCAGCATCATCTCCTGAGGATATTGCAGAGACGGCAGAGTGGTTCAATACAAGACTCCTGGAACTGGACAAAACCGGCAAACTGTTAAAACAAAAATACCCGGAGAGCGCCGGATGGGATTCCACACCTCCGGATTCGCTGAAGGATGACTGGGACAGGTTTCATGCAAAGTGGTCGGAATTCGAGGAGCGCTGGAACCTTGAGATGTCAGGAGATGTCGGGTACGAGAAGATGCTGCATGACCCGCAGGTTAAGGCCGCGTTTATGAAGCTTGCCCGTACCATGGATACTGTGAGTTTTTTATAGGTCATAAATATCACACACTTAAAATTTAAGTGATTGACTTAAAGGTTAAGGTCATTGCGAGGCGCTTTGCGCCGTGGCAATCTGTATTGTGTAAATAACGTTTTATGTAAACAGTTGCTGTCATATGATACTATCGCATAGTACAAACAAATCACCACGTCGATCATTGTTCTCCCTGTGATGATATAACATGCTTTGCAGGGCATTCCCTGAATTTTACATGAACCTTGCGCAGAATTTTTCCAGTCCCGAACTGATGATTTTCCCCAGCCTCAGAAGCCTCCCCTGGTCAATGGTCAGGTCCTCCAGGCTGAAATCCCGGTCATTCAGAAAAAGCGCCCGTGAGACTGAAAGGTAGATCATTGGAACAACAGGACCGTAAAGTTCCATCAGGCAACCGCTGCTGTCATGGCGCTCTGCCCTGAACTTGTCGGCTACAGTGTCGCCCTCTTTCATCAGCAGCCTGCCTATGATAGCGGCCAGTTCTATTGCAATTTCAGGCGCGGCGGCTTTATTCATCCCGGGCAGCGGGCGCGGCGTGTACCCTGTTATTACAAGCGGGCGGGGCATTCCCGGATCACCGGAGTTGAGCGGACCTACCGCTGCATGGGTGTGACACTCAATGATCAGCCTGGTCTTTTTCCGGTTTACGGCACTGCGGACGGATTCGTGGAACGGAAAGTAGTACCTGTCCAGTATATTAGAGATGGCAATTTCATCGGGGTAGCAGTTTTTTTTGAACACATCCCTGTTCATGGAAGTTTTTATCTTTATTACACCGTCGCCTGTTTTCGGGTGCAGCTGCGAAAATTCCCTGTCCGGATCGACGAAGAGCCTGGAAATCGAAGTGTTCACTGGCATTTCGGTTGTGACTGCTGAATTGAAAATTACATTTGCGCCTGCGTCTGAGTCGAAAAAAATATCGGACATGCTGATATTTTCATACCCGGCAAGTTCATCAGGGACTTCGCATCCCCCGTGAGGTATAACAAGGAGTAGTGGTAACCTGCGGCTCATCGCGTCATTAAACTCCGTGTGTCAGCGGCCCGGGAAGACCGATGTAGAATCCCTGGGAATAATCTATGCCGAACTCTTTTACCCTGTTGAAGACCTCCTCGGTCTCAACAAATTCCGCGATTGTCAATATCCCCAGTTCCCTGCAGAGTTCTGCGACGTTCCTTACTATGACCATTTTGGTGTTGTCGGTGTCGATACGGCGTATCAGCGATCCGTCAAATTTGATGTAGTCAATGTTGAGTTTGCTGAGGTGTGAAAAGTTTGAAAAACCCGAACCGAAATCATCAATTGCGAACCTGTAACCCTTTTCGCGTGCAGACCGGATAAAGTCGCCAACTGTCTGGTAGCTGTCAAAGCCTTCAGATTCAACTATCTCGAGTATTACCCTGCCGCGGTTAGCCGGGTGCTGTTCCATCATGATTTCAAGAAAACCGGGAAATTCAGGGGCATGGATATCTGATGCGGTGATATTTATGGAAAAATCCCGGGTATCGTTCTCCATGAAGGCAAAGACCTTCCGGATCATGATTTTTGTAATTTCGTTATATACCCTTGTTTTTTTTGCCGCATTGAGAAACTTTCCCGGCGCCTGCGGTATATTGTCGGGACTGATTACGCGGAGCAATGCTTCGTGTTTTTCGATAATACCCGTATGGTTGTTGAGTATGGGCTGGAAGTAGGGGACTATCCTGTCCGCGGTTATCGCGCTGTTAAGCTCGGAGAGCGTAGTAATGTTCAGTATATATTTAATCCTGTCGTTGTCATGGTCTGTGTATATGTGAAAAGGCAGTTTCATGTCAATGGCATGGTGCAGTGCCATGTCTGCCCTTGAAATAAGGTGTTCGGTTTCGTCTGTGTATCGCGCGATACCTATGTACGCGTTAAGCGGTATGCGGTTGCTCTCATGTATAAATTCCTCGTTTGTTATATGACGCAGGACCTCCTGCGCGGTTGAACTGAGTTTGTGATTCAGCTGCGGATCAGTGTTGTCCATATCAAGGAGCAGTGCGAATTCACCCCCCGAGAGGTTGTAGGACTTTATGCTGTGAGTCTCTTCAAAAAGCGATATCCTTCCCCCTATGAACTTCATCAGGTTATCTCCAAGAGTGTACCCGAAAAATGTGTGAATATCGTGGAAGTTGTCTATCCTGAGTATAAAAACAACGGGATATATCATCATCTGCATATCCTCCATGAGCATCTTCCTGTTGGGGAGACCGCTTATGCTGTCATAATACAGCTGCTTGAGCAGAAGACGTTCGATGCTGGAGTGCCGTATTTCAGCATAATACGAAAAAATTGTCAGGCAGAGGAAAAGGAGAAATGCCATGACCAGGCTGATTACAGGGTATGCCGAATTGATCCGGCCTGTGCCCGATAGTGAGATGATAGTGATGAAACATGTCGCAAAAACAATATTCCATACGGTACCGGTTGTTTTACCTGCAAGGTTGTATGTTATTACGGGGAATATGAGCACAAGAATGAATTCACCGAACCCGGGATCCGTACCGGTAATGCTGTGTATCATGGTAATAATCAATGACATGAATATGACTGATCTGAAAAATCTCTGCTTCGGGAAAACCCTGTAAAGGATAAAGAGCAGTGTATAAAATGTAATGTACACCAGGTTGGAAAGAGCAAGCGGGCTTAGACCGCTCAGTGACCTTATTATTATAATTGCGCATGAAAGGGTAAGTGACATTACCAGGGTTACAGGTATAAACCCGTCCCTTACCAGTATATCGTAGATAACTATGTCGTGCCTTGGCTCTGTTATATAATCGCCGTTGAGCCTTTCTCTCAGTTTTTTCAGCATCACTCAATCACCAGGTAAAATCTCATTAAATCTCCGCGCATGAACACCTGATAATATGAATTATGGTGATTCGCGTTCAGCGGAGCTGTACTGCACGGGTGCTGCTCATTGTCAGGCCTGTTGCGAAACCCGGTTTCCCGAGAGGCATTTTTTGTCATTTACAGCTTAATAATAACCATATACTTTGACGCCGGCAACGTTAAAGCAGGCCGGGTTCAGGATTTATCACAGGATAAAAGTGATATGTTTCCTGTGCGCATTTAGTCAATTGATTTTTTTGATTAATTCAGGATGGATATTTATGCCGAGAAAACTTGTACACGAAGAGGTTAAGGCCGCGAGGCCGGCACTTGAAGAGCTCACCGGGCGTGAGAGGTTTCCAGTTAGTATTTTTGCAGAGAATATACGGAGCCTGTATAATGTCGGTTCAATTTTCAGGACTGCTGACGGTGTTCTGGCCGAAAAACTATGGCTGTGCGGCTACACCGGGTACCCTCCGCGTAAGGAGATTGACAAGACTGCGCTCGGGAGCGTGGATAGTGTCCCGTGGGAACACTCGGAGGACAGTATTGCCGTACTGTCAGGGCTCAAAGAGAAGGGCGTACAGCTTGTCGCCCTTGAACACACGGATTCAAGTGTAAAATACACCGAAGCGGACTACAGCTTCCCGGTGTGTGTTATGCTGGGCAACGAGGTCGAGGGCCTGAGCAATGAGGCTGTGTCGATGTGCGACATTGCGGTGGATATCCCCATGTACGGCCTGAAGCAGTCACTCAATGTGTCCGTAGCATGCGGGGTGATTGTTTATTATCTCGTCGAGGAGTTCCTTAACAGGAAAAAACTCCTCAAATAATTCTAATCTGCGTTGCCTGATCCTCCGATAACACTGGAAGATATATTCCGTCCGGAGACTGCTGATGAAAAAGTTACTTCCTGTTCTGACCCTCTTTGCCATCTTATCTTTACCCCTGAGTGCCGCGAAATTAACATGGGACCTTGAAAAAGGCGAACGCATAGAAATGGTCAAGACAGCGGCTGTAAAGTACGCGGTTAACAGGAAGGTTCAGAAAATTTACGAGGAGAGGAATATCATTGACCTCACCTGTGTTGATCTGTCAACGGGACAGTACAGGGTTGACGGCATATTCACGGTTTTTCTGCGCGATTCAGGTGAAAGCGTGTTCAAGCTCAAGGAGAAGTTCGCGGTTGATTTCAACATCCTCCCCTCCGGACGCTTCATTGTAAAGCGCACTGATTATATGCCCAACCTGCGTCACATCCCGGCGTTCCCGGAGGGCGATGTTAAAGAGAATGATAAATGGACAGTGGACGGCGAACTTGTGATGCAGGACTTTTCAAAGCCGTTCAAGCTTACATTCCCGGTCGAATATACCTATGTCAAAACACTTCACGAGAACGGGGCCGACATAGCTGTAATTAATTATCAATACGTGATCGACCTTGACCTTTCAAAAGGGGGAAACCCGCCTGATTTTCCAGTACGCATAGCAGGCCGGAATGACGGTGTCTTTTACTGGGACCTGACGCATAACAAGCCGGGTGACATGCGGGACCTGTATTACATAGCATTTCTCTTTGCCGGCCTGGACAGGAGCCAGACACTGGTGGAGTTCTCCATGGACATAAAGACCACAAATAAGTCATATAAAAATTATACCGCCGAAGACAGGAGTAGAGATAAAGAGGAAATCAGGAAGGTGCTTCCCGAGGGCACTCAGGTAGATACCGATGAACGGGGAATTGTTGTCAGGATGGACGATGTGCTTTTTGATTTTGATAAGTACACGCTCAGGTCTGATACCGAAGATAAACTTGTTAAAATATCAGGGATAATAAAAGAGAAGTATCCCGACAGGGAGATCATTGTTGAGGGCCACACGGACAACGTCGGCAAAAGGGACTATAATTATTCACTTTCAGAGAAAAGGGCGCGGACTGTCTCAGAGTTCCTGAAGGGTGCCGTGGGCCACGACAAGATTTCCTACAGGGGGCTCGGCCAGGATGTTCCCCTGGCCGATAACAAAACTGCAGAGGGGAGGCAGAAGAACCGCAGGGTGGAAATTATTATCAAGCTCAACTGATCAGGGCTTGATAACACCCTCCAGGGACAGGTCGCTTTTTTTAAGGACTATGATTGTCATGTCCTCCCTGTTTATAAATATGCTCTCTTCGTAGAATGTGATAAACGAATTCTGGTGGATTTTATCTTTTGATTTTGCCACAAGTTTCAGGTCAGCGTCAAACTTGCCCAGGTAGTAATCCTCACCATCTTTAACTATTACAAAGATAAACCCGTCCCTGACCTCTATGAAGCTTCTCCAGAAAACATTGTCGGTTCCTGTTTTCAGCAGTGTCAGTTTTTCCCTGTCAATAAGCGTCAGCCTGTGGCCTGAAGTATGGCTGCCCTGGTGTGTGATTACGGCGATTCCGCCTGAATAAATGTCATACCTTCTGCCGCAGATGTTCGTAACCGGCGATTTGAAGTCGATCTTTTTTGTTGTCGCATTAATCATGTAGAGATTGTTGTTATAATGCCCGCCGTCAAGGTATTCCTTGATTTCAAGGTAGTATATCTTCAGGCCAAAGACGTTCTGGTCTGTCTGCTTGTCGCGAAGCTTGTCTTCGCGCTTATCAAGCTCTTTCTCTTTCTTCTTCAGCTCATCTTCTTTCTTTGTAATCTCATCAGTTGCTGTTTTATCTTTTTTTGTATCAGTTACTTTTCCATCCTTCTGGCCGGTAAGTTCCTCTTTATCTTTTTTTGTATCTTCCTCTTTCTTTTTCAGGTCGTCTTCGGTTTTTTTAATCTCTGTTTCATCTTTCTTTACCCTGTCTTCCTCTTGCTTTACCTTCTTATCCTCTTTTTTCGTGGTTGTCTCTTTCTCTTTAACTATATCCTCTTTCTTCTTTATCTCATCCTCTTTCTTTTTGCGCTCTTCAGGATTTGTTATCTTCTTTACGTCCTCTTTCTCTTTTGCTATTTTTTCTTTTTCTTTGAGGACTTCTTCTTTCTTCTTTTCAACATCAGTGCGTTTCTTTTCGGTCTCTTTCTTCCTGTCCTCAGTTTTCTTTTTATCCTTATCAAGGTCCTCTTTGCGTTTCCCTATTTCGTCCTCTTTGATCTTTACAAGTTCCCTGCGGTCATCAACGGTGTCTTTCTCCTTTTTAATTTCCTTCTTGACCTTCTCATCGGAAATTTCAAACGGGTCTATTGTGCCGATCTTTCCTCTTTTTGATTCAGTTGTCAGCGGAATTACAAGTGCTGTTTTCCCGGGCCACTGGTCGTACCGTATTGCTATACCCGCATTTTTTTCTGTTATATAATCCAGGACTTTCTCCCTGTACCTGGACTCAAAGTAGCCCATATCCCCCCTGTGGATCGCGTTGTAGTATGTAACATACAGTGCAAGTGCGCGCGCCTGTTCGGGAGTGTAGTTGTAGAGCTGTTCAAGGTATGATGAAATGATGCGGCGTACATTTTTGATGTGGTCAACGCGCGCATCTTTATCGATAAACAGGATATCCGCAGAGTACTTTGACTTGTCGCCGGCACCGTCTACCCTTACAACTGAATACTTCATGTGGTACCTGAACCTTTCGTTGTAACTTCCCCTGGATGCCATGTAAGCCAGCTGGTACCCGATTGACAGTATCTGGTCAACGGTCTCAAATTTTCCGCCCCTGCCTTCATAGTTGATGAAGTCGATTTTTTTTGAACTTGAAATTTCATCAACATCCACCTCAAGTGCGGATAGGGTAATTGAAAAGAAAGTCACAAACAGCATGGAAACTATTATTTTGCGCAGCATTTGAGGCTCCTTGGATAATAATTTTACTGAATAATTAAATTATATACGTTAACGCTGATCAGAACAAGTAATTTTTTTAAAAAGCTTTGCCCCTCCAGGGGCAAAGGGACGGAATGAGAATCGGGACAGTTTCTTCTTGACGCATATAATTGCCTGTTTAAGATAGATCATGCAGACTCAAATAACATCAGCGGGTCTGTGCTGAATCGTGAAAAGAACGGAATTTTTCCGGCATAAACTGATACCCGCTTCCGGAATGATATAATGGCAAAAACAAAAGCTTATCTCTTCGATTTTGACGGCACACTGGTTGACACAATGCCCGGATTTGCCGATATTGCCGGCAGGGTCATGCATCAATACCACCCGGAGATTTCCTTTGAATATGCAAGGCAGAGGTACCTTGAGACCTCCGGTAATCCTTTTTTCAAACAGCTTGAAATAATATTCCCCGGAGACCCGGCAAACCCGGAAAAGGCAAAGCTGTTTGAAGATACCAAGATTGAAGGATTCTTTAAATCCCATTTTACAGACGAGGTTAAGGAGACCATCAATACTTTAAGGCGGACTGGACACTTTGCCGGTATCGCCTCGAACAATTTCCAGGAGCTGATCGACAGGTTCGTGGCCACCGGCGGCCTTGAGTTCGACATAGTGTTGGGATTCAGGCCTGGATTCGAAAAGGGGCCTGCGCATTTTGATTATGTGCGGCATAAATACTCACTTTCAAAGGCTGACCTTACATTCGTGGGAGATTCGTTAAAAGATGCTGAAAAGGCATACGATTACGGCATCAGTTTCGTGGGGATATGCGGCACATTCAGGCCTGAAGATTTCCGCAAAATTCGGGAAGACATTGTAACAATCAACTCTATAAAGGAACTATTATATTTATGAAAGCAATTGTACTGGCAGCAGGGACCGGGAGCAGGCTCGGGGAATTAACAAAGGCAAGGACCAAGGGGATGGTGCCCGTGAGGGATAAACGCCTTATAGATTATCTTCTGGAATTTTTTGAACCCGGTTTTTTTGACGAGATAATAGTAGTAGGCGGGTTCTGCTACGAAGACCTGAAGGAACACATCCTGACCAGGCGCTATAAAAACGTGAGGGTGATTGAAAACAAAGAGTACCTGAAAGGGAACATCTTCACACTGCTCACGGCGCTCGGGGAATTCAGCGGCGAATCGTTCCTCATGACCAACGTGGACCATATTTATCCCGGGGTAATGTTCGGGAAGATGAAGGAGAGTTTTTCAGGTATACGCGCGATGTGTGATTTTGACAGGAAGCTCGGTGCGGACGATATGAAGGTCAAGCTTGTCGCGGGAACACAAGGTATTGAAAAAATCAGCAAGCAGCTTGATCTGTTTGACTGCGGGTATATAGGAATGACTTATGTGGATAAATCAATGGAGTCCATTTACAGGGGGGCTGTTGATGAGACTATCAGGCAGTTCGGCGAAAAAGCGGTAGTGGAGAATATACTCCAGGTGCTGGCAGGGAAAGGGGAGAACGCGCCTCTCATATGTGATCTTTCCGGTTTCGGCTGGTACGAGGTTGACACGCCGGAGGACCTCATGATTGCAGAGAAGGGGCTCCGCGATGACAGGAATTTTAACTGATACGGTATTGAATATGAAACTTAACCTTGTATATTATGGAAAAGAGATACTCTCACACGTTGCAGAGGATGTGCAGGAGATCAATGATGATATAATCTCGATTATTGATTCAATGTTCAAAATAATGCATAAAGAGAAGGGGATAGGACTTGCGGGTCCCCAGGTTGACCTGAATAAAAGGATTGTTGTGATTGATCCGGGCGACGATGCAAGGCACAGGATAGCCCTGATCAATCCCGTGATAGTCGGATCGTCGGACAAAACAGAGCCGTACGAGGAGGGGTGCCTTTCACTGCCCGGGCTTAATGCAGACGTTATACGGCCTTCCGAGATTATGGTGCATGCGGTTAACACGAAGGGTAAAAATATCGAGATTGAGGCAGGCGGGATTATGGCAAGAGTCATGCAGCACGAGATCGATCACCTGAACGGGATACTTTTCATTGACAGGATTGAAAAATTCGTCCGGGACGAGATGAAGTCCGAACTTAAAAAGATAAAAAAACTCAATAAGACGGCCTGACATGAAGGTGGGATTTTTTGGAACACCCGGTATTGCCTCGTACGTGCTTGAAAAACTCTGCTGCAGGTTTGACGTGGTTTTTCTTGTTTCCCCTGAGGATAAACGCTGCGGGCGTGACCTGAAATTTCAGAACTGCGCCGCCAAGGAAACCGCAATCTGCCATGACGTGCCTGTGCTGCAGCCCAAATCCCTCAAAGACCCTGAATTCGCCGAAACCCTGAAAGCCTTCGGAGCAGACATCTTTGTTGTCGTAGCCTATGGGAAAATTATCCCCGCGTCAGTATTCAATATACCCCGCTGCGGAACAATAAACCTGCACCCGTCACTGCTCCCGAAATACAGGGGCGCTGCACCGGTACAGTGGGCCCTCATAAACGGTGAAACCGTTACAGGTGTTACTGTGCAGATGATCAACGAGGAGCTTGATGCCGGGGATATTGTCCTTTCACGGGAGATCAGCGTTGATGAGAACATGACTGCCGAAGGATTATACGAACTTGCCCTTCCCATGGGCGCTGAACTCGTCACCGAAGCGGTTGAAATGCTCTGTGCGGGCAGGACCGTTACTATCAGGAAACAGGACCATTCGCAGGCAACACACTGCGGAAAGATAGATAATGATACGGCACACATTGACTGGAATAAAAGCGCTGCAGATATACACAACCTCGTCAGGGGCCTTAATCCCAGGCCAGTGGCATGGACCATGTTCCGCGGAAAGCACGTGAAGGTATGGGAGACGCGGCTGTTCCGTGAAGAGGCAGCAGAAACACCTGCAGCCGGCGAACTGGCCGTGCACCATAAAAAGAGGCTCCTTGCGGGAACCGGTGATGGGATACTTGAACTTGTCTCGGTGCAGCCTGAAACGAAGAAGAGGATGGATGCGCTTGCGTTCATCAACGGCTACAGGCTTACCCCGTCTGAAAGGTTTGAATAGCCGTGTCGTACAGGGACAGGAAGCCTGACAGGAAAAAGCTCAGGCGCGAAAAGAATGCGGTGCTCTCTTTCGGTGAAGATAAGGATCCGCATATAGCCATGGAGAAGGCAAAGGCAAGGGAGCTGCGCGGTTCAGCATGGTGGCGTGAAAAAATCGCAACTGGCGAATGCTACTACTGCGGCAGAAAGTTCAACCCCCTTGAACTTACCATGGACCATAAAATCCCCCTCGCAAGGGGCGGAAGTTCGGAAAAGATCAACATAGTCCCGGCATGCAAAGAGTGTAATAATAAAAAAAAGTACATGCTCCCCACGGAATGGGATGAGTACATGGATAAGCTGAAAAACAGCTGAAATACCCCCTAATCCCTTTGTAATGGGTCAAGGGGCACAGCCCCCTGCAGCGGCCGGCGGAAACCCCCGTGATGCGAGGAATGCAATTTCACTGGATGACAGATTGATGTACTTATTCAATCAGGAAGAAATCCGGGAATACTCCTTTATTCGCTTAGACAGGGGTCAAGGGGCGAAGCCCCTTGCAGTGCCCCGCAGGGACTCCCTGCGCTGCATGAAATGTAATTTCACGCAGCGCAAATAAAAAGTTTTTTTATTGTAAAACTCCGTCCGATAATATATAATAAGACATGTTTTGTACGGGATCGGCCTTTTCAGGTCCTGACTTCGCATTTCTATACCGTTAGCCTGGAGTAAATTCTATGCCTGAAACCAGAAACTTGAAGCAGGGTGAAATACTTTTTGTACAGGGTGAAAATCCCGACAGGATATTCATGCTTCAGGAGGGTGAGATCGAGATTCTTTCTGCGCCGGCGGAATTTCTGGGTCTTGATAAAAGCATAATTATTGATAAATCCGTAAGGGTGGCTTCACACCAGGGTAAGGCTATGCTGCTTGGTTATTCGGGACTGCTTGCCTCACCATACACAAGGTCGGCAAGGGCTGTAACAGCATCCCAGGTCATGGAATACCCCCTTCCGCAGGGAGGATTCAGGAGCGTTGCCGGCCGCGATCTTAACACTGCAATCAACATGCTGCGCCAGCTGTTTAATAATTTCATAACAGCGCAGGGCCATATGAAAAAAGCGGTAAGCGTATATGTAAGGTTCAGCCAGGTTGATGACAACATGGCGCTTGTGTACAGCAGCCTGTCACAGGGCAGTGGACCTGATTCGATCAACAAGAAGAGCGATAACCTGCGCACTGTGTTCAGCATGAACCGGGGAACGATACCAGCCATTATCACCGTGGATTTTCTCCTCGAGGACAGGTCAGCACTGCTTAAGAAATCATACTCTGAAAAAATAACAACAGACTCGCTGGCACCGGAATATGCAGACCTCGCGAAGAGGATACTCAAACTTGACCCGCAGATTATTGCATCCATGCTCAAGGCTGACCCTGACATAGCTCTTTCGCTTTTCACTGCAATTACACGCGGATTTGACAAAATGTTCGAGAACACCTATTCAATAATGGAGAAAATTGAGCAGAAGATAAAAACTTTTTTTGACGGGCCTGACAGCTGGGCAAATTATTTCACAGCCATGAACGGGCTGAAGACCTGGGCATCGCGCGGCGGTGTGGCTTCGGATTTTCAGCCTAACCTTGCAAGGCTGATGCAGAAGCTTGAGGCAATGGCCCTTGAGGTTAACGGCAGGGGATTCGGCAGGTACGACGGTTATACAAGGCTGATGAATGTCCTTGCAAAGAAGTCTGAACCTGTAAAGGCCTCTGCTGCCGGGGAGATTGAAAGTCCTGCTGCGGATTTTTCGGGAGCGCCTGCCACCGTGAGCACGGGCCTGCAGAAATCAATCTTCCAGATTTTCGAGTTCGCAATGGTCGAGAAGGAGTTCCAGAACAGGCTGCTTAAAATGCTGAACGATTTCAAGACGAGCAAGAATCCATTCGGCACTGAATCTGATGAAAGGAAAATGCGAAGATATATTACACAGCTGTACTGGGAACTTTACAAACAGGTGTTTGTCAGGTCAAAAATTGAAGCAACTACCCCCAGGGCAGCAAAGCTGATGCTGAGCTATGGTTTTCTTGATGACACGATGCTCATGCCTGAACAGCTTGCCGAGCTTAATGATTTTGCGCGGATGAGGGAGCGGCAGCCTGAATTCCCGGTATACTCGGAGTACGAGTTCCTTTCGATGATCTATAACAATGAAGAGGAGCCGAGTATCACTGAGATGGGCCTTGCCTACGACGCGTATTTACGGGAACAGGATAAGTACCAGAAGAAGGGTAAGGGGGATGATGAAAACCGTGAAGATCCCAATTCGCCGATGAGCAAGACCCTGCACGAGATAAGCCAGCGGCTTGCAAGTACTGCCGCTGTATGTTCGGGAGGAACCGCGACGGCGTTTCCTATCCTCACGGCAGAACTGATCAAGGGAAGCCTCAAGAACCTTTACCAGACAAAACATGCTGTTTCGGAAGTGATCACGAAACTGCGCGACATAGACTATTCGGTCTTCTACAGGGAGACTGTCCTGCGGCTTGATTCCGCCCGGGAGGTTATCGAGGAGGAGGTCATTCCCTACTTTGTGCTCCTGCCGATTTACGGGACAAAGACTTTACTTTGGCAGGAGATTTCAGGCAACAATAAACGTTCGCTGGGAAGAATCATGATCCCCATATTTTTTGCTGGTGAGCTTGAGAAGAGCCTTATGCATTCGTTCGCATGTTTCAGGTGGGAGCTCAACCGCAGCATGAAGGGGGCCATGTGGGCAGACCCGATCGAAGGCGGGATCTCGGGCGAATATTTTGACTATGTGAATACATTCAAGAAGAACAGCAGGCTCTCTCCTGAAATGAAAGAGAAGATAGCACTTCGTTTCAAGGCGCTCAGGACAAACAGGGACAGGTTTGCCGATGATTACATGCTCTGGGTCGAGTATGAGCGTGAGGGTATTATGAAACTCAATAATGTGGTCAGGGAGATGTTTTTTAAGCATATGCCGTTTAAAAAAGAGACGCGCGAAATGCTTGAAGGTATGCCGGCCTACGCCAAGTATGCAGGCAGGTACAAGAATGTCCAGGCCAGGGAGATAGCCGCTTTTGAGCGCAAGTTCAAGAAGTACCAGAATGAGACCGGGCTCTATCCTCCTGAGATCGAAAAGTTTTTTGAGTACCTGAGGATGTAGGGAAAGGATTGAATAATCAGGCCCCCTGTCCCCCGAGGGGTCACGTAAAGACATTTTTAAGTGAGTTTAAAAATCGCCGAAAATATGAACAATACAGGGGAGTATTTCTACGGATCCCCGGTTTAATGACATTACGTGTTTATAAAGAAGAAGTTTTAAATAATCCGAATGTACCCCCTTCGGGGGTTAGGGGGCCTGGAGATAGCGGAATCGAGATGACAAATGTTATAATTTTATGTAAATGATTAAAAACAGGAATGCATGATGAAAATAAAAAAATATATAATCCTTCTCTTCGCAGCAGCTGCGATGTTCTTATCCTGTAGTGCCGGTATGTTTCTCTACGCTTCGGATGACGAGGATGATGCCGTCAGGACCTGTAAATCGGTTGATCAGAAAAAATATGGAAGCTACCTGATTGATGTAAACCTATATACAGGTGGCGGGGATTCGCTGCATAAAAAATACATGAATGAGCTTCTGTGCCTGGCATCCGTGATGATCGAGCAGCAGGATATTCCGCTCGTGAAACAGACTGTTGGTTTCTACCGTGACAGTCTTGGAGGGAGCAGGAGTCCTTTTTATATCGGCTTTGACGTTGCGGCGGAATATGACGGGTCGCTTGACTACGGAAGGTTCTGCACCAGGCTCATAAGGGAGAATGCCGGCGGTATAGCAGAGGAGGCCGCGAGGCTTGAAAGTGTTTTCGGGGAGCAGGATGTCGCTGGTGTAGTTGTAACCTTCAGGTGGACATGGAACAGCCAGGATGGGAATGTGACAATCTGGATGAAGGAGGGGGATATCCGCCTTTTTAATAATGATAAAATTACAGCAAGCGAGCTCTACCAGCGAAGCACGATAACCAATACAAGGGGTAAGGTTATACTCCTTCCAATATAGACCCGAGTACCGTACATGTTTTTTTAAGCTCCATCATGGTACCCACACTGATCCTGACGTAGTCCGAAATAACCGGTCCCCTGAAGTGGCGTACCAGTATCTTCTGCTCTTTGAGTTTTTCGTACAGTTCACCAGAGCCGATCTTCGGGTGGCGTGCAAGCAGGAAGTTAGCACGTGATGGAACGCGTTCAAATCCCATATCGTCAAGCCGCTCTTCAAGATACTCCTTGTTGCTCCTGAGCATGTTGATGTTGTAGTCAAAGGTCTTTTTGTCGAGCAGCGCAGCTGTTGCCCCGGCCTGGGCCAGTGTGTCAATATTGTATGAATCCTTGATTTTCACAAGGCCGCGGATGATATCACTGTTTGCGATTGCAAGGCCGATCCGCAGGCCTGCCAGTGAATATGACTTGGAGAACGAACGTGTTACTACCAGGTTATCGTATCTCTTCACAAGGTCAAGGGCTGACCCGCCGTAGAAATCTACATATGCCTCGTCAACAACAAGAAGCCCGCTGTATGCCTTGAGGAACTTTTCAATTTTCCCGCTGTCGATGAAAGTACCCGTGGGATTGTTCGGGTTCGCGATGATAACCATGCTGTACCGGTTAACAATGAACTTGTCCATGTCAGGGCTGAAGCTGCTGTCCAGGTTTATCTTTTCGTATTTTATCGCATTGGACTGCGCAAGCGTGTCATAAAGGGAATATGAAGGGTAGTTGAACGCGGCCGTTCCATTCTTTTCGATCAGCCCGCGGAAGATCAGCGTGAATATTTCGTCCGAGCCGTTGCCCACGAAAACATTTTCAGGTGTAAGGCCGTTCTGTTCCGCGAAAGTTTCGCGGAGCCTGATGCACTGCGAATCAGGGTAACGCCTCAGGCTGCTGTTCACGGCTTCGTTAATAGCCCTGAGCACCTTCTCGGACGGCGGGAACGGGTTTTCGTTGGTGTTGAGTTTTATGTATTCGTCAATGTCCCGGGGCTGTTCGCCGGGCATGTACTCATCCATGCTCTTGAGGGTTTCATTCCAGAATTTCATTAATGCTCCGTTTTTACAGGTGAGCTGCACCTTTGATTTCATCCAGGGAGTTTATCCCCTCTTTCTTCATGTACTCTTCCATCTGGCTGACAAGTTTTCCTGATACTGAAGGTTCTACCATGCTTGCAGTTCCTATGGATACAGCAGTCGCGCCTGCCATGATGAATTCAATAACATCATCGATATTAGAGATTCCGCCTAAACCGACAATTGGTATTTTTACCTTCTGGAAAATCTGGTATACTATCCTGACAGCAACAGGCCTGACTGCCGGACCGCTTAAGCCCGCAACTTTATTTGTAAAATGAGGTTTCCTTGTCCTGATATCTATCTTCATGCCAAGGAGAGTGTTTATGGCCGAGACCGCGTCTGCCCCGATCTCCTCTGCGCGTACGGCAAAAGATGCGACATCGGTCACGTTTGGCGAAAGCTTTACTATAAGCGGGCATGTAGTCACCCCGCGCGCCTGTTCCACAAGTTCGGTGAATATGCACATGTCTGTGCCGAAAGCCATTCCCCCCTGCTTTACGTTGGGACAGGAGACGTTAAGTTCGATGGCATCTACTCCCGGTGTACGGGAAAGAATGCTGCAGAGCTCGATGTTCTCTTCAACTGAATGCGCTGCAACGTTGGGGATGGCAACCGCACCCGATTTCCTGAGGAACGGGAGCTTCTTTTCAATAAATTCATCAAGCCCGACGTTTTCAAGCCCTATTGAGTTCAGGACGCCGGACGGGGTTTCCATAATGCGGTTGCCGGGATTTCCCCTGCGCGGTTTCATGGAGAGCCCCTTGGTAAACACCGCGCCGATTTTTGAAATATCGACAAACCTTGAGAGTTCCTCGCCGTAGCCCGCTGTGCCCGACGCCACTGTTATTGGATTTTTAAGGGTCAGCGACCCGATCTTTACACTTGTATCCACGGATTTCTCCTTTGATTTATGTAAGGGAACAACAGCGCATATGATGAGTCAATACAATTTTTGAAGAGGTTCAAGGCAGCTTTCCGGGGGCTTTTTTGTTTGACATGATGGATAAGTCCGAGGCTTGTCATAGAATAATATTAAATATGTACTTTATGCATCCGGCGATGCCCTCACCCGCCCGCTGGGCACCCTCTCCCGTTTTGAAGTCTGGAAGGGGAGAGGGGCTGTGACAAACTGTTTATGATATTCCTTCTCCCTGTAATTAATTCAGATAATACAGGATCTGGATTAATTCATGAATAATAATTTTCATTAATTCTGTATGGGAGAAGGTGGCCGTCAGGCCGGATGAGGGCATACAGCTGGAGTGGCTGAATGATAAAAAATTCAACAGGATGGAAAACTTGAAACACAACAACATATACCTTGCGTTCGACATAGACGGGACAATATTCAACGCCGGAACCATACTGCTCACTGCCATAGAACAGGGTTCGGAAAAACTTAAAGTCTCACGTCCCGACCTGAACCTTCGTACGCCGACAATGCAGGAGATTACCTCAACGCTGGGATACCCCCTGCCCGAAATCTTCCGTATGCTCTACCCTGAACTTGATGCTGAGGGGAGGCGCCTCTACGCCGAAATCTGGACCGAAAACCTTGTGAAACTTATACTGGCGCGTGAAGGTGAACTAATTGAATGCGCCGACAGGATCATACCGGAACTTCACGCCGAGGGCTGCACCATGCTTGTTGCATCCAACGGCGCGCGTGCCTATGTCGAGGCGGTACTAGCCGCGTATGACCTGAAGCAGTATTTTGCCGATCCGTTTCTGTATGCCGAAGACGGTTACGGCACCAAGAGCGGAATTGTAAAAGAGTACATGAAGGTGCTTGTCCCGGGAACATTCATCATGATTGGTGACCGTATAACAGACCTGGATGCGGCGCGCGATAACTCGATTCCCTTTATCGGCTGCGCCTTCGGGCACGCGGGCATCGAGGAGATCGGCGGTGAAAGGTATATAGTGCACGGGCTGGACAAAATCCCGGCGATGATTGAACGGATCATTGCGGATTTATAGTATTTGGTCTGTATCATGCCCTCACCCGCCCTCCGGGCACCCTCTCCCGACGCGATATTTTTATTATGCACATACTTTTACCTGGGAGAAGGGGATAGCATAAATCAGTTGAGGCAATCCCTTCTCCCTGTATTTACTCAAAATATTCCTGACCCGGATTTGTTCATGAATAATAGTTTTCATTAATTCTGTACGGGAGAAGGTGCGCAGTAGCGCGGATGAGGGCATGCGGTTAAGGCCTCTGTGGCAAATTCTGTTGAAAACTTCATGCCTCAGCCCTGTACCATGCGCAACCTATGGTTCTACGAGTCTTTTACCGGCAGTGTAGAAGCGGGGTATAATCGCTCCTTAACCTGAACTGAAGCGTCATCGGAGCTGGAACGGAGCTGCATCGGAGCTGCAACGGTGTGAGCTGAATTCAAGGTAAAAGAAGAGAGCCTGCTGGTAACCGGCTGAATGCCTTGAACAGATGCGCTGTCAACTGTCACACCCCCCTTCATGTACTTTGATATGTAAAGGTTGTACCCGCGCATGCGTTTCTTCCGGGCTTTCCTGTTGTATTCAGCTTTCTGTTCCGGTAAAAGCCGGCGCCATGAGTTTACCGCATCGGCAAAGGTGCGGCGCACTGCCTGCTGGCATTCAGTGCGGGGATTTTTCGGTATCACGTGAATGCGGCAGTACTGTTTTCCGAAGAGACTGTAGTGTACAATCCTGCCCATCCTGCCGCTGTGATTTTGAAACATTGGATTTAATGTTACCTTTGACATAATGATACCCCCGGTGTGTGATATGTATTAATACGATGCAATAGAGTCAAAAGTAAAGAAATTTTCAATATTTGCGCTTTTCAGGTGGTGAAAACACTAAAAAAAGTTGGAAATTACCCCCCCTGGAGGTATTTTATGTAAAATTGCATAGGTTTTATGTGGAATAATACAAAGAGGTGAGAATATGAAAAAACTGATAGTTTCTATTGGTGCTGTAATTTTAATGTTCTGTGCGTCAGGGATTTATGCTCAGGCAGGGGAACAGGCTAATCCTGTTGCAAAAGGGAACCTGGTGATAAAGCTGTTTGATATTGGGTATTCCTTCGCAAGGTCAGGGGATCTGTATGACGGGGATGATGCGGATATTTTCGGGATTAATGATTCGCATCTGGGGATGATGAACGATGCGTATTACCCGGTTGGGACCGAGGTAAACTATTTTATAATTGATGGACTTGCTGTTGGCGGTTCTGTGCATTATGCCTCAACAGAAACATCATCAGGAGATAGTATTGATATATGGTCTATAGGACCATCAGTGCATTATTATTATAATACCGGAAGTGCAATCTTACCGTATGCATCTCTATCTTATATTTATTCAAAAGCAAAAATTGGTGAAACAATAGATTACGATTTCACAAGAATACCCATTGGAGCAGGTGCTGCTTTTATGCTCGGGGAGCATATTGCTTTATACGGTCAGTTTGTTTATTCTTTTAATTCAAAGGATAATGGAACAGATGCAATCGATGGTACAATGGCTATATTCAGTGCCGGTGTAAAGGCATTCTTTTGATAATAAGGTATAAATTGAATGGGGGTTTTCGCCCCCCATTCAGAAATCCTGTTTTATCATTTAGCCACAACAATCTTACTGTACTTATCTATAATAACCTTACCGTCGGAAGCCCGTTTTGCAAGTATGCGTATGTAGTAGAGGCCTACTCCGAGTTTTTTCCTGTTTTTATTGGTACCTGCCCAGCCGTCCTCTTTAATGTTCTGTCCGGCCCTGCGGAACCCTTTGTCAAGGAGCACTGCGACAGGCCTCCCCTTTATGTCATAGGCTGTTATTGTAACATAGGCGTCATCCGTAAGGTAGTATGACGGGTATGCAACAGGGTTATCGTTGGTTATGACGTTGTTCAGCATGCGCGTGGGCCAGGGGGTAAAGTCCGGGGCGGTGATTATTGAGAATGACCATTCATTATCGTTATTAAAGTCATTAAGATTGCTTGTGTTCCAGTCCGAAAAGGCTGAAGTTCCTTCTTTTGTAGTTTCAACAACAAACCGGACACTGTTTCCGTTAATTATTATATCTGATTCTGAGGGAAGATATGCCACCCATTCATTTGGAGCTGTCTTTCTTGCATTGACTGATTCCAGAATATTCGCACCAGTGAATGCAGTTACATTGGCGGTATTATTTCCTATATCAATAATAGGTATATCACCGCCATCATGAGGGTTATTTGTAAACCATACAATAACACTGTCCGGGTCCTCTCCCGCGGAAGTTACAATGCGTAGAGTAACGCTGATATTTGTATCCCTTAACTGGCGGGTCCCGTAGCCTGCCGGGCTGTTATCGGTTGCAAATGTTGCATTTGAAATGCTTGTAATTCCGTCACTTACAGTGGCCTCTATCGAGTACGGTGTTGTCCTGAAAGTGTCTATTGTTCCTGTGGATATCTCGTTTCCGAAGATGTCAACAGCTGTTACATAGTATTCATACTCTGTAAAAATATCAAGTCCGGTTACAGTAGTGTATTTTTGCCCGCCTGGATTGGTAAAATTCAGGGCCGGGCTGGTGCTGCCGTTGGGATTATTAACAATCACTCCTGGTGCAGAATCCCTTAAAAGAGGATCATTATCACCGTTCCACTGATTCCAGGGAGGGGTGCCGGCTGTTTCGCGGATGTATACCCTGTATTCATAAAAGTCGCCGTCGGCAGATGCAGTAGAAGTGTTTACAGGCACCCAGTACACAGTTACGCTTGTTGCTGATCTGACAGGTGCAACACCGTTTGTAAGCGCTGCTCCTCCATTGGGTGCGTCAGCATCGTCCCACCAGACAAGCTGGTCGGAGTATTGCGTATCAGGGTAGTTTACTGTTTCGCGTATCTGGGCGTTTCCAGTCTGTACCCCGTAGTATGGATTTGTAATCTGTGTAATAGTGTAGGTGTCGCTTCCCGATTCTGTAATCATGTCCGGGGCTGCTGATGGTATAACAAAGGTTCCGCCGGTTTCGCCGCTTAATATTGTAACATCCCAGTTTGTGGAACCGTTGTTGATCCTGAATACGGTATCACCGTTCATGCCCGTACTGTTAAGCTGCATCTCTGCGTTAATTGTTATCGTAGTTCCGGGCACGAGGGTGCTGCGCCAGTGCGTTGTGCCGTTTATTCTTCCGGCATTTCCGGGGTTTGATATTACAATTGATGTTACCTGGACCCGGTCATATATGCATGGAAGCGTATTTGCCGCGAATAAAGGATTTGTTGAAGCGTCGGGGTTATTCAGTGTTACAGATATGCGCCAGTCAAAACCTCCAAGTGTGTCTCCAGGAGCCGGGTCAACCGAAAAAATAAAAGCAGGGTCGGCGCCTGTATTTGCAATAGCTGTATTGACGGCGTCCCTGTATAATGCCACTGTGTTAATGTCGGCATTGGTAAGTGCAAGGGATGTGCCTGCAATGTTGTAATATATACTGCCTGTAACGTTAAAGGCTGCAGAATAGGGATTGACCATCCCATCTGCAGCTGAACCTCCCTGTGCAAATGTGCCAACCTTTACCTGGTTACAGAACCCGTAGGTTATTGATGTGGAACCGCTCATATTTGTGAGAGCGTCATCATAAGCTGTTGCAGTAATTGTTTTTAAGCCTGGTGTTCCATTATGTGAGAGAGGAATGTTCCAGGCGAAGGTTATCCTGAATGTAAGGGTCAGGGTGGTGGTTCCTGAAACAGTGGTTCCATCAGCAGCTGCAATAGTTGATGAGCCCCAACTCCCTGCCTGGAAAACAAATAATCCGAAGCCTGCATCAGCAGTCCATCTTGCTGTTATTGTGTTGCCCCCTGCCATGGGGATAACAAGATCAACATAGTTGTAATAGTCCCTTGTGGCCGCAGCAGGGTCTGTAACTGTGACAACATAGTCATATGATGTGGAACTGGATGCCAGGTAGTAGGGATCACCTGATACAGTTGTTGGTGTATCGGCTGAAACGGATACGCCTGTTATGGCCGACATGGATGTGGCAGGCAGAAATAATGCCGCAAGAAAGATAATCAGGCCCGTAGTTATATTATTTTTTTTAATCATTATTTGCCTGTATGCCGTTAATTTTCGGTAATAATATCACTTTTAATTGTATTTTCCAATAACAAATCTTATTTTTAATAGACATATTAGTGTAACATAAGTTAAAATAACCTTGGAGAAATATCAATTATAAAAATATTAAGCGCATAATAAAGTACAAGGAATGAAAATGAAAAATCAACTTCACCGGGGAATAATAGCTTACCTGCTTATTCTGGTAATAACTGCGATTGCATCATGTACCCGTGAAGCAGCTACTCTTAATCCTATGTCAGTAACGGCAACAGGCGGCGGCGGTGCAGTCGGTACTGATAATCCCCAGATATACGCTGTATTTCCAGGAAGACTGACATCTCATTCCGGATCACCTGGTGTAATGACAGGTATTACTCCCGGGGATACAGCAAATGACATAACAATAGTTTTCACAAGGGTCATGGATAACGCTTCTGTAATTTCAGCTATCCATGTTTATGTAGGCGCCGCCGGAAGTACTTCGGCGGTATTTACAGTCAACACAACAAATTCGCAGTCTTATGCTGTTGATGTCACAGGTGGACTTGCTGCATCAACAACCTACCGTGTTGTTATAGATAATACAGCCTATCTGTCAGGTGATCCATCCCTTAATCTCGATTTTTCTAACCTTACTGCTCATTATGCCGGCAGCCTTACGGATGTGACCGTTGCTACGCCTTTAATTAATGATGTTGAGTTTCAATTGATAACAAATGCTTCAGGTGCAGCTTCTGATACATCAGCGCCGACTCTTTCAGTAACTAACCCGGCGGATGCTTCTACTGGTGTACCAATCAGGCTAACGGGTTCAAACGGCAGGATTGAGTTTACATTTTCCGAGGCAGTTGATCCCACAACTGTGACAGGTACAAGTATTACCCTGACCGGAGCTACAGCTGGTAATGTAACCGGAACAGTTGGTAGAATTGATGAAACAAACCTGAATTTCTTCTTTTTACCAGGTTCTGAGCTGGATTATGAGGATACCTATACTCTTACAGTATCTGTTGGCAACGCAATAGAGGATTACGCCGGCAATCCCTTGGTGCAGGATACGATATCCTTCAGTACGCCTCTTTATTCAACTGTACCTGCTTCAATAAATACGGGTTCTGTTTATGTGGAGTATGACCCGGGTAATCCCACACAGGTTACAATTCACTGGACAACAGATATCAAGTCAGTATCACATGCCGAGATTGATGATGCTGAAGCTTTTGCATCTGCTGTAGAGACTTACCACAGTACTGCGCTGGTTTACAACCACTCATATACATTTACAGGCCTTGACCGTAACCAGGTCTACAGTTTCAGTATAAGTACAAATTCCGATCCTGCCACACTGACGGGGGGGCCTTTCAACCAGACATTATCTTTTAATGCTGTAATAAGAACGACCCCTGATGCATCGGATAATTATCAGCTCGCTGTAAACGGTTCCGATGAGACAGGACTCAAGTCATGCCAGCTTAATGTAAACCAGTCTTTTTTAATATGGAAGAGTGGCACATCTGTTTATGCACAGTACTTTGACTCCTCATCAGGTATGGCTGATACCTGGGACAGGTGGGCCGCAAGCGGTGTATCACTTTTTACTGCCGGCGGAATAATTGGAATTATCTCCGTTGAAACAACAACAGGTGTAATAGTATCCGGTGTAAACGGGGGAGATATTTATGCTTCAAGGATATATGACAGTGCGGGTATAGCATACACCTGGGGCAGCGGCGGGCTGCAGGTCTATGACGGATCAGCTGTAAATGCAAGGATGGCTTTAACTAACAGTGTATATGTCACCCCGGTAACGTCAGGCATAGCTGAAACCAATTTTATTTATGATTCAGTTAAAATTTTCAGCGTGATGGGAGCTCTTGATTCAGGTGATCATATGATCAATGAAGCGATACTCGCTGGAGCTTCGGGTCATACAACTGTGTCAGAAATATACGGGGATAATATGCTTCTTCTTGCCTCTGACAGGATAACGTCGAGTAATTTTAATTATAGAATAGGTGATGCTGGTACAACAGAGACTGCTACAGCAAACTGGTCTGCTTCCGGTACAACAATGACAGTAACTAACGGAAATCTTGATGCTAATGATATTGTGACGGGTGATAGTAAATACACATATATTATTTCCTATGATGATGAACCTTTTACCGGTTATTTTAACTATACAACAGCATTGGCTACAGGTTTTGTAATCGGAAATTCACTTACAACCTATGATTTGATAACCAATGGAACCGCAGATACAAATGCCCTATATGATTTATCAAGGGATTTTTCTGCCGCCGGTGTTACAACAAAAGATATTGTAATAAATACGGTAACAGGTGATTATGACCTGGCAGATACAGTGTATGCAGATAATCATGATTTGCTTATACTGTCAGACGGAGCCAGGTTCCTTTTCGATACTGCGCAGGCCTACTCAATATTCAGGCTGCCCACATATAATCATTATGTGACATGCGGTACAAAAACAACGGCAACCGGAAGTGTTGTTACTGTATCCGGCCTTGGCGCTGCGGTCCAGGCCGGGGACATGATCTACAGGATTGATACAGGCACATATGCAAAAATCACTTCTGTTTCGGGGTCGGACCTCACTCTTGATACTCAGATTTTCGACTTAAACACAACGTCAAGGTACTTCATAGTATACAGGTGGACCGCAGTGACATTCGCCTGGGATGAATCAAATAATATCAGGGGCAGAAGCGTCAGCATGGCAGATGGAAGCCTTGTTTATCCCTCCGCAACTCTTACAGATTCATTTATTATAACAGATATTGCGGCAAATGCACAGAATCCCTATATCATCACTTCAATTGCCGGCGACGCCATAGTTGTTTATGAAACGGCAGGTGCGGGCAGTACCTGGGATATCAGGACAAAAAAGATACGGAGCGACGGTACCTTCGTATGGTCAAGTGCCCTGGCAAATGCATATAATGTCGCCGGTATCCAGGTCATTACAACAGCCGTAACGCCGGTCGGTTCAAATTATCTTGTTAAAAATGTCATATCAGACGGTGCCGGCGGCTGCTGGGTTCTGTATGAAACATCATCAAACGTAATAGGAATCGCTCATATTAATAGTGCGGGGACTATTGCGGGGACAACCGTACCCTCAGCTGATAATGGCCGGATTGCGGCAATTTCAACAACCGAGGTCATACTTGTTTATGAAACCGGACAGCCTAAAGTGATCTATGCGAAGAAATTTAACACAAGCGCAACATGTACCGGCACAACCCAGGTGAGCCCGGGAACTGTAAGCTGTTCACAGCTTAACCCGCGCGTTTATGCGGACGGCAGCGGAGGCGCCATTGTTTCATGGCTTGACATGCGTTATTTCCCTTCAGTTTACTATTCAATCTATACTCAGCACCTGCTGTCTAACCTGTCCAGGGTGACACCGGTTTACAGTGCTGCTGATGTGTTCGCAGGCATACCTGTTAGAACAGATCAGTCCGTATCGCCATATGCAATTGATCACTGGATGCTAAGGTGGAGTGACGGCGGCACATACAATGATGGTGTCTATTTCTGGACTGATCAGCGTAATTCCAATACGGATATATACTTCCAGAATATAACAGATACGAATTAATACTCATTCCCCTGCCCGTTCCGGGCAGGGCATTAACCTGCAGTAAAACGGCATGTGCAACTTCAAGCATAAATACATCGCCCTTTAATTCACTTGACACACCCCCCGTCTTTCATTTATACTAACAGCATATGAGCAGCCAGGTAAAATTCGACAGAACAAAGGTCACGGTAATCCGGAAAGGTGAAACCGCGTTACCCGATGACGACGGCTTTATAAAAGGTGACCCTTCATACCTTCCCGGAGTTGTATGGGAGCTTACAAGAGACGCCTGGGCTTTCAGGGGTGAAGATGCTGAACGAAGATTACAGAGAAATATTGTTAATATTCAAAGAAGTGAAGATATTTGATTGATTTGCAGGGACTTTAATGCTATTTTAATTAACATCGGAGTTAAGATATGTATACCTTTACAGCAATAATTGAAAAATGTCCTGATACTGAATTGTACGTCGGGCATGTCCCGGGATTTCCCGGAGCGCATTCTCAGGGTGAAACACTTGAAGAGTTGAATAGTAATCTTAAAGAGGTAATTGAAATGCTTCTTGAAGATGGCGCTCCTCGAATGGAGAGTGAATTCATAGGAACGCAGCTGGTACATGTGTAATAGTGGGAACAATACCGGTGCTTAAAGCGCGAGATGTAGTTGAAATACTTGAGAAGCTCGGATTTTTTGAAGCCAGGCAGAAAGGTTCACATAAGCAGTTTAAACATCGGGATGGCAGATTCACAACAGTTCCCTTTCATCAGGGCAGGGATATTTCACCTGTTTTACTCAGGCAGATCGCAAAAGATATTGGTATAACAATTGAGGAATTTCTCGAACACCGCTGATTAATCCACCCTTTAATTCACTTGACACACCCCGTCTTTCAATTATACTAACAGTATGAGCAGCCAGGTAAAATTCGACAGAACAAAAGTCACGGTAATCCGGAAAGGTGAAACCACGCAATCCGATGACGACGGTTTCATAAAAGGTGACCCATCGTACCTTCTCGGTGTTGTATGGGAGCTTACAAGAGACGCCTGGGCTTTCAGGGGTGAAGATGCTGAAC
>DAONFG010000007.1:0-106656 GCA_035403465.1 Spirochaetota bacterium | reverse complement strand
ACCCATGATACCGGATCCGATTACTGCTACTTTTTCGATCCTTCTAGCCATAAAATCCTCCTCTAAAATCTGTTATTATACCGGCAATATTAAGGTTTTACTCATAGCAAATGAGCTGCATACGGAAAAGACAATGTATGCGATCATGACCTTCTTCACAAAACCGTTTAATTTGATATAAACCGGCATTTATATTTGATTAAACATTAGTAGAACTTTTTTTCATTTAATTCTTTTGTCAAGACCTTTTCAGAAGCAAGGATTTCAAAGGGATGTAGACATTTTTGTTAAAATATACATAAAAAATCAATCGAATAACATATTGTTTGTTCATTGGAGATTCAATAGGATATCATAAGCGTGTTTTAGTCATTTCTTATGTTTTACACATAAAATATCCTTTCTAAATACAGAATTCAGCTAAAAAACACATTTAATCCGGGAATTATACAGATCATAATTGATATACGCTATAATAAAATTTTATTGTTTTTGATTGTAGTGTTTCTGCATGGTATAATTCGCCATGCTGTTTTTTAAAGAAAATTATTAATAAAAAAAATAGTGAATATTTTACTGTTTTCATGTAAATACCGGCCGGAGTTCTGTGCATTTCTGTCTGCCGGTACCAGGCAGCGTTGAATTTTATCACTTGACCGGCAGGGATTTATAACGGGATTAATCCTTCATATTAAATTTTTTTTGTACCGAAGAAATGAATGAAAAAAGACAGAATGCGGAACTCCGCAAACCTGATATACTTAAACACTATTACCAGGTAATACTTGAAGAGGGTGTTGAGGGCGCATCAATAGCTAAGGTCGCAAAGCGTATGAAAATAAATCCCAGCCTGAAGGCCCTGTACGCTGAGTTCATCAGGCTTATAACACGGGAGCTGGAAATTGTATCTGTTTCAGGTAAGATCAGTATCGATGATCCGGAACAGAGGGCTAAACTGGTTGTGTCGATGATAGAAGGCTACAGGCACTTCAAGCATTTTTATATTGAAGGGGATGCAGCTGCGGAATATAAAAATGACATGAAAAAGACTTTAAAATATATAATTACAGGGTGAAGAGATGTCCCGGGTTAAATTGAAAGAACTGCAGTCATACGAGTTTCGTTCCAGCCTCCAGGTGCGCATAACAGACATAAATATTGCAAATCATCTTGGCCACGTTGAACTGATAGGCATGATGCACGAAGCCCGTCACCAGTTCTTTACACAGCTCGGTGTTACCGAATTATGCCTTGGAGCGGATAATGTTGGTATTGTAATTATCGACCTTGTTACAAATTACCTTCTTGAAGTTTTTGCGGGGGATATCATAGACATAGACCTGCAGATAGATGACATGACAGAGAGGAGCTTCCGCGTTTATTACAGGCTTAAGCGGGGTGATGAGATTATCGCGCTGGCAGAGACCGGTATAGCACCTTTTATTTACGGGAGTAAACAGGCGGTTCCTGTACCGCCTGCGTTCACTGAAGCGCTAACCATTTACAGGGAGAAGAAATAATCCGGGCAGCTGATATGTCATCTCACTGGTCAAAATCGATCCTGTACAGGACTCCCCCTGAAAAATAATAAAGAAGTTCTTCACTCACCGCAAACCTGCTGCAGTTCCTTGCTATTTTGTAGATGTTCTGTATATCGAATCTGGTATCTATCTCCACAGCATAAAGTGTCCCGTCTTCAAGAAGTACAAGCATAGAATCGTTGCGTTCAGGGAAAAACCCGAATGATAAAATATTCTGATCAGGCGCATATACAAGTCTATTCCCTTTTGAAGGGATGAAGTAAGGCCTTTCCTCGTCGCTGCCTGTCCACCTGACATATATCTTGTTGCCTTCGTGAAACAGGAAAACCTTTTTCCAGAGCCTGCGGTCCCTGTTGAGCTTGAGTTTTTTTATGTCGCTGCTTTCCCATACAGTAAGCATGCCCTTTACAGGCTTGCCGTAGACCTTGAAGAATTCCATTGCCTCGGCATATTCCTCGTTCAGTTCACGCCTGGTTTTTTCACCTTTCTTTGCCGGTTTGATCAGCAGGTACTTTTTGACAGGTTCAGGTTTAAGGCTATTGGGGATCAGGAGCGGGTAGCATACCTCTACCATCTGTTCGTTTACGGTGATGTTTTTTTCCCATACCCTGTATCCCTCTTTCTCGATGCGCGAATAATATGTTGCAGGTTTCAGGTCCCGGATCAGAAGGTTTTTTTCCAGTAGTCCGGCAGTTTTTTTGATCTTGCCGTTCAGGCGTGCGGCCACGTCGGACTGGTCATTGTGAAAATAAACTCCCCCTGTCTTGACCAGCCTGAACTTGCTGTTAAGCCTGTAGCCTGAAGAGTAAAGGACCAGTACCGGGATCACGATAAGGAAGATAATGAACATCCCGAGTATATACATGCGTTTCTGTTTAGGTGTCACCTGGTTCCCTCCTATTCGGCCCTATGCTTTGGAGTTACCCAGAAGCCCATGTATTTGCCCAGCATCAGCCGCGTCTGCGCCTCGATTGCAGGTATTGCACCGAATGCTGTTATCGTGAGCGGCACAAGGAGCCACTGGAATATGTGGTAGATCCTGTGGTGCCCTTTTTCTTCAGGTATGCTTGGCATAAGGCTCACGGCAATCATCGAAGAGAGCACAAGGTTCGACATGGTTATCATCATGATGTCGCGCGTTATATACGGCAGGTTAAAGCTAAGCATGGTGCTGTTGAATTCCCTGCCGCCGAGTAAAACGGGCATCCACCCCAGTAGGAATATGAGGAGCGGGTTTGTGGCCAGGGACCAGTAGCCCTCGAGGTTGATCCAGAAAATCCTCAGTTTTTCGCTGAACTTTATTTTTTTATTTTTTGTGAAGTTGAACATTATATACGCGAAGTTTTCGACACCGTATGACCAGCGGCGCTGCTGCCTGTAGATATTCTTCATTGTCTGCCATATTCCCGGAGCAAGGTTTGCGTCCATTGAAACCGGGTACGACATGGGGGTAACAAGGTAATCGCCGTCGTACTTCATGTAGCAGTTCCAGAATATGCGCGAATCCTCGCTCACCATGTTGCTCTGCCAGTAGCCTGCCTCGTAAAGGGTGCTGAAGGGAACCGAGTGTGAACTGAAAGTGGCAAGACGCTCCTGCCTCTCCTGCTGCACCATCTGCCAGAACGTGCCCGAGTACGCCACGACACGCGACACAGCCGGAGCCTGGAATATGTTGTTGTTGAATACCGGCACAGGCTGGAACGATGTGCGGTAAGGCCTGTCGCTCATAAGGAACATGTACGTGAGGCACGCAAAGTACTGCTCGTAGACCATAGTGTCAATGTCAAAGGCTGATACCAGCACGTTTTCGTATTTGATTTTATCTTTGTCAAGGACCTGCTTCCGTGCCTCATCGGCCGCATAAGAAATGTTCGACCCCTTGCCCGCAAGCTCCCCCTCTATTCCATCGGGATGGACCGTGACTACCAGATGGCCGAACTTTTTCCCGTATTTTTTCTTCATCGCAGCGGCAATTTCAAGAGGTTCACTGCCTGCGCGTTCCTCTGCGGCAAGAACGACGATGAAGCGTTTGCTGTCATACCTTGATTCAAGCAGCGAGAGCAGTGTCTTTTCGACTATGGACTGGTCCTCCTTGTAGAAGGGGAGCATGATCATGTGGTATATGTGGTTGTATTTAAGGGGTTCAAGTTTCTGCGCCCAGTCAGTGTTCAGGTGTTCCTTTATCCTCTTCCAGTTTGTTTTAAGGTGCAGCGAAAGGTATGCGGTCTTGAGCAGCCAGAAAACGTCGAAGGCTATGATAAATATTGCGGCGTACACCGGGTAGAGCCATGAGCAGACAACCGCAAGGATTATGGTCAGCCATGATACAAAACCAGGGAGTATCTCCCAGAAACGGTAGCGTATGTAGTCCCCGCCCGAGAGTTCACTCCCTTTGCCGATCCTGTAATCTTCGTACCTGTAAGTCATCGTCACCTCTTTAAATAAGTGAACAGTACACTGGAGCATACGGTTTCTGTCAAGAATTTGATATGAAAATATTGCCATGAGCAGCTGCAACTGCACTAAGTCATTCCCGCGAAGGCGGGAATCCACAGCATCAGGTACCGGTATTGACCGGAATGCTGCATCAGAGACTCATGGATACGCGTTTTCACGGGTATGACAGCATATGGCCGGGCTGTTCTTCTGATACTAATTACCGTTCAATATAATAAAAGCCCATACCGTATTTTTTAATTGCTTCATTAAGCTGATTCCGGAACCCTGTACTTAATATAACAAAAAGGTGAATCAATGAAAATAGCTCTTCCATCAAAAGATAATGTAATAGACAGCCATTTCGGCCACTGCGACCACTTCACGGTTTATACGATTAATGATAAAAAGGAGATCATTGCAGAGGAAATGGTTGCCTCACCTGCAGGATGCGGCTGCAAGTCGAACATCGCATCAATGCTCTCGGAAATGGGTGTAAAGGTGATGCTCGCCGGCAACATGGGTGACGGCGCTGTCAATGTACTCGGCAGCAACGGTATCCAGGTTATAAGGGGATGTGCTGGAGAGATCAGGTCCGTGGCTGAAGGATTTCTTTCAGGCCAGGTGTTCGATTCAGGCCTTGCCTGTCATGCACATGAGCATAATTGCGGTCACTGAAATTCAAAACCCGGAACTCTGAATAAGACAGGCCCCTCTCAAGGAGCCTGTTCCTCATCTGGAATATGGCGAGTCTTTATCTGCCGCATTGTGGATATACTTTTTACTCGAGTACAGGCAGAATGGTATAACCGGTAAAATCAGCTTCATCTACTGAATCATCCCCACCGGCCGGCTTAAATTTTTGCTCAACGATATACTTTTCACCTGGAGTAAACACACCGCTGTAAGGGAATGATAATTCAACATAACCCGGGATGACATTAATCTGTCCGGAATCTGTTTCGTAGACCTGCCAGGATAAGCTCCACCCGAATCCGATACCTCCAAGTTCCTGGTATGAGGTATCGTGGATCTCTAATCTATACTCGTAATCTGTTGATAACTGGGCATCTGTTTTTACAAGAAGATATACCCTTGAACTATCCCGTGCTATTTTAATACTTTCAATGTCTGTTCCCGTACCTTCAGTTGCATCATCAGCGGCATCAGTTACATAAGGCTCCACTGAGGCCCAGTCGGTAATTACTCCATCTACCGTGATTGAGGCTTCAGGGATGTTGAATTCGGGAACAACAGCTGAAGTTGAGGTCCGGGTCATTGTAATATCAGAAGTAGCGATTACTACTCCATCCCCGGTCCAGGTTACTGTTCCGGAAATTGTGTCACCGCTGATTGCCAGGGTGCCATCAGCCTCTACATGAACAGTCTCCCCGGTTTCTTCATCCACTTCATCCCCTTCCCATGCTATAATCAGGTTTGAGCCTGATACAGTCATAGCACCTGCTTCACCCAGTAGAACAGCAACGTCATTTCCGGTTTGCTTAAGAATCCATATGTCGGTTCCTAATGATTCACCATTCTCTGTAATCGTAACATTGTATGTTCCGGAAACGTCTATAGTCTCTCCAGAACTGTTACTCCCGCTACCACTGCTGTTGCAGGCAGTTATGGTTCCGGCAGTCAGTATTATGAAAAAAAGGATGAGTTTTTTAATGAAAACTTTCATAATAACCACCTCCTTTTCGTGAATTTGGTGTATTGTAGAATTTAGCGTAATTATTGGAACTTTTCAAAAAATTTTGCTCTTTATTTGGCAAAAATGGAAAGTCTGCTGTTTTGTTTTATTTTCAAACAGCATGTTAATCATTTCAGCCTGAACGGGATAATGCTTGTATTCCTGCTTGACACAAGCCCTCACCTGTTCCATAAAACTGCCTTATCGGCGGTATTATGGAAACATACACATTTACATACGGTGTAATAGCCCTTACAACAGTTGCATCCCTGTATGCCCTGTCCAACAGCACTGTCTTTGAAAAATGGCTTTTTTCAATAAGTGCAATAGTTTCAGGGAAGGATTACCTGCGGCTGCTGACCTCAATACTTGTCCACGGCAATATAGGCCACCTTGTGTTCAACATGTTCAGCTTTTACGCCTTTGCCACGGGTATAGAAGCGGTGTACGGCCACAAGGTCATAGCATACATTTATCTTTACAGCGCGCTCGGCGGAAGCATTCTCTCGCTTGTAATGCACAGGCGGGAACCTGAATACAGGGCAGTGGGCGCATCGGGCGGAGTATGCGGAGTTATATTTTCATCCATATTCCTTATTCCGGGCGGACAGATCATCGTGTTCCCTATACCCTTGCCGCTTCCCGCATGGCTTTACGCCATACTCTTTGTTGCATTCTCTCTTTACGGGATGAAAAAGGCATTCGGGGGGATAGGGCACGACGCTCACCTGGGCGGATCGCTTGCGGGGATAGTGCTTGCAGCCACGATCAGCCCGTACCGTGTGACATCACAGCCGCTGCTCCTCGCGGGGATCCTTGTGCCTGTAATAATTTTTTTCATAATTAATAAACAGAACTTAATAACAAAGAGCTGAGATTCAAGTTTTTTCCGCATAACATTGCAGAGGAGACTGCTGATTGAATTATAGCTGTTAACGATTGAAGCAGTATACATAACGTCACTGCGAGGCATGAAATGTCGCGGCAGTCTGTTTCGGGAATACCCGGTTTATTATAATAAACATATTCCTGCCTGAACAGATTGCTTCACTTCGTTCGCAATGTACAGGTCTTAATCTGATTGTTAACTGCCTTAGTATGGCACATTAACCCGGAGCTGTTCCATCCGGATATATTATACCAGGGAGAATCATAATGAAAAAACGGATACTGTGTGTTTTTACAATCATGGCTGCAGTATGTGCAGTTTTAACTCTGCCTCTTGCTGCCCAGGAAAACAGCGGCGGTGAAGTAAAAATAAACTGGGTATACGGACCTGCAACTGCGAACATGAACGGTATCGCAGAAATAAAGATACCTGACAAATACAGGTTCGCGAACGGCGATGACACAAGAAAGATCATGGAGCTCTACGGCAATCCGCCCACAGACCTGGAAACGGGTTATATTGAACCTGAAAGACGGGACTGGTTTATAGTTTTTGAATTTGATGAAACAGGTTACATAAAAGACGACGAGAAGAATTCACTCGATGCCGATGCCATACTTAAATCAATTAAAGAGGGAACAAAAGAGAGCAACAAGTGGAGGAAGGAGAAGGGAATGCCTGACCTTGCCATAATCGGCTGGCAGAAAAAACCATCATACAACACTGCGACAAATAACCTTGAGTGGGCAATTATAAATGAATCTGCAGGATCAAGAAATATTAACTATAATATACGTTTCCTCGGCAGGAAGGGAGTCATGTCTGTGATTATAGTGGCTGATGAAAAAGGCCTTAACAGTGCAGTTGCAGCTGCGAATAAAATGCTCACAACATACTCATTTACAGAGGGTAATAAATACTCCGAGTTTACAAAGGGTGATAAAATTGCCGAATACGGACTTGCAGCGCTGATTGCCGGCGGGGCAGGCGCTGCAGCGCTTAAAACAGGTCTGCTGCAGAAATTCTGGAAGTTCATAGTAGCCGGACTGGTTGCAGCAGGTGCCGGAATAAAACGTTTATTCTCAGGAAAGAAGAGTTCTGGTGAAGTAGTTAAACAGGAAGATGATAAAACTGAAAACAGCTGATGTATCATGATCAGTTCCGGAACCGCATTTTTCCTGGTCTTTACAGCACTCTACCTGCTTGAATCAGTTACCCTGTGCAGCAGCGGCGCTGTAATATTTTACCGCGGTATAACCGGTGCAGTAAAATACAGGTTCGCAAAAAAACTGCCTGAGTTCGGCAAGGGGAGACTGTTCATTGCACCCCCGTTTCCACCATCTGCTTCACTTTTTGTCACAGGTTCCCTGCCACTGCTTTTTTCAGATAGAGGATTTTTTTCTGTAAAAAACGGTAGTGAAGCGGGGGATCTTTCATTTTACAATTTCGACCGGGTAGTGCGGGTCGGTGTGTCGCATAACTCCGTAACAGTGGACGGTAGAGCTTTCTGCAAAACACACTCTGAACATGAAGCTGAATGGTGGAAGGAGAGGTTGCTGCGCCTGGCCCGTGCTGGATCAGCAGACAGGGAATCTGCGGCTTTTAGCCTGCTTGACGAAACGTTTGACTTTAAACATGTGGAAGAGTTCATTATAAGTGCCGGCAGGGGAACGTTTATTCTGAAAGCGATAGCCGGCTGGCTGTTTATTTACTGCTTTTTTATTGTACCTGTTGTTTCATGGATACTTTCGATTGCAGTTTCGTGGAATCTGCTGCTTGGACCTTTTGCTGTGATGGTAATAGCTGTGGTTGCAGCGTTTATTTATTCATTTAAAAAAGTTATTCCGTCACAGGGAGTTCCATGGAGCAAAGTTTTCAGCATGATTCTGTACACGCCGTCGCTGCTCCGCTGCATGGATATTATTAGTAAAACATCACTTGCAGTGTTTCACCCCGCTGCAGTTGCGCGTGTACTTGCCGATGACAGCGTATACAGGAGACTGCTCTCCTGTTATTACAGGGAGTACACCATTGCACCTGTGCCTCAGGGTGACGCAGAGTGCGGTGAAGTTTTTTTATGGTACAGGAAACATGCGGCAGAGAGGGTGCTGGCTGCTGCTCGGGAATCCGGCATTACCCGGGATGAACTACTTGCGCCGCCTGAACGGAAAGATGAAGAGATTAAAACATACTGCCCGTTATGCCACGAGCAGTATGTACTTGAATCAGGAACCTGCAGCGAGTGCGGGATTGAACTTGAACCTTACGGCAGATCCTAAATCCACCCCAGAATTCCAGCGAAAACAATAAGCATCAAAGCATTAACAGCGAAGAGTGAACCGATAAAAATTTTCTGCTTCTTTGGTTCCCAGTCGTATGCGAAATTCGCAGCAAGAAAGAAGGGGATATACACTGTAATGAAAACAGGAAAAGCACCCCACCACTTATAGACCCAGTGAAATCCCGGCGTTCTGGCCAGCAGTATTTCAAATACCGAGAAGAATGCCGCGTTTACCACAGCGAAGAATACGCGGTTATTGATTTTCCATATCTTCATCTTAGGATCCGCGGGCAGAAGCTTTGAAGCAATAAGGCCCACAATCGCGAACATCATGGAAATCTCCCAGCAGACTCCTATGAGCAGAAGAAATGATGTACCGCCCGGGACTGTCCAGAGGGCGTGACCTGAAAAGTGCTGTATAAGGGCATTGATGATTTCATAGAACCAGTGCACCATGTAGAGTGAAAGGCCTGCGGCTATGCCCTTCCAGTTCTTTGCGGATATTTCATTAACGTAGATGTAAACAACAAAGGCCAGCAGCGCGACAAAGTACCACTGGAATGTGTCAAGGTTTCGCAGAATGCCAAGCGCCTGCTGTGTAAGTTCGGGATGGTTCATAGTCTCCTCCTTCAGATGGTATATTTTACAGAGGCAAAATCCCGGAGTCAACAAGATATCGTGCGTACTGAATATTTATAGCGGAAAATATGTAAAAGAAGCAGCCCCGTATCAAGAATAAAACTGCTTGAAACAGGGCAGAATTATATATATATTTTTCTCATCTCAAAACAAGGATGATAAGGATGAAAAAGATTCTGATTACAGTCATTGGCCTGCTCATTGTGGTCTCATGCGCAACCCAAAAACCCGCATCATACGAAATGGATAAACGTTATTTTATTGCAGTTGCCGAGTTCAGGTTTAAAACTCCGAAAGGGGAAAAGAGCAACAGGGAGAGTGAACTGGCCAGGCAGAAGATCATGGACATGCTCCTTGATTCAGGGAGGATACGCCTGATCGAACGTGACAAGCTGGACGCGATAATTAAGGAGCAACAGCTAGGCGAGACCGGACTTGTTGATGCGGATAGCGCTGCTAAAATCGGTAAACTTGCCGGTGTTGATGCAGTGCTGATCGGCGAGATAGTTCCGCAGAGATTAAATAAAAAAGATAAGGGGAGTGACCCTGAATTTGAGGTTACAATTTCAGGGCGTTTAATTAACACTTCAACAGGTGAAGTCCTGGCTTCGGAGGTTTTTAGCTGTAAAAAGAGGATTGCACTTAAGGCGGGAGAACAAAGGCCGTCCCTTGAGGAGATGAAAAAAATGCTCGATGAGGCTGTTGAAGGATTTGTGACAGGGCTGGTTCCGAAAATCCCTGAGAAAAAATAATTGTATATTAAGTGAGGCGGGAATGCCCTGAATATATAAAACGTCATCACGAGGAGACCGAAGGTCGCCGTGGCAATCTGTATTATTGTAATAGTACCATGATTTTGTAACTTCCGCATCCGGACACTATTTAAATAATACAGATTGCCACGGCGCTATGCTCCTCGCAATGACGTTTACTTTTGGATCAGTCCCGTATTCTACAGGTGGTCACTCTTGTGGTAATTCTTGACCAGCTTCGACAGCGACTTCTCTTTCGCTTTTCTCTCCATGCGCCCTTTTTCACTTTTCAGAGCGTCAAGAAACTCCATCTCCTCCCTGATTTTAACGTAGTTCAGATACCTGGCTTCATCCAGTACTCCGTCGTCAACCATCTGCATTACTGCACATCCGGGTTCACCAGTATGTGTGCAGTCCCGGAACCTGCAGTTACTGCCGGCATCTGCTATTTCGGGGAAGGCATCGTCGAGCGATTCAGTGTCGCCGTAAGGCTTCAGTTCACGGAGTCCCGGCGTGTCTATTATTATTCCGCCGGCTGAAGTGAAGAAGAGGCCGCCGGTTGTTGTGGTGTGCCTTCCGCGCAGATCATCGGCACGCTGTTTACCGGTACGCTGAACCGGCCTACCAAGGAGATAATTTACAAGCGCGGATTTTCCGACGCCTGAAGGCCCGGTAAACGCAGCGGTCACTCCATGCCCGGTCATTGCGGCGAGCTTATCAATCCCCAGGCCCGTGAGCGCGCTGACTAAAAGTACTGGTGCCACGCCCGCCACAGATTCAGCGTCATTTACAGCTGCTCCGGTATCCGCGCAGAGGTCGCACTTGTTAAGGACTATTACAGGTTCCGCGCCGCTGTCGCTTACCATTACCATGTAGCGTTCAATCGCACGCAGGTTGAAGTTGCGGCCGCCGTCAAGGGATGCGGTTATAAACATGATGTCTATATTTGCGGCAATGACCTGTTCGTCACTGCGGCGTCCGGCAGTCCTCCGTGAAAAACGGCTTTTTCTTTCGAGCACGCGTTCAATTACATGGACGCCCGATGTTTCCCGGATAAGCACCCAGTCCCCTGCTGCAGGATAATCCACCTGCCCGGCTGCAATATAGCTGAAATGCCCTGCAACCGGGGCTTCAATCCTTCCGGCGGCTGTCTCCACGGAATAGATGTTTCCTTCCCGCGATACGATCCTTGCGGGGATAAGTCCTGATCCGCTAAATGGCGCAAAGCTTTCAGCAAAAAATGAGTTCCATCCCATACCTTCAAGTGTCATAACCCTGCCCTCCCGTCATGACCTGCTCCGCAGTTGTAGATCATCCCGGTAACTGAGCCGGGCGCTTTAACACTGCCGAAAATACAGGATGATGGTTTTTCAGTATCTATTAATGATTTTTTATATCTTTCCATTGTCTGCTCCATATTAAATTCTGAGCTGCACAAAAATTTTTTTGCAGCTGCACAGCCTGGATAGCCGAGGCCTGTAGTGAATAAGCATGATTATATATTTCCTGCCCTGATATGCAGAGTTAATGAAGAACTGCGCGGTGACTGTACTGCGGTGGTCTTTTAAATTAAAGGTAACTGTCCGGAGTCAATCCCTGAGCAGGAATGTTTCTCTAACAATATCCGTCATAATTACTCCCTGTTGTTGTAGTTCATTTCTAAATTCAATTTTAAATATGTCAAGAGCTAAATGCACTGTATTTCAAACTTGACATATTATTAACATTATGCTATTTATACACAACGCCCTTATGAGCAGGGCACTCAGATATTTTAATCCAGGGGTTTGATAAATGGAAATTTTTGACGGATTTATATCCGCGGTTGCGAGCGAATTGAAAATTCCCTTTCACAAGGGCAAGGGTGGTCACTACACTACGACGCTTGAGTTCGACAACGGCAGGTCGCAGGATATGGAGATCAGCCTCAGGAACGATGAGTCCGGCGACAGGGTTATTAACTTTCATTCTGTTGTTGTTAGGCTGGATAAGGACAACTGGGAGCTTTATAAAAACTGCCTGAAGATGAACATGGAATTTGATTACGGTTCTCTTGCTCTCCGAGGGAAAGAGCTTATTATGTATAATTCGATCCTGCTCACAGGGTGCGAGCCGGTCAGGTTTATCAAGTCGCTTGTATATGTTGCCGCCAAGGCAGATGAGCTTGAAGAAATGTTTGTTAATGAGGACGAAAACTAAAGGCTATCAGCCAGCCTGTAGGCCCGTTCACCCCTGGCGCTGCAGTTCATGCTGCAGCCCCTGCATTCTGTTTTGTAGTTCACCTCAACAATAAAGCCTTTTGCGACGAGCTGCTCAATAGCGTGCTCAATAAGTCCCCTGTCCGAGTTCACACGGTTATGTATTTCGGATACGCAGAGTTCCCTGTTTTCCTTGAATAAATGTTTTATCTCGCTCATCAGCATGGTATTATACCTATCTCATCCCGCTGAATTTTCCGGCGAGGTAATCAATCCGGATACGTAAATTATTGTTATACGGTTTGTTTTCCGGAATGTCCGGTTTCATCTCCCATTCGTTGCTCGCTGATGCAAGGTCTGCGGCAAACTCCCAGACGTGCCTGTATTTTTTACCGTTAAGGCTGAGAAGAGCGCTGGTCTGTCTTTCGGTAAAGATGCCCTGTTTTATTTCAAATGAAACGATTTCATCATTAACTGTAAAGTTGCGCAGCTCGGAAAGCTTTACCACGCGCATCATGCTGCTGCTGTCAAGTTCGGGCGCGTACCGCTTAAGGGCGGAACTGAATTCCGCGGCATTTTTGAATTCAAGATCTACCAGGTCCTTCATGGTGCTGAAGGTTATTCTTTCGCTGCTGAGTTTTTCTGCCGCATTGGATGTAATTGAATACTTGACGTCACGGTACACCGGCTGGCTGAACACGTTCTGTATGATAAAGAGCGACACGAAGCTGAAGATGCAGGCAAAGAGCGGTGCGGTCACCCAGCCTGATGCGATTTTTCCCAGGAGCCTGAAGTTCATGCCGCGGCCTCCCTGGAACAGTCCTATACCTATTATTGCGCCTACAACTGCCTGTGAGCTTGAAATCGGCACAAGCGGTATCGAGGGAAGGCCGTGTGATGCAAGCAGGAGTTCAAGGTCCTGCGACGAGAAGAGGAAGAGCACTGTTGACGAAGAGAGAACTGCGACAAGGGCGGTAATCGGCGTCAGGGGGATTATGCTCTGACCAACGGTCTTCATGACTTTGTAGGAATATGTGAGTACGCCAGCAGCCATGGCCATGCCCCCAAGGATGAAGAGCTGGTCCCTTGACGTAAGTATTCCGACGATAATGTCGACAGGCCTGAACGGCGCCACTGGTACAAAGACCCCCATGACATTCGCTATGTTATTCGCTCCAAGGGTATATGCACCAAAAGCGCCCACCAGAATAAGCCCGATCCTGTTGTAAAGGTCAAGCTGGAGCAGGTGGATCTTGAACCTGTTCAGCAGATACCTGAAGAGTATGTATAGCCCCACTGCAAAAACTGCTGAAGCAAGCGGCGCCACGAGCCAGCTGGAAACTATCTTCATCAGGGACTCGTAGTCTGTAAGTGACCCGGAAAAAAAATTCCACCCGATAATTGATCCGACTATTGTCTGCGAAGTTGAAACCGGTAGATTAAGGCGCGTCATCATCAGCAGCGTGACAGCCGCAGAGAGCGCAACCATGAATGCCCCCGCAATCTCGTTGACCGAACCGAGCTTGCCAAGGGTCTGCGATGCTCCTGCGCCCGATATGGCGGAACCCAGTATCATGAAGATCCCCGTGATTATTGCGGCTGTCCTGAACTTGACCATTTTGGAACCGATGGCAGTACCGAAGACGTTTCCCGCGTTGTTTGCACCGTGCGACCATCCCAGGAAAAGTCCGCTTGAAAGAAAGAAGAGAACAGACATGCTATACTACCCTCTTCATGGTTGCGATCGACAGCCTGTTTGAAATGTCCTCTGCAATGTCAGAAACAGAATCTATAGATACAATGAATGTCTTCAGGTGAAGCTTGCGGCTCAGGTCGATATCCAGCTCAAAGAGTTCCTTTTTCGCTTTTTCCGCGATATGGTCAGACTCGTTCTCAAAGAATTTAACCTTGTGCAGGTGGTCCTTAACGCTGTTTACATCGTAGAAAAATGACCTGGTTGACTGTACCAGGGCCTGGGTGGAATCTACTGCTGTACCGGCAAGTTTAATGAACCTGTCGTGCAGAACCTGGGGGATTACAGGTTTTTCAATACAAAAATCAAACATGATTGATTTGGAGAAGTCTATTATATCATCCATGTTTTCAAGGAGTTCCAGCACGTCTCCGCGGGATTCAGGTATGAGCGTCTGTACGTAAAGCTGGGCTTCAATATCGCGCCTCAGGTCGTCGGCCCTGGCTTCGATTCTTCTTATGATATCAAGTCTCTCGTTGAAATCTCCCTCTTTGCCTGCGATGTAAAGTTTCAGCCCCTCTTCAAAATGCAGCACTGATTCACTCACAAGATCGATGAATGAATCAATCTTCATTACGAGGTCTTTAGTAGCCCTGAATATAGAAAACATGGCGGACTCCCTGATTATTTTTTATGAAATAAAAAAAGCGACAGGATATCCGCCGCTTTCTTAACTTTGTGTCACTTCCGGATTAATCCTTAACTATATAGCTGCCTGAATATCTTGACTCAGACTGGATCTCATCGAGCAGTTCCCCTGCTTTTGATTTTGACGCAACAGGCCCGATCTTTACCCTGAAATAATTCCGGCCGTTGACATTGGCCCTGTCTATATAAGCGTCATAACTCTTTGAACGCAGGGAACTCTTTTCATTCTCGGCCTTTGCAAGCGTGTCATACGAAGCAACCTGTACTGAATATGAATCATAGCCTCTTTTTACATCTTCATCTCTTGATACTTCATAAATTCTGCTTTTACCGCGGGACGCGTCTTTTTTCTTTATGTTGTCAGCGATTTTTTTTGAAGAGGCCTTATCCTTCTGTTTTGTAGATGCAGTCCTGTCGTTTTTTGACGATGATTTCTTTTTATTCACAGCCGGGATAATTTCTTTTATATTTTCATTTTTAAGGACATCTTCTTTATCATTCTTTGTGTCCGATGCGATAGTTTCAGTTTTACCTGTTTCTGTGCCGCCAGGTATAACTAAGTCGGATTTCAGGTCATCTGTAGTCCCTTTATCGGTCATAGCCGTGTCTGATGCCATGTCTTCAGGTACGGGGGGGATCTCTTTATTCAGCAGGTCGTTTCCTGTTGATTCGTCAAACTGCATGCCTCCTGAAGCAAGTTCCCTCGACTGTGAATTGTCGCCTTTCATGAATGACATTCCGAAAAGGAATGCGGCTGCAATGATTCCTATAACAACAGATGTAAGTATTATTATTCTTGGAGTGTCAAGGTTGAGTACATAAAAACTCTTCTCCTTTACTTCCTGTGGCCTTGGATCAAAATTTTCCATATATCTAAAACCTGCCTTTTAGTATTCTCAGTTGTCCCTGAATTATCTATAACATAATCGGCAAGTCTGATTTTTTCATTAAGCGGAATTTGGTGCTTTAACCTCTCTTTTATCTCATCTTTTGAAATATTATCCCTTTTGCTCCCCCGTTCAAGGACCTGGTCATCCCCTGCGGTCACAACGATGTTCGAGTCCATATAGGCGTTAAAGCCTGATTCAAAGAGGAGGGGGGTATTAACCATCCATATCATGTCACCGCGGGTCCGTTCCATCACAATATCGAGTATTGCAGGGTGGGTGATTGAATTCAGCAGCCTGACCTTTTCGTCATTCCCGAACACGGAATTGGCAAAACGTCTCCTGTCAAGGGTGCCGTCGGGATTCAGAAAATCACTGCCGAAAGCCTCGACAACGCGCCTGAGTCCTTCCTGGCCGGGTTCCATTATTTCGCGCGCTAAAATATCAGTATCAATAACACCGGCACCAAGTTCCCTGAACATTTCGCATACCGTGCCTTTGCCCGAAGCGAAAATGCCTGTTACACCGATTTTCATTAAATCCTCCATTGTCACGCTGCGTATACAGGGGTTGTATACATCAAAACAGTCATACCAGTCAAGTATTTTGATCATCTGTATTATGATTGACGAAATGTAAAATCTGTTCATATATGATTAAAGAATTTACCGGCAGTGTTTATATGAATTATATCCGGATAATCATTGAATACATGTACCATCTGCTTGTAACCCCTGTTATTGGTGTACTATGTTCTGTTTTTTCCTTCATTGACCGCAGGGGGCATTCCTGGTGGTTCCTGTCAAGATTATGGTCATACTGCATGCTCAAGATAGCAGGTATGACTGGTCTCTACATAACTGGTAATGAGAAACTGGATATGCTCCAGGGCGTAATACTCATGTCAAATCACAGCAGTCTTTTTGATCCCCCTGTGATGATATCTGCAGCAAAGAAGAATCCCCTCAGCTTTTTTATGAAGTGGAGCCTTTTTTATGTACCGCTATTCGGACTTGCCTGCTACCTGATGGGGCATATATACATTACAAGGGGTAATCCGGTCAGGGTGCACAGGAGCATGATAAAAGCGGGGAAAAAAATTCGTGAAGGGAAGGCCGTTTATGTATTTCCTGAAGGAAGGATCAGTACTACGGGCTCACTTCTTGAATTTAAAAACGGCGGATTGATCGTAGCAATAACCGGTAAGGTTCCAATTATACCTGCGGGTATAGCAGGGACAAGAAATATTCTGCCGCCTTACCACCACCTGCTGAGGGAGAAGGGCCCTGTAGTGGTTGTAACAGGAAGCAGAATTGAGACCACAAATTTTACCATGGCTGATAAGGATATACTCAAGCAGAGAGTAAGGGATGAAATAGAGAACCTTGTAAACATGGCTGAAGTAATCCGGTCTGAGATTCTTGAAGGAAGGGCAAACCATGAAAATTCACGTTATTTTTTCTGGAGCAGGCATTGCTGAATAAGTAAAATAAAGTGGATTTTTTGCAGGCAGCTGATTATAATAAATCAGGTTAAACATTCCAGCATAAATCCCTTAAAGTATAAAGAATCCGGAGGCAAGATTGGAAAGCGTCAAGCCATTGATACTGATCGTAGACGATAACATTACAAATTCGACCTTCTGCGAAAAGCTTCTTGTTAAGAACGGTTATGAAACCTCTGTCTGTTCAAGCGGTGAAGAGGCCCTTGAATTTATCAGCAAGAACACGCCGGACCTTATACTCCTTGACATCGTGATGCCCGGTATTGACGGATTCCAGTTCTGCGACCAGCTTAAGCGCACGCCGCGCCTGAAGGATACGCCTATCATTTTTCTCAGTGCCATGAATGACGAGACCAGTATAATCAACGGGTTCAAGTGCGGAGGAGTTGACTTCATCACAAGGCCATTCCGGGCCCAGGAGCTTATCGCGAGGACCAGGACGCACATTGAACTGAAAAAGGCTAAAGAGAAGCTGCTTACAATGGCTGTTACAGATGAGCTCACTGGACTGTTTAACAGGCGTTATTTTATGAGCAGGCTTAACCAGGAATTTGAGCGGGTAAAAAGGTACGAATCGATCTTTACCTTTATCATGATAGATATTGACTACTTTAAAAAGATAAACGACACGCACGGGCACCTGGCAGGCGACTGCGTGCTGCGGAACGCTGCAGATATCATGAAAAAATCACTAAGGATTTCGGACACTGTGGGGCGTATAGGCGGCGAGGAGTTTGCCATACTCCTTCCTGAAACGGAAATTGAATACGGCGTTGAGATAGCGGAAAGGCTGCGAAAAAAAATTGATGAATCGGAAATGGAGTTTGAATGTAAAACACTCAAGCTTACAATAAGTGCGGGGATATCTGATTCGGATACGAACGATTTAACAGTTGATTCCGTACTGAACAGGGCGGACGTGGCGCTTTACGAGGTAAAAGAGAATGGCCGGAACAGGGTCATGGCTATCAGGGCTGAGCACAGGGAGAAGTCCGGACGGTAAAAGTCCGGGTTACCTTGAGTTTCTATAATTCATGTAGCCCGAAGCCGTATACACAAACAGCCCGGTCCAGATAAATCCGAAACTCACTGCATGGACCAATGTAAAACTCTCACCGTAAATAAAAACAGCGATCAGCAGCGAAAGCGTAGGGCTGATGTACTGTAAAAAACCCACACGCGAAAGGGGGATCGCCTTTGCACCCTCGGCAAACAAGTAGAGCGGAAGACCCGTAACAACACCCCCGGATACAAGTAGAACGCCTGTAAGCATTGTGCTGCCAAACGGAACAAATGCCCCGCTTAAGAATCCGGTCGCTGCAGGCAGTGCCACGGGTGCAAGGAAGATGCTTTCAATGGCAAGGGACGAAACCGAATCTACGCCCGTACTTTTTTTAACAAGGCCGTAAAGAGCGAATGAGACCGCCAGTGCCACGGATATCCAGGGGAAGCTGCCCAGGCTGAACGTCATGTAGAGCACACCGCACGCAGCAAGCAGGAATGCGGAAATTTGCGGAGTTGAGAGCCTCTCCCTGAGCACTGCCATTCCCAGCAGAATGCTTACAAGCGGATTAATGTAGTAGCCCAGGCTTGCCTGAACAATGTTCCCCGAATTCACGGCGTATATGTAGATGAGCCAGTTGATGGCTATCATGAGCGACCCGGCCATTATGAGCATCCGCGTACCGCGCTTCGACAAAGCCTCGCGCACCGCGTATAGTTTCCCGGTGATTATTATCAGCAGGAATGCAAAGAGGCATGTCCAGATTGTGCGGTGGCCCACGATTTGAAGTGCGGGAACAGCAGCAAGCATCTTCCAGTAGCCGGGTAGTACGCCCCAGAGGGCGAAGGATACAGCGGTAAGGATTGTACCGCGCATGGTTCCGGAATTGTTTTTTACATTGAGATTCATGATGCAACTGTTTATGCAGCTGAAGTTTTGTGTCAAGGGGGATATTTTAAGAATAAACCGTCGCCATGGAAAATTAATTTTCACTCTTTTCAGCGGAAAATCGGGAAAGCACTGGGAGCTAAGCCTGGAATCAATTTTAAAAAAATGAAAGAAATTCAGTGAATAGCTTCAGTCAATGAACTCTGACGGTGTATCAAGCGGTAGTTAATCCAAATCCGGTTTTATACAGCAGGATGTCGGCCATACAATATCACTCAACATACGCCGGAGGAAAAAAATCCTTATATAACAGGACACTCTCTGCAACGCCGTTAACTGTTCTTTTCCTGTAAACGTAAATGGTCAGCCCCGGCCTGATTTTTCTCCCTTCTTCATTGTTAAACGGAAGGTTGACTTCTTCGACTTCGGTGAACACCTCGTAAGCCTGCTGCGGGTTTTTAACTGCGCGGATTATCATGTTAAGGCTGCTGTCGTTTATCTCTGTGTATATGTATAGAGGAAAGTCGTGCGGGTTCTTCATGCGCAGGTCCTTTTTTCCGTACCTTATGGTTGCGTCAAGCCCGGGCTCCACGTAGCGTACAGGCTGGTTGTGCCTGTGCCTTTCAATGATGGTACACCCAGCAAGCAGGAGCGCGTTGAATAGTGTTGACGATACTTGGCATACACCTCCGCCCGGTTCATACGCCACGGTATCCGCGTACAGTACGCGCCCCGGCCTGTATCCGTTTGCAGCTGAGGCTTCGCCGACCGTGCTGTTGAATGAAAATGTTGACCCCGGAAGTATCACGACATCGTTAAGCTTTGATGCGGCAAGTGCAATATTGGCACGGACATCAGTATCCTGGTTTGCCACTGACGTCGTGTAGCTTGAAACTGTAACTTCATGCACCCCGGAATGCAGCGGAACTCCGCTGAAGCACATAAGAACAGAAAGACAAAATACGGAAAGCCGCCTGATCATTAAAAAAAGTCCAGTCCCGTGTATCATCCGGCAGATCAATTGTGCCCGCTGTAAATCAGTCCGCTGCCGCCGTCAATGCGCACGGCAGTACCGCTTGTGAGTATCTCTGTCGCGTTCCTGGCAGATGTGATCACAGGTATGTCGAGCGCTTTTGCCACAATCGCTGCGGGTGAATCGGCCGAATCCTCCTCTGTGATTACGCCCGAGGCATTCTTTATCAGGTGGAGTATGGCATCGCATGATTTTTTAATTACAAGAATCTCTCCGCCCTTGAAGTCTTCGGCCGTGGACTTGTTCTCTGCTACAACGCATACAATCCCCGTTGACGACAGGCTGTTGATGCTCACGCCCTCAACAAGTATGTCTCCAACAACGTGTATCTTGATCATGTTGGTCGTTCCGCTTATTCCAACAGGCATGCCGCCGGTAATTACAACAAGGTCGCCGTTTTTAACAAGCCCCTCATTAAATGCGTTTTCAACTGAGTTCTGGAATATCTCGTCAGTTGTTGTTGCTTCCTCGGCGTGTACCGGGTATACGCCCCATGAGAGGGCAAGCTGGTTGTATACTTTTTCAAGTGGGGTTGAGGCTATAATCATACACTGCGGCCTGTAGCGCGAGACCATGCGCGATGTATGCCCGGACTTGGTTATTGTGATAATCGCGGCGGCGTCAAGGGAATGCGCCGCTGATACTGTTGAGTAGCTTATTGCATCAGTTATGTTCTTCGATATGTTGATGTGCGTGTTCTCGAAATTTTTCACATAGTCGATGTCCATTTCGGTCTTCTCGGCGATCTTGGCCATTGTGACAACGGTGAGTTCAGGGAATTTGCCGACAGCGGTTTCACCTGAAAGCATGATGGCGCTTGTGCCGTCGTATATGGCGTTAGCCACGTCAGTTATCTCTGCACGTGTAGGCCTAGGATTGCGTATCATTGAGTCGAGCATCTGTGTGGCGGTAATTGCAGGTTTCCCCGCGTTAAGTGTTTTTTTGATTATAAGCTTCTGGAGCCTGGGTATCTCCTCGAATGATATCTCCACACCCATGTCCCCGCGCGCAACCATGGTACCGTCGCTGACCCGGATAATCTCGTCAATATTCTTGACGCCGTCCCTGTTCTCTATTTTAGAAATGACTTTTATGAAGCCTCCGCCGTGCTCCTCGAGAAAACTTTTTATCTGCTTTACGTCGTCGGCGTTCCGTACAAATGATGCCGCAACAAACTCAAAATCATTTTGTATACCGAAGAGCAGGTCTTTCCTGTCCTGGTCGCTCATGAAAGGCATACGTGCAGTTACGCCCTGGAGGTTGACACCCTTTCTATCGCTCAGTTCGCCGCCGTTCATCACTTCGCACATGACCTCTTTATCGGTTACACCCGTTACCTTCAGGTCAATGAGACCGTCGTCAATAAGCACACGGTTGCCCTTGGTGAGGTCTTTGGTGATATCCTTGTAGGTAACAGCAACTCTCTGTTCGTCCCCTTCAATATCCTCTGTTGTAAGAATAAACTTCGAGCCTGTAGGAAGCATTATCTTTCCGTTTTTGAATTTCCTGAGGCGTATCTCCGGGCCCTTTGTGTCAAGCAGGAGTGCTGCGGATCTGCCAAGTTCTGAACGTATCTGCTTGAAACGATTTACCCTTACAAGATGTTCTTCGTGTGTGCCGTGCGAAAAGTTCAGCCTGGCCACATCCATTCCAGTGAGAAATATTCTTTTTAATAATTCAGGGTCATCGAGTGCAGGGCCAAGGGTGCATATAATTTTTGTCTTTCTCATTTGTTATCTACCTTAGCCCGTCGACTTCGAGCTCTTTGTCAAAAGTTATTACAGCATCATAGGTAATCTCGCGCTTTGAACCTGGCGATAATGTCACAGTAAATTTTCTTATCCCCTGCTGGTACTCCGTAGTTTTCTTAATTATCTCATCCTCCTGGTACTGCGCTGAGAGTTTCTCTATTTCAACCTTGATATCGTCGTTCTGCGAGACAGGGAAATTGTCAAGTATCAGGACCTCCGCTGTTTCCTTAGAATTGTTTTCCAGAGTGATCTTGTACGAGTAAACCATGCGCTTCTTTCCGCCGAATACACCGGACTTGTCCTCGTACTTTTTTACGAGTTCCTTCTTTGCCGTAATCTCCTGTGATATTCCCAGTACCAGATCCTCCTCCTTACCCACGGATGTGTCAGGGATCTGGACCCTTCCAATGAATTCGTTTTCCAGGAATACCTGGGCCTCGCCGCCGAGCCACGGAAGCTCGGTCTGGTTTGCCGTTTTGGCCATCAGGTAGACCTTGCCCGAACTGTCGGGAACAGTCTTGAAGTAATACTTGAGCCCCTTGCCGGATTTGAATGAATAGGACTTGATCAGTTTCTTCTGGTACCGGTTGGCGGACTCGATTGTCTGCCTGACCGGTATTTTTACCTCGAGGAAAAGTCCCTTTGTCTGTACAGTAGCCTCGGGGATTACCGCCTGATTATCCTCGTCGGCGGCATAAGCCTCCTCCTTCATCGCCTTCTTGTCATACATGCCCGAAGCGCTCTCATAATCGCGCTTTGACTTGTATTCCTCGCGTTTGTTCAGGTACCATGGTGCAAGATCAGGGATCGCGATATTGTTCTGCGGTGCTCCTGTTGAAAGGGAGAGGTCTATGTTTTCCCAGTCCTCGCCGGTCTTCTGGAATACGTCGGCATAGAGTATTACTTCAATGCTGTTGTCAGTCCTGCTTGCCCTGAAGTCGTATGTCATCTGCCAGTACGTGTCGGGAATCAGGTAACTGAAGGTAAACTCGGTTTCACCTTCAACGGCAGAGTATATGTTCAGCATGATTCTCTTCTCGGTATCGACCCCGGAACTTTCATCTTTCATGGTGCGGTCCATTTCCTCATAGGAATCGGTAAAGTCCCCGTACTGCTGAACCGTGTTGGACTTTGTGTTCTGCTCAACGGCCTTGTTCAGTTTTTTATAGCTTGAATAATATGAGGTGCCTGCAAGCTGGCTAAGTTCAAACTCCAGCTTCTGTATCTCCTCTGCAAGGCCTCGTCTTTTTTTCTGTAATGCCCTGCTGGCTGCAAGGAGCTCCTTCCGTTTTGAGCTTACATAATCCATTGTGCCTGACCAGAGCCCGGTCTGTGGAATCCTTGTCTCGAGTTCTTTTGATGCCGTGTTTTTTGTGAATTCGACTATTGAATCGAGAAAAATCTCCTGCTGGCGTATGTTTGTCATGTCATCAGCGAGTTCGGCATCACGGTCCCTCAGGTCCTCCAGCTTCTTCTCTATCTCATGAATCCTGTTCTTTTTCTTTTCGATAAGAGCCTGTCTCATGATCTCAAGGGAGATTATCCTGCCGTTATATTTTTCCGGCAGCATGCCCCTGGCTGACCAGTCGATCATGTTGTCGGGGAGTCCTTCTATGATTATGGTGTTGGAGCCTTTTACCAGCCTGATTTTTGAGATTCGTGTGATCTCAGCCCTGTTGGTGTAAAGTTTTACCGCAGTGATTTTACTGGTAACCGTGGCCGGTGCAGAAGTAAGCATTGCGTCGTTCACAGCTGTAAAAAGTATTAGCAATACAAATAGTCCGAGCGCGCGTTTCATAAATCCTCCGTGTATATGCATATAAGCTAATCTACAAATTTCAGGTTAAATATTCCATAAAGAATTATATGCGGTCACAAAAACTCCGATTTTATGACCGACTTGAGTCCCATACTGCAAAATACTACTATTATACTATTAACTCTAAACACAACTACACAATTTGTAAAATAATTCTTGACTCAAAATCTTATATTTTAAGACTTAAAACCAAGTCTTACCCTGTATTTTTTTGTTTTTTACAATATGAAGTAAAATTTTCTATCAGGAGACAGAGATGACAGTAAAATCATTAAAAGAGGCCAGAAAGGACCAGATCCTTAAAGCAGCCGAAAAAGTCTTCTCGGAGAAAGGCTTTCAGAACTCGACCATATCTGACGTGGCAAAAGAGACAGGCGTTTCTGATACTACAATTTACGAATATTTTTCATCAAAAGAGGAACTTCTTTTCTGTATCCCCCGGGAGGGGATTGAACTGAGCAAACATATGCTCGATTCACACCTGAACTATATAAGCGGTACCACCAACAAGCTCCGCGGAATGATTTACCACCTGTGCAAGTTCTACCAGGACAACCCGTTTTTTGCCTCAATATCCCTGATGACGCTGAAGACAAACAAAAAGTTCATGGAGACCGATACCTACAGGGATCTGATAGCATACTATGACATCATGATTAATGTAATAAAAGAGGGGATCCAGAACGGTGAGTTCAGGGAGGATACAGATCCCCATTTTGTACGGTCCGTAATCCTCGGCAGCATTGAATTCATTGTTATCAGGTGGCTGATGTACAATACCCCATCTGACAGGACACAGCCGCTGCAGAATGTCGACCCGCTCTTTAAACTGGTCATGAATGGGGTCAAGAAGGACAAGGGAATGAAGAACTTCAACTTCAAGATCAAGATAGAACCTGAAGACCAGGGGGGAGAGTAGCATTTATCAACAGAACAGGAGGTTGCAACCCCTTGCTCTCTCCCGGAATCCATCAGATCCCTGTTACTGAAATTTTACAGCCAGCCGTTTTTTCCGGCTTCAAAGGCCAGCTGCTCTCTGAAATCCGGGTCTGCATTAACTGAAGGTAAGGGGTCCGCTGCCCTGCACTTTTTTATTTCTTGAAAATAATATTCAGTCTGTGATTAGTGGTTATCCTTAACTACAACCTGATTAAACGAGGTCATTTACATGGCAAAAATGAAGTCCTTCAGGGCGCTCAGGCCCAGAAAAGATCTGGCAGATAAGATAGCGTCGCTCCCTTATGATGTTGTTTCTCTGGACGAAGTAATCGAAATAGCAAAAGATAATCCATACTGTTTCTTCCATATATCCCGGGCAGAGATGGACCTTGACCGGTCTGTTGACCCGTACTCTGAGCAGGTCTATAAAAAAGGCAAATCCACCCTTGAAAATTTCATAGAAGAGGGATACTTCGAGCGCGAGAAGAAGCCGCTGCTTTACCTCTACTCCCAGGTGATGGACGGACGCATGCAGACCGGGATCGTTGCTTGCGCCAACATCGATGATTACATGAACAACGTGATCAAGAAGCATGAGCTGACCCGCGAAGACAAGGAGCTGGACAGGACCAGGCACCTTGACATCCTTAACGTAAACACGGGTCCGGTATTCCTTATATACAGGGAGAGCGATGAGAAGAAGGACCTGGTTGAAAAGGCAATGAAGCTTGAACCTGTGTTTGACTTTGTGGCCGATGACGGTATAAGGCATATAGGACGGGTCATAACCGATTCTGAACTGATCAGGGCGATTGAACAGTCCTTTGTTAAGGATGAACTATATATTGCTGACGGCCACCACAGGGCAGCATCTGCAGTGCGCGTGGGTAAAATGCGCAGGGAGAAGAATCCGGGCTTCAGCGGCAGCGAGGAGTTCAATTATTTTCTCGCGGTCTTCTTTCCCCACAGCCAGCTGAAGATACTGGCATATAACAGGGTGGTTAAAGACCTGAACGGTATGGACAGGGATTCTTTCTTTGCGGCGCTTGCAAAAGAATTCAAAGTTGAGAAAACCGGTGTAAAGGTTCCGCAGAAGGTCAATACTTTCTCGATGTATACAGGGAGGGAATGGTACACGCTCACCCCGTTGTTTGCCATACCTTCAGATCCAATCGAGGCGCTCGACGTGGCCATTATACAGAAAAAAATACTGTCCCCGGTACTTGGCATAAATGATCCGCGCAAGGACAAGCGCATAGACTTTGTGGGCGGAATCAGGGGAACTGCCGAACTGGAAAAGGTGGTCGATTCAGGGGACTTTGCTGTTGCATTTTCCATGCACCCTACAGAGATCAGCCAGCTCCTGGAGGTTTCGGATGCGGGTATGATCATGCCTCCGAAATCAACATGGTTTGAACCGAAACTGAGGAGCGGTCTATTCGTTCACGAGCTTGACTGAGGTCAGAAGGTATAGATTTCGATATTGTTCTTTCCTTTTTCGCAGGCCTGGCGGCTTGCAAATTCCGACCTCCTGATGAATGACTCGATTACCAGGTCATTCATTGCCAGGGTGTCGGGATCTCCAGCTTTGCCAAGGTCAAATGGATCAAGTTCGGATATGCCGATCGATACAACCGGCTCCACGCGATCATCATTATATTTAAATTTTTTCTCCTGAAGTTTGGTTATCATCCTCTCGGCAACCTTGCGTGCGTCATCTGTCTTGGTTTTGGGCAGGAAAACGAGAAACCTCTGGGTCTCGAACCTTCCAATCTTGTCATAAGGCCTTATGCATCTCTTCAGCTTTGCGCTGAACTCGGAGAGCAGCACATTCATTATCCTGTCGCCAAGCCTGTTAAGGAGTTCATTGTAGTTGTGTATTTCGATCATGATCGAACATGTGAACTCACCTTCTCTCGCGGCGCGTCCAAGTTCGGCCAGTATCTCGTCCACCAGTGCGCGCCTGTTGAGCAGGGTGGTTGCGATGTCCTCTTTTGTGTGTTTGATTAGTTTTTTCTGTGTCCTGATCAGACTGTTCCGGACCTGTACAAAATTCGCTGCAATACGCATCCTTGCCTCTATTTCGTTCAAGGTAAATGGTACAGTGATGTAATCGTCAGCTCCTGTCTCAAGTCCCGTAATAATATCTGATGTTGAATCTTTTGTTCCGGTAAGCAGGATGTATATGTGTCCTTTTACAGGCCTCTTGTTGCGTATCATGGTGATTGTTTCAAGTGTCATGCTGTCAATCCAGTTGAGCATGATAAGGTTAGGAGTATCATTTTCTATTGCCGGTTCAAGGGCGGATTCTTCGACTACGCGAATTTCAAGCTGGAGGTTTTCGGATATCTCCTCGATTGCTTTAAGGATGGTTTTTGTCTGATTGACCAGGATGACCTTCATTGAAATTCCTCCATGCGATAATATTCTGAAATAATAACTATTCAGACGATTTGTCAACAAAAAACGGGTTTACTCTATTTTAATGACATATGGTTGAAGATAGAGCACCTGGCCTTCAAGCATTTTCAGAGCCTGCAGGTTCCTGAAAAAAATATCAAGTACTTCACCGGAAGATGTACCGGCAGTTATACCGGTAATGTCCTGGAATAAACCGCTGTTATCCGGCACCTGAAGAACCCGGAATTTACCTTTTATCCCGCACCGGGCGCGGCAGAACTCCACCGCTGCATAAATACCACCTTCTTCATCAACAAGGTTGATCCCCCTTGCCCCGAGTCCCGTATGCACCCGGCCTCCTGCAATTTTTTCGATCTCATCCGCCTTGATCTTTCTTGCCTCGATTACCTTCTGCGTGAACCTGTCGTAGATAAGCCCGGTCTGCTTATCTAAAAGTTTGTATTCCTTTTCCGTAAGCGGCCGTGACTCTGTGTAGATATCCGCAAATTCGCTGAGTGTTATTGTCTCCTTGTTGATTCCCAGTTTAGCATAAAGTTCCTTTACCGATACCTTGCCTGCTATGACGCCGATTGACCCTGTAATGCTTCCATTCTCTGCAAATATCCTGTCGCCTGTACACGCAATGTAATACCCTCCGGAGGCTGCAGTATTGCCGAATGAAAAGACAACAGGCTTGGGATACTTTTTTTTAAGGCTGACCAGGGACTTCCACATGAAGTCCGAGGCATTCGCGGATCCTCCGCCTGAATCTATGCGTATAACAACGCCCTTAACGTTTCTGTCGGCGAATACCGTTTCAAGCATCTTACGATAACCTGAATCGCCGACAGAGGCGTTGAAGGCACTGCCGGTGGCATCACCGCTGACGATGTTTCCCTTTACATAAACTATGGCTATAGCAGGCTGTATCCCCCAGCTTTCGGTTATTTCATCTTCAGCTGCATAGTTCTCGAACCGGACAAAAATATTCTCCTTCCCAAGGGAATCTTTCATGTCGTCACAGTACATTACCTCGTCAACAAATCCTTTTGTCTTTGCCTCTTCAGCTGTGTAGAGACCGGTTTCAAACATCTCCTTTATTTTTTCGCGAGTTACAGTTTTTCTTTCTGTTAAGCCCGATATGTACTGTTCGTTCAGGTCCGTGAGCAGGTCGCTTAAGTTTGTTTTTGCTTCGGGCGACATCCCGGTGCGCGTAAAGGGCTCGTTGAACGATTTGTAGTCACCGCGCCTTACTGATTCAAATTCAATTCCGGCCTTATCGAGCAGCCCCTTGAAAAAATAGACATTGGCGCTGAGCCCTGTAATGGAAAACTCCGTGTTTGGTGAAAAATAGATCACATCTGCGCACGAGGCAAGGTAGTACTGCTTGTTCCCGGAATAGTTCATCATGGCATAGACTTTTTTCCCTTTGCCCCGGAAATAGTTTACTGATTTGCGCAGTTCCTGTATCTGGGCAAATCCCATGTCTGTATTGCTTATTTCAATCACCGCGCCATCAATTGAAGGATCATCTGCAGCTTTCATTATGCCGTTAACAAGCATGAGGAAGTCAGGTTTACCCTTGATAAAGAACCCTGACTGTTCGTTTTCCCCGTATGATTCATCAAGTTTTATATAAAGAAGATTGTGTGCCACGGGAAGGGCTGCAGCCTTGCCGCGCTTGAATCTTACTGCGACACCTGCGCTGTAGAAACCAGGATTGTCATTGTTATATGATTTGTAGAAGTCTGCTGACAGGTTTACCGGGCCGCCTGCCCTCAGGTCAAACGGAATTGTAAGGCCTGCAGTAAAGTTACGTGACGTGTCCCCGCTGACAACGAGTGACGCGGAGTACCAGAGGTTCATCCTGCCCGAGAATGAACAGACCGGGTCATCGCTGTGAGTTGAACTGGTCGTGTAGTCAGCAGAGAGAGTAAGCCATTCACCGAAGGGACGTATTGCCATTGAATAGGCCTTCGTAATATGGAGCTCACTGTTACCGAGTTCTCCATCAATATCCCTGAATGCCATCCCGAATGAAACAAAGCTGAAGGGTCTGAAGAGCATCCCGGCATTCCATCCGCTGTACCCGTCGAATTCTTCGATTCCGGAAAAACCTGCTGAGTATCCTATTCCGATACCGAACACTCCGCCGAAAAGGAATCCCCTGCTTATGCTGTATACTGCTGTGTCTGCTTTATGAAACGAGGAATCCGCGATGCTGTATGCCGAGTCATACCATGAATAACCGAGCGCGAATCCCGCGAGCGTAATCATGGCATGATGATTCGGGTTTCCTTCAATGCTTATGTACCTGTAGGCAATGTCAGGCTGCAGGGAGGAATCAGTGAATACCGGATTCGCAAGGTACGAGAAGCTGCCTGATTCATACGAAGCTGAGTTCGCGTCGGGCGGAAGTGCAAAGGGATTTAGAGACTTTGCTAATAAAGGAATTGAAGTAATAAAAATTATCAGTACTGCATAAATGAATTTTTTCATAGTACTATTCTGTCTCCCGGCCCCTTAACTCCCTTCGGGGACAGGGGGCAGTGTTCGAAATTTTATCGTAGTCCTCTTTAATTATTCTGAAAATTTCATCCTCGGCCAGGATTCCATCAACAACGAGAAACCGGCTGTCTGCAATTGAAAGAAAATTCCCGCGCACCTTTTCAAGGAATGACTGTTTTTCAAAGAGTTCAATGTTTTCGCCGCTGCGTGATTTTACGCGCATCATGGCTTTGTCAGCCGCAAGGTCGATGAAGTATACACGGTCAGGCTGCGGGAATCCGTGTTCAAGGTTCATGTTGATGATGTCACGCGGCGAGAGCCCGTCCATACCCTGGTACGCTGCGTTCGAGTAGAAGTACCTGTCCATAACGATGGTGATTCCCTGTTCCAGGCTTGGCTTTATGTTCATGGAATAGTCATCCATCCTGTCCCGTATAAAAAGTTCAACCTGCTCATCGCGCGGCAGCGGGCTCCCCGAACGCAGCGCCTCGCGGATCCTGCGTCCCCATGGACCGTCAGTGGGCTCGGCAAGCCGCCTTACACTGATGCCCGTGCCTGCGATGTGACCGTATAGCCTGGTGCACTGCGTGGACTTGCCTGCACCGTCGATCCCCTCGAAAACAATGAACATGTTTTTTCCCTCCACCGGTTCAGCCATGCCGTGTTATTGCGGGTTCCATCACCCTTCGGAACGCGATTGCTGCGCCCGATGTTGAAACAATTATGCCCAGGAAACCTGCAACGGGAATGAATGACAGCAGCATGAAGGCCGCCCCTGTGCCCGTAACAGTTGCGCCGAACTTTCTGCATGTAAGAAATTTTTCGCTGAATGTGAATCCCCTTCTTTCAAGGGGCATATCGTAAAACTGGAAGCCGCAGAAAAATGACGTAAGTAAAAAACCGGCCGCGGCATAAATTGCACTCCCTGCAAAAGGGACAAGGTTCAGCGGCAGTATCACGATATAAAGCAGCAGCATAAGTATCAGGAGTTTTAATACACCTGCTGCCATTCTCCACAATGTCTTCAGGGAGAACCCCGGATCAGGGACGTTTCCGCCGATTGCTTTTTCTGTCTTAAGTGAAATAATGTCGAGCAGGGGGGAGGCTATGAGTGCCCCGGTTATTGAATAGACGAAGAAAGCTGCTATGAGCAGGAGAATTATCAGTACAGGCGAAACAAGGTACTGTACGGGTTTAAGGTACCACTGGTCAAACTGGACAAGGCCCAGCAGAACCGGGCTCACCCTTGTATAGGAGTACCATGCAATTGAAGCGAGCAGTGCAATATTAACGATCAGCGGCAGGATAAGGAATTTTGTCATTTTATTGTTAAGGATAAAAGGGAATGCTTCAAATGTAGATGTGAAACCTGATATGAAAGAGTTGCCGGTTGTCCTGCTGAATGTTAACATGGTGCTCCCCTCCTGCGATGGGTGATTGGAAACACAAAGTGTTTTTATATCAAGTGTTTTTTCATTGATGCCTTTGTCAGCCGGTCCATTATGCCGAGTCCCAGTCCTTTTTCAGGGACACGCTCGGCGTAGATGAAATCTATCTCCATGCTGTCCAGCCTGTGCAGGTGTGCAAAGAGGTTAGCCGCTGCTTCGCGCAGGTCCCCGGTTTCTGAGAGTACAAGGGAACGCCCGTCCGGGCATGCAAATGAAGGTTTCATGAAAAACAGGAGGCCTGCACCCGGTATGTCTGCTGTTATGCGGTCAACAAGGTTTACAGGTTTTTCCGGTGAGTAGTGGTAAGGCAGCTGGCCCGGGGCCTGCGGCCTGCTCCCCTGTCCGGGAACCGTAACCTTTATCCCGGCAGCCTCCTCGATCGCTTCTACCGGTATGCCGCCGGGGCGCAGCAGGGTTATACCCTTACCTGACGCTGAGATAATCGTGGACTCTATGCCGACATGGCACTGCCCGCCGTCGAGTATCATGCCTTCAGAATCATGGAGCTGCCTTGCCACATGTTCTGCCGAGGTCGGGCTTATGGAACCGAACCTGTTGGCGCTTGGCGCGGCAATCGGCGTGCCTGAAAGTTCAATTAGTTTTTTGGCAACCGGGTGGTCGGGCATCCTCACTGCCACGGTGTCAAGTCCCGATGTAACTATGTCGGGTATATGGCTCTTCTTTTTTACTACAATAGTAAGTGGTCCGGGCCAGAACTTTTGTGCAAGTGAAAGTATATGGCTGTCCGGGTCTTCGGCGATTGTAAAGAGGGAATCCATCAGCGCTATGTGAAGAATAAGCGGGTCAAAGAAAGGCCTCTTCTTTGCCTCAAAGATCCCTGCGGAAGCGGAAGAGTTGAGTCCGTCAGCGCCGAGGCCATACACTGTCTCAGTCGGAAAAGCGACAAGCCCCCCGGCGCGGATCAGTTCCGCGGCCCTCTGTATGTTATCATCTGTAGCGCTGTAGAGCTTCATGGCACCTGCCTGTTACCGGTCATGTTTTGGGCAGGAAGGGTTAAGTCAATTTATTTTTGGTTTCATGCTACCAGTGCGGCTGGTTCCCCACGTCAACACCTACAACATCCGATGCCTCCATGATTGTTATGAAGGCGTGGGGATCAATCCCGAGTATGACTTTTTTCAGGAGGGGCAGATCCCTTCGGAGAAATACTGAGTAGAGGATTGTTCTTTCGGTTCCGTGAAAACCGCCTGTTCCGTCAATCACGGTGACACCGATTTTAAGGTTCTCTGTGAGTGCGTTTACAATCTGCAGCCATTCATCTGATATTATGAGCGCCGCCCTGCGTTTTGCAAGGCCGTGGAAGATCATATCGGTCGAAACGGTGCTTATGAGGATATAGACAAAGGTATAGAGCACCCTGTCAAGGGGGAAGAGGCTTGCGGAAACAATGAGTATGATGCTGTTGATTATGATGCTCCCGGTGCCCACGGTGATTGAAAATATTTTGTTAAGTATAACACAGAGTATTTCTGATCCGCCGCCGGATCCGTAGGAGCGGAGGACTATTGCCACACCGAGACCGGTTATGGCGCCGGCAATAACGGCGCTGAGCATATTGTCGTTTACCGGTATCTGGAAATCAAGGAAGTAGAGCATGACTGAATAGATGAGCATGCCCCAGATTGTGTAGAGTATAAAGCGTGTTCCCACAAAGAACCAGCCGAGAATAAAAACCGGTATGTTAATCAGGAAGTAGATTATTCCCACTGAGATTACCGGGAACTTGTAATAGATAATCAGCGCGGCACCAGTCATGCCGCTGGATATGAAACCGCCGGGAATAAGGAAGCTGTTGACAGCAACGGCGCAGATGAGACCGCCTGCAGCAAGAAGTAGTGTGTTATAACCAAATGCCCTGATATGTTTAATCATAGATCAGAATCCCGGAAATTTACTTTATGAATAATATATATATAAAAAAAGCGCGAATGATAAATTTTGATATTTTATGACATAAAAAGTTGCAGGATGAAACAATTGACTTTTACCAAACAGTTGTTTATTTTTATCATAAGTACTAATCCTGCAGATTCCGGAATATGCAGGTATTATAAGATTAACTCCCGGTATGCAGAAGTTTTAAATAACCAGATAAACAGGAGAATACAATGAAAGGTAACGACAAACTTATTGCTGCGCTCAATGGGCTTCTTGCTGATGAACTCACGGCCATCAACCAGTACATGGTACATTCCGAGATGTGCGACGACTGGGGATATGAAAAGCTTCATAAACATTTTGAAAAGCGCGCCATAGACGAAATGAAACATGCTGAAAAACTTATTGGCCGTATTCTTTTCCTCGAGGGAACACCCACTGTCAGCAAGCTTAATCAGATAATGATCGGCGCAGCAGTGGACAAACAGCTAGCCAATGACCATACAGCCGAGGAGGGTGCAATCAGGGCATACAATGAGGCGATCATACTTGCTGGCGAAGTAAAAGATTATGCAACACGGGACCTTCTGCAGCAGATACTCAATGATGAAGACGCGCACATGGACGGTATCGAGGCTCTGCAGAGTCAGATCGAACAGATGACGCTCCAGTCTTTCCTGACTACGCAGAATTAATAAGAGCAGAAAAGTTTTTGACATACGGGTCATGTCGGGGATTTTATGCGCTATGTAGCCGTCATTATGAGAAGATGTGCCGCCGGTTGAACAGTCCCCCGGCGGTAGTGTTTTCATGTAACTGTCAGAAAATAATCCGGAACAGGATTGATGTCATAGAACGGCGTTACCGTATAAAATAAGGGATATACTAATGGAAGCGATAATTTCATTATACGGGTATTATGCGGTTGTGATAGGGACCTTCCTTGAAGGGGAGACTATCCTTATCATCGCGGGATTTCTTGCTCACCGGGGGTACCTTAATCTTTACTGGGTAATAGCAGCCGCGTTTACCGGATCGTTCATTGGTGACCAGCTGTATTTTACAATCGGCAGGTACAGGGGAAATCTCTATCTGCTGAAACATCCCGGTCTGAAGCCCAAAGTGGAAAGGTTCCTCAGCCTGATGAACCGTTATAAAATACTCATAATAATTTCGTTCAGGTTTCTCTACGGTCTGCGGACAGTTGCGCCATTTGCGATAGGCCTGTCCGACATATCGTTTAAGAAATTCTTTATTTTAAACCTGCTGAGCGCCGCGGCCTGGGCCGCAGCTTTCGGTATCGGCGGTTACCTGTTCGGTCATGCTCTTGAAGCTGTTATTGATGATTTAAAAAAATTCGAGTATATAATCATTGCGGTTATTGTACTCATTGCCGCGATTCTTTTCATAATAAAGCACTCTAAAAATAAAAAAATCCATGCCGAGCGGAGATAAACCGGATGATGCACCTGAACTTCCCGCCTCATTTTAAACATGACCATGAACCTGTAAAGAATGTGAATCTTCTTCATGATGAACAGCTTACTGTCAGCCAGCGGACTGCAGACAGGATCGCAAGGATCATGGGTTCATGGCGCTTCATCATTATACAGAGTATACTTCTCTCAGCCTGGATTGTCCTGAATATCACGGCGTACATAAGACACTGGGATCCGTATCCTTTTATACTGATGAACCTTGTACTGTCGATGCAGGCTGCTTACGCAGCACCTATCATCATGATGAGCCAGAACCGGCAGTCAGAAAAAGACAGGATCGAGGCTCATAACGATTATATTATCAACCAGAAAGTGGAGGTTGAGGTAGGAATTGTTCTGGAACATCTTGAAGCACAGAATATTGCGCTGGAGAATATCCTTGTGCTTTTAAATTCAGGAGATGGCGGGAGGGAATCCGGCAGATGATTATGGAAGTATTCAATTCAGTCCAGGTGCGCGATGAAGCAGTGATGCAGGTTAAGGCTGATCCGGGTAAGACCGCGGCTGATATAGGTGCAGGTACAGGTTTTATCACAGAGGGTCTGCTCAACGCCGGGTGTAATGTAATTGCTGTTGATTCATCTCCGGAGATGATAAGTGTATTAAAGGAGAGGTTCGGGCACATGCAGGATGTGCAGGTTGTTTTCTCCGGATACTCACCGCTTAAGCTGAATGATAACTGCACAGATTATGTTTTCAGCTACATGCAGCTTTCTGTTAGTGAAAATCCAGCAGTGTTTATAAGTGAACTGAAACGCATAGTAAAGCCCGGCGGAAAAATAGCAGTGACAGACCTGCTCTTTCATAAGCATAATTCTGTTACTGAAAAATACGGATTCATGCACCACGGGTTCACGCTGCCCGATCTTTATGACTGGTTTGTGCAGGCAGGAATAAAAAACATTTCGATTGAAACTGCAGGCACGGTTGAACTTCCCGGCGATATTAAGTTGGATATATTCCTTGCGTACGGGGAGAAGTAGAAAAACAATTCGGGTCTCGCGCAGAGCCGCAGAGGCGCAAAGCAGCTGACGTAATAGTTTTACCTCATTCCGGAATAGCTTTTATCCTGTCATTCCCTTGAAGAAGGGAATCCATTTTTCTCTGTTGTTACGGGTATTATATCTGCAATATTATGAGCGGCTGTCTAATAATCAATCAATTCTGATCAGGGCAGCATCATATAGATTAGCCAGGGCTCTTCCAAAGGTCGCCCGCCTGCGCGGGAATGACAGAAAGTGGATATATTTCTTGACACCGGAAATATTCTCCCATGACTTATGCTCATGACCAGAACAATTCATACAGATATAATTAAAAATAAACTCATTGAGCTTATACGCGGAACAAGTTTTATTGCGCCCCCATATCTTAAAGACTGCTTTCTCCGTATGAGGGAGAACGAGACCACTGACCCTGCCCGGGAAACGATGAACATCCTCATAGAAAATACGGAAATCGCGGCTGCTGAACAGATTCCGCTCTGCCAGGATACAGGCATGGCCGTAATTTTTATAGAGCTCGGGCAATCTGTACACATCGAAGGTGAATATCTTTATGATGCCGTTGATTCAGCAGTGGCCGAAGCGTATACAAAGTTCTACCTGCGCAAGTCCATTGTGTCGGATCCGCTTGAAAGGAAAAATACAGGTACCAACACGCCGTCGTTCATCCATGTTGACATTGTTCCAGGCGACAAATTCAGGATTGACCTGATGCTCAAAGGCGGAGGTTCGGAGAACATGAGCGCTCTCCGCATGTTCAGGCCCACTGATTCACTTGACATGATAATCGATTACATTGAGGAGACCGTCGTGAAGGCCGGGCCTAACCCGTGCCCGCCGGTATTTCTGGGTGTTGGTATAGGGGGGACTGCTGACACAGCGATGACCAATTCGAAGAAGGCGCTTCTGCGGCCTGCGGGAACATGGCACGCGAATCCTTTTTATAGTGGCCTGGAAAAAAAAATTTATGAAAGACTTAACAGTACGGGCGTAGGGCCAATGGGGTTCGGCGGAAAGAGTACCGTGGGTGCAGTCTGCATAAAGGAGGCCCCGGCACATATTGCCTCGCTTCCGGTCGCACTTAATCTAAACTGTCATTCACTCCGTATAGCAGGGTGTGAAATGTAGTGGAATGGAAAAAAATAAAACTGCCGCTTACGGATGATATCATCAGGGAGCTCAGGTGCGGCGATATGTGCCTGCTTTCGGGAAAGCTGATCACTGCGCGTGACAAGGCGCATCAGCGTATCGCCGGAATGCTTGCCGAAGGGAATGAACTGCCGTTCTCTCTTTCAGGTGAAACAATATACTATGTGGGCCCTACCCCCCCGGCTCCGGGAAGGATCATAGGCGCGGCAGGCCCCACAACTTCGTCGCGCATGGACCCGTTCACTGAAATTATTCTGAAGCTGGGCGTAAGGGGAATGATCGGTAAAGGGAAGCGCGATTCATACACACGGGAACTTATTAAAAAATACGGCGCTGTTTATTTCAGTTCGATCGGCGGGGCAGGCGCATATTTGAGTAAAAGGATAACAGCGAGCCGCGTTATCGCATTCGACGATCTTGCCGCTGAAGCAGTTTATGAACTTGAGGTTACCGGTTTTCCAGTTATTGTTGCCTCTGACATGTACGGGGGAGACATATATGAATCTGCAGTTAGATAAACCGGGTGACTTTGAAGTTTTCAAGGAGACGCTCAGGGAGCGGTTGAAGAACCGGAAGAAGCGGTCCATAAGTTTTCCTGATTACAGGAAAGCAGCAGTAATGATGCTCTTCTTCGAAAAAAATAACAGTGTGCATGTTCTTCTCCAGCTGCGTACAGACAGGGTCTCAACGCACAAGGGACAGGTTTCAATGCCCGGGGGGAGTTGTGACTCTACAGACCGTGACCTGCTTCAGACAGCGCTTCGGGAGACAAATGAGGAAATGGGAATCGATCCTTCAGCTATCGAGGTAATCGGCGAGTTTGATGAATACATTTCAATCATGGGTTTCCAGGTAAATGTTTTTGCCGGGGCACTCAACTCAAAGATAGAATACACAGCCAGTGATGATGAAACCGAGCAGATACTTGAAGTCCCTTTTTCACTTTTTTATAACGAGGAATTCTACAAGTGTGAAAAACTCACACACGAAGGACGTGAATTTGACGTCTACTATTATGATTTTAACGGGATAACCGTCTGGGGCATGACAGCCCGCATACTTACCGATTTTTCACGCAAAATCTGCAAAATACAGCCGGATTAATTTTTACTCCATAATAACATATTTATTGACACCTCCGGTAACAGAAAATAACTTTTCTTTTCATAAGAATCAAGACCCTCTACCGGAGACAACGATGTTTAAAAATCTTTCTGAAAAACGTTTTCATGTAATCCTGCTTGCTTTCCTTACAGGACTTTTCCTCGGGATCAGCGTGACATTTATTTCTGCAGCTTCCAATTCATCACATAAATATCTCGATTTTTTTCACCAGGCATACCAGGTGATTATCTCGGATTATGTCGACGAGCCTGACAGCAAGAAGATGTTCTACGGCGCGATTAAAGGGATGATCGATTCCCTCGGCGATCCCTTTACCAGGTTCCTTAACGAGGAGGAGATTAACGAGCTTAACGAACTTACCTACGGTAAATTTGTAGGGATCGGGGTTGAGATTGCGGTCAGGGACGGTGAGCTTGTAGTTATTTCACCGATACAGAATTCACCGGCATATAAAGCCGGGATTGAAGCGGGTGATGTAATCACAAGCATCAACGACGAGCGGATAAGGGACAATAATTTTGACGAGATCATGAAGAACATGAAGGGCCTTCCCGGATCAAAGGTGAAGATTACTGTAAAGCGTGAAGGCTACGATAGTGAGATAGCATATGACCTGGAGCGTGCGGCAATCAAGGTTGACAGCGTGGAGTATGCGATAATAAAAGAATATAACACTGGATACCTCCGGATAATCCAGTTCGGCGGCGGAACAACAGTAGACGTGAAAAAAGCCCTTGAGCTCTTTAAGGCAAACGGTATTGACAAACTTGTACTGGACCTCAGGCATAATCCCGGGGGCACGATTGATTCTGCGGTTGAGATTGCGGAACTCTTCCTGAACAAGGATAGCGTTATTGCCTCGACAAAGGGGCGTAATGTCTATGCTACCGAGAAGGTATTCAAGTCGAGGATCCCGATGTTCTATACCGGGAAAATAGTTGTGCTGATAAACAGGGGAAGCGCTTCGGCGTCCGAGCTTCTGAGCGGAGCGCTCCGCGACAATAAAAGGGCCCTTATTGTGGGCGAAAAGTCTTTCGGCAAGGGTTCGGTCCAGAGCAGGGTCGTACTCGACAAGGATATAGGGTTTAATATTACCATTGCCAAATATTACACTCCTTCAGGCGAGATGATTCACAAAAAAGGAATCACACCTGACAAGGTTGTCACATTCATGGATTTTACTGCCGGGGACGAGGAAGAGCTGAATAAGGCCAGCACTGAGAAGGTGATTGGCTCCTTCGTGAATTCGAAAACCGTTGATGACCAGAACACAAGAGAAGAATTTAAAAAATACCTGGCGGATAAGGGAATAAAATTATCAGACAGGACTTCAGGCTACATCTTAAAATATGAAGTTGCAAGGTTCCATAAACCCGCGGTATACGACCTGGAATTTGACAACCAGCTTAACACAGCCCTTAAAAGTTTTTAATGAAAGAGGGTAGGGTAATCGGTCTTGGGCTTGAAAGCTCGTGCGATGAAACTGCAGCTGCTGTTGTGGCAGACGGCAGGGAGATTCTCTCCAACTGCATATACAGCCAGGTAGACCTTCATGCCCTCTATTCCGGCGTTGTGCCTGAAATCGCGTCAAGGGCTCACCTTGAAAAGATAAACCCGCTCATACATTCCGCACTTGAAGAGGCAGGTGTCTCATTCAGTGACCTTGACTATGTTGCGGCAACAAACAGGCCCGGACTTATAGGTTCCCTCATGATAGCGCTCCAGAGCGCCAAGACAATTTCCTTCACGCTGAAGATACCGCTTGTGGCGGTCAATCACCTTGAAGCGCACATGTACGCGCCTTTTCTCGAGGGATACGATCCCGGGTACCCGTTTATCGGACTGCTCATCTCAGGAGGAAATACAGTACTGTACGAAGTTTCAGGTCCGGGCAAACTGCAGGTCATAGGCCGCACCGCAGATGACGCCGTGGGCGAATCCTATGATAAGGTGTCAAAGTTCCTTGGATTCGGATACCCGGGAGGTCCGGTGATCGACAATCTTGCAAAGACTGCGTGTGTCAGGAAAAACCTCTTCCCGAAGATACTAACCGATCCCGGGGATACACGTTTTTCCTATTCCGGTCTTAAAACAGCTGTTATAAATTATATGAAGCAGAACCCGGGAGCTGATACTGCTGAAGTTGCATGGAGTTTCCAGGAGAGAGCGCTCGAGATACTCAGCCGCAGGCTCTTTGCATCCGCCCGCAGCAGGGGTATAAAAAAGATGGTGGTTGCAGGCGGTGTTGCAGCAAATTCCAGGCTCCGGGAGCTTCTTGCGGATCAGAAACAGCCCGATGAAACAATTATGATTCCGTCACCGCTGCTCTGCACTGACAATGCAGCGATGGTTGCCGGCGCAGGGTATATGTACTACCGCAGCGGACTTTCCGATCCCCTCACGGTGGATGTTAAGGCTAAAGTTTAAAATTATGCTTGCAATTAACTGAATACCAGTTAATGATAAGTTTTGTTCCTGTCATTGCGAACGAAGTGAAGCAATCTGTTAAGGTAGAACTAAGTTTAATATAATTGAATTGTTATTCCCCAAAACAGACTGCAGCGGTAGTGCTGCCACGATGGCAGCCTGCAAGCACGAAAAATGATGTTTCAATAAAGCTTGCCTTCATACCTCGCAGTGACGTTATGAATAAGTAATTTAATCGTTAAGAACTATAAGCAATAAGAATACCGGAAAACAAATGGAATTCGCTGAAGAAAAAACACCATCAGGCATGACCCTGAAAATCATGTATAAAAAGGGGATGTTCCTTTTATTCAATGAAAAAGGGGAATCGATCTATGCAGATTTTGACGGCAGGAGCCTGCTTCATAAAACTCCCAGGATCGTTTTTATAGGGACCTCCTTCAGCGTCGAGAGGGACTATGACCGGGAATATACTCTTCTTAAAATCAGCGAGGGGAAAATAATTCTGCCGTACAGGGATATGATTGAGAAGAAAAGGAAATACATATTCCTTGAAACCGAGATTAAAGCCGACATGATTCCCAGTGAAATAAAAATGGTTTCAGGTTATTCCAGTATGCTCAGGGATATCCCTGCAGATCTGGGTATTGATTATATCATCACAGACTCCACTATTACCGAGACGGAGGTAGCCGTTATTACAAGCAGGTATAAACCGGGTAAAATGATAATCAATCCTGCCGCATCCGCATTGCATGATTCGGGATTGAAACAGTCAAAGGAATTTGAATACACCAATGTCAATACAATGTCTGATAATCCCGTATTCCTTGCTCTGATGCATTTAAAGAGAATGTCGCTTTCGAATCTTAACCAGCTCCTCCTTGACTTTGATATCTCGGCGCTTGATATCCAGTATATTCTATATTTTATTGATGAAATTTTTGAAAACAGGAAGAACGAACCCGAGGTAAAGAAAAATATAAACATGCTCACCGACCTGAAGAACGCCTTTACCTTCTACCTCGCACTTATACAGAGAGACGAGGAGACCGTTAAAGAGAAGATTAATTCAGAGCATGATCCTAAAAAACTTTCACCATACCAGACCCTGGTGTCCAAGGTCAGGTCTATGAATCCCGGCCGTGACGACCAGCTGCTCTTTACAGAATATGAAAACCTTGTCCTTGAAAGAAAGGAAGAGATCATGTCCGGTGAAACTAAAAAATAGTCTCTGAATAAAACCGCACATCTCCAGTGTGTACCTGCGGTCATAAAAGCCGCCTTTAATTTTTTAAGAAAAATTACATAAAGTTTTTATATTTTGTAATCTCGCGACGTATTATCAGCAGAATACATTCACAAAGGCGGGTAACTTTTGCATAAGGCTATACTGGCATTTCTGCTGGTTCTTTCATTCTCCACTATTACGATCCCTGCAGGAAACTGGGAGGTTTATTTTACGGACCCGGGAGGAACGTGCAGCGGGTGTACTACTCCTGAAGACGCACTCGCCGGACTGCTGGCAGACTGCAGGTCCTCGTTCTACGGCGCATTTTATGATATTTCGGCAATGAGGATTATAACCGCCCTCATCGAAGCTCACAGGCGCGGAGTTGATGTAAAACTGGTGACTGATGATGAAAATTTTTCAGGTCCCGGGATAACCATGCTACTGGACGCGGGGATTGCCGTTGTTACAGATGAATCCCCCTCGCTTATGCATAACAAGTTTGCGGTGATCGACAGGGAGACAATATTTACAGGTTCATACAATACAACAGATAACTGCGGGCATAAAAACAACAACAACGCTGTGATGTTCAGGTCGGTCGAGCTTGCTGAAATATATCTTGTTGAATTCGAAGAGATGTTCGAAGGCCGTATTTTCGGAAACAAAAGGGAGACCGGGCCCTTTGCTGAACTGACAAGGGAATACTACGCTGATGTTAACGGAATTGACGTCAATGTTTATTTCGCACCGGAGAACAATGTTGAGAGAATTATACTTAACCGTATACGGAAGGCAAAGAGTTCGGTCTACTTTATGTGTTTCTCCTTTACTTCGGATGATATCGGAGAACTGATCATCAGCAGGCACAAGGAAGGGATAAAGGTTGCAGGTATCTTTGAAAAGAAGGGGATCAACAACGATTATTCGGAATTCACAAAGATGAAGATTGAAGGTGTGCCTGTTGAAACTGACAGCAATATTCATGTCATGCATCACAAGGTGATTATCATAGACGGGTACAGGGTAATAACGGGTTCGTACAACCTGTCGGCAAACGCCAATACAAAAAATGACGAGAACATCATAATAATAGACAGCAGGGAGATCGCGGCCCTTTACATGAAGGAATTTGCCCGCCTGTACAAGGGGAAAAAGATATGGGAGTGATTAACAAGGAGTACAGGCTGCCGGTGCAGAGGTGTATCGAAGGGGAGAGCGTGAGGGAACTTTCCGATATCGAGCTCCTGGCCGTGGTTCTGGGTACAGGCACAAGGAATGCCGATGTGCTGGAGCTTTCAGCCACCATGATTAAAAAGGCAGGTGGGCTTTCAGCCCTCGCAAGGTACGGAATACGGGAGATTGCGGCTGAACGCGGTATGGGCCTTAAGAAGGCAGTTAAGGTACAGGCAGCATTCGAGATTGGCCGGAGGGTCATAACCGATAGGCCGGACCTGAAACAGATCAGCACACCGCTTGCCGTATGGGAGCTCCTGCTTCCTGAAACCGCAGGTTCGCTTAAGGAGGAGTTCAGGGTACTTGTGATCAACAACAAGAATATGCTGATCAAGAAGAGCATAATTTCCATAGGAACAATCACTGAGGCTATTGTTCATCCGCGCGAGGTGTTCAGGGACGCCATAAGGGAGGGTGGGTCGGGGATTATAGTCACCCATAACCATCCCTCGGGGATACTTACTCCTTCACGGCAGGACATTGAAACCACGAAGAGACTTGTCGAGGCAGGCAGAATTGTAGGTATACCTGTTGTAGATCACATAATCCTGACGAATTCATCATTCTACAGCATGAAGGAGAACGGGTATATTTCGTAGTATTCCCGGACTCCCTGAAGCAATCAACCTTGTGCAGCCGTGAACTATATAAAAAAGTTCCGGTAATATACATAAAATATTGTTTATTCACACTTCAGCATATATTTTAAAGCTGTATACAGGCAGTCTGAAAGGAATTGGAAACGGCCGGCCTTACGTTCATTAAATTAAATGAGGATAATAAAATACTATGATATCACGGATGAATTCGTATAAAGCAGGCAGCCTGTTTTTTCTGAGCGGAGTTTTTTTTACCTTCATATTAATCTTTTCAGCAGTATCATGCAAAACAACTGAAAACAGGGATCAGGAATTATATGTAAATGAAACGTTTACATTGGACAAAACTGTTTCAGAAAACAATGCAGGGAAGGGGTCCGGCATGAAGGAGTTCAGTGATGCTGAATTTCCGGGGGTCTATAAACTGACAGCTGACCCGATCTGCAGCATTACCCTGAGTATAAAAAAAGATTCAGACGGGTATTCATATACCTTTAGCGGAGGTGTTACAAGTTCCGGAAGGATCGGCCTGGAAAAGAAAGAGGATTCGGTTTATGTCTACTTTAACGGGACCAGGTGCGACGGAAATAAAGAGTCTTCATCAGGCATCTATTCTTACAAAACAATAATAATTCAGAAAAACGGTAATTCAATGAGCCATAATTCCTGCTTCAGGGATTGTGATTCAAAGTACCTGCGGTTTGTTAAAAACTGAATGTTGCAGGGAACAGAATCTGCTTGACCTTATTCTTTTTTAAACAGATTATATAAAAAACAAACCACCGGGAGATTTACATGAAAAAACATATACTTCTTATTCTGATAATCTCGCTTACGCTTTCCTGTGAAACAACGAAAGAAACAAGGATAACTCCAGTTAAATCACCAAAATACAGCGGCCAGATAGTTCCCGGTAAGTGGCTGAGAGATGTTGCCGTGCCGATCACATATAATGGAGAGAGCTCGGTCGCGAAGATACAGGTGTTTTTTCCCAAAGAATATATCCAGGGTAAAAAATTCCGGACGATCATTGCACTGCACCAGTACGACAACGGGAGCAGGGACTGGGAGACAAGCTCACCGGTGGAGTCGCTTGCCAACAAGTACAGGTTTGTCATTGTATGCCCGGCCATGGGCAAGACCCTGTATGAAAATTCATATTATCCTGAAACTACAAACAGGTGGAACATTATACCCGGCGGGAAGTTCATTGGCGAGGTACTTGTGCCTTTCCTTAATGACAGCTTCGGGCTTGCCGTAAGCAAGTCGGGTACTGGCATCATGGGTATTACCGTAGGCGCGCATGGAGCAATCCTTGTAGCCGAGACATACCCGGACAGGTTTGGTGCCGTTGCGGGGATTTCAGGATACTATGATCCAACAATCATACAGAACAGTAAAATGATAGAATCAGTTTACGGTAGTTACAAGAGCAACCAGTTAAGGTGGGAAACCGAGGATAACACGCTTAAGAACGCAGAGAAGCTTTCGGGTGTTGCTGTTTTTCTTTATCACGGGGGAAAGGGTGATGCGTTCCAGGAGGGCCAGTCGCGGATCATGGGCATAAGGCTGAAACAGCTTCAGAACAAGTCATCTTCATACAGCATAACATACAGCGAGCAGAAGAACTACCAGTACGGGTGGACATGGTGGAAGACGCAGGTTCCCGCTGCGATGGAATTTTTTGACGTACACCTCAAGGAGTAGTTTTAGCAAGGGACTTTTTAATATGCCGGGTATCTTTTTCATCAAGCCCGAAGATCCGGCATACAGAATCGTCCAGTTCATCCATTGACCCGCCGTGTTCCATGCGTTCAACAACATCCATGAAATTCTTCATCTGCGACTCGCTGATTACCGGAACAGGTAGCTCCTCAATATGACTGCGCAGCACCTTCAGCGAGTTGAACTTTTTTCTGAATATAAACTGGTAGACAGTTGAATTGAACAGTCCCATGACATACTTCATCGGTATACCGTGAATTTCAGGCACAAGTATATTTGCGCTGTTAAGGGTCAGCCTGCCGTAACTGTCATGGGCAAAAACCAGGCGGTCCGAAATATACCTGTAGACAAGTTTCTCGCCGCACCTGAATACTTTTTCGGGTGCGCACTGCTGGAATTTTGCGGGCTCGAATTTAATGAATGAATCACCTTCAAGTATCCTGAACGGTTCAACGTCTTTCCCCTTAATTACCGGTTCATAACCTTCGCAGCATGTGCTGCTGATAAAGAGGCCGTTGTTTCCTGTTACAATGCCCAGTGCCCAGGTTGCGCGGCCTTCGAGTGTAACATGTTTCACAGAGTAGATCCTGTTTATGATCGCTTCGTCTTCAGGCGACAGGCTGATGTCAAACATCATGTCCCGGTTTTTGCGGAACCGTTCAGGGTCAAGCCTGTAACGGTCATCCTTCCATAAAACTTCAACAGTCCGGGCCTTCCTGGACTTGTCGATATCAACAATCACTGCCGGGCTGAATACATTTTTGAAAAGCCTGTGCATGTATTCAATCCTTGAGACAGAACAGCTGTTTATCATGAACCTGCGTATGTCGCTGTGCATCCTGACGTTCATCACCGCTTCAGGGAGAACAAAGCAGAGCGAGCCGGTGTCTTTAAGCATGCGCGCGCTTTTTACAAGGAAACATGAAAAGGATTCACCCGATGTAATTTCAGGATAGTAGAAAGCGATCTTTGCCTGCTCATCTTTTTTGTAATGTGAACCCCACGGCGGGTTTGTGGCAATAACATCAAATTCCGGGAGCGAGTCTATCTCTTCAAACAGCAGCAGTTCATTATAGTTTATGAGCGAATCGTTACAGAAAATTTTAAGCTGCGTGTCCTGGTCCGGAAACATGAGCATAAGGTTCACCTTCGCAAGGTTCACTGCAACCGGGTCAATGTCGATCCCCCATATGTTTTCAGCTGAGCCGTACTTTTCCGCAAAGGCGAGGAGGAATTGCCCTGTGCCGCAGCATGGGTCAAGAAATAGTCTGCCGCGCCTGTACATTCGTTCAGAGATTTCAACAGCGATTTTATCAGGGGTGTAGTACGATCCCAGTTTTGATTTTTCACCCTCGGCCAGTATTGACTGGTATATTATTCCGGTAATGTTTTTCTGTATTGGAATATCTGCCCGGATTATGTCGCATAAGACTTCAGTATTCAAATTGCCTGAGGATTTATACACCCATGCTCTGAGCAGTGCAGTGAGATTTTTACGACCCCTGATGGAAACCTTTTCCGGATATAGGAAACTTTCAGGTGAGGCTGAACCCAGCATTCCTTTTTTTGCAAGAAGTGAAAGCGATACAGCTAACATTGCCGGGGAAGAGTCTATGCGTGACTCGATGATCATTGATGCAAGGGCGGAAACTTTTTTCCGGTCCTCTTCGTTTTCAAAAAGTTCATCAGGGATGAATGTTTTTGATGAACCGGTTTTGTTTGCCCTGCTGCTGAGCCTGCGGAGTTCACCGCTTTCTATACGCGACTGGAGGGAAACAACATCATCTCGCAGGAAAAAGAACTCGCTGTCGGCGGATACTGAAGAGATGAACCCGTGACGGACCCAGTTGCGTACCGAGGTCACGGAGATTCCGAGCATCCTTGCGGTTTCTGAACTTGAGAGTACCTGTTTGCCTGAAAGAACAGGATTCATCAGGATACTTGCTGTCCCCTGGAATAAACGAGTCTTCCGTTGCAGATTGTGTGTTCCACGCTGCCGTACATTTCTTTTCCGATAAACGGCGTGTTTTTACAGCGCGATATAAGGAATGAATCATCTATCGTGATCTTCAGGTCAGGGTTGACCACTGTAACGTCGGCGTATCCGCCCTTCTTCAGTTCGCCCCTGTCAAGTTTAAGAATACGCGCCGGGTTGCATGTGACCTTGTCAAAGGCCTGCATATACGAGAAGTTGTTGTTGCGTACAAGTTCCGTTATGATAAGCGGAACAGCAGTTTCGAGCCCAACAATACCGAATGGGGCATATTCCATCTCCTGCATTTTTTCAAAGAGGGCGTGCGGTGCATGGTCCGTGGCAATTACATCAATGGTGCCGCTGCGCAGACCTTCGATGATTCCCTTCCTGTCTTTTTCTGTCCGCAGCGGCGGGTTCATCTTTGCCATTGAGAGGAAGTGTTCAACTGCATCATCGGTCAGCGCGAAGTAGTGCGGCGCAGTTTCGCATGTAACGCTGATTCCGTCATCCTTGCCGCGTTTTACAAGCTCAACTGAACCTGCTGATGACACATGGCATACGTGCATTCTTCCCCTGGTCAGCCTGGTAAGCAGGATGTCGCGCGCAATCATCACCTCTTCAGCTTCGTTCGGGATTCCTCTAAGCCCAAGGCGTACTGAGTTGAGCCCCTCGTTCATGAGCCCTTCATCCACGAGGAGCTTGTCTTCGGAATGCGTAAGGATCGGAACATTGAACATACGTGAATATTCCAGGGCCCGGCGCATTGTAACCGAACTCATTACAGGCCTGCCGTCATCGGTAAAAGCTACTGCTCCTCCCCTGACAAGTTCGCCCATCTCGGAAATCTCTTCACCCTTGCTCCCCTTGGTCACGTTTGCAGCAGGAAATACATTTATTGGGCCTTTTGCAGCCTCCATGATTATGAAACGTACAAGCGCCTGGTTGTCGATAACAGGCTGTGTGTTGGGCATGGTCACGACAGATGTGAACCCGCTTCTGGCCGCAACCTTTGATCCGCCGATTATTGTCTCCACGTCCTCACGTCCGGGCTCGCGGAAGTGCACATGCATGTCTACAAGCCCCGGAAGGACAAGGCATCCCTTTGCGTCGATTACCTTATCCCCGGCAGCCGGTTTTAAATTCCGTCCTATATCTGTTATGCGGTCATCGCTGATCACAATGTCAAGGCTGTCGTCTGTTCCGCTTGCCGGGTCAATAACCCTTCCGTTTTTTATCACTATTCCCATGTTTTCAGTTTCCTTCAGTTTCTTCTTCCGATAACGGCTTTCCGCCCGCAAGCAGGTAGAAGATAGCCATTCTCACTGCAACCCCGTTTGTCACCTGTTCGTTTATGATGGAGTTGGGGCAGTCCGCGACAACGTCATCAAGTTCTATTCCGCGGTTCATCGGTCCCGGGTGCATAACAATAATGTCTGGTTTGCATTTTTTGAAACGCTCCTCGGTAAGGGCGTAGAGGAGGTTGTATTCCCTGATAGATGGGAAGAGTGATCCCTTCTGCCTTTCACGCTGTATGCGGAGCATATTCACAACGTCAAGTTTGGGGAGGAGTTCATCAAGGTCATATGTTATGTCCGCACCGTACTGCCTGAATTCATCGGGGAGCAGGGTTGACGGACCGCAGAGTGTAACTTTGGCACCGAGTTTTGTAAAGGCCTGTACATCGCACCTGGCTACACGTGAATGTTTAATGTCACCTATGATTCCTATGTGGAGCCCTTCAAGGCTGCCGCGCCTTTCGATAATCGAGTATGTGTCGAGCAGCGCCTGCGTTGGATGGGCGTGGAAACCGTCACCGCCGTTTATGACTGAGGCCTTTATATTTTTAGATAAAAAATGCGGCGCTAAAGAGGCCGCATGTCGCATTACAATATAATCGGCTTTCATCGCCTCTAAAGTCCGGACAGTGTCAATAAGCGATTCACCCTTGACCACGCTTGATGTGGTAACCGGAACGTTTATGGTGTTGGCAGAAAGCATTTTGGCTGCCAGCTCAAAACTGAGCCTGGTCCTTGTGGATGGTTCGTAAAACAGGGTGCATACTGTCTTGCCCCTGAGTACTGGAACAGACTTTATATCCCTTGTGAACACATCCTTGAAGTATTTTGCGGTATCGCAAATCAGCAGAATCTCCTCTTTTGAAAGAGATTCCATATCGAGAAGGTCTTTTCTATTTAGTGAGTTCATGATTAATTCTGAACTGTTAATGCGGTAAAATGTCAATTCAATTTATGTCGCATGGATCAATTTTTTAAACGGGTTATAATGCTGAAAACGGTATAAAACAGCTCGCCGCACTATCTAACTGGTTTATGCTTCCGATGCTTCGGCAAGGTCTGTGCCCCGGTTGGTGAGCCCGTCGAACCACAGCACAGGTAAGTACCAGTATGTCGAGTGAACCGGGGGCGGCGCAGGTTATTTAAAGTATTTTAACACGAGGAGTTTCCTGTAAAGATAATGTCAGGTGTGTTAAAACATCCTGAACTTGTGAAATTGTTTAAGCCGGGTAAAATGCCTGTCAGTAGAGTAAACGGCTAAATCATTTTGTAACGCATTCTGCATAATTATTAAATGGAGTATATCAATACTGTTTCTGCCCCTGAAATAGTCAATCCATGCTGAGGAATCAACCAGCACAAGGCTCATCCTATCCTCATTTTATTAAGATCAATATCCAACTCAATTTTGCCATAGTACTTTTTTAAATCCTTGATCTTCTCTTTCCGGATCATGTTTCCAAGTGCTTATTTGATCAGATCAGTCTTGATGTTATGCCAGTTTCCACACGATAGCCGGAAGAGCCGTAAATATAAACTATTTTTTAAAAGCGGGTACCCTATGATCAACCCCTTGAATGCTTCCGCAGGGGATCCCTGTGTATGGGAACAACTTTTGTTAATAAACAAATAATAATAATGAAACTGTTCCCCAACAATCTGGAAAGAGTGATAATGAATAATAGAGAAAATTCATCTTTTACTTTTGTATTGTGACAACATTCGGTTCGAGTTATTTTTTTTGATTTCATTATCAGGATTTATATCTGATCTAAAGTATCTAATGACAAAGATTACACTAACTAAAACGATGAGTATTGAAATTGCATAGAATATATTCATGGTTTTCCTTTTATTGTGAGATCTGGTTTTGTGGAGTTTGTTTATGCTGCATAAAAAAAGATAATTCCAATACCTCTTCTCAATATTTAACAAAGTATTTTTGAGATAATCCGTCAATTGTTTTATTAATATCTTTCCGTTTATGAACAGTGTCGGGGTGCTCCTGACGCCGTTAGATGAGGCCGACCTGATCTGTTCCTGCAGGCGTTCTTCAAGAAGAAAAGAATTTATGAAGCTAACTCAGATGATTTTGAAAACTGCACATGCATGGAGGATCAAAGTATACCGGCGAATGGGTCGAGGATAAAAAAAGTGGCAAGGGCACGTTTTCATGGTCTGACGAATCAAAATTTGTAGGGTAATTTAAGGATGATGCTATGTGCGGTTTCGGGATACAGTATGATTCTGCCGGGATAAAAGTCAGGGAAGGACGATGGGAAAATAATAATTTTTCAGGCAACTGAAACATATCTATCCATTCTCCTTTTTACCGCCGACTGGATTATAACTTAAAGCCATGCATGGGTCAGTATATTGCCTGAACTGTCAAAAGATACGAATGAGATTCAGTTCTGAATATGGACATTCCGGGAATATCACGGATGTCCATCCTTTTTTATGGTTATTTTCTGGCATGTAAGTGAATGACTTGCTTTTTTAGTATCCTTCTATAAAATACAATATATTTCTCTGGAGCGGTTTCCGGTTAACCGCATCAATTATAATAAACATTAAAATAATATGGACGGTAAATCATGAGACGGATTTTATATACCTGTCTATCTTTAATCCTGCTGTCGCCTGCCGCGGCATTTGCCGTGAATTACCCGCCGGACGAACTTATTGAGAACTTCTACGCTTCACGTAAAATGCTGCACATAACGGCCCTGGAGATAATGGGTTACGGTAAGCTTTCCAACACGGGTAAAAAAGCTGCCGGTGAGGTGCTGTACGACTTCACGGTAATTGAGACGGCCACTGTGGATAACAACGTGTCATACGCTGAAGTCGAGGTTAAGAAACGTTCAGTCGATTCCGGCATACGCGTGCAGAGGGAATACTGGAAGATGGTCAGGGACGAGGGCCGCTGGGTAATTGAGAATATTTATACGCCCGAGGAGTGGCAGATAAAAAAAGCGATCAGGCCGGGAAGCTCCCTCCCTGAAAAAGTTGAGGCGCTTGCGTCTTTTGAATATGAATACGAGGTGGTTGAGGAGGATGTTCCTGCCGGAACTCCTCTTGAGAAGTCATACGCTTATATTTCCCGCCGTGATTATGTTAAAGCCCTTTACTGGGCTGATGTCTCGGTCAAAAGCCGGCATGACGCAGAGTCATATTTTGTACGCGGCATACTGAACCTCATTAACAGGAATGAGGAGCAGGGGAAGAAAGATGTTCTAACCGCTATAAAGATGGATGAGCGTTACTACTATGTGCTTCAAAACCTTTTAAACGGATCCGGGGGCGGAGGCGGATCGGATAGTTCCGGCAGCTCAGGCGGGGATACTACCACGCGCACCATGAAGGGGAATGTTAAAGGGCTTTTTCAATAAAAAATAAATATTAAAATAAAGGAGGTTTATTGTGGTTCAAAAAATATTCAAGGGTCTTTTTATTACCGGTTTTATAATGGTCTGTACAGCGGTCTTTCTTGATACCTACAAGGTGGCATCGCTCTCAATGCTTAAGAGCAGCGAGAAAAAGATGCAGTTCGAGCTGAAGGAGAAATACACGATCGCCGCACCTGACGCGCCGATCAATGAAGGTGATTATCTGCTGGCTCCGTCGGTTCCTGAAAGCGATGCGTCACAGGAGGAGAAGGACGCTTACGAAGAGGCAAAGACTGATTTTGACGCTAAAGTTAAAGACCTGAAAGCAAAGTATGATGAAGAAAAAAAGGCTTATGACAAAACGTATAAGGAATACCAGAGAAAACAGAAGACTCTTGACCTGGAAAAACAGCGCAACGCACAGGCAACTAAAAAGTTTAACGAGAAGCTTACCAAAGACATAGAGGTAACACAACTCGCTATAAATGATTTTGTGACAGCCACAATACTCAGGTACATAGGCAGCCTTATACTGCTGCTTGGTTCACTGGGAATTCTTCTTTTTGGTGAAACATACGAAAAACTCGGGGTGCTCGTTGTTCTTGGTTTCGGGATCAAGACAATTATAGGACTGTAATGCGATAGTGCCGGACAGATTTCGCTTGTCCGATACTGTGCGGATGCTTTGACGCTGCCTGTGAGCGGCGTCGAAGCAGAGCATGGATATATGGTAAGGGGTGTGTGCCGGATAATGTGTTCAGGCGGAGTTAAGTAAGGATTATATATTTTATATCAAATTTGATTAGTGTTGCTGGAAATATTGTAAAACGGACTTATAAATACTATTTACTTGGAATCAGATAGACATAAAATCCTATTTCATGATTTCACGGTATTGAGCATTAAATCGTAAAATCATGAAATAAGCAGAAATATTATTTCATATTATTAAAGAAGAAGCGCACAGTATTTTACCATTGTTTCAGTGGTGAAAGTTATCATTTTGTAATCCGTGATAGCATATGTAAAACATGAGAAGAGGAATTTTATGAAAAAAATAGTTTATATGATATTATTTATTAATTTGTCCCTTGGATTTTTATCGGGTTGTTCAAAAGGGATACCGGGATTAAAAGTTGAAATGTTTGAACCAGGATTAAAAAAATCAGGATTCATTCTCACGCATAATTCAAAAGAACAGGCAGCACTTTGTTATGATTTAGAAAATAAAGACTTTCATGCAAAAGTACTTGTAAACGGTCTGGATGAAAATGGCAAACTGGCTCAAAGCGGTACTATCCCGGTTATTATTACATCAATAAAAGCGATCCAAATCAATAAAACCGATAATGGTCAATTAGCCGCAATGAAATTTTTTCCATGGATTGCATCTATCCCATATAAGGGTTCATCAGAATATATGGGAATGTGGGTTCTTGGTGTACTACTTAGTGATTCAGCAGAAGATGAGGCTGGTGGTGTTAAGTTTCACTTTTCTTCAAAATCGGGAAAGGAAATGACACTTCTGATATCAAAATAGTGTTAGTATTCTTTAAACGATATGTCTTTAGTAGCGTGGTATTGTATTACTGAGAAACAGTTTTAATGGTATTTCATAGATATACAATGGGGGGAACATGTATAATAAAATAGTCCATTTCACATTTTCAATTGTTTTGAGTTTATTCTGTATGTCATGCAGTTCAGTTGAATCATATATTGTAGAGGGTGATTTTGCAAGCGCAGACAAATACTGCTCTGAGTGTAAAGATGAAAAACGTACTAAGTGTCTGCGGACCGCGGCTGATACCTGCTTTTACAAACTAAAAAATTATAGCAAGGCTGCCGGGTATTATAAAGAGCTCAGCGATACTGCGATGTATGAAAAAAGTGTGAATGAAAACGCAATGGAATATGTCAGCAGGAAAGAATATGAAGCAGCCGGGCGGCTCTTCTGTTCAATCAGAAAATATGACTGGTTCAAGACCATCCAGGATAATGAAAATAAAGAAATAATTCTTTTCAAAAAGACAGATATTAAAATAACCGAATATCTTAATCTTCAGAAAGAAAAGGCGGGAAACAGGTACTATGAGATTTTGAATAAAATGGACTCAAATGAAAAAGAATTTCATAAGGTTACAGATGAAGCCCTTAGAATAGGAAAAGAGGTATTAAATAGTCCCGGCGGTCCTTCGTATAATGATATTTACGAAATGAACAAACAATCTGCAAGAGCGAATGAGCTGGCTAATGAAAATCTAAGGTTGGCCGAAGAGCTAAAACGGCTTCCAAAAAAAGTATTAAAAGAAGCAAACAGAATAGAGGACAAGGAATACGCAATAAAATTTGAAATACAAAAAATATACAATACTCTTGCTGCAAAGGGAAAAGGATACTCAGAAACAGTCAAGGGATATTCAGAATCGATAATTGGTGATTTCATAAGTGAGTAATATATAAACGTGTCGGCGCGGCCAACTCTGCGCCGGCAATGGTTTTTAAACGCATACAGGATATCTTCATCCTTTTTTAATATCGCTAAACACCTGATATTGGATATTTCCATAAATCTGTTCATAAAATAATCATATTTTAAGTTTAATCCCCGTTATTTAAACATACCCTGTAATTTATTCTTTACTTTTACCTGATTTTTCAGATTACTCTTTCAAAAAATAAGTCTTTTGCGCCGGAACCCGGATATATATTTGTAATCCGCATTTAATTCAACATAGTAAAATATCAAAACACCACTGCAGAAGCTTCCCGCGAGTGTAATATGCTGTTTCGCAGCAAGGCTGATATTTTTGGTACATGCTGATTTGTAAACGGAGGTAGATTTTAAAGTGGCAGATAACGCCTTTATTTTACGGATACGATCACGCATATTTATGGCATTTAAAAATAAAATGCACCCCCATTCCTCATGTCTGCTTATATGTTTAATACTTTTCATGATTTTTATACCGGTAAAAAAACTCGGTGGGGTTACGCCTGTAATTATTGATGACAGTACTGAATCAGTAAACCTGGGACGTTACATGGAGATCCTTGAGGACCCGGACGCCAGCCTCACCATTGATGACGTGATAAAACCTGAATTGCAGAACAGGTGGGTCCGGAGTGAATGGGATATTCCCAATCTGGGTTTCACTAAATCAGCATATTGGTTCCGTATGTCATTAAAAAATTCAGGGAGCATTGACAGGTACAGGCTGGAACTGTCGTGGCACCTGATTGACACAGTCAAACTATATTACCTTGATAAAAACAATTCTTTCTTCGAGATAACAAAAGGGTACAATATACCCGTCATGTCACAAGAAAATGTAAGCCGCAGCTTTCTCTTCGATATTCCGTTTTTTAATAAAGACCAGTCCGTCTATATCCGGGTGAAGTCTGATTACTGTATCCAGCTCCCTCTTAAAATATGGGTGATTGAGGAATATCAGAAGCAGGAAAAAAATGAGATCTATATCATGGGCGGATTTGTGGGCATCCTGATAGTTATGATTTTATACAACCTGTTTTTGTATATATCCATAAGGGACAGAAGTTATCTTTACTACAGCTTATATATATTCTCTATGCTGGGTTATAATCTTTTATACAGCGGGGCAGGGGCTGAACTTTTAAGGATGACATACCCGGATATTACCAGAATAGGCTTTCCTCTTTCAGAAACCATTGCCTGTATAACCGCCGTACTTTTTGTAATGAATTTTTTAAATACTAAGAAAAACCAGCCCTTAATTAATAAATTGTTTATACTTATTATTATCATTTCTATTCTGAATCTTATACCGCCGTTTGCCGGTTACGGGCTTATTTCTGTTGTTATCCAGAATGCTTTAGTTATTTCTGGTTCCATATTAATTATCATATCGTCAGCAATACGATCAATTATCAGCAGACCAGCGAAAATACTTTTTATTTCATGGACGCTTCTGCTGTCTGGATCAGTAATTGTAATATTAAAGAATTATGGTTTTATTAAATCAAACGGTTTTACTAATAATTATTTTTCACTTGCAACAGTGCTCGAAACTGTACTTCTCTCCTTTGCCCTTGCCTACCGTATAAACATCATGAAGCAGGAGAAGGATGAGGCGCAGCATAAAGCGCTGCGCATACAGAAAGAGGCAACTGAAACGCTCGAACTTAAAGTATCGGAGCGTACAACTGAACTTGCAGCCGCAAATGAAAAGCTCCGTGAACTTGACCGCGTAAAAACCGATTTCTTTTCCAACATATCCCACGAACTGCGCACACCCCTTACGCTCATACTTGCCCCTGTGGAGGATGCGCTTGCGGGCGGCAATATGGACAGGGAGTCGCTGAAGTTGATAAAACGGAACAGCCTTAACCTACTCTCCCTCATAAACGACCTTCTTGACGTATCGCGTATAACAGCGGGTAAAATGAAACTCAATATATCCGAAAATGACCTGTCGGTACTGGTAAAAGAATTCTGCGGCCAGATGGAATCAGCGGCAAAACTCAGGGGGATAAAACTTGAGTACACATGCGCCGGGCCTGCAAAAGCTTTCGTTGACAGGGAGAGGATACAGCATGTCATATCAAACTTCTTTTCAAATTCCTTTAAATTCACGTCAGCGGGCGGAAACATAAATGTATGTGTTAACAATGAAGAAGGCCGGCCTGTAATTAAATTCAGCGACACAGGATGCGGCATACCTGGTGATAAAGTAGCTTCGATTTTTGACCGTTTCACCCAGGCAGACACTGGTCCAACCCGGCATTACGAGGGAACCGGTATCGGGCTCTCAATTGTAAAGGAACTCGTGGAGCTTCACGGCGGAGAGGTATCTGTGACAAGCAGGTATTCAGAGGAATATCCGGATAACCACGGGACTCATTTTACCGTAAAGTTCAGGCCGGGGATGAACCACTTCGCCGGCAGGGAAGACGTAAAATTTACGGACAACAGCGGAGAGCATGGGGCCGGAATACACCATGTCCGGGGCATGGACCCGGTACGTAAGACTTTGGAGAATACTGTACCCGGCTTTAAAGTAGATGACGGGCCATCAATACTCGTTGTTGAGGACAATGCTGATCTGCGTAATATGCTTGTGAAAATGCTTCATGAAAAATACAGCGTGTATGCCGCATCGGACGGCAATGAAGCGCTGAAGATCATGGAATCAGCCGGGGAGATCGACCTGGTGCTGTCGGATATAATGATGCCTGGAATGGACGGCTATGAACTGCTCCATCGAATACGTGATAACGAAAGGTTCATGGACATGCCCGTCATATTCCTCACTGCGCGGGCCGACAATTTCATGAAAATGGAGGGCCTTGATCTCGGCGCTACAGATTATATCACAAAGCCTTTCAGTTCGGCTGAACTCCTTCTGCGCATAAGGAACCAGGTTGAGCTCGGGAGACTGCGCAACGCCGCAGTGAGAAACTATAACAGCCTTATGGAGAAACTTAAATCGGTCCACAAAAAGAAACTGACAAGTGATCATGCGTCGGTATTTGATGCAACCTGCGCGTTTATCAGGGAGAATTACACGCAGGAACTTTCACGCGAAGACCTTGCCGTGAGCACGGGGATGAACCCGGACACCTTCGGCAGAATGTTTTACCAGTACACTGGCAAAACCCTGAACGAATATATAAATGAACTCCGCATATCAGAGGCCAGGCGCAGGCTCGAGGAAACCGACAATACGGTTATCCGCATTTCCATTGATGTAGGTTTTGACAATATCAGGACATTCAACCGTGTATTTAAAAAATACACATCAGTCAGCCCGGTTGAATACAGAGAACTGGCAGGCATGAGAAATTAATAACAGTCCTGATTAATACATTTTTTCTATAGTAGAATATGGACATTCCGGGAATTTGCCGGGATGTCCATATTTTTTTATGGCCATTTTCCGCCTCCCCGCCGGATGTCTTGCTTTGAATTAGTGTTTAATGTTTAATAAGATAGCTTGATTTTAGCCACTGCTGTTAAAAATAGTATGTCCCTCCCCGGGTCATTGTCTTCCGGGGATTGGTCGGATTGGATGCTGTGTAAATTGGAAATTATGGAGGAATATGATATGCCGGTTACTGTTTATTCACTTGCAGAACAATTAACGGAAAAAATGGATGAGGCCTATTCATGGGGGAGTCAAAACAAGTGGCCCTTGATTAAAGATTATCCACAATGGGAAGCAATCCAGAAAATCGGGAAAGCACTGTATGAATTAGGAGAGGAATCAACCATGAGAAAGGCTATTGAAATTGCATCACAAAAAAATATGGAATATTCAGGAATGTTAAACAATTTTTTCAGAGGTATAGGCCATTGGATGCCTTAATGATAAAACCATCAAGTGCACTTTTATTAAACTTCTTGGAGTAAAGTTTAATATCAGCAAACATTTTTTAAGGAGTAATTCCATGGAGAGAGGAATAGTTGTTTTAGGAATTGAAGGTTTTAAACCGCCGCAGGATATGGGTAAAGAAGCCGTTCAAATGCTTATCAATGAGAGAATAATCGGGTTTGAGTTTTTTTATTCACCTATTTCTTGTCAGACAATTAATGAAAGACCAGGTGAACTGGACGTTATAAATATCTTTAAAGAAACTGCGAAAAGTAATGGATGGCAAGTCCCGGAAAAAGTATCCTACCAGTTTTTAGGTCAGCGCGGTCAGTATGAAATAATTGTCCTGTTTTAAAAAATGCAGGAAGGTAAATGGCTAACCTTTATAAGTTAGCCTTGTTTAATACAGGGATTATAATATATCAAACTATATATAAAGAGGCTTAATGAAAAAGCAAAGTTTTTTTATCGATGAAAAACAAACCGGATAATGACAAAGGGTGCGCTTGCCATGCAGGCAGGACAGACTGAAAAAGCACTTTTATTTCTGGATGAGGCGCTCACGCGCGATTTTCTACATTTTAACTCCCGGATGGGAAAGTCGTTTGCCTTGATTAATCTGGGGCGGGTTGAAGAAGCAGTAGATCTTATCAGGAGATCAATTTCTCTGTCTTTAACTGTAGAAGAAAGATTAATGGCTGATAATGTCAAAAAGATCGCTTTAGCCAGGATAGGCGATGAGAACCGCATTGCTGAAATTAACATGGCTATAGAAGAAAAAAATATAGCTGAAAGCACATGGCTTCAGCTTATGGGGGGATTGCTGGCAAGCGGAGAGGGGATTAATGAGCTCAGTCCTGAAACCGGATATACACCGCTGCACGGATGCGCTCATCATGGGTATGTGCGTGCAGCAAAATCCCTTCTTGATAATAAAGCTGATGTCAGTGTGTTGAGCAGGGATGGTAAAACAGCGAATGAAATTGCCCTTGAGCGCGGGAATGCAGAAGTTGCATATATGATTCAGCAGTCAATGTAAACAGGTGCGCATTTATAGTTTAGATTCAGCTCATTATGCCCGATCAGATCGCGACAAAAAAACGCCAATCAGTGTGCAGTAAAAGTCAGTGGGATACATTTATCCGGTGATAAAAACATACCGGAAATATAATAAAGTACTAACACTAACAGGAGAAAAATATTAAACAAAAATAGATAATGATTATTGCGGGCCTGCCGGAACTTAAAGTCAATGCCGGCATCTCCACTAACCATCCGGTGTTTCAGGGGACCCGAACTGTTTGTTAAGCTGAATTGTCTGTCTCAGGATAGGCTCTGACCCCGGCAATTATCAGCAATTCACCCGGATTACAATAAATATTTTTATTTCAGGTGCAGCCTATTTGAGCAGCTTCTCAAGCTCTGCGGAATTCTGTATAAGGCCGTTTATCTTGCCGTTCAGGTTTGCAATGAGTTCGTTTATCTGGTCGCTTATCCCGGCTATTGATTCAAGGTTGCGTATGTGCTCGCTTATCTTGGTTTTCATTTCATTTGAGTGTTCCACATTTTTTCCGGTTATAAGTGATATGAATTCAGCCTCCCGGAATATTCCTGAAATAATTCCGCTGTACCTGGCAATCAGGTTTTTAATCTCGTCCAGGGTCATAAGCAGCGGTTCCCGGTCTGCAGGCTGCATTTCTTTATTTAAAAGTATGGGGATTGATGCTGCCGTACCCTGGATACTTTCGCGGAGCGAATAAGCGCTTTCAATCGACAATGTTAGATACCCTGCCAGTGAACGTATCTCGCCCCTGAATTTTTTTGCGCCCTCGATCGAACTTTCGGAAAGCCTGCTCACCTCATCTGCAACAATTGCGAAGCCCCAGCCGTGCTCACCTGCGCGCGCGGCCTCAATCGATGCGTTGAGCGCAAGCATACTGGTCCTGTCCGATATATCATCTATTTCGTCAACGAAGCTGCTGATGGCCGGGATCATCTGTTGAAGTCTTACTGCATGTCCGTACATGCGCTGAACCAGTTCAATGCTGCCGTTCAGTTTATCTGCAAGTTTCCCGTGGAGATCTTCATCCCTTGAAGCTGTTGAAAGCGGCTGTTCAAGCATGGCCGCTTTTAGTTTGTTAAGAAGCGAGTTAAGGAGTTCCGGGTCAAATCCTGAAAAATAACCGCGTGCATTGGATGAAATGCCTATAAGGTTGTCGCTGTCTTCTATCTGCTTTCTTATGAGTTCCACGACGAGCGAAAGTTTACTCCAGCCGTCCATGGCGCTTTTAACAAGTGTATCGGACATGGATGAGAGGTCGCTGCCGATCCTGATGAGTTCACTTGTGAGTTCCCGCTGCTGCTCAAAGGTGAGGCGTATGCTGTCGACCAGGGATACAACACGTTCGATCAGCTCCTTGAACACGACGCTTGTAAACATCAATGGCACAAGTATGGGCGCCGCAGCCCGGATAACCCCGAGCATTGGAGGAACAGTATCGTTTGCAGCAATATAAACAACGATAACCTGGACCACTGCAATAGAAAAGAATCCGGTGATCAGCCTGAACTTGTACTTTTTTCTGAACCGTGCCATGAAATAGATCGAGAATGAGAGCGTGATAATAAAAAAAGACGAAAAGAGTATCTGTGCACCTGACCTGATAAACAGCATGCCCGGACTGTACACCCTGATCCAGTAGATCTGCGCCAGAACATAAACCACTACGGCGAGCACCATCCCTGAATTTATAATCAGCGAAAAACGCCGCCTGTTAGAAACATGATCGTATGTGAACGCCCGCGCGAGGAAGAGTACATTGAGTGCAAAGAGCGCGTTGAACAACAGCGGAAAATATTTTTCTCCTGCTGCTATTCCATATAACACCGACAATATGCTTATGACAGCTGTGCCGGCGCTAATCAGTGTTATGCTGCACGACGCCAGGAGTTTATATACAAGCGATGAGTCTCTTGTACGCCGGTATTCCGCAGCAAGTATGTAGACCATGATCGAAAAGAGAACTGCCTGCAGCGAGTGGAGAACCGTGATTCCGCCAGGACTCTCAAGAAAAGCTAAAATTCCCATGCCCCTCCGCCGCAGTTACATGTTTTTTAACCAGATAAAACCTTTATATAAATAGAATGAACCGATGATAATAACAGCGAGTGAAAAGATAATCTTGATCAGCCTGTCGGGAAGAAAACGCGAGATATACGGGCCTATCTGTCCGCCGATGATAACACCTGCACCGGTGAAGATCCACAGTTTCCACATTATCATCCCGGCCTGGAGGTTCAGGATGGTAATGACCCAGTCAGCCGATGCTTCGACAAGGATTGCTGTGGCGTTTGCCCTCTTTGTTTTCAGGTTAAGTCCCTTTTCAAGAAGCGGCTGCGACAGTTCGCATACACCGGTCCCTGTTGATGCGGAAAAAAAACCCGCAATAGGGGGGACCCACATAAGGGGGTATATGTCTTCAACCGGTACATGGTCCCGTTTGCCGTATGATTTGCGGACAGCGTTGACAAACTGCATTGAGGCCACAAAAATAATTATAAAACCCAGTATGAATTTGAGCAGGTCGCCATTAATCACAATCAGCGCGTGGTTGCCGATTACAATCCCGGGTATTGCAAGCATGAGCATAGTGAATCCAAGTGAGAGTTCAACCATGTTGTAGTAGATATACCTTATTGCGCCGCTTGTCATACCGACGGTTTCTGTTGCTATTCCAGTTGCAACAGATGTCTGTATGGGCAGGTTCAGGACAAGGTTGAATATGGGCTGAAACAGGACCCCGCCGGAAAAACCGGAGGAGTTGGCCAGCACTGCTATGGTCACTGCAACAGGAAACATGTACCAGTATTCAAAACTCATGGGGTCTCCTATTCATCATCCTCGAAATATTCATTCATGACATTGTCGATCTCTTTTTGTTCTATTTCAGGATGAATCGCGTAAGTCTTGTACATGCGAACAAATGTTTCAAGAGCGGAAAGGTCTTCAAGCATAAGTTCAAGAATTTTCACAACATCGCCGCTGAGGCGTATCATTTTTTTAAAATCAGAAAGCTTCATCAGTTTGTTGTCTATTATCTCTACTGCCGATTCCACATGCCCCATGAAAATTATCTTGTCCGTGGCTTCGCGGATTTTTTTCTTGTGCCTGCCGATCTCGCCCCTGATCTGCATAACCATATCCTGTAAGTTAACGTTCATGTCGTTTATAAGTTTTGCGATCTGGCCGATCTCATCGTCGCTCATGACAGGCACCAGAACAGTCAGGTCTCCATCGGCAATCTTTTTCGTTGCTTCTACAATCCCGTCCATCGGTGAAACAATGTCGCGTGTAAAAAGGATAAAAGCGCCGACAATACAGGAGAATATGACCAGGAGCAGCAGGATCATCCTGTTCCGGAGGGTTGTAAGCGGCCTGCTTACTGCGGAGTCAAGGTTCTCTACTCCGACCTTCTGCACAATGGCCGGCGAAACCGAACTGCTGAGAGAGACTATGAGGTTCTCCCTGATTTCATTTTTAAGTCTCCCTGAGCTGAACTCAAAAATTATCTCGGCACTGACCGAAATGGAAACCACCGAGATGAGTATAAAATAGAGTATGAGTTTTTTTCTAAGCCTGGAGAATTCTTTTTTATGATTATTCTGCAACAATATGGACCTGCCGGAATTAGTTACATTATGATAATTTATATAGTATAAAAATCAATAGCTTTTTAAAATTCCGCTCTGCACCTGTTGAAACACCTTACAAGATCATGCCTGGGGAAATCATCCCTTTCATTAAAAAAAGCCGAGGACCTCTGTATTTTCCATTCAGTCTGCGGAGCGAATACATTGTAATATACTGAAGGATAGACTGAAATTCCAGATTTTTTCATGAAACTTATTGTATCATCGGCTTCTGCCACTGACTGACCCGGGAGCCCCAGGATAAAGTAACCGCGTACATTGAAGCCACAGGAAAGGGCGTACTGCGCAATTCTCATAAACTGGTCAGAGCTGAATGGCCTGCTCTCTTTTCTCTGTACCTCCGGCGACCGGCTGACAAGTGAAATGTCCAGTTCCCTGAAGCCTGCCCGTTTCATTAAAAGTATAATCTCTTCGTCAAGCTTTTCGATCGAGATGCCGTTCATCGCTGTAAATTCAGGGTAGAAGGGATGTTTATCACGTTCATTAATGAGTGCGCCAAGCAGGGCAACGGCACGTTCACGCGAAGGAAAGAGGTTGTCGTCTTCAAAGTTTATTATCCGGGCGCCGTAATCCAGGACGCAGGAGTTTATCTCGGATATGATCTCTCCACACTCACGTTTCCTGTAGCTGTTGCCCCATACTATGCGAGAGGTGCAGAAACCGCACCTGTTCGGGCATCCCCGTGATGCAATCATAGTCGTAAAGATTTTCCCATGGCCCCACATTGAAGCAGGACTGAGCAGCCTCCTGTCGGGGATATTCAATGTGCTGATGTCCGGTATGATTTTTGTGTTCGATGTTTTCACCGTGCCCTGCTCCATCCAGCAGAGGTTCGGGACAGCTTCCGGGGATCCGCCATGTTCAATCATCCTCGCAAGCATGACAGAGGGGACTTCTCCCTCTCCGTATATAACGAAATCAGCACCGTTTTCAAGCAGGTGCACGGGGTGTAGCGATGCGTGGTGTCCACCTGCCGCTATTACCGCGCAGGGGTGGTGTTTTTTTATGATAGCAAAGATCTGAACAGTCTCCTCAAAATATGTTGTGAACATGGATGACACGAGGTAGATGTCGGCACGTGATTCTTTAATGCGTTTTTCAATCTCCTGCCGGCTCATCCCGAAATGTGTATAGTTTGCAAATGGAAAGCTGCAGGCTGACCGCGGATACATGAATTCTTTCAGGTAGCTGAATTCAGCAGGCATCTCCATTACGCTTCGTTTTTTTGTGTGGCAATTAAGGAGCGATGTAGTGTAACCCGCACTCTTAAGCGCAGATGCAATGTACAGCAGACCCAGCGGCTGCCGCCGTATACCGGTAGTATAAAAATCCTCAATCGGCGGATTTACGAGACATATATTCATCGGGCACCCTGATGCATCGGATATAATCATTCATAAATAATAGGGACTGAAACAGGAGTATCCTTTGTCATGATCATGACAAGCAGTTTTCGATATGCAGTAATTTCATCTGCTGATTTAATTTACCATGCCGGGAATTGAATGATAAATGGCCGCATGAAAAACAGTTGATTATTCCCGGGGGAAAAGTATTTTGATAATACACTGCTATTAAACAGTCATCAGATATAGAAAATTTTTTAAAGGAGATACAGATGAAAAAATATTTTTTAACCCTGATAATCTCATTGTCGTTTATTTTAAGTTTCTCGTCATCGCTTCTGGCCATTAATGAGTACGAGGAGGAGGAAGATTACTATTATAATAATATTTATGCAGGGTATGGAGTCGGATCTGGTCCCCAGATTATAACAGGAATCCTGGATACGCTCGCTTTTGCATTTACTACGTCATTTAGCGGAAGCAAGTCTATTGAAACAAGAGATGTAATCGGTCCGATATTTTTGGGCGCTGATTATTTTCCGGTAGATTATGTTTCTGTTGGCGGATTATTCGTTTACGATGCCTTTACCCGGCGATGGACATATTCCGATGGAGGGTATGCTGACTGGAACTGGTCATTCATCTCTCTTATGGGAAGAATTAACCTGCAGTGGGGCTGGGACTATTTGAAATTCTATCACAGTATAATGTTAGGCGGGTCAAGGGTGGGGATTGATCTCCAGCAGTCCGATGGTCAACACGAACATAACAGTTCGGAATATACGTGGGCAGGCCATGTGGTTTTACTTGGGATTAAAGTGGGTAAAGAGTTTAAGGTGTTTGCTGATTTTGGTGTCGGATATCTTGGTATGATAAACTTCGGCGCGTCATTCTCGTTTTAGTAAACAGATATTTTTTAAAACGACATAAACAAATAAGCCCCTTCCGGGGCTTATTTGTTTATGTCTTCTGTCATGCTGAAATTTTAAAAAAGCGGCAGTCATCCGTAATGGATGACCACCGTAGATTTATGGGGAAAGACATGAAACGCTTAAAGTTACGCAGGCATCACCGGGTGAAGCCTGTTTGCTGCCCTCATCGCGGCCAGAACAATTTTGCGTTTGATCTTCTCATCGCGATTTTGCGGATTATCAAGACCCATTCGTGCAAGGAAAGGCTGCGCATGAGGAGGAATAGGTTTGAACAATTCCTTGGCAAGCAGTTTTAGAACCTCTGATTTCTTCTTCGCTGCTATAGTTTTCAGTGATGCACCCAGTGCAATCTCCTCAGCAGTAAGATCTGTACCGAAGGGGAATGCAACAAAGTGACCGTCAGTCTGGTAAGGCCTGAGCATTGCGTCAATCTTTGAAGGAGTATTCTGCCTGTATTCAGCAGGAAGAACATAGTCCTGGGGCAGTTTACCGTTCTTCTTGGCCTTTTCGATGAGTCCGTCCTGGAACCTTGAATCGGCAATTTTAATAATTGCATCAATAACCTGCCAGTCAGGTTTGCCCCTGACGTCTGCAATGCCGTATTCTGTCACAATGATGTCCCGCATGTGTTTTGTTACTGATGTATGACCGTAGTTATAAACTATGTTTGATTTTACTACACCGCCTTTTTCAGATCTTGTGCTGCGTATCATCATGACCAGCCTGGCGTCAGGAAGCGCATGCGCCATTGCAACAAAGTTATACTGCCCGCCTATACCGCTTACTACAAGGCCTTCTTCGGTCTGGTCAGATGCGATTGCGCCGAATACGTTGCAGATCATACCTGCATTGACGAATCGTCCATCCTTTCTCTGGAGCGAGCGGAGAACCTCATCACCATACAGCTGGTTAACCTTTTCTACGCCGGACATGCCGAACTGCTCCCTCTCCTCGTGGCTCATCTCGTTAAGCGCATTGTAGAACGCGCGCGGCCCTATGAAGAACGCGCCAAGAATTACTTTGCCGTGCTTCAGTCTGCTGCCTAAAACTTTTTTAGGATCAAGTTTACCCTTTTTTGAGTGGATATCTGCAGAGTATTTTACTTTGCCGTCGTAAATACTTCCTGCTTTATATTTGAGGGTCTCTTTAAAAATTCCGAATTTCTGGTATTTTAAAAACTCCTCTTCGGTTATTGTCTCATGTATGCCTTTTTCTTTGTACAGGAGTTCAAGAATACCGGCAGGTATTTTGTCGTGTGAGATTTTACCTGCATTTACAAGTTTCATGATAGAGATGTCGTCATACACCTTACGCTTCAGTACCCCGGACTTGTAGAGCTGCATAAACGCGTCTACAAACATCTCGGATGATCCGTAAAGTCCCTGGTCGAATTTATCAGTTCCGCCAATTTTATTTATAAGGTCGGAATGTTTTTCCCTGAGCCCGGTTCCATCAAGCACCTTGTTATATACATCATTATGGTTCTGCCTCATGCTTAAGCCTGCTGCTATGGCATCACCAAGGGCGCCGATTCCCACCTGGAGTGTGCCGCCGTCTTTAATGAGTGTGCTGACGCGCAGACCTATCATATGGTCGCGAAGCATAACCGCATCCTTCGGGGGTCCAAAGAGCGGGTAGTTATACTGTTCACCCTGGAGCAGGATATCGTAATCTTTGCCTTCCCTGACCGCGTCGCCGTACATAAAAGGCATCTGCGTATTAACCTCTGCGATGCAGGCAACCTTGTCTCCTTTTGCCCGTTTTTCCTGAAATCGCAGCAGGGCTTCAACGCATATGTCCGTGTTGCATCCCATGGAATACATCATTTTACCATTGATCTTCTGGCCGCCCACAAGCTGTCCGAAAACATTTACACCAAAATCCATTGCATCACGTATAACGTGTGTATAATTTGAGGCAAGATGATTTCTCTGTGCTTCCGGACTGTTCATGTATCCGCCGGCTTTATTGAAGAATTCATATACCTCAACATTCTTGGGCATTTTGCCTGCGCGGAAATCGAGCATATATTCAAACTGTGGTGTTCCGCCGAAAACCCTTTCAACAAGCGGTCCGAGAAATCTTTTTTCAAGATCACTCTTCATACCCGGCCTTTCAAGCGCCAGGGCTGTAACAATTTTGAGCTTGATTGTTGGATCCTGCTTGGCGCGGGCATAAAGCTCATTAATAAAGAGAATCGGTTTTCCCAGAGCAAGGGTCATCCCGAAGATAATGTCGTTCCCGATATAATCGAGCACGTCATCTACTGCTTTTGCTGTGTCGTTGTAAACTAAGCCTGTCTTTCCTTTAAACATGTTTACCTCGTATTAAGTTTTTTATTTTTTAAGTCGGTAAATACCTGATACATAGATTTTTCCCGTTCAGGTATTTCACTGACAAAGACTTACTACTTGAAGACCATGGGGTCCGGAAGTTGTATGATTGTTTATGGAATAAAAATAACATATAGATTAAAATCTGTCAATTTCAACAATATACAGTTTTTTTGTTATGTCGGAATTCAAAAGAATTGCAACAAAAAATATGATTTTTTGTTAAAAAAATTACATTCAGTTGGAAAAGATGCACCTGTTTCTTGATTCTACACAGAATTTATAAACAAAATCTAAGAGTTTGTTTTATTATGAGTTGATAATTTTAGAACAAAAAGTACTATTGTTGGCTATATAAATTAGAATTCTTACAATGAATGAGTTCTTTAAGATACCGGCTTATTCAGGATTTCTGATCGCGGTCACGAAGTGTTACAACCGCACACTTCATCGCCGTGGGCATTTGTATGCACCGATTTGTCCTGGACTTCACCGGTCTACCCCCGGGCAACAAGCCTGGCGTTGATAAACCTTCGCACAATACAACTGGTGCGGCACTTGTGTCTGTCGCATAACAGCGCTTTGACATCAACCCTGACATGCCTGATGACGGTACACCTGGTTCTCTATGTCGCACCCCTGTCCGGCAGTTATAAACATACGTTTTCTGTAACTGTTTAATTTTGAGTTTTAGATATAAAAATTATATTGACAGGTGACATAAGCGGTGATTTTTCATAAAGAAACCTGGTGCTGCATCACCGCAGGAAAATATATATAAAATTCAGGTAAGTCATGAATGGGTACGGTTTAAAAACTTTTGCACGGGAAATTAAATATCCCCGGAATCATATCACGGGTGCCCGGACCTCCAACTGCGAACTCCGTCAGAAACTGCCGGGTATCGGTACAGAAACCAGTTTCGATTTTATTAATCCATGCCACGCTCTATTGACGGGCCGTAACAGAAAAGCATATGAATAATAACAACGGATTATTCCAGATCAGTGATGAGTATACAATCCGTGAGATAATCAGAGACACATTTTATTATACGACCCTGTATGCGGTTGATGCGGCCGGACTTCCCCGTGTAGTGAGAGTTTTTAAAACAGGAAAATTGAGGCCTTCAGAAATAACTCTCTTCAGGCAGGAATACGAAAAACTGATGAATCTTGAGATAAACGGTCTGCCGCGAATACTGGAGACCGGTTTATACCAGGGCAGACCTGCGGTAGTTTATGAATTCTATGAACCGTTTTTTCTGTCAGATTACATGCTTGGAGGAAAATCCGGACTGGAAGATTTTTTCAGGATAGCAATTTCCCTGACAGGTATACTGGCAGACCTGCACAGGAACAACATTACCTGTCTTGACCTGAGACCTGACAACATTGCGTATGAAGGTGATTCGCTGAAGATTATTGATTTCGGTTCGTCCCTGATAATTACAAGAAAAAATGAGCAGCTGTTCAACGAAGATATAATCAAAAACTCACTGCCGTATATTTCCCCTGAACAGACAGGCAGGATAAACCGAACCCCGGATTACAGAAGCGATCTGTACTCGCTGGGTATTATCCTTTATGAACTCCTGATCGGTAGTAAACCGTTTGCGTCAGCGGACCCCATGGAGCTTATCCATAGCCATATAGCGCGCATGCCGTTACTTCCCGGAGAGCTTGACAGCAGAATTGCCCCTGTCCTGTCACGGATTGTAATGCGGCTCCTGGAAAAATCTCCTGAGGATAGGTACAGGAATGCAGGCGGCCTTCTTTCTGATCTTGTCAGGTGCGCTAACCAGCTCACATCAACAGGTCAAATCGATGACTTCAATATCGGTCTTCATGACCTATCCCCGGAAATAATAATCCCGGGATTGCTCGTGGGCAGGGATAAAGAGACAGAGCTGTTAACAGGAGTTTTTAACAGGACATTCTCATCCGGCCGAGATGATAAAAGTATTGAAGTTGTTTTCATATACGGAGGTGCCGGCTGCGGGAAATCAGCACTGATAGATGAAGTCAGAAAAATTGCGGCTGTGAACAGGACATATTTTCTGGCGGGCAGGCATCAGGAGAATCAGCATAATACGCCGTACAGTGCACTGGCAGAAGCCCTTAGCGGGATGATTAAACAGATTCTTTCCGAAAGCAGTGACAGGATAAATCTCTGGAAGGAGACCCTCACAAACGCCCTTGGAGAAAACGGAAAGCTGATTACAGATATCCTCCCCCCACTTGAACTGCTGACAGGCAGACAGTCTGCAGTTCCCGAGCTGTCAGCTGAAGCATCACAGAACAGGCTGGTCTATACATTCATGAAACTCATCAGGGCACTGGCTTCATTAGACAATGGTCTTGTGCTCGCTATTGATGACATACAGTGGATGGATTCAGCATCATCAACCTTACTGAAAAACATTATTATAAATAGAGATATAAGCCGGTTAATGATCATATTATCATACCGCGCGGATGTGAAGGACGGCATATTATGTACGCATGAACTTCCCGGCTTGCTTAAGCAGAAAGGTGTTCCTGTAATAGAAATAGGGATTGGACCACTGACCTATGAAAATACAAAAACATATATTAAACGCATTGTATTGCTGGATGAAAATGATGCAGCACTGGCCTCTGGCCTTGTTCATAAAAAGACCTGCGGCAACCCTTTATATATCACACAAATAATTAAATCGCTGCATGAATCCGGCGCGCTTTATTTCAAGGTGAATACCGGGTGGCATTTTGATCCCGGTAAAATAAATGAGGCCAGGATTCCCGATACCGTGATAGGCCTCTTCGCGGAAAGGATTGCACAGCTGCCGGATGCAGTAAAAAAAATACTGGGGATATGTTCATGCCTGGGTTTGATTTTTGATATAGATACGGCCGGTGAAGTCGGGAGCGTTCATGTTGATGAAGTTTTCAGTGCAGTCAGGCATGGTGTTGACCAGGGTATAATAGTATTTCATGAAAACGGTTATTACTTTGCCCATGACAGAATCCGCGAGGCTTTTTATTCGGCAATCCCGGATGATGAAAAGTCAGCGATACATTTAAAAGCGGGCAAGGTGATACTGAAAAACGCATCGCATGATAAAGCCGACGATCTGACCGACGTTATAGTGAATCACTTCCAGGCCGGACTTTCAGCTGTTACATCAGAAAGCGAGAGACGGTCTATAGCCGCGCTGAACATCTCCGCGTCAAAAAAAGCTCTCTCCCGCGCTGCATACGAATCTGCACTTGTATATGTTAAAACAGCTGTTAGTGTTACTGTTTCTGACTGCTGGGAAGAGGATTACGATTTTGCGCTGCTGCTTTATACTACTGCGGCAGAAGCGTCATTCCTCTCCGGCGATTTTGCATTCATGAAAAAGATGACCGAAACTGCTCTGGCAAAGATAATACTTTTCATGGATAAAATTCCTGTATACGAACTTGTGATCCAGGCTCACTATGCCCTGAACAGGATGCAAAGGGGAATTGAAGAGGGTCTCAGTGTTTTGCGCCAGCTCAAGAATCCGCTCCCTGAGAATCCGTCAAAATTGCATGTTATCAAAGGCCTTGTAAAGACCAGGATGCTTCTGAAGAGAAAAATATATAGCGAACTCCTTTTAATGAAGGAAATGACAATCCCTGAAACAAGGGCGGTGATGAAAATATCCAACACCATGGGGATTAATGCATACAAGACACGGCCCAGGCTTGTTCCGCTGATTGTTTTCAGCACCGTTGAACTATCCGTAAAATACGGGAATGCGCCGGAGACCGCATACAGTTTCGCCGCATACGGAATGATACTATGTGCTGCTCTCGGGGATATCGATGCGGGATTCAAATATGGCACCCTTGCCCTTAAACTTTCGGATCGTCCTGAAGGTGAAAAATATAAACCCCGGACCATACACCTGATTTACTGTATGATATGGCACTGGAAGAATCACCTGCGGGATACCATTGAACATATTCAGCATGCCTACACCCTGGGAATGGAGATGGGGGACATTGAAGACGCAACTTCATCGGCACATCTTTACTGTGTTCATAAATACCTCTGCGGTTACAATTTGGGTGAAGTCATTACCGAAATGCTGTCTTATGACAATATAATTAAGAGATTCAGGCAGGAGACCAACCTGAACTACCTGAGGATTGAAAGGCAGGCCCTGATAAACCTCAGGGAAAAATCAGCCGATCCTGTTCAGCTTGAAGGAGAAGCCTACAGCGAGAGTAAAATGCTGCTGGTGCATGAACAGGCCGGTGACAAGTCGGCAATCGCAATCCTGTTTATCATGAAAACGATAAACGCCTTCCTGTTCGGCAGGTACGGGGAATCCGTAACATTTGCAGAAAAAGCCGGGTCCAACATTGATGCATTGATGGGACTAGGCTTTATACCTGTTTTATGTTTTTATGATTCACTTGCCCGGCTTGCGTTATATGATTCTGCGTCTCCGGCTGTAAAAAAGAAGCTGATGAAGAGTGCCAGGTCTAATATGAAGCAGCTGCGCAGGTGGGCAGCCCATGCACCAATGAATCACAGTCATAAAATCGATCTTGTTCAGGCCGAACTGTTCCGCGTTACAGGCGCTCACAGTGAAGCAATGCGGCTGTATGACCGTGCTGCGGACAGAGCTCTTGAAAACGGCTATATTCAGGAATCGGCTGTGGCAAGTGAATCCGCAGCAAGGTTTTATTTATCACTGGGGTATGGAAGAACAGCTTCAGCCTATGCAGCTGAAGCACGCGACCTGTTCCTAAAGTGGGGTGCACTTTCCAAGGCAGACGATATGGAGCAAATGTATCCCGGGCTTTTATCCCGCAGCGGGATTACCGGTAAAAATACTGAGAATAAAGACGGCATTACGGATACATTCCATGAACCAACGGCTGTGTCCAACCCGGCACTCGATTTTTATACTGTTGTTGAAGCCCTCAAGTCAATTTCGGGTGAGATTGTCCTCGACAGTTTTATAGATCATGTGATGAAACTGATAATCAAGAATGCCGGGGCTTCCCGCGGCGTGCTCCTTGTCAGCCGCAACGATGAAATTTATGCAGCAGCTGAAGGCCTCGCAGATAGCTCGATGGCAGTGATTAAAAAACCTGTCATACTTTCAGAATACAGCGGACTCCCCCATTCTGTAATAAATTTCACAGCCAGGACCGGTGAATCCGTAGTGCTCGCCAACGCTGTATCCGATAAAACTTTCAGCATGGATGAATACTTCCGGAGCTGTGGTGTAAAATCTGTTTTATGCCAGCCCCTTGTAAATCAGCAGAAACTGAAGGGTATTATTTATCTTGAAAACAGCCTTGCAACAGACGTTTTCAGCACTGAACGTATGGAACTGGTCAAACTGCTCTCAGCCCAGGCTGCTATCTCTCTTGATAACGCCATTCTCTTTGAACGGACCCTGTCTGCCGAGAGTGAAATACAGCAGCAGTATGAAGAGATGCAGAGCCAGTTCGAAGAGATGGAATCAATGAATGAGGAGCTCCACAGTGCATATACCGAGTTAGACCTGATTAACAGCAAGCTGGCAGCGGAGAGCAGTATGCTCTCGATCTTCAGGCAGATGGCGGACTCTTCGGTACAGGGCATGGCAATTGCAGATATGAAGGGTAATGTTACCTATATGAATACAGCCATGGGCAGGATGATAGATGCAGGGGTTGATCAGGATGCTCCCGGGAGAAAGGCTGTCGATTATTATCCCGAGTCTGAACGGTCAAGACTTATCAGCGAAATAGTACCCGAGGTGCTTAAATCGGGACAGTGGGTAGAGGAGGTCCGTTTCTCCAACAACCATGGTGAAAAATTTATAGCAATACAGAGTATATTTCTTCTCAGGGAAAAAAACGGCACCCCGATTTTCTTTGCTACTATCATAACCGATATAACAAACCTCAAGGATGCGGAAAACACGCTGCGTGAAAGCGAGGAACGATACCGTATTCTTGTTGAAACAATGAATGACGGTCTCTGCGTTGTAGATAGAGAAGGATTTTTTACATACCTGAACAAGTCACTGTGCAGGATGCTCGGGTACGATGAAAGTGAACTGCTGGGTAAACGCCTTATCGATCTCCTGGACAATGAGAACAGGAAACATTTTGAAAAAGTATACTCAAAACGTATGATCGGAGAAAACAGCATTTACGAACTGGAATGGCTGACAAGGGATGCAGGGAAAATTTCGACTATTGTTTCTCCAAAATCTGTTTTTGATTCAGAGGGCAGCTTTATGGCCAGTTTCGCGGTTATTACTAATATCACAGATAAGAAAATAGCCGAGAAAGAGAAGGATAAGATACAGGCGCAGCTGCTCCACTCGCAGAAGATGGAGGCCATAGGAACGCTCGCCGGAGGGATCGCCCACGATTTTAACAACATGCTTACATCAATATTCGGTAACACAGACCTTCTGCTGCTGGGCATAGACAGGGATGATCCTAAATATTCAATAGTTCGGGAGATTGCAGACGCGGCAGAGAAATCCGCATCACTCACAAGGCAGCTGCTGGCCTTCAGCAGAAAACAGATAATTGAAACCACAGCGCTTGATCTCAACAGTATTATTCTCGATATGGAAAAAATCCTGAAGCGTCTTATCGGCGAGGACATTGAGCTCCTGGTTGAGCTTGATCCGGATGATCTGGTAATCAGAGCTGATAAAAGCCAGGTAGAGCAGATAATTCTTAACCTTGTTGTTAATGCCCGCGATGCAATGCCTGACGGCGGAAGACTGAAAATAGCAACATGCAGCAGCACCGTTGAAAAAAATATATCTACCGGAGCTGAAGCTAAACCGGGGAGGTTTGTTCAGCTGAGGATTGAAGATACCGGGTGCGGGATGAGCGCAGAACTCCAGAAAAATATTTTTGAACCGTTTTTTACAACCAAGGAGTCGAACAAGGGGACCGGCCTGGGTCTTGCAGTTGTTTACGGCATAGTCAGGCAGCATGAGGGATGGGTTCACGTGGAAAGTGAAACCGGCCGCGGCTCCTGTTTCAGAATATACCTGCCCGGAACAAATTCAGCAGCTAACGATGCCAGGACCATGTCCAGGCAGCCGGAGAATCCGGTTCTGCAGCGCGGGTCGGGCGAGAGGATCCTGCTTGTAGAGGACCAGGAGGATGTCCGTAAATTTGTTAAGAATGCGCTTACAGGTTTCGGCTATAATGTATTCCAGGCGCAGGACATAAAGAGTGCCATGCAGCTTTTTGAAAAGGAGAGCGGAAGGTTTGACCTGCTGCTCAGCGATATTGTACTTCCTGACGGCAGGGGTATTCACCTTGCAGACAGCCTTCTGGAGAGCAAGCCCGGATTAAAAATAATTCTCAGCAGCGGTTATGCCGAACAGAAGTTCCAGTTCAGGCTTATACAGGAGAAGCACTATAATTTTCTTCCGAAACCTTATACCCTGAATTCCCTCCTGGAAATAGTAAGGCGGGTGATTGATGGAGAGTTTTAGTTTTTGGGGCAATAATCATTCGTTTTTGAACCGGGCAGGACTCTTGCGGTTAAGGCATAAAAATAGTGCAACAAACGGCTGTTTATATCCCTGAATAAAGCGTGAATTAATTTTGAAATGTGAAAAGTTATTTATTAAATTAAAATAAGTGACGATTACTTACTCAGGTCACAAAAAACCTGTTCAGGGAGGAACGGGGACCGTGGAGGTTTTGTATGAACAATCTCATGAAAACGGAAGATCGTGAGATAAGGAAGAGCAGCAATACCGGAGATCCGGATAAAATCAGGGAACTGAAGAGACGGGTTTCCGATGAGTCATATCTTGATCACGCAATTTCAAAATTGGCGGCTGATCTATCTCACTATCTTACTAAAGAGTGAAAACTTAAGGCTTACGCTTTAATGCGTTTGCAGGTCATTACATAAATAAGGGTGTACTGTCTGCTCCCGGACAGCACCCTTGTTTAAATAAATCTTACCCGGTAAAATTTCAATGAGCGATAATGCATCCTATGAACTGTTAAACCAGAACAGGACAATGAAATTTGTTTTTCTTGCCATATTCGCGGTAATAATAGGTTTCCTGCTTTTTATATTCAGGGGCTACCTGTGGCTTTTCCTGTACTCCATGATTTTTTTTGTGGTGCTCAAACCCATGCATGACAGGGTGCTGTCGCTTGTCAAGATCCGGATCCTGAGTGCGACCATAGTGATTCTTTTTCTTCTTTGTATTGTAATTATTCCCATGATGTACCTGCTTGTTATACTTGGAGACCAGGCATATGAACTTTACGCGCAGATACACTTTGATTTAAGCCACGATTTTATCAGGCAGATCAACCAGAATAAAATTGTCAGTGACCTGATGGTGCTCTTTAACATACAGCAGGGTGAACTTGCCGCGAAGATTACATCATTCATACAAAATACAACGATGTCTGTTTTTTCAAGCATAACATCTATTATTTCATTTCCTATTGCACTTGCGATCAAGTTTCTGCTTATGCTGCTTATCCTGTTTTTTCTTTTTAAGGATGGCCATATTATAGACAAGTCGCTTTACAGGATAATCCCTCTGCCCGATGATCTTGAACGGGATGTAGTGGTGAGACTGAAGAAGGTTATATATATACTGATGATGGGCAACCTGATGATTATGTGCCTCCAGGGGTTTATGGTGGGGCTGGGGCTGTACATCGCCGGGGTAAAGATGCCTCTCCTCTGGGGTTCCCTTGCTGCAATACTGTCGCTTATCCCGGTAATTGGTACAACCTTTATATGGATTCCTGCTGCGGTTTTTCTTGCGTGTATAGGGCAATACAGGATGGCTATATTCACAGCGGTCTGGTGCTTCTCGTGGTACATGCTGCTGGAAAACCTGGTGAAACCGAAGGTCCTGGGTGACAAGCTCGATTTTCACCCGCTGATTTTTTTCTTTCTGCTGCTGGCAAGCATCCAGGCATTCAGCCTTCCTGGTGTGATCATAGGACCGATACTGCTTTCATTATTTTATTCGTTCTGGGAGATCTACAAGCTGCTGGATGAGTACGATATGCACGGCAGGATAAAGCTGAAAAAGAGGATGGAGGAGACTCCGCCCGCTCCGGAATGATTCCTGATTGCGGTAAAGTTTAAGATTTGCCGCAGTTGCCTGATAAATTTTACTTGCCAGATAACACACCGATGTAAACATCCCCATTTAATAATGTTATTCCTGTCATAAATACTGGAATCTGCCTGTTGATAATTATTCAACAACATGGATTCCCGTCTTCACGGGAATGACATTCCGGGAAACCCCCATAATAACGGCTGTCTCTGGAAACCAGCCTTAAAAAACAGGAGCAATTCAGTGAACAACAAAACTTCAATGCAGGTATCTGCAACATTTCTTGTAATAACCAGTCTCTTTGTAACCTGCCTGTTAATAACCAACATCGTGGCCGGCCGCCTTGTACAGGTATTCGGACTTACAATCACGGCAGACCTTTTTTTATTTCCCATAACCTACATTTTCGGTGATATACTCACAGAGGTTTACGGCTACAGGAAGTCCAGGATAACGATATGGCTGGGCTTCGGCGCCAACTTCATCATGGCAATTGTGTTTATGTCAGTTATCCAGCTCCCTGCACCCGGCTTCTGGACAGATGCAGCCGCGTACAAAACAGTACTGGGCTTTACACCGCGCATCGTTGCGGCGTCGCTCGCGGCGTATCTCTGCGGCGAGTTTTCAAACTCTATGATCCTCTCCAGGCTCAAGATAGTCACAAACGGGAAGTACCTCTGGACTCGTACAATCGGTTCCACACTGGTAGGTCAGGCCTTTGATACTGGCATATTCATGATGATCGCGTTCTGGGGCGTGTTCCCGGTGGAAATATTTATTTCAATGACGTTAACCCAGTATGTATGGAAGGTGAGCTATGAGGCCATGGCCACACCGTTCACATATATGATAGTTGGCAGGATCAAGAAAAAGGACAGCTGCGATACCTACGATAAAGGGATCAGTTATAATCCTTTTCCCGGGCTGTTCAATTCATAAACTTTTTTTGTTAAGGATTGCTCCCTGTCCAGCGGGAATAATCCTTAACTGTACTATTTGAGATATTTTCTTGACTCCGGGAGATTTTTAGATTTAATTAAACAGGTGTAATGTTTATGAAAATATTCTCGCCATATATCATACCGCCGATACTCTCACTGCTTACAGCTTACTCGCTGGCAGCAATGGCACTTGTCCGGGGCAGGCTCAAGTATGAAAATATGCTTTTTGCCCTGATCTGTATAAGCTGGACTCTCCCTTCATCAGCTTTTGTATTTCATTATCTCATGACTGACGAAAAAATACTGATGAGTATTGAAAGAACAGTCCATACCTTTTATGTGCTTATGCCCGCCCTTTCAGTTCTCTTTTTTCAGGCAGTAACCGATCAGAAGAACAAATATATTGCCACAGTGTTTTTTTTAACAGGAATTGCCATCTCTGCGACAGTGCATACTGACTGCTACTTCTACGCGTTTTATAACTATGACTGGGGACGTATAGCAAGGGGCGGTCCGGCGTTTGCAGTTTTTTATATTTACGGATTGATTGCCACTCTATATATAATGTGGCTTTTTGCAAATAAATACCGGAAAGAGAAAAACAGCGTCATAAGATTAAAGATCAGTTATCTCTTCCTGGCTTATTTCCTGTCAGCCATACTTTCATTTACAAACCTTCCTGCGATGCATGGGATAGATTTTTACAGCCTGGGAAATTTTACTTTTATTCCCCTCGGGATACTCACGTACGGTATACTGCGCCATAGGGTGATGGAGATAAGCAGCATCCTGCATATCTCGGTTTTCTGGTTTATGCTTTCTTCCATAATTATGCTGCCGAACATGGCTATCTTTGTTGTGATGCGGGAATATTTTTTTTCGATCAACATACTCAAGCTCTCCCTGATTTTTATTGCGTGGTTCCTGCTGAACTATGTTTATTTTATTCACATACAGCCCCTGATTAACCTGCTCTTCAACCGGCTCAGCTATAACCTGGGCAACATTGAAAATAATTTCAGCAGGGACATCTCCCAGCTTAAGAGCCTTGAAGAGCTTGCAATTGAGTTAACATCAGTGCTGAAAAAGTCCCTTAATATTGAGAAGGTGCAGCTCTTATGCCGCAGGGGTTATATGAACTGCTATACAGACTTTACCGGGTGCTTGCTGGAGATCACAGCTGAACTCCAGGGTATAATGCTTAAACAAGATTATATTGAAAAGAGCCTTATAGAATCGGCCACGGAACAGAATGCCGAAGATCTTCAGCTCCTCCCTCTTTTTGATAAAACAGATAGTGAATATATTGTTCCAATGAGCCACAGGAATGAGCTTATTGCCATCCTCTGTATGTCGCAGAAAAAGGATTTAAAAAGGATTAATGACAGGGAATTCGAATTTATCACAAAGTTGAATTCATACGCATCCATAGCAGTTGCCAATTCGGTAATATACCAGGACCTTTCGGACATAAAAGATAATCTTGAAAAGATGGTCGCCAAAAGAACATCTATCATCGAGTCACAGAAGGCCGAAATGGAGAGGGATATCGAGCTTGCAAGGAAGATCCAGACCGCGCTGCTCCCAAGTCATATACCCCACCTGCCGCAGATTGACATTGCGTTCAGGTACGAGCCTGTAATGAAGGTAGGCGGCGATTTTATTGACATACATTACAGGGAGGGTATGAACGAGCTGGGGCTTTTTATCTGTGATGTGTCTGGACACGGGGCGGGTTCTGCCATGATTTCGTCAATGGTCAAGATGTCGCTTAATTCATGGGGAAAATTTATTAATAGCCCGGGCAAGGCTTTTGTCGAGATGCGTAACATGCTTTACGGAAAAATGGGAGATAACTTTATTACTGCATGTATGTGCTGCGTTAACCTTGAAACCGGTGTTGTAACGTCGGCCAATGCCGGGCACCCGCCCATGCTTATCGCGCGTAAAGACGGAAACATAGAGGTTGTCAATTCAGGCGGAAAGATCATAGTTGATTATGCGGAGTCTGATTATGAGGAGAATACCAGTAAACTCGAAAAGGGAGATAAGCTGCTGCTTTACACTGACGGTGTGATTGAGGTGCGTAATAATACATGGGATTTCGGTGAGAACAGGTTCCACAAGATAATACGGGATAACATAAATCTTTCAGCGGACGGTATGTGCAGCATGATTTACGAAGGGATCGCCCTGAAAGGGGGAGTCCCCTCGATAGATGATGATTTTGCTGTCCTGATCGCAGAGTACAGGGGCGGGTGATCCGCCCCCGGCACTTTACCTTTACTTATCCAGCACGGCGTTCCACTCGCTTATCCTGTCAGCCTGCGCTGTGAAAAGATCGGCAGTGTCACCTTCAATCGTTATAGATTCTATCTGGTCCCCCTGGGCAATGCTGTTTACAATTTTCTGGTCAGTCTCATCAACTATTGTGCCGAACACTGTGTGCTTTCCGTCAAGCCATGGCGTTGCCACGTGAGTAATGAAAAACTGACTGCCGTTTGTGCGCGGACCTGCGTTTGCCATTGAAAGAATACCCGGCCTTGAGTGCCTTAGTTCGGGCTTGAACTCGTCCTCGAATTTATACCCGGGACCGCCTGTTCCTGTCCCCAGGGGGCAGCCACCCTGGATCATGAAATCCGCAATTACCCTGTGAAACTTGAGCCCGTTGTAGAATCCCCGGGTTGCCAGGTTTGCGAAACTTGCCACTGTTAAAGGGGCCTTGTCGTCGTAAAGGTCAAGCCTTATGGTGCCTTTTGATGTTGCTATTATTGCTCTGAGCATTTTTTTACCTTCCGGATTATTTTTAAACAATCTGTATTAAGCGGGAAATTTTGTCAATTTATACTCGGTGAACATTGAAACAGTAATTTTTTGTTTAAAAGTGGAAAAATTTTATTGTATTGCTATATTAATCATACAAATTATATTAAAAAATTACAAAAATTCCTTCAGCATGCTTTTTGCTCTACCATGGCGACTTTAAAAAGCATTCCTGCGGGAAAACTAAACTATTATATTGGAGGCTGTACGTGAAAAAGAACCTGTTATTTAAAAGTCTTGCATTGGCTTTAATTATTTCATTCTCATTTGCCACTGGTATGCTCTCGGCTGAGAAGAAGGCTGAAGAAACAAAGGCTGCTGATGGAAAAGTCCTAATGATGGCAACAACAACAAGTACAGATGATACCGGTCTGCTTGCCTACCTGAAGCCATATTTTGAAAAGGAAACCGGGATAGAATGGCGCTGGGTTTCAGTGGGAACAGGAAAAGCCATTCAGATGGGCAGGGATTGTAACGTAGATGTTCTCCTGGTTCACGACCCTGAAGCAGAGAAGAAGTTCATGGATGAAGGTTACGGGAAGAACAGGACACAGATCATGTATAATGATTTTGTCATAATCGGACCAAAAGATGATCCTGCAAAGATCAAGGGCAAGAATGTAAAAAAAGCAATGAACGCCATCATGGAGAGTAAAGCGGTTTTTACAAGTCGTGGAGATAAATCTGGAACTCACATGCTCGAGCAGAGGTTGTGGAAAGATACAGTAAAAGCAGTTCCGGAGAAAGAGACATGGTATATGTCAACAGGCCAGGGAATGCTCGCAACAATTAAGGTTGCTATGGAGAAGAACGGCTATACCATCACTGACCGCGGAACATTTATCAAATATGAAGCGTCACTCAAAGGCCAGCCTGGACTTGTTATTCTTGTAGAGGGAGACAAATCACTTCTTAACCAGTACAGCGCGATTGAAGTTAACCCTAAAAAATGCGACAAGGCTAAAAACGACCTGGCAAAAAAATACATCAAGTGGCTTAAATCCAAAAAGACACAAAAGCTTATCGCTGATTTTAAACTCGAAGGGAAACAGCTTTTTACGCCGAATGCGAAATAATTATTTACAGTGTCCCGTGGAATACGGATTCTGATACTACAATGAGCCTGTATGAAATGTACAGGCTCATTTGTCAGAATCATGATGATGACGGGAAAATGAACTGCAGTAACATGACTATAACGTTTAACGATTGAATTAGGGCTTTCTCTGTCATTCCGGTTTCACTCCAGGAGTGCTTCCTCGCTGCGTTCAGGGCGTGCAACATCCAAACGCGGTGCAAAACGATGTTTGCCTGCCGGCAGAGAACAGGATGTTCTCATAACGCCGGCCAAATACCGGAATCATAATGAAACTCATAAGTGTCTTGCTTAACTGATGATTCATTGAGATACCGGCATTACGTTTCACTTCAGCCGGTATGACAAAGCCCAAATCTTTTCATAAACTGTTATAAATTGAATAAATTTTAATGCCGGTACTATCATGGACTACTTATACGAAGGATTTAAAAACGCCTTTGTGCTTCTGCTCCAGGGGCACGACGAGACCTATGATGCAATATTCACAACAGTCAGGGCCTCATCTCTTTCGATTTTATTCAGCCTGCTTGTCGGCCTGCCGCTGGGTTTTTTCATGGGGCACTACGAGTTTCCCGGAAGAAAACATCTCCGCGCTTTTGTCGATACCCTCCTGGCTTTGCCCACGGTTGTAGTGGGCCTTCTTGTATACGCATTCATAACCCGAAAAGGGCCGTTTGGCGACATGGAGCTTCTCTTCAATGTATCCGGGATTGTGGTGGGGCAGTTTATCCTGATCATACCGATTGTTATATCGCTTACGGCAACAGGCATCGAATCGCTTGATGAGAGATTAAATCCCACACTGGTTACCCTGGGGGCAGGGAGGAACAGGATAATTATAAGTACCCTGTACGAGGCAAGGTTTGCGATTATGACAGCGTCAGTTACTGCTTACGGCCGCGCCATATCCGAGGTTGGCGTTTCCATGATGGTTGGCGGAAACATAAAGTGGCACACGAGGACAATCACCACTGCGATCACCCTGGAGACTGGTAAAGGTGAATTTGCCATGGGCATTGCCCTGGGTATAGTTCTTCTTCTTCTCGGTTTTACGGTGAACTGGGTTCTTATCTTTTTCAGGAAGAGGGCGTAGCGATTTATGAATGAATACATTTACGAACTTGAGAACATTGAACACGGTTATGGTAATTTCAAACTGCTCGTTCCGGAGCTGAAGATCGAAAAAGGTGCATCGCTGGGTCTGGCGGGGCCTAACGGCAGCGGCAAGAGTACACTCATGCGGTTACTGGCGAAGCTTGAGGAGCCGGCATCAGGCAGCCTTGTCTATTCACCAAAAGGGAGAAGTCATCACTCGGTAACAATGCTGCAGCAGGATGCTTTTCTACTGAAACGAAAAGTATATGATAACGTGGTATACGGCCTCAGGGCCAGGGGGGAAACAACAAACCTGAAAGAAAGGGTTGCCGCGGCACTGAAAACGGTCAACCTTGACCCTGCTAAATTTATGGGCCGTAAATGGCACCAGCTTTCGGGTGGCGAGGCTCAGAGGGTCGCGCTTGCAGCGAGGATAATCCTTAAGCCCGAGGTGCTGCTTCTTGACGAACCTGTTGCCAATGTTGACGAAGAGAGTTCACGCATAATAAGTGAAACCATAAGGACTATGAAGTCCAGGCATAACACCACGGTTATTGTATCAAGCCATGACCTTACCTGGCTGGCCAGTGTTACAGAGAATATTCTTAAACTTAGCGGCGGAAAAATACTGGGATCAGGAAATTCAAATATCATAAACGGGCCGTGGACCAGGGGTAAAGACATGCTGTGGCATGCATCTCTTCCCGGCGGCGTGAAGATATACAGCAGCGGGCCGCATGCAGAAGAAACAGTTGCGGTTCTTCATCCCAATGATATTATACTGTCAAAGAAAAAACCAGCAGAGAGTTCGGCGCGGAACTGTCTTGAGGGTGTAATAAAACTCATGGTTTCGGAAAACAGCGGCGCAATAATAAGGGTGGAAGCTGAAGTGTCCGGTAAAACTTTTAACGCTTACATTACAAAGGCCTCTGCATCAAGGATGAAGCTCTATCCAGGAAGTAAAGTCTACATGATCTTCAAGGCAACATCAATCGTGTGGCAGTAGCCCGAACACTCAGAGCCCCAGGATCGCAGCGGCGTTGCTGTACATGATCCTCTCCAATACAGCCGCATCCTGTGTATTCAGCGCATCAGCATAACGCTTTATGCCAAGCAGCGGGTAATCGCTGCCGAATATAATCTTACCCGGACCCGCTGCGGCAATGGCAGAATCATAAATTCCTGCTGTGTATAAGTAGGGTGTTGCAGCGGTATCGTAGTACACATTTTTCAGCGCCTCTTTAACTTCGGGCATCAGTTCGTACAGAAAGAGTCCGCCGCCCCAGTGTGCAAGAATAACCTTAACCTCCCTGAATTCTTTAAGTATCATATACAGCTCATCAAGGCGCGGCGCATACTTTCCATTGTACATGTGGCCAAAAGGTTCATTAACGTGCAGGCACACCGGCAGTGATTCTGCTGCCGCCGCTTCAAGTACATGGCGCGTGAACTGTGCGTTGCCTGTAGTAAAGCCCCCTGCATAAAAACCCAGTTCACCAATACCTGCCAGTCCCGCACTCTTTATCTCCCGGACCTGCTGACTCACCTGGTCGCGGCCGGAATTAACCGCCACCATACCGAAACATGACACCCGGCCGCTGTTCAGCTTCATCACCGAAGCCATGTACTCGGTGTGCATGGAGCAGTTCTTCGCGTCGTGCCAGGGGAATGCCATGGCAACCGCGTGGTCTATTGAGTTTTCATACATGTAGCGCAGAAGGTCGCGGGTATCTGCCATTCTGCTTTTAGTATCCGCATAGAGAGCTGAGAATCCTGCATCATCAAGGAAATCATTCCTTCTGCTGATCATTTCCGGGGGAAATATATGTGTGTGGGAATCTATTATCATAAGCTGACCGGTCAGGTTGAAAATATTGGATACCAGGGGTCCATGTCAAATTAAATATACAGGAGTTGTTGACAAAAATAGCGTCAGAACCTATTTTAGAACGTGTATATATAGTTTTTATATACCTGCTGATGAGTAAATAAATCCGGAGGATTATTATGACTGTTAAAGTTAAATGTGTTCACTGCGGAACCATGGTTCATGAATTCACAGCGACCTGCCCAAGCTGCGGTAAACCTGTTGCAAACAAGGACGCGCCTGTGAATGTAGCGCCGCCACCCTGGCAGAAGAAGAGCGCGAATTACGGGAAAAAATCCATGGCATTACCGATCGCGATTGTTGCAGTAATAATTGCCTGCGCTGCTGCATATTTTTTTCTGAAATAGATTTATAAATTTTTACCTGTGTTGGTCTGAACTGTTCAATCGAAACATGAATCCCCCGTAGCTGCGTAATGCATTACGCAGCTACGGGGGATTACGGCGTGCAGCCCGGACAGTTGTATGAATTAAATAATTGTTATACCTGTTTTATTGTTGAACCCGCAAGCTATCCACGAAAAAATATGAATTACCGGTTAAACCGGAAAGTTCAGAAGACCCCGGAATCGGAAAAGCCATGAATATATATGTAGATGCAGACGCCATACCAGTTGTTATACGGGAGATCCTTTACAGGGCGGCGGAACGTGTAAATGTTCCTGTAATACTCGTTGCCAATGTCTCCTTAAAGTTTCCGCAGTCACAGCTTATCTCGATGATTGTTGTGCCCGCGGGACCTGACGAGGCCGATGATAAAATCGCAGAGATGGCAGCACCCGGTGACCTTGTGATAACTGCGGATATCCCACTTGCGTCGCGTGTAATAGAGAAGGGCGCAATGGTGATAGATTCAAGGGGAGCTGTCTTTTCGCGGGAGAACATAGGTGAAAGGCTTACGATGCGCAACTTCATGGAGGATTTACGAAACAGCGGGATCGATACAGGGGGACCGTCTGCGTTCACGCCTAAAGAGAGGCAGGCCTTCGCAAACCAGCTTGACCGGATACTTACAAAATACGCGGCATCAAGGTAAGGGGGATTATGGACGGGAAAAAACGCAGCAGCATTAAACCGGGAATGAAGGTCGCAGTAGTATTGAAGAAAGACCAGGCCACGGGGAAGCTCACAGAGGGTGTGGTGAAAAGGATACTGACCAATTCCGCCGACCACCCGCACGGAATCAAGGTAGAGCTTGAGTCAGGCGAGGTGGGAAGGGTCAAGAGGATTGATTAAATTTTTATGCTTCCAACACTCGGTGATTTTTGTGTCATAAACATATTTTGTTGCCGGTATATGTCCCGGCCTGAACCGTTCAATCGCAGCATGAATTTTTTGCAGGTGCGTAACGCGTTACGAACCTACGGGGGATTACGGCGTGCAGCCCGGACGGTTGAGGCATGAATGGTTTCTTTTTTATAAAAATTCCCCGATCCAAAAAAAGTAAGAACCGGATTCATGGCACCCCTGTCAAAGAGATAAATTTAAGGAGGAACACCATGAATAACAGGATATTTATTACTCTAATTGCACTGCTTGCAGCAGTTTCACTTTCAGGGAAGCCTGGCCCGGACCTCAACAAAGGCCCTAAAATCCAGCTTGCCATACTTCTTGATACAAGCAGCAGCATGGACGGTCTGATCACACAGGCTAAATCGCAGTTGTGGAGGATTGTAAACGAACTCGCGCTTGCAAAGAAAGAGGGTGTATCACCCAGGCTTGAGGTCGCAATCTTTGAGTACGGCAACAGCGGTCTGCCCGAGGGTGAGGGCTACATGAGAATGGTAACATCATTTACAGGGGACCTTGACAAGGTGTCTGCAAGGCTCTTTGAGCTCACTACAAACGGTGGTGACGAGTACTGCGGCATGGTAATTGATTCAGCCCTGAAGAATCTTGCGTGGGATAAAAGCGGCGGGAGCCTCAAGCTGATATTCATTGCAGGTAACGAGCCTTTTGACCAGGGTAACACAAGGTATTCTGAATCAGTGAAGAGGGCAAAGGAGAGGGGAGTTGTCGTGAACACGATCTACTGCGGCGACATAGAGTCCGGTATCGCGTCGTACTGGAAGAACGGTGCTGATCTTGGCGGCGGCAGGTACTTTTCCATCGACCAGAACGCGGCAGTAATGGTGATCCAGGCGCCGCAGGACGCGGAACTGGCGCAGCTCAATGATGACCTTAACGCCACGTACATGGCTTACGGACCTGCCGGTCATGAAAAGAAAAAGGAACAGGAGAAGCAGGACAGCAATGCGGAGGAGCTCTCCTACAGTTCAAAGGTCGAAAGAACTATCTCTAAGGCTTCGGATAAATATAACAGTTCAGGCTGGGACATTGTTGACGGAGTTAAAGGCGGCAGTGTTAACCTCCCTTCAATGAAGGATGATGACCTTCCGGCTGAAATGAAGGGGATGAACGACTCGCAGAGAAAGGAATACGTTGAGAAGATGTCCAGAAAACGCGCAAAAATTCAGGAGCGCATACTCAAGCTGAGCGAGGAGAGAAGGGTATATATCGACAGGAAGCAGAAGGAGATGAGCAATGATGAGACCCTTGACTCTGCAGTGATCAAGACGATCAGGGAGCAGGGCAGGGAGAAGAAGTTCAACTTTAAATAGAATTTCGGAGATCATGAATAAAAAAACGCCTGATGAAAGATCAGGCGTTTTTTTATTGCAATCATAAGTAAAGCAGTGTATTGTTCAAACTTACGGGGGTTATTATGCGTTTAACCGGTTTCCGGCTGCTTTTAATTCTATGCAGTATATTTTTTACAGCAGGTTGCGCTTCACAGGATGACATCAAGGCGCAGATGCTTCATTATAAAAACAGCGAGTTCGGATTCGAGATAACCTTTCCGGAGAACTGGCAGAGCTACAGGGTCATAGACTCGAAAGAGTATATTTCCGCGGACCTCAAGGTGCGGGTGTTTCATGTATGCCTGCCGACACGTTCGCGGGACTGGCAGTCCAGGAAGGTGGCCGCGCCCTATGCGGTCATGTTTTCGATTTTTGTTTTTACCGCTGATTCGTGGAAGCATTATACGGAAAAATACGCAGGTACAGGTGATACTGTGCTGGGTAAAAATGAAAAATATATTTTTATGATGCGCTACTCCTCAGGGCTGCCAATAGACCTCTACCAGTTCATGAAAGAGATAGACAAGGTTATCGCAAAGTTCAGGGTGGTGCAGTAGGTTTATCCGGGGCACGGGAGTTATATGCTGCACGGAAATATGAAAAAAAGCTTGAATGGAGTTTATTATCTGACATAATTGTATCCAGTCTTTGAGTGATGAATGCAATATTTTATTTTTGGCAATTAATAAACAGGCCCAAAGAAAAAATAGATTCTTATTCTATCAATATAGCCCGGTGAAGCTTTTATGGATGTATTTTGATCTCATCTGCATAAAAAATTGATATTATGGTTACCAATTGATTTGAGTCCGGCGCTGTCTTGTATTATTATTACGCTGAACTTCGGGAAAATATTCAGTACAGATTCAAGGGTGATATACTGGAAAATAGTTACTTACGGGGGTTATTATGAAAAGGCTGACAATGATTACGGGCATGATTTTTATGTTATGCTCTGGAGTTTATTCTCAGGCAGTAGCGGATGACAAGACAGTGGTAGTCCGCGAAACGAATGTTTTTGTCAATCCATCAGACAATGAGTTCATAGGAAAAATCGGTACAGGCTACGCGTCAGATCCCGGAATGTTCGGGCTTGACCTGAGCTTTAATTACGTATATAATCTTGACCCGTATTTTGTCTTCGGTCTTGAAGCTGATTTTTTCTGGGTTAGCTGGGAGAACAAGCTTGGGGATGTTACAGCGGGGGGTGGAACAAACGCGTCTCTCAAGGCTGAGACAAACATGTACACGTTTCCGGTTTTTGCCAACGCGCAGGTCAGGCTTCCTTTTCTCAGGGATAAGATTTTTTTTGAGCCTTTTATAACCGTGGGTCTGGGCTACAGCTTCATGATCTTGGATTATAGCTCAGACGTTGAGGATGGTACAGATTTTTTCAGCGGTTTCGCGTGGCAGGTAATTTTCACGGCGGCGTACAGGCTGCCGCGGGGATCGGCGGTTGACTTTCTTCTTGACCTGGGTTACAGGGGCATGGAGCCGGAGAAGGATAATGTTGAGATAGACATGTCAGGGCCTGTCATAAGGCTTGGTGTAAGATTATATATCTGACCGGAGCAACCTGCATGTTGAGAGCGGCTGTATGATTGAATACAGCATACCCGGACATAAAAATATCAGGGCAGAGTACCTTGTGCTGGACTACAACGGCACACTTGCTGTTGACGGGGTGCTTATACCCGGTGTACGGGATATGCTCAACAGGATTGCGGCCAGCCTTGAGGTCCATGTAATTACAGCGGATACATTCGGTATGGCCAGGGTACAGCTTGAAGGTGCAGCATGCAGGCTGATGATCCTTGAGCCCGGCAGCCAGGACCTGCAGAAGGGCAGGTACATATCATTACTTGGGCCGGATAAGGTAATTGCGGTTGGTAACGGACGCAATGATTCACTAATGCTGAAAGAGGTTGCGGTCGGTATTGCCCTTATACAGGCTGAAGGTGCTTCGGCTGCCGCGCTTATGAATTCGGATATCATATGCGCCTCCGTATTCGACGCGTTTGAGATAATACTTAATCCTCTGCGGATGATTGCCACGCTCAGGTCCTGAACACTTAAGGTCCAGCCTTTTTACTTGATTTCTCCCGGTATGTTCTGTTAATTTTATCTGTCATACTACAGATTTGGGAGGCTGTTATGCGAAAAAATATTTTTGCATGTTTTATGTCAGCTGCTGCAGCCATAGGCAGCGGAGGATTTCCCGAAAGCTCATCGATGACTGTTTCCTCTACTTCGTTCCAGAACAATGATTATCTTGCCGCCGAGTATTCCTGTGAAGGCAGGGACCTCTCACCGGAGATTCACTGGAAGTACCAGGGTAAAGCCGAAAGTTATGCCCTTATCTGCGAGGACCCGGACGCACCCGGGGGTACATTCATCCACTGGGTTGTTTACAATATACCGGGAGCATACGTAAACCTTGCTAAGGGGTTCCCCAAAAGCGGTGTGCCTGACGGGATTATACAGGGGAGGAATGATTTTGGTGAAACAGGGTATAATGGTCCGTGTCCGCCAAAAAGCAAGGTACATCACTATGTATTTACAGTATACGCGCTGGATACCAGGATTACTGACAGGAACCTTTCGGCTGCGGAACTGAAAAAAGCAATGAAGGGGCATGTTAAAGGAAGCGGATCGGTTACCGGGCTGTTTAAACGGTAGGTTTATGGCTCAGAGCATGTTTTCGTTAATAGAGATAGTTTTTAAAAACTCTATATTTGTTATAATGCTCTGAGCATAATTTATGATGAAACAGTGAGTCTCACTGTTTATTCTGTGTGTCGAAAACAGCCATAAGCTGCTGCATCATATCCGTGTTTTTCTGGATGCTGCTGTCGATAAAAAGCACCTTTGAATTGGGAGACATCCCTATTCCTTTCAGCGTATCAAGATACTGTGTCAGCGTCAGTATAGACAGAATCTCCTGGGATGATCCACCCGTGGCTTTCTGTACAATCTCAACAGACTTCTGTAGTCCCCAGGCTATTGCCTCTCTCTCAAGCGCGATACCTTCACCCTGCAGCCTCTTGCGTTCCCTTTCCGCCTCGGCCTCCTTGATTGCCTGGATCTTCACTGCCTCACCCTTGTTTTCTGCTGCTTTTCTTAATTGCTGCGATGCAACAACTTCGGACATGGCATCAGTAATCGTAAGTGGAAAATTGACATTTGTTATCTGGAAGCTGCTGATCAGCATTCCCCATTCCTCGTACTGCTTTTCAAGGTCGGTACGTATGTGAAGGGCCAGTTCCTCTTTCTTCTCAAGTATTCCTTCGTGGGTTTCTTTAGCAATATATGTCCTTAGCGAGTTTTCGATTATGGCGCCCACTGATGCTGACCTGTTTTCAAGCGCATAGGTATATTTTTTAATCCCTTCCGGTGCGTCATTTACCCTGTAGATCAGGTTGGTGTTAACATCGACTATAACCTTGTCCTTTGACGGGTACTTCCCTTCAATGCTGAAATTCTGCTGACGCAGTGAAACCTTTTCGCGCACGCTTTCCAGTACCGGTATTTTAATATTAAGGCCCGCATTCATGACCCTGTTGTATTTGCCCAGGAATTCGATAACCAGCACCGTGTTCTGGTTAACAATGCGGATGTTGGGTACAATAAGAAACACGAAAACAGCAGCAATTATGCCAAGTGTGAAGTATGACATTAAGTCCTCCTTTGTTTTAGCGAAAGTTTTATGGTTTTCATTGATTATGAATAATTATATTTAATAATAGATCTGATCTTTGTCAAATAGTAACGATGTTTATAGGGTATTCGCGGAGAGTGTAAATAATTTCAAGTCACGACATAAATTTCTTGAAATCATAATATGTGAAGTCATCCTGTAAAAAAATTATCAGGGGAATGCTCAGAATGTATCTGCCATCAGAGTCAACAGGTCCAGGCAGGCGATACGCGTTATCGCTGCATGACGTAAAGGTTTCCGGAGGCGAGGCTACGGTTGCGAAGATCCGTACTGTGATTGACCGCTACAGGGTTCCGCTTGCAGTTCACCTCGTTTTTGACGAAGAGCTTGAGAGCAGTTCACCTCTTGCACGTTTTCTGAGCAGGAAGATGGAAGAAGGGGCGCTTGAAATAGTATTTCACGGGCTGACCCACCGTTGCCCGGAAAACGTTGGCAGGCTTATATCGTTCTATCATAAATACCAGGCAGAGTACCTTCTTGATACTGAAAAACTGCGCGATAAAACCAGGGAAATGTATCAAGAGGTAACCGCGTTCACAGGTACTGATACCGGGATATGCCCCCCGTGCTGGATCGCGTGCAGAAACAACCGCAAATTTTTGAGAAGGTTAAACCCTGTGTTTGTCGAATCACTTTTCTCGATGGATTTCAGCGGGCATTCATTTTTTTCACCCGTAATATCCCTGGGGAGCATCAAGGGGAGTGAACTTGTTTTTCTGAAGACCGGCGCGCGGCTTATGTATCTTGTTTCGCTTCTTTCGCGCAAAACAAGGCTCAGGGTAGCTGTGCATGAATGCGACCTTGAACTTGAAAGCTCCCTGGAATTCTTTTCTGGGATGTTTAAATCACTGAACGCAAAGGGTTTCAAACCTGTCCTTATGAGGGGACTTTTCTAGGAGAGTATATATCTCTATTTACCTGCCGGCGTTTTTCTTAACCTTCAGTACTTTATAGATATTCAGCAGCTTAACGGCCATTGTCTCTATCGTCCATTTCTCCACGTGGCGCAGTGCTTCAGCGGTTTTTATCCTGTGAAGCTTTTTGTCACTAAGCAGAAGGCTTACCTTTTCAGTAAACATGTCAATGTCATCATCAACCATGAAACCGCCGTTGTCACCGCCCATAACCTCGCGTGTACCCATTTTGCCGATTGCAACAACAGGCGTGCCGCAGGCCATTGCCTCAAGGGCAACGAGCCCCTGGCTTTCAACTTTTGAAGCGAATACAAAAACATCAGCCGCGTAGTAGTATTCCTTCAGGCTGCTGCGCGCAACAAATCCCGTGAAGGTCACTTTGTCGCTCAAGCCTTTATCTGCCGTATACTTCATGATATCCGTTTTTGCCGGACCATCACCCGCAATTATAAGCCTCGTGTCGGGCATGGATGGCAGCAGCAGCGCAAGTGAGTTTATTATAAACTCTATGTTCTTCTCCATGCCTATCCTGCCGGCAAAGAAAAGTATCTTCTTGTTTTTAAGCTCAGGGTGCCTCTTTATGATGATAGCACGGGCCTTTTTTTTGTTGAGGGTTTTTGAAACAAAGTCGCTTTTGTCAACCCCGGTGGGGAGCACCTTTATCGGGACCTTTACCATGTAATACTGTAGCAGCACCTCCATGAGCGATGTGGGCGCTATCAGAAGGTCAGCTTTGTTCCAGGTTCTACTGAGTCTGTGGCGGGCATAGAGCCTTCCTATGAGGTTGGAGAGGAAGGGAACATAGAGGCTTGCCAGTTCCTCCCAGTTGGTATGTGTTGTGTATATAAATGGTATATTATTTTTACGGGCGTATTTGTTTGCCATCACTGCAATCGCGAATTCCGAATGGGCGTGTATGATATCGGGCTTTATCGAATCGAGAGCTTTGTAAAGATTTTTCTTTTCCATTTTAAAGACCAGACGGTTCTCCCTGTTGAAAAAGAGGGGGTAGGACTTGAACCGGAATACATCCCTGTTGCCCATGGTTTTGTCCAGCTCTGCGGCACCGGGATAGTCTGGAACAAAAAACCAGACTTTGCAGCCGAGCTTTTCAAGGTGTTTTTTGAACATGTCATTGGATACTGAAACACCGCTGATCACAGGCCAGTACTGGTCACATACATATGCAATATTCATTTTTGTCCTTCCGGGTTTCAGCGGTTATATCCGTGCAATTGCTGATGTTATTTGTGATGCCGGCTGAATTTTCTTTACCAAGTATGGCTTATTTTTGAAGGAGCAGAATCCAGGCAGCTATTAATACGGATATAGTTTTAATGGAGCGGAACAGTTTATGTCAAGAAATATCTTTAAAAATTAAACTTGCAGGATGAGCCTGTTTTATAAATAATTAGTAGAATTTCGCATATATTATGGATTTTTATCAATAAATTCGCAAATTTTATATTTTTTTTTGTTATTTTCGCAATAATTTTTGACATTTTCTGCTGGGATGCTTATCTGGTTACCATGACGTTAAATCAGGAGGTATATGTTTATGAGCGCTTATTTGAATGCTGCAGGATACAAATCTTTCACTGTGAACGATTTTAAATCATGTAAAGAAAAGAAAACAAAAATATCAATGATCACATGTTATGATCATGCTTTTGCACGGATAGTTGAGCAGACACCAATGGATATTATTCTTGTGGGAGATTCGGTGGCCAACACATTTGCCGGTTACGATAACACAATACCCGTGACAGTGGAACAGATGATCTATCACACAGAGGTTGTTCGCCGGGGCGCGCCATCAAAATTTCTTGTTATAGACATGCCCTTCATGAGCTACCACATTTCTGTTGAGGATTCGCTCCGGAACGCCGGGAATATGATGAAGAAGACGGGTGCGAACGCTGTTAAGCTTGAAGGTGGCAGGGAGTTCAGGGCTGTGGTAGAGGCCATGGTTACCGCTTCGATCCCGGTTATGGGGCACCTGGGCCTTACACCTCAGTCCGTGCACAAGTTCGGCGGCTACTCTGTCCAGGGGAGGGAGGAGGATAAGCGGAAGAGGATAATTGAGGACGCACTCATACTTCAGGATGCGGGTGCATGTTCGCTGGTTCTGGAAAAGGTCCCCGAGTCCCTTGCGCAGGAGATTACTGAAAAACTGACCATCCCCACTATAGGTATCGGCGCGGGACGTTACTGTGACGGGCAGGTACTGGTAATAAACGACGTGCTGGGAATAGATGAAACATTCCAGCCCAAGTTTGTAAAAAAATATGTTAACCTTCATGATCTGGTTAAAACCGCTCTCGAAGGCTATGACAGCGAAGTGAAGAGCGGAACATTCCCTGCGCAGAATAACATCTATGAGTAGGAAGGTGCAGGGAACTGCAGGCAAGGCAGAGATGCCTGAGAATGAGCAGAAGGATATAAAAAAGAAAGGGATCGATTCCACGGATTCCCGGATTATATCCATTCTGCAGAAAGACGGCCGCGCCAGCAACACGGATATTGCCAGGGAGCTTAATATCTCCGAGGCAACAGTGCGCGGCCGCATAAAGAGGCTGATAGATGAACAGTACATACAGATTGTTGCTGTTGCAAATCCATTCAGGACCGGCTTTGAGATCGCAGGGGACCTTTACATCAACGTCGACATGAAGATGATCGATTCCGTGCTCCGTGAGCTTGAGAAGATCCGGGAACTCTGGTACATTGTCATGACTACAGGTGAGACAAATATTAACGCCGAGTTTATTGTGAAGTCCCTTGACGAGCTCCATGACCTGGTATACAACCGTCTCAGCAGGATCGAGGGTATCCTCAATGTCGAGACTGCAATCATAATGAAATACATAAAGCGGGACTATGAATTCGGCACTGCATTCGAGTCCTGAACCGGGACCCGCATTACCCCCTAAATAATAGTTGAACAAAGGGGGCCGTTTTTTATAGGATGCTGTAACACTTGCCGGTGACTGGTTTCTTATCGGTTACCGGTTATGTCAGGGAAAAAGTGTTTTAACAGCCGGTAATCATTTAAAGAAAATTTATACAATGAGGTTACATAAATGGATTACGTAGGGCATGTGATACGTCCGCCATCCGAGGCGTACAGCATGATTATTCAGGCAACAGTGGGGTGTTCGCACAACATGTGCACATTCTGCGGTACATACAAGGATCTTGATGAGAGGTTCAGGATAAAGGACTGGGAGACCGTCAGGAAGGATATTGACGAGGCTTCTTCATACAGGCACAGTTTTAAACGGGCATTCCTTGCAGACGGCGATGTGCTGATCCTCCCGACCGATGATATACTGCGCATCATGCATTATATAAAACAGAAGAATCCGCACATGGAAAACATAAACATGTACGGCAACGCAAAGGCCATTTTACGCAAAACTCCCGAGGAACTGCGCGCCATCAGGGAGGCGGGGCTTGGCGTTATATACCAGGGGATTGAGAGCGGCAACGAAGAGGTTCTGCGGCGCATAAGGAAGGGCGCTTTCCCCAAACACATGAAAGAGGCATCGGCAAAAGTCATTGATGCGGGGATCAAACTCTCACAGACCGTGCTTCTTGGTATTGGCGGCACCGAACTTTCAGCAGACCACGCGCGCGATACCGGAAAGCTTCTTGGCGAGATGTCCCCGGACTACGCCTCTGCGCTCACTGTCATGATACTGCCCAACACCCTGCTCTTCCAGGAGTACAAGTCAGGAAAATTTGTGCTTCCAGACAAGTTCGGACTGCTTGGTGAGCTCAGAACTATTATTAAAAATATGAGCGTGAAGAGAAAGTGCTATTTCACCTCAAACCACGCATCAAACTATCTGCCTATCAGGGCAAACCTGCCTGAAGAGCAGAGTGCAGTGCTTAAGCTCATTGACCAGGTTATATCAACAAAAGATGAAAGTATTCTCAAGCCTGAACATATGAGGGCGCTGTAGCGGAGAAAAAGGGGGAAACATGGACGAATCATTGAAAAATGCAGTAAAATACATGTCGGAGCAGCTGAAGGAAAATCCTGAAATTGACAGGAGCTCACTCATCGACGATGTAAGCAAAAAGTATGACCTTAATCCCATGCAGACTGATTTTCTTATCAACAAGTACGTGCTGGGGAAATGAGTTTTGTTTTATATTTTTAGTTAGCCGCTGTCATTGCGAGGCATGGAATGCCGTGGCAATCTGTTTCAGAAGTCAATTGGTTTCAATGAGAATATATGTGATTTACTTAAACAGATTGCTTCACTTCGTTCGCAATGACGGAGCATTATTCTGATTATAAAATATTATGTTGCCTTATCTTTCCCGGTCTTTCATGCTTAGTATCCTGTAAACTGTTTCTGAAAGTTTATCCATTGTATACGGCTTGTGGATAAAACCCGCGGCTCCCGATGACGCGGCCTTTCCTATCCTCTCGTCATGCACAAAACCTGAAGACATCAGCACCTTCACCTGCGGATCGATTTTCTGCAGTTCAGCGAATGTTTCTATGCCGGACATTCCAGGCATCGTAAGGTCAAGCAGGACAAGTGTTATCGATACACCTTTCTCCCTGAATATTGCAACAGCCTCGGAACCCTCAGATGCAGTAATAACACTGTAACCGCAGTCCGCAAGAATTTCGGCAGCGAGTTCCCTTATGACAGGTTCGTCGTCAATGACAAGAATAGTGCCTTCACCCGCGTATGATGCCTGTAAGGGCACCTCAACCCGGGCTGAATCTTCAACTTCTACTGCAGGCAGATAAACTGTGAATTCCGATCCCTGGCCGGGCTTTGAATTAACTGTGATGAACCCCCCGTGCAGCCTGATGATGTTATATGCCATTGACAGGCCCAGTCCTGAACCGGATATATCTGACTTTGTTGAATAGAACGGTTCAAAAATTTTACGGAGCCTGGATGTTTCTATACCGACACCTTCATCAGTAACAGAAAATGACCTGTAATCAATTCCGGGATTTGCCTCAACGTATACTGAAGAGAGTTCTGCTCCGTTTATCCTGTCAGTAACTGAAATTGTCAGTCTTCCTCCCTGCTGCTGATCATCGGGCCGCATAATTGTCATTGAGTGCGCCGCGTTGATACACAGGGTCAGCATTACCTGTTCTATCTGGTTCCGGTCTGCATTAACGATCGGGTGACTATCGGTCAGTAGGCCATTAATAACGACAGACTTATCAAGGCTGCTCCTGCATATATTTTCAACATTGGAGGCAATGGCGTTAAGATCTGTAATGCGGAACTCAACCTCCTGCCGCATTGTGAGCGCGAGGAGCCTTGTTATAATGCCTGTTGCACGGTTAGCCGATGTTTCAATGATCTCAAGGTATCTTGTAATACTTTCCATAAGTTCATCCATACCGGCGTTGCCGGTTACCTTTTTTTTCATTATGGATGCAGCCCCAATTATGCCGCCAAGCACATTGTTGAAGTCATGAGCAATCCCGGTCGAAAGTGTGCTTACAATCTCCATCTTCTGGGCCTGTCTCAGTTTTTTCTCCGCTTTTTCAAACATGGTGATGTCATCAATTCTGATTGCAGCTGCCACTGATTCAAGGCCTGTAACCGGAAAGATTGTTATGTCCATATATACTTTATCTTTTTTAGTGAAGACCTGCTTTTTGAATTCGCGCAGTTCGTTGAGGGAAAGGGCTTCGTAAAATGCATCACTGTATTTCCCAAGTTCAGGGATCATGTGCCATATTGGTCTGCCCTCTGCATGTTCGACGGCTATACCGGTGAATTGCTCCGCGGCCCTGTTCCATTCTGTCACGCGTGCGTTCATGTCTACAGCAATGATAATTGAAGGCATGGAGTCTATAATGCTCTTCAGGTATTGTCTCATGTTTTTAAGTTCTGTTTCGTTCTCTTTAAGTTCTGTAATCGAATTATGTATCAGGCGTGTTTTTTCAAAGAAAGTTTTATAGAGCGTATCAAATTCCTTTATCCGGAAAAAAATACTGCTATGCATTTCCGGCTTATTTTCAATTCCCCAGTCAGTGAGCATATGGATGAACCTTTCAAGCGGCAGGATCAATATCACAAACATGAGTAACAGGCGGAGTATAAAGAACACAAAAAGGAAAAAAATGAAATATGCAATATACTTTTTAGTCACCTCAACAGCTTTGTATACTGCTGATACAGGAGTAAGCAGGACTATCATTCCGTCGATTGAACTGTTGAATTTTTTTGTTATCAGATACTCCCTGTCAAGAGTGATTGTTTTTTCCGTTTCATCCGGAAGAACGGGTATTTTCAGGGAATCTTTTGACGAAGCAAGAACTTCACCCTCGCTTGATGCAAAGAGTACAATATCGTCCCGGTATCCTGCGGAGATTGCAAAATCCAGTGAAAGTGTCGTAAGCGGAACGCGGCCTGCAAGAATACTGCTTCCCTGCTTTGATGCGATGTAGAGGCTTATGCTGCCGTTTTCTGCTGATTTAAACATCCCCGAGTGGCTGATACCTGCAGAGTTGATACTCATGAAAAATGCTGCAGCAGGCGAAGCGCTGTAATCATATCCAGGAGACAGGCTGCTTCCCGGTTCTTTAACCAGTACCTGGCGAACTGCAAGTCTGCTGTCCAGTGTATATACATCTGCGAAATCATTCAGAAGTGTTGCAGCTTCCCGCTTGTTGCTTATAGAACAGAACTGTTTAAATGCTTTCGTTTTTCTTTCAAGGAATGTATCAAGAAGCTCGGATGTCTGGTTGATCTGGTATGTCCTGATCTTGATAAATTCCTTCCTGATATTATTTTTAACATGGTAGTACACAAGAATCATTATCAGGATAATCAAGAGCATTGTGACTGTTTCGAATATTATATATAGTATACGTGATGTGCGCATTCAGTCCGATTCCCCTGCTGTAATAGTAATGAAGTCTATGATATTTTCTTTCATCATGAGCATCCATCTGGATATTATTAAATAACCTGATCACGCAGGCAGCTGTTTTACGGATTGCATCAGGTCTGTTATCTTATATTACTGCCATACCCGGGATATTTCAAAAAAAGTGTAAAAAACAGTTTTTTAAATCAGTAATTTTAATAAACATTGTTGCGGTAATAGCTTAATCTCAGTATGGTTTAGGGGTGAGAGCATCTGGCCGGGTACGACGGAGGGTTGATGAAAAAAATATATGTGATAGGGCACAAGAATCCTGATATGGATTCCATAGTATCTGCCATAGCATATGCAGAGCTGAAAAAGGCAGCAGGTGAGACGAACATCGTGCCTGCGCGTGCGGGAAAAATAAATATTCAGACAGCGTATATCCTGGACAGGTTCGGCATCCCGCACCCGGAGTTTTTAAGTGATATAATTCCCAGGGTGAAAAACCACATGAGCGGTGAGCCTGTAACTATATCGCATGACACCCCGCTCTGGGAAGCCATGCAGGTGCTGACCAGCAACAGGTTCAGGATGCTGCCTGTTGTTGATGAAAACAACAAGTATCTTTCCTCCCTTCATTTTAACGCTTTTGCCCAGAACCTGCTGAAAAAAATAGATCCGCAGAAAAACAGCATTATCTCCACCTCTGCCGCACACCTTATCAGGACGCTGCGGGCAGAACCAGTGGTCGAGAGGAACATGAACGAACTCTTCAGCGCGCAGGTAATCGCTGCTGCGTCTGAAGTGGAAACCTTAAGCGGGTTCATCGACATCATGCCGGCAGACAACTCGATAGTGATTGTGGGTGACAGGCTCGATATCCAGGAATATGTAATTAAGAAAAAAATAAGGCTGCTTGTAGTTGCCGCTGGTACAATCATAACAAAAGAGATAAAGAGGCTTGCGGAGGATAATAACGTTACTGTTCTCATGACGCCATTCCATACTGCAAGCGCTTCATGGCTGGCGCTCCATTCCACCCCTGTGCGTTATGCCGGTGACACCACTCTGAAACCCCTTAATGCTGATGACTACATAAAAAACATAAGCGGCAAGTTTTCCGATTCGGTGTCAAAGTCGCTCCCTGTTGTTGATGACCGGATGAATGTTGCAGGCGTATTGACTCATGGGGACCTGATGAAGGAACCCAATACAGGCCTCATCCTTGTTGACCATAATGAACTTACACAGGCGGTTGAGGGTGCAAAGCATGTAAAGATACTGGAAATTATAGATCACCACAGGCTGGGTAACCCGGCCACGACGTACCCGATCACTTTTATAAACAGGCCTGTGGGTTCCACCTCGACAATTATCGCGGGGCTGTACAGGGACCACAGGATTCCGGTACGCAAGGAGATCGCGGCGATATTGCTTGCCGGCATACTTTCGGATACACTCATACTCCGGTCTGCAACAACGACCCAGTCTGACATTGACACCGCTGAGTACCTTTCGCATATTACGGGCCTCACGGTTGAACAGTTCGGGGCAGACATGGTTGCTGCGGCTTCCGTTATCAGCAGCAAGCCCGTTGAGGAGATTGTGTCCATGGACATGAAGGAGTACAACGAAGCGGGCTGTAAATTCTGTGTAAGCCAGGTCGAGGTAAATGACCCGGATGAAATCATGAACAGGTCGGAAGAAATTCTCAGGCATCTTGAAGAACTGGCTCACCAGCACGGTATGCTTTTCAGTTCACTCCTGGTGACCGACCTTAACAGGCTCAGCAGCTACTTTTTTGTCAGGGGGAGTGAGGACTTTTCCGGGAGAATTGAATACCCCAAACAGGCTGATGGTATCTACTTTCTGAAAGATGTACTGTCGAGAAAGAAACAGCTGATGCCGTATATCTCAGATATAATTAAAATGCTCTGAGCAAGGCAGCGGTGAATACACCTCTTTTCGCTTGACAATGGCTCTGTTATCTGTATAATATCAGATATAAACTCCGGCGTCAGTCAGGCCGGTGTAAATAAATTTCCGGAGGAACGAAATGCGTAAAGTTTTTATTGCTGTATCAGCACTCGTAATACTAACGGCAGGATGTGCATCGCAGATTACAGTAAAGGATTCGTATGTTTATAATCCCGCATCACACAATAAAAGCAAGTATCCGGTAAACGCGGTTGTTACAGGTAAATATGAATCCAGCAATGTCAAACTTAAAGAGGATATTCTTGACATTTATATCAAGGACCTCGAGGGTTCAAATCTTTTTACCAATGTCGATAAAAAGTCTCCGACCAGAGCGGATATATCTATAGTGGTTGATTTTACGGATTTTAAAAAGGACGGCAGGCCCGGAATTGCCATGAATGTGACCATAAAGCAGATACCTGAAAACAAGCTGATCTACAAAAACAGCTTTAAGCAGACAGGTTCAGATGACAGCTTCAGCAAGGCCGGGGATTTTGCGGAACTTTTGAAAAAGGTTATCACTGAATCAATCAGTGACCTTGACAAAAAATTCGAGCAGTTCCAGAAAGACGGAAACCTGCCCAGCCATAACTGGGACAAATAAATATTAGACTGGTTGCAAAACTCCGTTTTGCAACGACAGAGAGACTCTGCGGGGCTTTTTCAGGGGCATCGTCCCTGACCCCGGTTAAAAAGATGAGAAAGACAACAAGACTATTACAGACAGCATGAAACAAAAAGCCGGTTTTAAAAACCGGCTTTTTATGTCATATATACTTCGTTAAATTATACCGGGTTCTGTGAGCTTATGAAGGCGATTACCGGCATATAGACATAAGGTGCAATGGTGAAGGAAAAATAGCCTATTGCTGCACCGGCAAGAACATCAGTGGGATAATGAACACCAAGGTAAATCCGGCTGATGCCTACCATCACGGCCAGGATAAACAACAGTAAAGCTGCATGGGGAAAAGTTTGTGCTAAAACAAAGGCCATAGTGATTGCCGCGCAGGTGTGACCAGAAGGGAATGAATTATTGTTATTTAATGCCCGGAATACCCTGGCCCCGGTTAAAGCAAGACAAGGCCTTGGCCGGTTAACCATCCATTTAACAGGGTGTACAAATAACTGGCCTATTAAAAGCGATCCTGAAAGGTAAAAAAACAGCGGGAAGCCGCCCGGATTACTCTGGATCAGGATAAAAAACAGAATTATTACAGCAGAAAAAGCGGAGCCCGCACAACTCATGGTTTTCATGAAGATATTAAGAAAAGAACAGTGCATTTTATTGTTGATAAACTTGAAGAGATTTATTTCAAAATGCCTGAACCTGCGGCCAAGAATCAGCATCTGTCGAGAATTGTTTATCATATTTAACAGTTAATCCTATTCAGTAATTTCACATATAAGAGTATTTTCAATGCGTCATAATTAAATTCATGGCGGAAGTGTCAATAAAAAATAAACCCGACTGAGTTTCAAAAAAATTATTATTTTATATTAACTTGTATATTAGTCAGGACTTATTTTTATGGTTATATTCAGCAGTATAACCATAGAGCATAAAAACTTAGTTTTAATGATTGTTTCACAATTTTAAATAAGGATGCCAAAGCATGAAACATTGCGTGGAAACATTGAATCCATCTGCAGGGATTTACTCTGTCAGGGTAAAGTGGCTCTGCGGTGTATCATTTTTATGTTCAAATGTATTTATACTCAACACCTCGGCGGAGAACGGCATTTTGATCATCGATACCGGCTGCAGCGGCAGCGGCAGAATCATTGCTGACGCAATTAAGGATGCAGGACTGAACCCGCGTGATATTAAAGGGATTGCTCTGAGCCACTGGCACAATGACCACACTGGCGGTGTGTCCGAACTACTTTCAATCGCCGCATCAGAAGGCGCATCGGGGATTAAGGTGTTCATCCACAAAGATGACAGTATTTATTACCCTGGAGGGAAGTCTGCGTTCATCTGTTTCCACCCGTTTCTCAGGATACCAATGCATCATTCACCTGGTAAAACTCCCGCAGCTGGCAAGTGCGATTTTGTCGAACTTGATGAACACGGCACAGACAATCCGCTTAAGCCCTGGGGTTTGGAATTTATTCATGTACCGGGTCATACTCCGGGGAATATCGCGTTTTATCACAGGAGTACCGGATCGCTCTTCAGCGGCAGCGGGCTTGCGTTGATCAACGATAATACTGTAGGTATACTTTCGGTTTTTTCGGACAGGAAACAGCAGGTTGAATCAGCGAAGAAGCTCATGCAGGTGGATTTCAGGTACCTCTATCCCGCACACCTGCATATAAGAAAAGATCCGATCCCCCCTGATAATAGAATTCCGGTTAAAGGGATTTCATTTATGGACAGGGTTAAGGGGATTCTGCCGCTGTTCAGGTATGAATGACTGCAGCTGTCAGCCCAGGTGCTCAACAAGTATCTTGATACCTATAAAGATAAGGATTGCTCCGCCAAGGATTTCCACCCTGCGGCCCAGGATGTGCTGCAGCCTGCACCCCATGCGTACTCCGATAAAACTGGTTGTAAATGTAACAGCGCCGATTATTGCAGCGGGAACAATTATTGCGTAATTGAGCAGGGAGAGGCTCAGGCCTACTGCCAGCGCGTCAATACTTGTTGCGACTGAAAGTACAAGCAGTTTCCTGTATCCCAGGTCTTTCTGCACTTCGCATGAATCAGCGCCGTCGTTATCCTTTATCCCTTCGATGACCATGCGTAAACCTATTACCGCCAGCAGTGAAAAGGCGATCCAGTGGTCCCAGGACTTAATCAACTGATCGAACAATCTTCCTGAAAACCATCCGATCACAGGCATGAAGGCCTGGAACGCGCCGAAAAAGAAGGCAATCGTGAATGTGTTTTTAAAAGACATTTTTACCGGCGAGCAGCCGTAGGATATGGATACGGCAAATGCGTCCATGGCAAGCGCCAGCGCAATGCCGAAAATTACAGTGTATGACATCAGGTTGCCCCAGTGCAGTTATTCCAGATACACCTTTTCCATTGAGGGGATTTCAAGGTCTGCCGGGATGTCCTCTGCGCAGAGTGCAAAGCGCGGTGAGATTTCGATCACCCTTACAGATGGAGGTATTTTTATTCCGCGCGATATTATCCAGTTCCTGTACAGCTTCTCCATCAGTTCATGGGCCGTCTCAACAGAATCTGTACCCGCAGCGTTTTTGACCGGCGCGAATTCCTCTTCCCTTGGTGTTTCAAGGATTACATTTTTTAATGAAAGCGGGAGTGCGTCAAATACAAATTTTTCGTACTTGTACCCGCTGATTTCCTGCGGTGCGCCGTTGACCACTGCAGGTATTTTTTTCTTTGCAGTATGGTAGGGGAGCGACGGTCCCTGTTCGCCGGTGATGCTTTCAATGAACTTCAGGCTGAATAGGTGTATCGCAGGATTCGCGGCTGAGAAGATGAGCTCTCCGTCTGCGCCCTTCATGCGCGACTGCTCTTCGGTAAGGTCCGAGTATTCAACTATCCCGGTCTTGCCGCTGCCGAATGCAACGAATACGCCTGTCTTTTCATTTGCGCTCGCTTTCTTGAGAGCTTTACTGGAAATCTCTGAAGATTCGAGAACATGAAATCCGATGAACAGGGGATCGATTATCTTGACCAGCGGATTGTCCACCTGAAAATAGGATACTGTCTCAATACCATTCTGCTGCATCTTATTAAGCGCACCCGACGTGCGGAGCGCTGTAAGGCTGCCGCCGTGTCCGTCCGGGTTCATGAATATGCGGTTAGTTTCTGAGAGTATAAGTTTTCCCTTCAGGTCAAGCGAGGGGATCATGTTCTGCGTGAAGAAATGCACGTTGACAGGGCTGAGTCCGAAGTAGTCCTGTTCACGGAAAAAGGTTTCGGTCTCCTGGTGGTTGTCGCGCGATGTCATTATGAAGAACGGGATCACCACCCCATACTTGTCCTGCGATGAGGCTATCTTTTCGGCATGGAAGTGAAAGAGTGTCTTACCGGAAACCGGGCCCACGGGAAACTTACCCTTTGGTCCGTCATATCCAAGACGTGATCCCTGGCCACCTGCCACGAGGAACGCGGCAACCTTACCTTCTCGAATATGGGCTTCACCTGCTTCATGCGCCTGCATGAATTTTTTACGTTCTGCATCAGTTGACGGCAGCGTTATGTATGGTGCGGGCTGGAATTCAGTGATGCGGCCGTCGTGCGTGTGCGAATAAATCTGTTTCAGCAGGTCAAAATCGATCTCTGCAAGATCATCAAGCAGTTCCTTTCTCTCTACATCAAGGAGTTGTTCCCAGTATTCAAAGACATGCTCCTGTTTGTGATCGTAAACTTTTTCTATAACTTTTTCGTATCCGCTGAATGTAATCATCTTCCAGTTCCTGTTGTTTCCGGGAATATGTTTATGAACACCTCTAAATTGTAATTTATAGAGGTTCTCTTATAATAAAGATAACAAAACTAAATGGCATTGTGGTAAAGAAAATGTAAACAGATTAATTATAAATGCAGCCCGCCTCCTTCAGCCGGATTTAAAAAAATACTTGTACCCTGAATAGAAATCTGTTCATTGTAACTATTCCCTGAACGGAGAAGCCAATGCAGAAATCCATTGAAAAAATAAATACGCTGATTGAGTCGTTCCCTTATATCAAGGAGTTCAGCGGCAAGACAGTTGTCATAAAATACGGCGGGCACGCCATGACCGATGAGGCGCTGCGGCTTTCGTTCGCAAAGGACATGGCGCTCCTGAAGCTCGTTGGCATAAATCCTGTTGTGGTCCACGGAGGCGGCCCGCAGATCGGCACCCTGCTTGAACAGCTGGGAATCAAGAGCGAGTTTGTTGACGGGCTGCGCGTTACCGACACTGCGACCATGGAGATCGTCGAGATGGTCCTTACGGGCAAGGTGAACAAGGAGATCGTGAACAACATACACATCGCGGGAGGCAAGGCCGTCGGGATCTCGGGCAAGGACGCCGGGCTTATCACTGCATGCAAGCTGTTCCATGATGATAAGGGCGCCAAAGTGGACATAGGGCTTGTTGGTGCCGTGGAGAGTGTGAATCCTGAAATTATAAGAATCCTTGAGAAGGACAAATTCATACCTGTAATTGCCCCGATCGGATCGGATGTAAACGGGGTAACATATAATATCAACGCGGACATCGCTGCAGGGAAGATTGCAGAGGCGCTGAAGGCTGAGAAACTGATACTCCTGACAGATATCCAGGGCGTTATGATAAAGGGAGAACTTGCGTCGTCTATCAAGGCCGTGGATATTCCGGAACTGATCAGATCCGGAGAGATCAAGGGGGGTATGATTCCCAAGGTTAACTGCTGTGTTGAGGCTATCGGGTCCGGTGTGAAGAAGACCCATATTATCGACGGCAGGGTTGAGCATGCGGTCCTGCTTGAGATCTTCACTGATAAGGGTGTAGGGACACAGATAGTGTAGGGGCAAGGGGCCTTTCCCCCCGTAATTGACACCCGGAGCATATCTACTGTTATAGTGTCATTTTGTTTATATTTTACTCTTCATGTGTAAATATGCTCCTGGCTGCGAACCTGTTGCGTTTTTATGCCACAATTTAATCCCCCTTAAAAATTTTTATTTGACATGAGACCTGTTTTTAATAGATTTGCTCCCGGAGAGTTGTCCGAGTGGTCGATGGAGGCGGTCTTGAAAACCGTTGGGTTAACAGCCCCAGGGGTTCGAATCCCTTACTCTCCGATTTTTTTTACAAACGCTTTTAGCCGGAGAGGTGCCCGAGTGGCCGAAGGGGGTTGCCTGCTAAGCAATTGCACCAATATTGGTGCCGGGGGTTCGAATCCCCCCTTCTCCGAATGGATTATTATGAAACCTGTAAAAATTAACAAAGAATCCCTTCTTAAACTTAAATCCCGTGCAGCAGATTATTTCAGGTATGCAGAAGATTATATCAGGAATTTTGATCCGCTTAAACTGACATATTTTCCGTTTATCGGCTGGTTCATTCCAATGAGTATAAAGAAGGATGATGAGTTTTACATGTTCCACGGGAAGCAGGCGTTCGTGCTTGCAGCCTACATGATAGCTGCGTGTTTCCTGCTCTACTTCCTTGCGCATATATTCCTCCCATCGTGGATGGATATTTTAAGGTTTATCCTTGTAATGCTGATTTACGTTCATTACATTGTATATATTGCTCTCTGTGTCATGGGCACACTCATGATGCGAAAGGGTGAAAAGAAGGAGTATCCTTATATAGGGAAGTACACTTCAAGGCTTACAGCACTATAAATTTTTAAACATTGCGTCCGTGGCTCAGCTGGATAGAGTAGCGGAC
>DAONFG010000006.1:97933-109688 GCA_035403465.1 Spirochaetota bacterium | reverse complement strand
CAATTAATAAAATCCCTTTGCCCCATTTTTCACACGGTCTGGGGGACAGGGGGCTCATCGGTCAGGGGCTGAAGTCAACTATGGAGAAAAAGTACATGAGAATAAAAGAGATACTATTACTGGAAGGAAACAATCAGCAGGTGACTGTTGAGGGCTGGGTCAGGACAAAACGTGATTCAAAGGAGGTGTCGTTTATTGCGGTAAACGATGGTTCGTGCATGGATAACCTGCAGGTTGTCATAACAAAAAGTTTCCCGGGATTCGAATCGCTTGACGCGACACTGGTTAACGGCGCCAGCGTAACTGTAAAAGGGAAGCTGGTGGCGTCGCAGGGCGCCGGGCAGAGCGTAGAGGTTCTGCCTGATGAAATAAAGGTGCACGGCGAGGCTGATCCCGCGGAGTACCCGCTGCAGAAGAAGAGGCACAGCTTCGAGTTTCTTCGCGAGATCGCGCACCTCCGGCCCAGGACCAACACATTCGGCGCGGTGGCGCGTATCAGGAACGCTATGAGCTTCGCCATACATAGTTACTTTAATGAAAAGGGATTCGTCTATGTCCACACACCGATTATTACAGGAAGCGACTGTGAGGGCGCGGGTGAAATGTTCAGGGTAACAACGTTCCCCCTTGATAAAATTCCCGTAACAAAAGAGGGTGTCGATTTCAGCCGGGACTTTTTCGGCAAGGAGGCATCACTTACTGTAAGCGGACAGCTGGAGGCCGAGATATACGCCCTTGCGCTGAAAAACGTTTATACATTCGGCCCCACGTTCAGGGCGGAGAATTCCAACACTTCGCGGCACCTGGCCGAGTTCTGGATGGTTGAACCGGAAATGGCCTTCTGCGACATCAACCTGAACATGGATACGGCTGAGGATTTTATAAAGTATATACTCAACTATGTGCTTAAAAACTGCAGGGGCGACATGGAGTTTTTCAGCAGCATGATCGAAAAGGGAATAATTGAAAACCTTGAGCATATAACAGAGAGCAGTTTTGAACGTATCACATACACTGACGCGATAAATGAACTCAGAAAGTCAGGTAATAAATTCGAATACCCCGTTGATTGGGGCATGGACATGCAGAGTGAACACGAAAAGTTCATTACCCAGGAGATATTCAGGAAACCTGTAATCGTGACTGATTACCCCAGGGATATTAAGGCTTTCTACATGAAGCAGAATGACGACGGCAAAACAGTACGCGCCATGGATGTGCTGGTTCCAAGGCTGGGCGAGATCATCGGCGGAAGCGAGAGGGAGAGTGACTATGGTAAGCTCCTGTCACGCATTCAGGAACTGGGTCTGGATGAGAAGAACTACTGGTGGTACCTTGAGCTGCGTAAGTACGGGTCTGTCCCTCATTCCGGGTTCGGGCTGGGATTTGAGAGGCTGATACAATTTGTTACAGGAATGCAGAATATCCGCGACGTTATCCCGTTTCCAAGGTGTGTCGGGACACTGGATTTTTAATAAAACAGGATTTTGAGAATTTATTTTTTCTAAAATTTCCCGTCCCCGGAAACATATTTACAAGCCTGTATAAAAAGCGAAAGTTGATTGACAAAAAGCCCGCATGGGTTTTATTTGAACAGCTGGTCATGTACTAATTTTGTGATCGTAAAATTTCATAATAAAAAAATTATTCAATCCGGCGGCTGGCAATATTAAATGGCAATGCGCTTTAAATATATAGTTATATGCATTATGCTCTCATTATTTGCATGCAAAGCGTATGCCGGAACCGAGATCAATCTCTCCGGGGCCTGGGACTACTGCATTATAAATTCTGAAAACGATTACCCGCCTGCTGACGGTTCAGAATGGAACAAAGTGCAGCTGCCCAACAGAAAACTATTCGAAATAATAGCACAAAAAAGAAATATTACCAGGGGCTATATACTCTACAGAAAAACTGTAACCATCGACAGTAAACCAGCAGACAACCTTGTGTTCCAGGCCGGTGAAATAATGAATACCGATATGGTATTCTTCAATGGAAAAAAAATCGGTGAAACAGGTATCTTCCCCCCCTTCTTCAGATCGGGCTGGGCAAAATTCCGCAATTACCCGATCCCGCAAGAATACCTGCTCCAGGGTGAAAACAGGATAGATATAATTACTTATTTTGATGCTGAATTGTGGATAATCTCGCCGCTCAGGATCGTTGATAAAGAGCAGGGCAACTATGAATACATGGTTAAAAATTTTCTCCAGATAGAATTCATCCACTCATTCTGTGTTCTCCTGCTGAGTTTTTCGATCCTCTTCATATCTATTTACCTGAAAAGAAAAAAAGAGGTAATGTATTTTTATTATGCAGCTACTACATTTTTCCTGGCTGACATGATGATCCTGCAGTTTATTGAAAATGTTTATACATACATCCCGCTCTCCTCGGATACAATATTCAAGATATGTGCAGTGGGGCTTATTTTCGTTCCACCATTTATAGCGCTTTTCTTCAGAACATTTCTTGGAATGGCGGTATCCCGCAGGAGATTGGTACTTTATCTTTTTCTTCCTGTTGTATTCACGCTTCTTATGCTGCTCTCCCGGGACCGCTACTACATTATTTACTGGAGAAATATTTACCTGCTGCTTATCCCGCTGTACATAGTTGACATTGTCTACGTTTCGATAAGTCAGCTTGCTGCCGGGAATAAAAAGGGGCTTATGCTTTTTGTTGCCCTTATCCCGATATTCATTTTCGGGATATACGACATCCTTGTGTTCAGCCTGTATGCCGTAGAGGGGGGAGTCCCGCTATATCCGCTGGGAGTGCCGCTTATGATGATACTCATAGGTCTGCAGCTGGTGAACAGGTTTATTTTTAACCTTAACACAGCTGAAGAGCTGAATATCCTGCTGCAGGAGAAGATGGAGGAGGGTAAACGGCTTGCCCGCCTTGAAAATGAAATTTCAATTGCCAGGAAAATTCAGCTGGCCAATGTTCCTCAGAGCCTCCCTGAATTAACGGGATTCAATATCGGTGTGAAATATATCCCCGCGGAAAATATCAGCGGAGATTTCTATAACTTTCATGCATTTGAGCAGGAGAAACTCGGTCTCCTGATCGCCGATGTATCCGGTCATGGGATACCGGCCTCACTTATAGCTTCAATGGTAAAAATTCTGTTCAGCACACTGACCCCGGTCTACTCAAATCCCGATCTGTTTATCCAGGGATTGAACAGGCACCTTTTTGATAAAATGGAGGGGAACCTTCTGACCGCCGGGTACTGCTACATCAGCAGAACGGATAAAAAAGTTCATTACGCACGGGCAGGCCATGAACCGCTTCTCCATATATCGCGGAAAAACGGTGAAGCGGTATTGCATGAATACATGCCCCGGGGAAGGGTAATCGGAATCAATTCTTCAATGGATCTGGAGCTGGTTGAGTTTGAAATTGATCCGGGGGATAGAATAATTGCATACACAGACGGACTTGTTGAAGCTTTCAATGCTGACAAGGAGATGTTCGGGCTGGAACGGCTGAAAATGCTTTTAATGCAGACCAGGGAGCTTGCAATAGATGAATCTATAGAATTTATATTTAATGAACTGCAGGGATGGAGGTCGTTCAGACAATTCGATGATGATTTTACCCTTATTATAATCGACATAGGGTAAACACCGATCAGCATATTTCGTATAAAAGAGAAACGCCCGGGGGCGTTTCTCTTTTATATTATTTGCTCAGGTTTTTCTTCAGGTTATCCATCATGTACATGCCTGAAAGCGCCTCGTCCTTTGTAACGCCGTCCTCCTTGTAGAATGTCCAGTTACCGTTACGCTTATTATTCATGTACTCTCCCTCGGCCTTCAACTTGCCGTTCTGGTGGAACTCCCTGAACTTGCCGTTCTTCCTGTCCATCATGTATGTACCCTCGAACTCGACCTTGCCGTTGGCGTAGAACTGTTTCCATGCCCCCTGTTTCTTGGGGCCCTTGGGCAGCCCGTTCAGTTCCCCTTCACCTGTGAGTCTGCCGTTTTCGTAAATCCTGCATGTACCGTTCACCATGTCCTTTACGAAGAAGTATTCCTTCTCAAGCTGCTTCTTTGAATCATAGTATTTCCATATGCCGGACCTTGTGTTCTCTACATACATACCCTCGGCCTCAAGCCATCCCTCGGGAGCAAACTGCAGCCACTTGCCCGACATTTTGCCGTCCTCATAACCGCCTGTCATAAACTTGCTGCCGGTTTTATGATACAATGTCCATGTGCCGACTTTTTCACCCTCCCTTTCTGCCAGGTTGGGATTTTCATCTATCTTCGACTGCGGGATGGGAACATATTTCCCCTCCATTTTCTTTTTACCGTCTGGATAGTATTCAGTATAGAGCCCGTTGAGTTTATCATCACTGTAAGTTGTGGAAATCTGGACCTTGCCGTCGGGGAAGTATGTTATACTCGCGCCGTTTCTCTTGCCGTCAAGATAGTACTCCTCTTTCTCCTTCGATCCGTCCTTGAAGAATGTTTTCTTTTTTCCAGCGATCTTGTTGTCAACGTAGTATACTTCAGAGGTCAGGGCCCCGGTTTCGGAATATGTCTTGCATACGCCGTTGAGTTTATTATCCGAGTATGTATTTTCGGCTTTAAGAGCTCCTTTCGGGTAGAACAGCTGCCATAATCCCTCGTATTTATCTTTTACGAATTTGCCGCTGGCCGCGACAATCCTGCCTTTGCTGTCTTTATGGTAGTATGTCCAGTCGCCATCCTTCAGGTTAACTTTTTTACCATTGGTCTCTTCAGTAATAATGGAGCCTTTCGCCTGCAGAGAGCCGTCTGGATAGTATGTCTCCATCATATTGCCGGTGATTTTAAACTCCGGCTGCTTTGTCTCTTTTTTCTGGCAAGAGGCAAAAATCAGCGGAATAACAATTAACAGTGATATGCTTTTTCGCATCATGTGATTATATCTCCTGTAAGTTTGTGTGAATCACGGACGGTATCACCGTGACTGTAAGAATTAAATATAATCTCATTCAGGGAATTTTCCAGTGGAAAGTCAATTATTTAATGCGATAACTGTAGATCCGAAGTATGCTGAACATAGTTTCCGTATTTATTAATACGTGCAAAATTTTCATACCTGGATGAATAATAAATTGGATTTTTATTGATCGTAAAAGATTATAAATAAGACCATTAATAAAGTTATTTGATAAAAAACGGGGCCGTACGGGTAATTACCCCGTAGCCGTTTAATTTATGATCTGCGCAGACATGGACGCTGGTTCTACAGCGGTATAAACTTTCGTCTTTTACGGGACTGGTATTATTGATTCCTTTGTTTTACCTGCAGGATGGAACAGTTAAGAAACTGCAGTGGGCATCATGAAGAGGAACATGGATCTAAAGGGCCTGCTTTTTCACTTTTTTCCGGTCATACATTATCCGGTCTGCCCTGGACATGAGATCATCGATCGAGCATGGGGCAAGTGGATTGTAATCAGCGATACCTATGCTCATTGAAAGCCGATAGGGCAGGTCCTGCGCTGAATTTTCTTCATCAGTCCTGCTCTTCAGACGTTTCAGAACAACATCCGGCAGTTCTTCGCTGTCGGTTACCAGCACGGCAAATTCGTCCCCGCCTAAACGTGCGATGATATCTGACTCGCGGAAGGTTTTTCTGAGAATGACTGCAGTCTTCTTCAATACAAGGTCACCTTCTTCATGACCGTAGGTATCATTAATAGTCTTAAGACCGTCAAGGTCTATGTAGAACAGCAGCAGTTTTTTCTTTTCCCTGCCCGATGCTTTTATCTGCTGCTCCGCGAGTGTGATAAAGCCTCTCCTGTTGAACAGCCCGGTAAGCGTGTCTACAATGGCCATCAGCCGGATCTCCCCCTCTATCCGCCTGCGCTCTGTGGCATCACGGGCAATAAAGAGGACACCTGAAGGTTCACCGTGGTTGAAAAGAGTGGACGTTTTGATATCAAAGTAACGGGGGTGATCAAACTCCGGCAGTCGAATTTTCGTTTCATAAGAGAGGGGCTCCGAGAAACCCTGCCTGACTGATTCAAATATCAATTTCTGCTGCGCGGCAAATCCCGGTGGGAGTATATCCTTCAGTAGTAATCCGACGATATCCTTCCCGGCGTACAGGGCCCTGGCTGCCGGATTGGCGTAGGTAATGATCCCGTTCATATCGATCGTGATTATCGTATCCAGGGCTGTTTCTGTGAGGTTGCGGAACTTCATCTCACTCTCAAGAAGCGCCTCCTCGGCCCGTTTACGCTCGGAAATATCATGGACAATTCCCAGGTAACCAAGAAATTTTTTTTCGTTATTGCGAAGGAAGGTGAAGGCAACCTCTGTCCATATGGTCGATCCATTCTTACAGGTTAATTCCAGTTCAATTGACCGGACCCTGTCCGGATCACCGGAGCCGTTTGATTCTATCTCCATCTCTTCGGCAAAGATCCTCATTGCCTTATCAAATGATGCGGGGGTAAGCATCTCTGCGGGGGATTGTTTCATTGCCTCTTCGTCTGTATAACCGCGAAATCGGATAACAGATGGACTAACATAGGACATGTGCAGGTTGCTATCCATGGTGACAATAATATCAGTGGCGTTTTCAGCAAGGAGCCTGTATTTCTCTTCGGACTTGCGCAGGTTTCTCTCTGCCAGCTTCCTGGCGGTTATATCGCGAATAATCCCTCTGAATCCCACGGGTCTGCCATTCCCGTCCCGCATCAGCGATATTGAGCTTTCAATGGGTATCGTGTCGCCCCCCTTGCTTATGAGCTCCCAGTCGATTCCCTTGACCGGTTCCCCTGTCTGGAAAACCCTGGTGTAGGCGTCGAATACCCTGCGCGCATTTCTGCCGTCAACATATGTGCGGAAATTCATTCCCATCATTTCGCTGTCTGTATATCCCAGGTTGGTTACCGCAGTGGTGTTAAAAAAGGTCAGGTTGCCGTTGAGGTCAACCTCGTAGTAGGCCTCCTCCATGTTATCGAGGATGTTCCTGTAGCGCTCTTCTTCACGCTGGAGACGGTCCTTGCTTTCGCGAAGCTCCTTTTCAGCCTGCTTGCGCCTTGTTATATCACGGATGATTCCCCTGAATCCAACGGATTTGCCCTGCGCGTCCCTCATAAGTGATATGGAACTCTCTACCGGGATTGTTCCGCTGCTTTTGCTAATCAGTACCCAGTCGAGATCCTTGACTGGTTCACCGGTACGGAAAACCCGGCTGTAGGCCTCAACCAGTTTGTGCTGATTCTCTTTGTCGACATACTCACAGAAGTTCATGCCCATCATTACGTCATCGGTGTAGCCCAGGTTCTTTACAGCGGTGGTGTTGAAAAAGGTCAGGTTGCCGTTAAGGTCTACCTCGTAGTAGGCCTCTTCCATGTTGTCGAGTATGTTCCGGTAGCGCTCCTCACCCTTTTCAAAGTGATCAGCTATCTTGCGCAGGGCCTCCCGGTCACTTATTGATTCGGGTTCTTCAAGCTCCTGTATTCTCTTTTTTAATACTTTATTCTCTTCTGTCAGTGCCCTGACTTTTTCGGATAGATTGGTCATCTGGTTGCCTTGTTTCGATAAGGGTGTATTTTTATCCGGGAAATCCTCGTAGCTGTGCTGCGGCAGCGGATCTACATCGGAACCGGAATGAACTTCCCTGTTCTATCGTCTACTGCACAAGTTGATCCGATAAAATCAACAATATTTTTTGGTTAAAATATTTTATGCCTTTATAGCGGATTCTCCCGGCATTCCGGCAATAAAAAATCTCTGAAAAATTCAGGGACCTTTATGAGCGGGCGACGAGAGTCGAACTCGCGACGTTCAGCTTGGGAAGAAGCAGAACCACTTTTACACTTGTGCTTCTATATAGTTATATATGTATTCTTGTGTTTTTTGTCAACACTATGGCAGGTGTGTGTATAATTCATACATTTTTATTTGTCATTGTGCTGCCGCATGTTTTTCATCTGGTCACACTTCTGGTTACAGCAAATTTGTATAGATCGTGATAAAGTCTGTCTGTGGTTCGAAGCCTGCCCTGTCAGCGATGAGGCATGGTGATGTTTATCAATAGTTCATACACGTATGAGATTCCCTGTTATAAATACCCTTGTATTATTTACTGACATCGTTTATTAAGCATCATTTGCATGTGACAGTTTTTTCTTACTCGGCAAAATATAATAAAAAATTGAACATCAGAAAAAACAAATTGCTTTTTTTCATGCAAGAGAATTCGTATTTCAGAAATATACAACTCAATGCCGGAAATAACATGTGTTAAACTGAAACAGGATAGATTTTCTGAAAATCCAGCCTGATCTGCTTTTTAATTAGTGAGGAATAGTAATAATGAACAGGGTATTTTTTGTATTATTGCTGCTTGCTGCTGTTTTTTGCATCCAGGATAACCATAGCTCAGCTGCCTCCCGGAAACTGAACATAGGCATTGCAAGCAGTGATGTTTCCGTTTACGGTGAGATGACATCGCTGCTGTCGAAAAGTTCATATCTGCAGCTTATCGAGAGAAGGGACCTGGGCCCGCTATTCAAGGAGCTTGAACTTGCACAGAGCGGTGCTGTTCTTGGCGCTTCTGATTCAAGGCTTAAAGGTATTGATTATCTTATCATGGTTGATAAATCTGAACATCAATACTACTGCAGGATTGTCAAGGTTGAAACCGGCGAAATTATCGTAAATTTTGATGGCTTTATCAGCGATATTGCCATGAACTGCAGGGAGCGTCTTGAGACCGAAATATCTCTTAAATCATTGGACAGCCTCAAAAATCCCAAAGGCATCAGTATTTCAATTATACCTTCGGCCGATTCATACAAAACCGGTGAAAAGATTGAATTTTCAGTAATATCTGAAGATTCAGACGGTTATTTATATATTCTTGACCGCCAGCCTGATGGAAGCGTTGTAATACTCCTTCCTAATGGACATAAAAAAGAGTATAAAATCCAAGAGGGGGAAAAGGTGACTATCCCCGGAGATCTCGGGTTCAGTATAAAAGCTTCCGAGCCTGTCGGGATTGATAAACTTATAGTGATAGTAACGAAGAAACCGATCAATATTTTCAAGTTCGGATTAAATGCCGGAGAGAATTATACAGAAGTAAATGATAAATCAAAAGAAGCCCTTTCACGCGGTATGACCCTTGAGCTTGACAAACTCCCTGATAGTGAATGGGGAATATCGTTTAAAGAAATTCCAATCAAGAAATAAATGGTAATAATTATGAAAAAGTTTTTATTCATTCTGACGGCACTTCTTATTTTCAATTCCACTTATGCGAATAAGAACGAAGATGAAATCTCCACCTATATTATTCGTCAGAGCCGTATCAGTTATAACCAGTATGTAGCGCAGCACGGGACTGTAAGTGATCCCCAATGGGAGGAGGCTGTTGTAACGGTTTTTACCAGGCTGATAGTATCTTCGGGGGAAAGGGGTTTCGATGTCCAGGTTGCTTTGATAAAGGACCCGACTTTCAACGCATGCTGTTTCCCGGGCGGAGAGTTTATTATTAACAGCGGTACCCTTGACGCATTTAACGCGATTATCAGGAAAGAGACTGAATCGAAACCCGGAATTGACGCACAGGCGCTGAGGGAGAATCTCATAGCGCCGGTCATAGCCCATGAACTGGGACATTATTATAACAGGCACCTGTTTAAGGCCATAAAAAAGAACATGGACTTCCTTGCTTCATCATCAAAAGATATGGAATTCCAGACACTTCAGTATTCCATATCAAATGAATATGAAGCTGATTATACAGGCTATATATTGATGCAGAAAGCGGATTATGATACAGATTATATGCTCTCCCTTCTTGAATCCCTGAACTCATTGTACCAGAAAAGTCTTGAACATGCCGAAGTTATCGATACCAACCAGTATTTTCAGACGCACCCGTCACCGCATAAAAGGCTGGCAAGGTTTAACAGTAACAGGCAGAAATACCACGAGATTGCCGCTGAACTTGAAAAAGCATTTGATGATGTCCAGGTCGGTATAAATCTTCAGAGGGCGATTGATTTTCTGGAGAAGGCGGAAAAGGAATTCCCGGGAAACCTTTTCATAAGAAAGGAACGCGCTGTTGCCCTGCATAAACTCTGGCTTACAACGGTCCCGATTGACCAGCAGAAACTGAAGGGGATAATTGACACGCCACCTTTCAGGGATGATATGGTATTCGATACTGAAAGAGGACAGAGCCGGGGCAGGGAGGTTCCTGGGAATAAAGAATATTACAACAAGGCTTATGAAGCCTATATGAATGTATACAGGGACGCGGATGATCCCGCTTTCGATTTGAACTTCGCGCTTCTGCTTGTCTATTCGCCTGACCAGGAGAAGAAGAACGTTGCATTCCAGTTGTCATATAATGCTGCGGTAAAGACCAACAGGCTCGATATGGCATCAAATCACGCGATGGTTTTGTTTCTTCTTGATGAAAAGGATAATGCACTTCAAATTATGGCTGAGGTGGCAAAACAATATGATAGTAATTACCAGGCCATTATTGATAAGGCTACTGAAGACCCTGAATACCTTGCCTATATACAGCAGCTGCATCAGAACCTTTCTGTTGCTGGCCAGCTTAACAGCAGCTATGTGATTGACGGCTTTACGCCCCTCCTTAACCTGGCGCTGATGGCCCGTTATACAGGGAACAAAGAGATAGCAATGGCCGCTGCTGAAAAATATCTCACCACATATGAACATGATTCTAAATGGGCAAAATACCTTTCAGGTTTAACCGGTGTTGCTGTAAAGGAACAGGTGAGAAGCTACCCGGCCGTAGACGGTGTCAGGGTGCTGAATACGATCCAGCAGGTGCTTAATAAATGGGGCAAGGCTGACAATATATTTCCGGTTGAAACAGGCGAGGAGATATGGTGCTACAGCGACAGGGACATAAAGCTCTCGATTGTCAATAACCAGGTAACGAGGATCGTACTTGATTCCGGAAAGAGCAGGAAGATTGAGAATGGTATCGGTGTCGGCGCATCGATGCAGAATATAGAGAAATCCCTTGGAAAGCACAGCTCTGTTATAGACGGGTACTATATTTACAAAGATCAGACTGTTGCCGTGATGTATGTTAATAATGTGGCAAAACAGATAATTCTTCTGCCGTAAGTGAATTTAATACAATGCTTTAAGTGGAATTATAATGAGGGCCTGATAATAGGGCCCTCATTTTGTTTTTGTGAAAGAATAATACCCGTTACTGGATGGGTAAAAATAAATTGAAGCATAATTTTTAAGATAAAAAAGAACTGTGCCGGCCATGACCGGCAGTTTGAAATTTTAACCGGGGATGATATGAAATTGAAAAAAACAGCAACAGTATTAATAGCCTTTATGATTGTTTTTATGTCAGCGGCAGGGGTATTTCCAGAGGGTGATATATCGCAGAAGGATTTAGCCATACTTGAAGCCCTTGCTGCAGCAGAGGATGATGCCGCATTTGACGCGGTGTATAATCAGAATAAAGAACAGATTACCATAGATTGGGTGCAGAGTGCATTTGATTATAGTTATCAACTAAGTCGTGGAACTATTGATGACATGAAGCGTGCTGTTTCTTATCTGGAAGCATTAAATAATGTTGGGAAAAAAGCGGATTTAGAACTTATATCGGCACATTGTATTTTTAGCCTTGGCAACATAGCTCTCAGAAGATCTGATAACGCAGGAGCAGAGAAGAGATACCTTGAAGCGCTTCCATTATACCGGAAGGCCGGGGATAT
>DAONFG010000006.1:0-97833 GCA_035403465.1 Spirochaetota bacterium | reverse complement strand
GAGCAGAGAAGAGATACCTTGAAGCGCTTCCATTATACCGGAAGGCCGGGGATATCCTTGGGGAAGCAAATTGTATAAGAGGCCTTGGCGACATAGCGCTTTTTACATCGGATAACGCAGGAGCAGAGAAGAGATACCTTGAAGCGCTTCCATTATACCGGAAGGCCGGGGATATTCGTGGGGAAGCAAATTGTATAAGAAGCCTTGGCGACATAGCGCTCAGTATATCTGATAACGCAGGAGCAGTGAAGAGATACCTTGAAGCGCTTCCATTATACCGGATGGCCGGGGATATTCGTGGAGAAGCAAATTGTATAAGAAGCCTTGGCGACATAGCGCTTTATACATCTGATAACGCAGGAGCAGAGAAGAGATACCTTGAAGCTACAAGTTTGTATGCATCTATTCTCAATTCATATTCACAGGTCTGGTCTGAAAACAGCCGCGCGCAGGCACTCATTAATTTAAATAAATATAGTGAAGCAAAATCAGCACTGGCGAATGCTATTAAAGCGGGCCTTGCAACCCGTAACCGGGCAGGAACATCAACAGACCGTATGCGTTACCAGGAGAGTATAGGTGAGGCTCTTAAATCAACATTATTCATGCTCGCTCCACATGACCCTGAAGGTGCACTTGAACTCTTTGAGATGATGCGCGGCAGGGGCTTCCTTGAAAGCCTCAACGGCCATTCAGCGCTTCTTTCATCAGGCGTAAGTGAAAAGGACCAGGCTGAATGGGAGAGGCTTTCAGGATTAAAGGCCGCGGCAAATGCTGCCTTTAAATCCATATCTGAAAACAGAAAGTCAACAGTGGCGGAGCGCGACAGTGCGGTTGATAAGGTAAGGTCAGCAGAGAAGGATATTGAATCATTTGAAGAGGACCTTGCATCCAGGTATGCCAGGTACAGGGCTTTACGAGGATCGTCAAATGATACGCTTAAAACATCCGCCGGTTCATTGAAAGATGGTGAAACTGCCATTGTATTCATCGCAACATCTAAAGGTACAGGCGCATGGATTGTCGCAAAGAATGGTGCAGGGTTCACCTGCGAATTCATTGATTGCGGCATAGACTCTGCCGGGCTTTCAGGCGGTATAGCTTCTTTAAGGTACAACATCACCAGTGACAGTAAAGAAAGGGGAATGCGGGTTGAGGATGCCGGGGATGAGAAGGTGCCTTCTGAAACCGGTAAGGAGACTATCAGGTTGGTACTGGATAGAGTGATGCAGAAAGTTAATGTCAAAACCGCTTCCCTGGTAATAATACCTGACGGCGGCCTGGGGCTTGTCCCCTGGGAATCGGTTGAATATAAAGGGAAGCCGCTTGTCTACTCATACCCGGTCAGTTACGTCCCCACACTTGCGATTCTGAATTTTCTCCGTTCCGCTGACCGTGACTATTCAAAAGATTCCCGTCTGCCCCTTGCGGCATTCGGCGGAGCGTATTACTCGGGCACCGGCATGGGTGATGAAACGAAGATTGCAATGCTTGACCCTGCGGCGCGTGAGTTGAGGCTTTCCGAGATAATGACACGTGGATACCGCGAGTCCGGATGGGGTGACCTCCCCGGTGCAAGGGATGAGGCTCTTCGCGTCTGCGCGGAATACTATAAAAAGAGTTCTGACCGTGACGCTGCCCTTTTCTCCGGTATATGGGCCTCGGAGAACGCTGTGAAAACGCTTAATGCCGGGATCAGCGGCAGGAACATTTCCGGTAAGAAGGTAAAACTCGATTCATTCCGCATAATACACTTCGCAACACACGGGGAGGCTGTGCCCGATTTTCCTGAGACGAGCCGGATTGTACTCACGCAGCCCGGAGCCATACCCTCATCTGAAAGAGACCTTGTGCCAAGGTATTTCCCCGAATTCAGCAATGAGGATGGTAGCCTCATTGCCGCGGAGATCATAGGGCTTTCAGTGCGCGCGGACCTTGTTGTGCTTTCGGCCTGCCAGACGGGGAAGGGCAAGGTCACTGCGACAGAGGGGATCGTGGGCCTCACGCGCGCATGGATGGTCGCGGGCGCCAACGGTGTCGTGGTGAGCCTCTGGAAGGTGAGCGATAGAGGCACAAGGGTGTTCATGACCATATTCCATGGCATGGTCGCGCAGGGTGTTGATCCGGGTATTGCGATTATGCGTACGCAGAGAATAATAGAATCAGGCGAATGGAGGAGGGGCGAGTTCGCACCAGGTAAAACATTCACCGAAAACGGGAAAACATATAAATACTCGGATCTTGACCTTTCTTCCCCGTATTACTGGGCCGCTTTCCAGTACTGGGGGAAATGATGGAAGGCGGAATGGTTTATGGATAATAATCTGAATTTGCAGAAGGATGCTGCTGCACATAATACTATAATAGATCTTGTAAATAAAAATTTGAATTTTTATTTACAAACACTTTTTGTTAAAAATGATTATTAGATTTGTATTGCAACAAATCTTCTTGTAACAAAAATATAAAACACATTAAGCCGGGAGATAATTTTATGCATAAAAGAAGTATGTTGGTAGTATTGATATGTCTATTCTCGGTCTGCATGACCGGGGCTGAAGATTTATCAAAAAACAAGTTAAAATTCGCGTTTCTTAAATACAGTGAATCTGACAGCAAATCACTTGATTTCACGCGACCAGTTAAACTCGCTGATGGTGATCGTTACCAGTTGTTTATAGAATCCGATACCGCAACCTGTCTTTACCTGGTATATGTGAATAGCAGTGACGTAGCTTCGATCATGCTTCGATCTTCCCTCAAACCAGGGGTACCGGTTTTTATTCCATCTGAAAAAAGGCCATTTATCATTCATCCTCCTGCGGGAAAAGATAAAATCTACATGATAGTCTCATCTTCACCGCTTGAAAAACTTGAAAAGCTCCTGGATAATCTGCGGAACAACAAGGATGCGGTTAATGAAAATTCACAGGCCGTTGTTGATGAAATTATCAGGTTAAAGCGTGAAGGATCGGAACTTGGTGAAATAGCAAATAAACCGGTTTCTATTGGAGGCACCAGTCGTGGTCCTAAACTGCCTGACTATAGAATAATCCATTGGAAGAATATATATGTCACTACAATCAGGCTTAATCACTAATTTATATTCATACTTCAGGGGAAGATTATTACCTCTATGTCTATTCATTGCTGTTATTATATTCTCAGTCCTGGGAGCATGGGAGGGAATAGACCGTAATTTTTCAGACTTTCTTATGCGGATAAGAATCGAGAATTATCCCCTTCCCATGAGTCCCAGGATCATACCGGTTGACCTGAACGACAGCGCTGAAAGAAACCTTGGTGACAGGGTGGATAACAGGCAGGCCTTTGTTGACCTGTTCACGGTTCTTGGCGAAGGGCAGCTCAGCGGAGGCATGGATTTCCTGTTTAAAGGGAAAAAGGTTGATTCAATCGACAAGGCCATGGCTGCTGCCGAACATAAAATGAACAGCCTGGTACTGGCAGTTGTCCCTATACCAGCTGATCTGACAAAATTCTCCGGAAAAGACCTTTCGCCTGAAGAGAAACAGGTGCTTCGTTCAAACCTGTGGCATCCGGGGATAAATGAACCGGGAACTATACCGGTTGCGGTTACATTCCTGATGCCCAGCTATGAACTTGCGGCAGGGGCCAGTTACCTCGGCCATATTACAGTCACGCAGGACAGCGATGGTTTATACCGCAGGGTTCCTATGCTGTATCGCTGGGAGGATGGATATATACCGTCACTACCGCTTGCGCTTGCGGCAGCTGAGTTGAAAATCGATACTCACCAGGTTGAGGTCAGGGCGGGGAGTGAAATTGTTCTGAAAAGAAAAAATGGGGATGCGATTCACATCCCGATCGATTCATCGGGCGCGGCATGGATACCCTATCCGTCGACCTGGACCGCAGGATGGAAGAGAATCCCCCTTGATAAGGTGACCGCTGTAGTCGGAAATGCAGATGAAATGAGTGAACTTATAGACCAGTGGACAGACGGCATTGTCATTGCTGCGGATATTACAACATCACACAAGGATTTCGGTTCAACACCGCTTGAAACTGTATATCCGTTGTCAGGTATCCACACCAGTATCCTCAACGGTATCCTTACCGGTATTTTTTTCCGGTCAGCCGGAATGCTGTATAAAGGCTGTATAATTCTCTTTCTGCTGATTAGCATATCAGTTGCCTGCGGTCTGAAGCGTGGTACATGGTTTCACTGGTCATTCGCATTGCTCCTGCTGATAATCACTTCAGCTATATGTGCATTATGGTTTATACAATTGATTCTGCCCTGGTTCGCCGCGCCCGTACTTGGCCTTGCAGCGGCATGGACCGGGTCATTTTTCCAGCGGGTACTGAAGAACCATGAGGAGAAGCTTCTGCTGAAAAACGCGTTGAGCCGCTACTTCCCGAGGGCGTTGGCGCAGCGTATAATGAGTGAAAAACGGACCGATCTCCGGCCTGCAAGCAGGGAACTTACCATCCTCTTCTCTGATATAGCCGGATTTACAAAATGGAGTTCAGACAAATCGCCCGAGACGGTTCATGAGTTTCTGAGCGATTACCTTGAATCAATGGCGGCAATCATTTTTGAATATGGCGGTACCGTGGACAAATTCATGGGGGACGGCATACTGGCTTTCTTCGGCGATCCATGGGAACAGCCGGACCACACAAGCCGCTGCCTTAATGCCGCTCTTGCAATGCAGGACAAAGTACGCGAGCTGAAAACGAAGTGGGCACCCATTGCGGGGATCGATCTTAAAATACGCATTGGCGTGAATACAGGCAAGGTCATAGTGGGCAACCTTGGATCTAAAACCCGTATTGAATACACGGTAATTGGAGCAGCTGTTAACCTGGCACAGCGCATGGAGAGCAACGCGCCCGTTGGCGGGATACTTGTTGCGAGTGATGCATGGTTAAAAACCGGTACTGCATTCCGTTACGGAGAGATGCAGAGGGTCACAGTTAAAGGCTATGAAGTACCTATTGAAGCTTATGTGCTGGAAGGCATGATTGAGGGGTGAGGATTAAATATATTTTTTTATTGTTTAAAAAGTTTCAACAATAAATTTATATCCCTGAGTTACAATATTTTTATCAAATTTCTATTATATAATTCACCGGAGGAAACCTATGAACCTGCAGTCAATACGTCAGTCAGCAATCATATTGATCATTTCTGTTTTATTTATTCCAATAATCTCATGTGCGAAAAAAATGTATGATGTTGATATCAAAGTTGCCCCGGATTTTAAGGCTAAAGAGAATAGATCCGGAGATATTTTGAAAAAAACGTTCAAAGATGAATTCATGACATACATGGAACCAGAGATAAAAACCACGCTGGCCAAGTTCGGATGCAGGGATATTAATTTACGGAGAACCGGAGAATATGTTTTTGATATAAGCTATAAAACAGATCAGCAGGATGCTATCAGGATTTTGTTTTCGGATAAACCATTACTTACCTTCAGGTTTGTTGATGACAGGTTTACTGACAAGGCCATGAAATGGTATATGGATAAATTCCAGGGTAAACAGATACCGGATGATCGGGTTAAACAGAATGAATTACTGACACTTATAGCCTCATCAATTAAATTGCCCGATGACCGTGAAGTACTGTTTGAAGATAAACTGGACAAGAACGGGATGGCTCTTCCATCCGGGGTCATCGTTGTATTTAAAGAAGCATTAATGCGTGAGGATCATATAAAAACAATAGATACTGACAAGGATGGGTATGGCCGGACAAATTTGGTATTTAGGACAAGACCGGATGGAGCTTTGATATTTTCTGAAATTACAGGCGAAGAAAATCATGGCAGGAAGCTGGCCGTTGTATTCAATAACCATGTTAAGTTCGCGGCTGTGATCGATAATACGATAGGATCAGGCGTCGGAAATATTTGCGGAGCGTTTTCAAAAGAGGAAATTGATTTAATCGTGTTTATTTTTAAAAAAAACATTATGCGAATAGATATGAATATCCTGGAAGAAAAAGTAACTCCTTTTGCGGAATAATTAAGATCTATTAAAGTAATCAGGTTAAAATCAGAAAATGCAGATTTAACCGGATTTTCCGGTTCTTCTGTACGTTATGCAATGAACAGAATCATTTATGATATAAAGGCAGCGCTATGAAAAAAATAATATTAATTATCAGTACTGTTCTTTTATGTACAGGTACCGGTATCTATGTTGCCGGTGAAAATAAAACAGAAAGCGCTGAGCTGAAAAAATTTGAGATATTGTGTAGAGATAATCGTGAGGATGCTGATAGCATTAGATTGCAGATACAAAATGGACATTCGAATCAGGTCAGCAGTATTGCCTTCAGCCCAGACGGTAGAACAATTGCTTCAGGTTCCTGGGATAATATTTTTGAATTCTGGGATTCAAAATCATGAAAACTTCTCTGTACACTCATTCCTTTTAAAGACGGTATAACCATCACCTACACCTCGGACTACTACTACCGCATTTCAGGTGATGCAGTAAACGCGGTTGCTTTTGTTAAAAAAATGAAAGCCTATGGTTTCGACCAGTTCGATCTGCGGCACAATCGCACGGACATAGTACTTGAGCGTATGTACCCTGATAAAAAAAAGCGTCCTCTTGAAGTTCAAGATGAAATTGCCCGTTACAGAAAATACTGGGAATACCGCGTTGCCAGAAATAGTTTTACCACTGACATGGTCAGCGGTAAAACAAGGATCCACGCCCCGGAGATACTGGATGTCAGGCTCAATGGTATTCTTTTGTGCGCCCTTTCTGTTGGTCACACTTTGTATTTAGAAGCACACCCGTTTTCGGGAAGGCTTTTACAACCCCTGATTTAATCAGGGACCTTATGAGCGGGCGACGAGAGTCGAACTCGCGACGTTCAGCTTGGGAAGCTGACATTCTGCCACTGAATTACACCCGCTTTTAAGCAAACGTAAAAGATCATGTAATAATATCAAGAATTTTTCATGATGATCACGCAAATCCCGCGCATAGTCCCGAATCATGACTGGCTTATGCTGTTTTTATTTAACTTTTAGTTGATTTTTTGCATCTTATATGATACTGGAAATGGGTCGTATAAGCCGATCTATTAAACAGGCATAAAAGGCAAATAATATATGATTTATTCTCATGGAAAAAGCAGGATAACAGGGGCAGCCTTCATTGTTATGATGGTGCTGGCACCTTTTTCACTTTTTCCCCAGTCTGCCGATGAAATGGACAGGCAGGCACAGGAGTACTTTGACAACAAGGATTTCTCCAAGGCAGTTGTAATCTGGCTTAACATCCTCGATATTGAACCCGGGAATGCAGAGATCCAGAAAAAAGTTGAAATGCTTTATGAACTTAAACAGAAGAAAGACATTGAACTCGAACGTTCCAAGATGGACTACAAGAAGGCCAAAATGGAACTCTACAAGAATAAAGATGAAAAAATATCGGATGATGATGCGGAGGCTAACCTTGAAAGGGCAAGGGAGATGGCAAACAACGCGTTTGATGAATTCAAGACCGCATACCGCATAGACCCCAATGATGCAGAGATGCAGCTGGTCCGTGAGGAGATGGAGAGGCTTGAAAAATACCTCCAGTCCGAAGAGCAGAAACTCTCAAGGTCAAAGAAGGACAGGGAGCGCGCACGTGGACTTGCAATACTCGCGCGGAAGGCCATGGATGAATCGCGATACAAGGATGCCCTTGACCGGTGGGATGAGATACTTACATTCATGCCCGATAATATCGACGCGATTGAAGGTAAAAGACAGGCGACCCTTGCAATTGAAAACATCATGAGGTTTGAAAGTATTAAGAAATTCCTCCAGAGCGGTGTTGAAAATTATAACAAGGAGGATTACAAAGTCGCGCGCCAGGACTTCATGAATGTGCTCCAGCTTGACCCCGAGAATAACACTGCGCGCGACTATATTGAGAGAATCGATGACAGGCTCACCGAAAAGAGAAAATATGAGCAGCGAGAAAAACAGGCGGACCTCTTTTATGTTTCCGGTTTAAAAAATCTTAAAGAGAATAAATTCGATGAAGCGGAGGATGATTTTAATAATATCCTGAGCCTATATGATAACAAGAACTACAAGGATACAAAGGAGAGGCTTGCATCCATATCCGGTCTCAGGAAGGACTATGACAGGAGACAGGCCGAGGCACGCAACAGGGATTTCACTGACCAGCTGCAGAACGGTATGATTGCACTTTCAGAGGGCCGGTACCAGGAGGCTATCTCGTTTTTCGAGAAGGCCCTGAAGCTTGACCCTGGCAATAAAGAGATCCCGCTCTACCTTCAGAGGGCAAAGGACGCCCAGAAACTTATTGACGAAGAGGTTGTCGATGAGAACTCACCGTATTATGACGTGGTCAATCCGCTCATAGTTTCAGGGAAAAAACTATACGACTCAGGGAAGTACGATGAGTCCCGCAAGCGATGGATACAGATACTGGAACTCTTCCCGTCCAACCTGATCGCCAATGAATACGACATGAAGTGCAGGATAAAGCTTAATCCTGAAACGCGTGATTCCATTGTAAGCAAATTTATTTCGGATGCAGAAGCCTACATGAAGATCCGGGACTACAGGAATGCTTACAGGAAATATGCACTTGTCAAATCGATCTTTCCCGAATACCCGCAGATAGATACACTTATATCGAGGACGCAGAAGTCCCAGACATTCGGCGGGGGATCTACACTTACTGCAGCTGAAAGCGCTGAGACCGACAGGAGATATAAACTGGGCATGTCGTACTACCAGATGGGCGGGGAGGAGAACGTAAAGAAAGCCCTTGTCGAGCTCCGCTGGGTAGTGCAGAAGGACCCCGGAAACATAAAGGCCATTATAGCCGTTAATAAAATTGAGGCGCAGTTCAGGGGCGGGACTGCCCTTGCAGGTACCGGTGGCAGAAAGCTTACTCCTGAACAGGAGGCCCAGGTCAGGAAGTATTATAACAACGGCATTAACTATTATCAGAATAATGAATATAACAAGGCTATTTCCGAATGGAGAAAGGTGCTGATCATCGATCCAAGGAATGAAAAGGCCAGGAGCAATATAATCAAGACTACTGAACTGCTTGGCAGGGGGAGATAGGAGTTATGACAGAAAAGGGAATTGAGGCCGGAACTGAAAAACCGGCGCAGGATGAGAAACATGCTCCCGGTAAAAAAATCAGGTTCGGCATAAGGATTAAATTCTCCCTTGCCATTATAATCCTTGTTTCGATTGTTATCTTTACGATCGCGGCATTCATCGTCGTCAGGGAGAGCAAGCTGCTGACTGACCAGAAATTTGATTTCACCAAGCGGGAGGTCATTCACCTGGCCAATACTGTTCAGCAGTCTGTGGGAGCTGATGAACTCGCGCTTTCAGATGCCGTCAGCGAACTTGAAAACAAGTTCCCTGATTTTAAATATGTATTCGTACTGAATGGAAACAACGAAGTCCTGTTTTACTTTGACCGCAGGGGCGCTTCAGGTGAAACCGTTCATGAACAGGGTAAACCGTTGAACGATTCAGTAGCACGCAAACTTGAGACACGGGATAAGCCTGGAGAGATTAATATGGTATCCTTCAGGGACCCGGATACAGGCGGAAAGATTTATGACTTTTCAAGATTCGTAATGGGAAAGCTCCGGACCGATGTAAAGGTCGGTGTTGTTATCATCGGTATGTCCGACAGCATCATCGTTAATGAAATCAGCAGGGTCAAGAGGCTCATTACTTATATATTCCTGGGCTACCTGGGCGTGTCAGTAATTGCTTCAGTTATACTTGCCACTATCATCATCCGTCCGATAAAAAAGCTGTCCCATGGCGCCACCCTTATAGGAAAGGGGGATTTCAGCCACAGGATCAAGGTCAACACATCTGACGAACTCGGCAGGCTTGCGTCGGAATTCAACCTCATGACCGAGATGATCCAGGACGCCAAGGAGAAGGAGATCGAATCCAGGATCATGAACGAACAGCTGGAGATGGCGCGGGACATCCAGGAGGGTCTTAACCCCATGGGCTATTATAATAAAGCCGGCATCCAGATCAAGGGATTCACCCGCGCGGCCAAGGGCGTAGGTGGTGACTACTTCGATTACATAGACATCGATGAAAACAGGGTAGGCGCACTGATCAGCGACGTTTCCGGTAAGGGTGTACCTGCTTCACTCGTAATGGTTATGATCCGCACTGTTTTCACATCTTACATTACACGAAAGGATATTGACTGCGCCAGTGTTGTAAGGGCGATCAATGATTCGCTCAGCGCTGATTTTGCTATAGACAAGTTTGCAACCCTGTTCTTTATGATCTATGACAGGGCCACTGAAGAGCTTGCATTCTCCAACGCGGGTCACGGACCGCTCTTCTGCTACAGGGCAGAAAAACATGCATGCACCAGGAGCGCGCTTGACGGTGTTCCAATCGGCATAATGGAGGATGTTGAATACAAACAGGCCAGAGTAAAGATCAATCCCGGGGATATGGTTATTCTATACACTGACGGTATAACCGAGATGAGGAATCCTGAGAGGGAGGAGTACGGGATAAACCGTGTCCAGAAACTTATGCTTGAGCATAACCGCCTGAACGCAGAAGATTTTGCCAGGCTTCTTGTCGAGGATGTTGAAAAATTCCAGAAGGATGCCCCCCCGCACGATGACATGACACTGCTTGTGTTCAAGCGCGAAAGTTAGTGAGGAGAATAAAAAAAACCGGTCAGTTTAGGCCGGTTTTTTTATTTCAAGTGTCACGCGATATTTACACAAGTTCATCTTCTGTGTCATAAATCGTAAAAAACTTATCCAGCGTGGCAAGCTTTAGTATGTTTAGAACATCATCGTGTATATTCATAAGGGCGAATTTACCGTTGTGGGCTTTCATCTTTTTCATCCCTGCGACAAGCGCACCGATTCCCGATGAGTCCATGTAATTCACCTTTTTCATGTCAACTATAACGCTTTTAAACTGACCGTCTGTGATACTGAAAAGCGCCTTTTTCAGTTCGCTGACATTGTATAAATCGACTTCTCCGCTTACGTCGATTATTTTGTGATCCCCCAGCTCTCTGAACTCTATATTCACGCAATCCTCCGAATCTATGCTTTTACTGATTTTTAATATAATATTGTATTTGTAAAGCACATTTATGCTAATTCTTCAATCCAATAGAAATATCAATTCATATTTTAATATATTTTATTTCTAGTACATGTCAATAAACAATTTATCAATAAATTCCGATAAATCGAGAAAATTATTCACTTCTTTCATTTCATTACAGAAATTGCCGTATAAAGAGGCAATACTGTCATTCCAGTCCCAGAGGTGTTTTCTGTCAGGATTAAGCCAGAAAACATTCCGCGCTCTTTCGGATATTCTTCTGAACGATTCCAGTCCCGGGTCATTGTCGTTATTACGCGCATCACCCAGAATCAGTACAGATGTTTTACGTGTAAGTGCGTCGCTGTGGTTTTCCATAAACATGTCAAAGCAGCGGCCGTAGTTACTCCCCCATCCGTATGTGAAGTTTGTATCGGTGAACATCGAGTTAATAGCGACCTCGGGATCCATCTCCCTGAACAGGTCGGTTATTTCAACCATACTGCTGATGAATGCAAATGTACGCACCTTGGAAAAAAGGCTCTGCAGGCTGTATGTCAGGAGCAGCATGAATCTTGAGTACTGGTTTACTGAACGGGATACGTCGCACATGACAACAAGCTGCGGCCTGTCTATTTTTTTATTTTTGTAAAACAGTTTGAACGGCACTGCGCCGTACTGCATGTTTGTCCTTAGTGTCCGCTTGATGTCAATACCGCCGTGCTTTACCCTTTTTTTCCGGAGGGATATGCGGTTCTTCAGTTTCTGGCCGAACCGGTTAACCATTTCGCGCATCTCTTTTATTTCGTCGGGCTTCAGCTGGTATATGAACCTGTTGAGCAGGAAGTTCTCGCGTTGTGTGATCTGTTTGCCTATGCGGCGTTTCTGCAGTTTCAGGTTCATCATGTTCCGCAGAAGCTCCATCAGTTCATCAGGGTCTATCCCGCGTTCTTCACCCTGTTCGCTTCTTGATGTATGGGATGATCCGATACTTCCCTTTGTCCTGAAGAGCGAGAGTCCGCCACCGCCGCCGGAGGAGGATTCCGGAAGTTCGTCCAGGAACAGGCGCATTATATCGTCTGGATTTTTTTCAAGAACTATGGATGAGTCGAGCGATTCCAGAAACTTGTCGAGCATATTGCTGATTTCTGAAATCATCTCCTGCGGGCTGCCGCCTTTAAGCCCGGCCATGTCGCCGTCAAGGTTGTCAAAGAATCTTTCGCGTGCAGTAAAGAACTGTTCAAAGCATTTATCAAATACCGGTATGTCCGTGTAATCCTTGACAAGTGTGGTCTTCAGCATCTGCCGGAATACAGCCTTGTCGTGAACGTTGATCTCGGGCGCTGCGTTGAACACGGACAGCACCTCGTCAACAGAGACGATGACCCCTGCGTCGCGAAGCACCTCGATGAACTCGAAAATCTTTGATGTTATGTATGATCCTGTTTTTGTCATGGTTGTCTGTTATTTTCATTCAGGAATTCGTCATTGCGGGGAGCGTAAGCGACGCGGCAATCTGTTTCATTATTACTTTTTGTAACCTGTACAGATTGCTTCACTGTGTTCGCAATGACAGCGTTCTGGTAACCGCTGCTTCTAATTTTGAAATATAGTCTTACTTTCTTTAATTGCCATCTCGATGTCCTTTTCGTACTTCAGGATAAAGTTAAGAGTTTCGGTCGCGATCTTAGGGTCAAGGTCCTGGTATCCAAGGAGCACAAGGGCCTTGGCCCAGTCAAGGGTCTCACTTATGCTCGGTTCCTTTTTAAGCTGGAGCTGTCTTATTCTCTGGACTGTTCCAACGATCTGGTGGATAAGTTTTTCCCCGCTTTCAGGCACCTTGAGTGATACTATCTTCTCTTCAAGTTCAAGTGTCGGGTAATCAATGTAAAGGTGCAGACAGCGTCTCTTCAGAGCGTCAGACATTTCACGCGCGCTGTTTGATGTGAGAATCACAAAGGGTTTAACCTCTGTTTTAAACGTTCCAATCTCGGGGATTGTAACCTGGAAGTCTGAAAGCACCTCGAGCAGGAAAGCTTCAAACTCGGAGTCTGATTTGTCGATCTCGTCAAGAAGCAGCACGGAACGCTTCTGCATGGTAATGGACTTGAGTATGGGGCGCGGTATGAGGAATTTTTCTGAAAAGAATACATCCTCTGCGCTGGAGAGTTTATTCACGGCACCTTGCAGGGTATCTTCAGATCCCATGATCTCGGAGAGTTTGTCCTTGAGGATCTGCGTGTACAGCAGCTGTTTCGCGTATTCCCATTCATACAGTGCCTTTGACTCGTCCAGTCCCTCGTAGCACTGCATACGTATCAGGTCTATATTCAGGGCGGATGCTATGCACTTTGCAAGTTCGGTCTTGCCGACACCGGCCGGACCCTCTACAAGCACGGGTTTTTCAAGCCGCAGGGCCAGGTATACAGTTGTGGCAATCTCCCTGGACGCTATGTATTTCTGTTTTTCTAGTTCTTCTATTGCGTTTTCAACACTGGTAAACATTTCAGACACCGTTATTCGTAATTTTTGTTTCTATCCTGTCATTCCGGCCGAATCATTTCTGAGTGCCGGAATCTTGATGCATGAACCAGTTCATTAACAAAAAACGGTTTGTTCATTAAGATTCCGGTATTTCCCCCCGGGAAAACCGGAATGACATTGCTTCCTTATCGGGCAGCATTTATTTACAGGGGAACAATTTACCCCCTATTTTTCAAGAACTAATTTAACCCTTCAGGTTGTTAAAAAGAAACAGGTCCGCAAGCCTTATCTTTTCATCTGCGGGGATCGTATGCTCTTTTTCATAATACGCATGCTGAAACCTGCCTGCCAGTTTGATCACATCCTCCATCCCCGCATTCCCCGTTGTAATCTGTTTTTCAAAAACCGCCTCTTCCAACTGTTTTGATGCTGACTCAGTCTGCTTTTCAAGGAGTGAAATTATTTCATCATCCGATGCAATGGTTACTCCAAGTTCAGAAAATACGTATTCGCAATACAGAAGAAAGGCTATGAAAGATTCCATGATAAGGGCGCGCTCGACAATCCCCCACTTTTTTACTGACCTCCGGATTACGCGCGGATCAACAGACGGAAGCCTCTCCGCGTCCAGGTCGAATTCATTCAGGGTGAGCGATGTATGGTCAATGGTACGCATTATTTTCAGGTCAAGGGGATTCATAGCCCCGGCTGGAAGTTCTTTGTTATTTACCAGTGCGATACGGTCGATCTTCGGGGCGCCGGTCTCCCTGCAGGTGATCATGATAAGCCCGGAGTTCCTTCCTGCCGTGATAAATTTTTTTGTGCCGTTTATTACCGCTACTTCACCATTTATCATATAAGTGACGGGGGCTGCGGGGGATTCGGAATGGGCAAGGGATAGTATGGTTTTATCGTTCATTCCGGAAACAACAGGTGATATGCCGGATGCATTTTCAAGGTTCAATGTAAGGTCTTTGAGAACCGGACGCGCGAGAGCTGCCTGGACTACCCATAATACAGCAAGCCCCAGGTCCCCTGTTTCACGCGCAAGGACAACAGAGGGCCTTGTGTTCCTGTAGAGGTTTATGTCGGGCCTGAAAAATTCAGTTACTGACTCCCATACCTTCTTCTGCATGGAGAGATCGCTTGTCCTGGCTGTAATACCGGTATTTATCAGTTCAATAAGTTCCTTCATAAACAGGTCTCCTGCCACAGGATGTTTATGCAGATATCCAAGTCAAGCATATAACATGCAGACTACCGGACCCTTCTCCTCTGCGTGTATGATTTTTCGTACCAGCCCAGGTTTATCCCGAATTTTACAGTCCTGTCATGCGGGTCAATGGTGTTGAAGCCGAATTCCAGGCGCACCCTCTCGAGTGCGGGCACAAGGAGGTGAACGCCGGCGTAGAATGAATAGAAGTACCGGCCGTCTTCAAATGATTCACCGGGAAGCCACAGGACGGCGTTGTCCATTCCTGCAGCAAGCTGAAGGCCGTAGTATCCGTTAAGGCCAAGCAGCGAGACCTGTTTACCGGTAAAAAGTTCATACCTGTATTCAAGGGTTCCGAGAAATTCATGCTGCCCGCAGATGTCCGGGTCAGGCATGAATGTCCTGAGGCTGTTTACTCCGCCCGTATGGTAGAGCTCGTAAGCGGGAACCGTTCCCGGCCTGTACCTGCCCAGCAGCGATAAATGAAATACATGCCTCAATCCTGCGGGCATGTAACCCCTGAAATCCGCAATAAACTCTGAGTAGTCAGCGTCGCCGCCCAGCTTTTCACCGTAAAGCGTATACCTTGTTTCCGCGTAGAATCCCCTGTGGGGATTCATAATCCGTTCCCGTGTATCCATGACTAAACCAGCACCTGCCCCCGGGATGTAGTCCCATCTTCCGTCACCGTAAAACATCTGCATGGCGGTATCATCGGCCGTGAATATTGTTGATCCTGGATCATGCTTTACGTTAAGCGAGGAGAATGATGCGATCATGCTGAATTGACCTGGCAGCTTAAAGGTCAGAGCAGCCACGCTGTAGAACGAATTTTCATTATAGAGCTTGAGTGTATTGTATGAATTGAAGTAGTTGACAGTAACCTCGGCGAACATGTTGAGGCCGTATACGTCCGGGATATATGTATAGCTTAAAAATTCCTTTGCCCGCATGGGCTCAGGTGCAATAGTGAACCTGTTAAGGAACTCCTGTTGAATCCCTTCGCCAAAGAGGTTCATTATTGTAAGTCCGGGTCCCATGAGAAGCCCGTCCTGGTCAGTCCTTTTCATTGCCGGGAAAATGATGAATGAAGGCAGCTCGGTGAACCTGTAATGAAGCATTATTCCCTCATCCGTTGCCGTCTGTTCAAGTTCAACGTCTGCAAAAATATCAAGGTCCATGAGGTAGTTCTTTTCTTTAATCCAGAGTTCTTCGATGAAGGGCTCGCCAGGCTTGTGCAGTATTTTTGAATCAACAACAAATGACCTGGTTTTTTCAAGTCCTGAATACTTTATCTCTTTTATGGTTTTAGTCTCTGCGGAAAGAGTGTACGGTACAAGGAGAAGAATCAGCGGGAGTATCATTTGGAGTATTGCTTTCATTGTTATATCTGGTGACAGATTGAAATTAACAGGTACCCGGATGTCATTCCCGCAAAGGCGGGAATCTTTATGATTGGAAGTGCTTTTGATTTACTTTGTGTATCATTAAGATGGTCAGCATCTTTTGGACATCCTGTCCATTGCTGACAGGCGTTCATCGTGAACGCTCCCGGCATTTCGTTACACTGCAGCCGGTATGACAAAGAAATTCTAATAAACCGGGCCATTCTGTAAAATGTTCTACCTGGCTTTCTTCTTTTTATTGCGCAGCAGTGATTCAACCTTGAGCGGCAGACCGTAGATGTTCAGGAATCCCGTAGCGTCCTTCTGGTCATACATTTTACTGGCATCGAATGTCGCGATGTCCGGTTCGTACAGGGTAACGTCTGACTTGCGGCCAACGACAGTGCAGTTGCCCTTGTACATCCTGATTTTAACAAAGCCTGTGACAAACTCCTGTGTCTTGTTGATGAGCGCATCGAGCGCTTCGCGTTTGCGCGTGAACCACAGGCCATTGTAGATGAGGGCTGCGTATTCGTTTGCAAGGTTATCCTTGAAATGCTGTGTGTCGCGGTCAAGGGTGATAGATTCAAGGTCGCGGTGAGCTGTCATAAGAACTGTGCCAGCGGGTGTTTCGTACACGCCGCGTGACTTGATTCCAACAAGCCTGTTCTCTACTATGTCAACACGGCCGATTCCGTTTTCACCTGCAATGGTGTTAAGCTTCTTCATGAGCGCAACAGGCTTCATCTTCTTCCCGTCGATTGAAACAGGTTCACCTTTCTCGAAACCTATCTCGATGTATAGCGCCCTGTCCGGTGCCTTCTCGGGCGATTTAGTAAGGAGGAACATGCTTTCGTCAGGTTCCCTGTACGGGTCTTCGAGGATCCCCCCCTCGTATGATATGTGCAGTATGTTCCTGTCCATGCTGTACGGCTTGTCCTTTGTTATGGGAAGGGGGATTTTGTGTTTTTCCGCATAATCAAAGAGCTTGGAGCGGGAGTCGAGTTCCCATTCCCGCCAGGGTGCGATTATGGTGAGGTCAGGTGCAAGTGACTTGAATGCCATCTCGAACCTTACCTGGTCATTGCCTTTTCCTGTTGCACCGTGGCAAACTGCATCCGCTTTTTCTTTGCGCGCGATTTCGACCTGGCGTTTTGCAATTACAGGGCGCGCAAGTGATGTACCCAGGAGGTACCTGTCCTCGTAAATGGCGTTTGCCTTGATCGCCTGGAAAATATAATCCTTAACAAACTCCTTCGTAAGGTCCTCAATGTAGCATTTGCTGGCGCCTGTTTTTTTCGCCTTTGCCTCAAGACCGTGAAGCTCCTCCTCCTGGCCTATGTTCGCGGCGTATGCAATTACCTCGCAGTCGTATGTCTCGCGCAGCCACTTCAGAATTATGGAAGTGTCCAGTCCGCCTGAATATGCAAGTACAACCTTTTTTACTTTTTTCATTTTATTAGTACCTCTTGAATTATCTTCCCATCAGTGCGCACATTACAGCCTTCTGGCAGTGCATCCTGTTTTCGGCCTGGTCAAAGACGATTGAATGGCTCCCGTCCATGACTGAATCTGTAATCTCCTCGCCGCGGTGAGCAGGCAGGCAGTGCAGCACCTTTGTGTCCCGGCCTGTATGCGCGATCAGTTCGTCAGTAATTTTATACTTTGCGAATACCTTCTTTTTCTTCGCAGTCTCTTTCTCCTGTCCCATGCTCACCCAGACGTCAGTGTACAGGTAATCAGCGCCGTCAACCGCCTTGCTGATGTCGTTTGTAATTGTTATGTGTGAGCTGGTCTTTGACGCCATTTTGTATGCTTTCTCAACAACAGCCATTTCGGGCTCAAAGCCTTTGGGTGTCGCGATTGTTATGTCCACGCCAAGCAGCGAGGCGCCCATGAGCAGTGAGTTGGCGACGTTGTTCCCGTCACCTATGTAAGCCAGCTTGACTTTGGTGATGTCGCTCTCCCTTTCCCAGATGGTAAAGTAGTCAGCAAGAGCCTGGCAGGGGTGGAACGAGTCCGTGAGCCCATTAATCACAGGGATGTCAGCCAACTTTGCCAGTTCCTCGACCTTGCTGTGTGCGAAAGTGCGGATCATGATGCCGTCATTATACCTTGAAAGAACGCGGGCAGTGTCGGCGATAGTCTCTCCGCGCCCAAGCTGGATCTCGCTGCTGCTGAGGAACAGCGCGTGGCCGCCAAGCTGGATCATGCCTGTTTCAAATGATACGCGGGTCCTTGTGGAGTTCTTTTCGAATATCATTGCCAGTGTTTTATTTTTAAGCAGGGCGGGGAACTTTCCTTTCTGTACGCCGCGCTTCAGTTTTGCCGAGAATTCGAACAGGCTGACCATCTCCTCCCGCGTGATGTCCGACAGGGTCAGCAGGTCAGCCGTATTAATTACGGGTACTTTCATATTGTTCACCTTTCGCAAGTATCAATTTTTCAAAAATATCCATCCCCTCTTCGAGCACCTTCATCTCTATGTTAAGCGGGGGCATTATTCTTATTATGTTGTCCGCGGTGCAGTTGATCACCAGTTTCTGCTCGAGCGCATCTCTGACAAGCTGCGAACCCGGTTCGGCAATCTCGACACCGATCAGCAGCCCCATACCCCTGATGCCGCGTATGTACGATGTCTTCTGCTTGATCTTCTTAAGCCTGTTGAAAATATATTCCGACGAGTTTGTCACACCAGTGAGGAAGGGCTTCTTTTTTATCTCTTTAAGTACGGCAACAACAGCGGCACAGGCAAGGTGGTTGCCGCCGAATGTCGTGCCGTGTACTCCCCTGGGGAAATGTTCCGAGAGGAATGTCTTGGCATGCAGGGCGCCGACTGCCACACCGCCGCCAAGTCCCTTGGCAAGTGTCAGTATGTCGGGTGTTATGCCGTAGTGCTGGTGCACGTAGGCCTTACCCGTGCGGGCGATACCGGTCTGCACCTCGTCCACTATGGTAAGTACGCCGTTCTGGTTGCATAGCTCGAATATATCGCGCACAAAGTCCTGGTCAGCAACATTGATTCCGCCCTCGCCCTGGATCAGTTCGAGCATGACAGCCGCTATATTCTTATGCTTCTTCATGACCTTCCTGAACGCTTTGCGGTTGTTGTACTCACAGTATATGAATCCTGGAACTATTGGTCCGAATCCTTTATGTATCTTTTCCTGCGCCGTTGCAGACATTGACCCGAAGGTCCTGCCGTGGAATGACCCGCTAAATGTCACAATCCTGTATTTTTTCGGGGAGATGGAAAGGCCGTACCTGCGCGCCAGTTTAATCGCAGCCTCGTTTGCCTCTGTGCCGCTGTTGACAAAGAGCGTCTTGCCCGGGAACGAAGTCTCGGAGACAAGTTTAGCGGCCTCGATCTGTTCCGGGTTAAGGAACCAGTTAGATGTGTGGATGATCCTGTCCACCTGGCCGTGGAGTGCCTTTAAAAAGGCCTTGTTCGCATGGCCCAGTGAAGACACGGCGATACCTGAAAACAGGTCAACGTACCTTTTGTTGTCCTGGTCATACAGGTATGATCCGTCGCCCCTTGTGAATGCGGCAGGGAGCCTGTCCCCGTAATTCTGGAAGAGGTACTCCTTGTCTTCGTTGATCAGTTTTGTCAGCTTTGATGAATTCATGGTTTCACCCCCGAAAACCGGCGTATTTGCAGTAAAGTGAAATGATGGGAATTCGGCCCATTGATGTCAATAAAATATCGATATTTATAGAGATTTTGAGATGGATTTAAACCGCATGCCCTCACCCGCACGCCGTTGTCACTTGCGCGACCTCTCCCGTCTCTGGCGGGAGAGGCTCAACCTGAACTTTTTGTTTTTCATTCAGATAGATGGGATAAAACTTAAACCAGTTCAGGAAATCCCTTCTCCCTATTCATGTCATAATAATATTCGGATTTATGCAAATTCATGCAGAAACCATGTTCATGTGCTAAACCCGGGAGAAGGTGGCCGGAGGCCGGATGAGGGCATTACTCATCCCCGTCGGCGGTAAATTTAAGCTCCTTGTTGAATATTGCTATGGCAAACTCTCCCATATCCTTGAGTTCTTCAAGCATGGAAGGTATTTTGTCACCACGCAACGCAATGAACTCTTCGAATTTCTTGGTCATCTCGCGGCCTATAAAGACCTCCCTGTCGGGGAATATTTCCGCTATATCCGCCAGCACCTTCTTTATCCTGTGCGGCGATTCATAAATCACAATTATACCTTCATGCTCCCGCATCCTCGAGAGCTCGTTCTTTCTGCGTCCCGGCTTCTTGCTTAAGAAACCTCCAAAGAGAATGTTCTTGTCCGGGAACCCGGAAACCGAAACAATAGTTGTCAACGCAGACACACCGGGTACCGGAATGACGGACACACCTTCATGCCTGGCAATTGCCACAATCTTGCTGCCGGGGTCAGACATACCCGGTGTGCCCGAGTCTGTCATGTAACCTATGTTTTTGCCTGAACGTATCTCATCAACCATATGCATGATCTTCGCATCGTCGGAATGGGCGTGCAGCGATCGCAGTGGCCTGCTTATGGCATGGTGCGACAGCAGCCTGCCGGTCTGGCGCGTGTCCTCGCAGTAGACAATGTCTATTGTTTCGCTTAAAAGTTTAAGCGCCCTGATTGTCATATCTTCGGGGTTCCCTATGGGTGATGCTATTATGTACAGAGTTCCGGGCTGCATGCGAGTTCCTTTGTTTATGGTTGGCTTGTTGTAAATGATGCGGAGAATTGTTCAAGTATTAAATTAAAAGCTTCCTGCCCGGTGATCAATGAGTTTGCTGCGACAACCATTCAGCGGCAGATTGTACCAGTAGTGTTAACTCAATTCCGCTGTTCCGGATAAATTCCATTTCTGCTCCTCCGTGAGTCTATATGGATCGACATGTTACTCCGGCAGCACCAGGCGTATCCCCGTTGTGTGCTGTTTCTCAAATGCTCCCATTGCCCATCGTCTGTATGATGAAAAGTCCGCGGGCGAATCGAGGACCGATCCGCCCCTGAAAACCCTGTATGAATAATCGCCGTTCCAGCCTGTTGGATCTGTCAGTTCTGCAGCCGTATAAAAGGAAACATCATACCTGTCGTAGCACCATTCTGATACGTTGCCGCACATATCGTAGAGCCCGAAAGCATTAGCCTTGCGGCCCCCGGTCTTCTGTACCTTGTGGTACTTGACCCACCAGAGCTGGTTGTCCCTGTATCTCTTCACGCCGGTGTTGAACATGTGCCATGAATACCTTCCGGATACGTCCCATGACGCGCTCTTGCCCCAGTAGAACCGTGTCGATGTGCCGCCCCTGCAGGCATACTCCCATTGCGCCTCGGTTGGGAGCCTGAACCCGTCAGCTTTTGAGTTTACAGAGATTTCCCACTTGACCGGATCGTAAGGAGAAATATTTGCAGGATCAATATCGTCCCTGACAATATTATAATAAGCTTTCAGCCCGTGGACTGAACTGAGTTTATTACAGAATTCAACCGCGTCGTACCAGCTCACATTGTAGACCGGGAGCAGGTCGCCTTCACCGTACTTGCTCCCGGCGCATGGCCGCTGCCCGGTTACATCTGCGTAGATCTTCTGTGTAATTTCATATTTTGACATGCGGAAAGCGGTTATATTTACTGTATGCGGTGGTGAATAATCTGCGCCGCTAAGTGTGCTCCCCATGGTGAACTTTCCTGATTTTATCAGGACCATCTCTATTCCGGGGAAAGTTGTACTATCTACTGCTGGTTCTGTTTCAACCAGCACTGCTGTTAAGAGAAGCGCGCACACTGCTGAAACTGTGATAAAACGTTTCATGTTTAAATCCTTGTCAGTCGATTGTCTCTTTTTTGTTCTGCTTTTTGGTTCCTGCAACCAGGCTGGTGTAGTAATCCGAATACCTGTCATCCCGCACGCTGAGCACCCTGTTTATTACTGCGTCGCCTTTTTTGTTTTCAAGGATTACAGGTGAATAGCTTACCTCGAGCGGGTTGATGTTTACTGGTATCAGGGTGTATGATTCAAGCCCTTTTTCCGATAGGGAGACACGTACCATCATACTGGTCCTGTGCGCGTCCGAATGCCTGCCGGCAAAGACAAAATCGCCCAGGCTGTAGAATATAATGCCGCTGCCGTACCTTTCAACAGGCCCAAGTCCGTGAGACTGGTGTCCTATGATGCACGATGCACCCGCATTGATCAGCCTGTGCGCAAGCACAACCTGTTCCTTTTCGGGCTGTTCAACAGGATAGTCCGATGTTACCTCCTGCCCCCAGTGTATGCTCACAACAACAGCATCAACTTCAGGCCGTACCTTTTTTACCGCTGCGCAGAGGAGTTCATCAGACCCGCCCGCGGTACCGGGGGTGTTTATGTCTGCCCATACGCTTTTTGGAATCACTGCGTTGAACGCGAAAATTGCCACCCGGGTTCCCCTGTGCCATACAAATACAGGGCGCAGGGACTCGTTTATATTCCTTCCTGTTCCCGCAGGAGCAATGCCGAGTTTAACAAGCCTTTCCTGCGTGTCAAACATCCCCTCAACGCCGCAGTCCTTGATATGGTTGTTGGCAAGGGACGCAACATCTATCCCGGCGTACTGCAGTATCTCTTCACTGCCGCCTGGTGACTGGAAGTAGAAAATCTCATCCTTATCGTTGAATGCCTTTAGAGGGTAGTCTGTAACCGGGGCCTCAAGGTTGCAGAAGGCGATCCCTGTGAACTCTTTCCTGACACGGGCAAATGGATAGGACATGGCATTTTCACGTCCGGTTTTTTTTGCCTTATAATCAAGGATCTCCTTCATTGTGGCAAAGTTCAGGGCTACATCGCCTACAGCAGTAAGAACAGCAGGTTCTTTTTTCGGCCAGATTTTTTTAATGTACCTGCTCCCCTTGTATCCATACTCGAGGCTGTTGGCAGAGGTCTCGAGTACAGGTTCGTCGTTGTTAATTATAACATCGCCTGTCCTGAAGACAACCTGCGGACCGCAGGCAAGTGCGATAAGCATCGCAGCAACCAGGAAAGGTTTCCTGTGTCTCTGTATATTTTTCATAATTATCTTCCCGGATAAAGTCAAATTTATAAATCCTGAATTGTATTTTGAACTATTATCGATTATTACTGCGTTTCACGATTAGATTGGCACTTGTCATTGCGAAAGAAGTGAAGCAATCTGCTCGGGCAGGAATGTGTTTTATATCATAAAACAGATATTCCCCAAAACAGACTGTAGCGGAATTTCATTCCTCGCAGTGACGATATGTATAAAAATTCAATCGTTAACCGTTATAATTTAAACAAAATTCAGCATAAAAAGCTGAAATTATATTATCAAGAACTTTTTCTGAAATTCATGCAGCTGAGGGATTAATGCTCTCCTGACCGCGGAAAAGAGCGGAACAGGTTAAAACCTGACGCCCGCTTCGCTCAAGGCACAAAGGGCACAGAGACAATATGAAAATATAAAAAACACTATCGAATTGAATTTATAATTCTTTCTCCGTGCCCTCTGTGCCCCTGTGGCAAATTTTTAAATTCCTTGACACTTCTAATGCAGACTTATACATAAAAATTATGGTTCGTATAAGACTAATCATCCTTTTGCTTCCGCTCATGCTGCTTCTGTCCGCGCCCGGCAATTCCGCACTTACCGGCGACACCGATACCATGCTGTTCGACTACACCGTGCAGAGGAATAAGCTCCCCTTTGGTGAATACATCATGGTAAGGTCGTTCCGGGGAATAACACAGCTCCTTATATCAACGGATGTGAATAAGCTCTACCTCTACACGGACAGGGACAACACAAAGCCCGGCTACATAGTGTCATCGGGTTTTTCGCAGATCGACAGCGTTATACTGGAGGCCCCTGAAATGGACCAGTTCCTGTTTGACAGTCTTGTGGGCCAGGCAATAACACAGGGAGACCCGCGTGAAATATCAACGATGCGCTATCCCGGCCTTGGCAAAGTGCTGGCACTGCTGCGTTCGGGCGATGTGCAGATAGTAAATGACGACAGCGAATCGCTCATACACATAAAGGGCATCCGGGGCATGGACCCCTTTGTGCTCAAGTACGACGCGCCATGGAACAAGCTCACGCTCAGGTACGATACGTCGGGGCCTGAATACCTGCCCCTTTACTGGCAGATATTCATAAATGAAAGCACGGACCGCAACATCAAACCGCTCCTGCGTAAGTTTTCGGCTGATGCCAGAAAGTATTCAGTCGGGAGATGATTGTGCGGCCTGATAATTAATTAAGGCAAACAGAGTCACTGCGAGGCATGAAATGCCGTGGAAGTCTGTTTCGGTAAATGCGGTTTTATAAGGTTAAGATTTTGTTCTCTGAGGGATTGCAATGTTCCGTCATAATGACCGTTTGCGCGGGTATGACAATATGCTTTATAATATTCAAAGGAAACATTAAGTGAAATCAATTAAATTATATAACCAGCTTGTCGGGAGAATTGACGCGTTTGAGGCAAAGCTGCTGGCTGAATATGCCGCTCATATCAGCTGTGCCAAAGGGTGCAGCTCCTGCTGTATACTGGAGAGCGTGTTTCCTGTAGAGGCCTGCAATATATACAAAACTGTGACATCTGAAGGTGACAGGGAGGGCATACGGGCTTCGGGCGCTGAAAAAGGTAAATGTGTTTTTCTGTCGGGCGGAGCATGTTCAATCTATACCTGCAGGCCGGTAATCTGCCGCACCCACGGATATCCCATACTTGCCGAAGGAAGGATCGACTTCTGTCCTGAAAATTTTAATGAGATAAAGAACATTGATTCAGGGTATATCCTTGATGTTGAAGCACTAAACAGGGCCCTTGTGTCGATAAACCTCCTGTTTCTTAGAGAGAATAATGAAGAATTTTTCAGTGCTGACAGGATTACGCTTGCCGATCTGAAGCAGAAGATCCTTTTAAATACATAATCAATACATACAGCAGCGGGGGGGGGGAGGAATTGTGCATCGGTCCCGGTATTTTCAGAAAATACGCTCTTTTTATGCTCTTTTCCTGTCTGAAAAAATAAATATTAATTTTCGAGTTTAGTTTAACAATCCTTTAAAATGTATTAATTTAAAGTATATGGGTGGAGTGGTCTATTCAGGTTGCCGGATTAAAATAAGGTATTTATGCAGGGTATGAAGCAGGAATTTTCAGGGCCGGCAGGATACCTGCAGTAAAATAATTTCAAGTACAATATGCAGCCCTGTTGCAGACCTAATATTTCTTTTCAGGAGATTTGTGATGAATGATGCCGTGTTAACCGAAGTTTTTATGAATGAATCGAAGGAGATAATCAGCAATCTCGAATCAGACATCGTTACTCTTGAAGAGAACAGAAAAGACCAGGATATCATCAACAGGATATTCAGGTATTTTCATACTCTTAAGGGGAGCTCCGGCATAGTGGGATTTAAAACTGTTTACGAATTCACTCATCACCTTGAGTCGCTTTTTGACAAGGTGCGTTCAGGCGAGTTTGATGTTGACACCGATATAATAGACATTCTGCTGGAAAGCATTGACTGGATCAAATCTGAACTTTTTACCGATGCAGATGAGGATGAGTCTGCAGGGAAAAAACATTCACTCACGCTGCGTATTAACCGGTACACTGAAGAGGATAAAGCTCCAGACGGGAAGGGTGAAGATTTCCTCAGCGCTATAGGCGCATATAAAGGTATCGGCACCAGTGAAAGGTTCTTTAAAATAAATGCCAGCTTCAAAGAGAATATCTTTTTCAACGGCATCGATCCCCTGATGATTATCGAGGACCTGAGCACGCTTGGTGAACTGGTTTTTAATAATATACAGCTGAAGAGGATCCCCGATTTCTACGCCCTTGACCCGGAACAGTGCTACCTTTCGTGGGAAATCATCATCAAGACAACCTGTGATGAAATGAAGATCAGGGATGTATTCCTGTTTGTAATAGATGACAACGTGATCGAGATTGAAAATGTAACAGATCAGTACACGGAGGCTAAGGAGAAATCCTACGTAACCGAAAAGAAACTGGGCGAAATACTTATAGAGAAGGGGATAATCAACGACAATGACCTGGAGGACCTTATCAGGATCCAGGGCGGCAAGAACTACAAACTGGGCGACATCATCATACAGAAAGGACTTGCGTCACCGAAGCAGGTGGACGATGCACTCCTTGAACAGGATAAAATCAAGCGCAAGATTGAGGTCAGTACTGTCCGCGTTGAGTCGGCCAGGCTGGACAACCTGATAAACCTGCTGGGAGAAATAGTCATAGGGCAGGCTTCGCTGCACAGGCTGGCAGAAGATATGGACGAGGAGAAGTCTTTCGTTCTTAATAATGCACTGTACGGTCTTGACCGGGTAACCAGGGAGTTCCAGGAGCAGATCATGTCCATCAGGATGGTGCCCATAGGTCCCACTTTTGAGCAGTTCAAGAGGTTCGTCCGCGACACGGCGCGTGCAACAAACAGGGAGATCAAACTGAAGATTGAAGGCGGCGACACTGAGCTTGACAAGACAGTTATTGAAAGGATCGGCGATCCGCTCAAGCACATGATACGTAATGCGATAGATCACGGGATTGAAGAGGCAGATGAAAGGACTGCAAAGGGTAAAACCCCTTATGGAACAATTACACTCAAGGCATACCACCAGGAGGGTAATGTTTACATTGATGTTATCGACGATGGAAAGGGAATTGATGTCGAAAAGGTAAAGAAAAAGGGAGTAGCACTAGGCCTCATTGCAGCCGACTCCGATTCATCGCGCGACAGGATTATTTCGCTGATTTTTCAGCCCGGGTTTTCAACATCAGACCAGGTGGGTGACCTGTCAGGACGCGGCGTCGGGATGGATGTTGTTAAAACAAATATCGAGGATCTGCGCGGATCTGTTGAGATTAAAACCAAAGAGGGCGAGGGTACGCTTATCCGCGTCAAGCTGCCGCTAACCCTGGCTATAATCGAGGGGATGCTCGTGAGCCTCGGTAAGTCGGTTCTTATTGTGCCGCTGCTCTCTGTAATCGAAACCATACAGGTAAAACAGCAGGATTACCGTACAGTTGAAGGTAAAGGCGAGGTTATTCTTGTAAGGGGAGAGTATGTTTCGCTCATCAGGCTTGACAGGCTTTTCGGAATAGAGGCTAACTGCAAAGAACCATGGGAGTCTCTTATTGTTATTGTGGAATCTGAAGGTGAAAGGCTGGGGATCATGATCGACGACCTCATCGGGCAGCAGCAGATTGTTATCAAGAGTATTGATGCATTTATAACTTCAAGCAGGTCAATATCCGGGGCGACGATTCTTGGCGACGGCAAGGTCGCATTGATTATTGATATTCACGGGCTTGTACAGGAGATAAAGAAGTATTAAACCGGAGGATTTAATGAAACTTGAAGGCGAAGTCAGCATAAAAAGGGTTAAACAGGTTTACGGAGCCCTGAAAGATGAACTGAAAAACAGTAATGAAATAGTTGTAGATATGTCGGGCGTAGTCAGCATTGACGCTTCTATTGCGCAGGTGCTTCTTTCGGCCACGATCAAGGCAAAGGAATTAGGGAAGGAGTTACGGCTTGATAAGATTCCGGCCGGATTGAATAAAACACTCGCACTGGCAGGTCTGGTTGCGAATACAGTCCAAGGGGGGCATGAATGAGCAAATATATTATGATAATCGACGATTCACCGACAATCAGGGTCAGTGTTGAAATGGCCCTGAAGCCGTTGGGTATACCGGTAAAGCAGGCTGAAAACGGGCAGAACGCGCTTGATATCATCAGCGAGATCAAGACAAAGGGAGAGGAGATTGCCCTCTGCATAAGCGATATAAATATGCCTGTCCTTAACGGCATCGAGTTTATCACCGAGTTCAGGAAATCCGACAAGTTTACCCCGGTGGTTGTTCTTACCACAGAGGCAGAAAAGGATACCATACAGAAGGGCAAGGAGGCCGGGGCATCGGGATGGATAATCAAGCCGTTCCAGGCCGAAGATCTTGTTAACGTTGTGAAGAGGTTTGTGAAATAATATGAATGATAAACTAAACTGGGAATCGGGACAGGAAAATGAGGACCTGAAGCAGTATGTGACATTTCTTGTGGGCGGCGAGACTTACGGTGTTTCAGTAATGAAGGTCCAGTCAATAAACGAGATGTCCGAAATTACCCAGGTGCCCAGGGCCCGTTCATTTATCAAGGGTGTTATCAATATGCGCGGGGCGGTTATTCCTGTAATAGATATGAGGAATAAATTCGGTCTTCCGGGAAAGGATTATGATTCATTTACTGTAATTCTTATTGTAGAGGTCAAGGAAAGGCTGGTTGGTATGATTGTTGATTCGGTTTCTGATGTTATAAGTATTCCGGCTTCAAATGTTCAGACAAACATCAGTTATTCCGGAAAGGTCGAAAAAAATTCCATGGAGGGTGTCGGCCGGATCGGTGACAGCCTTATAATACTCCTCGATGTGGAGACTTTTCTTTACAACGAAAATGTTCAGGAAGCCTGAGGCCTTCCATGTTCATGAGCCAGGGGGACAGGACCGGAAAGCCGCTTTATCTTTTGTACCCCGGTGACCATTATGCATCACGGGATGACTGCTTTATAGGAACTGTTGCCGGTTCGTGTCTTGTCGTGTGCCTGCTTGATATTACACTTAAACTTGGCGGTATGATCAACTTTGTGGTTCCCGGAACTATCGGGACTCAGGGAATTCTTCATGATGATATCTCAAGGATCGGGATTGTCAACATGGAGTACCTCATGGCTGACATGGTTAAACTGGGCGGTGACAGGAAACGTATGATCGCAAAGATCTTTGGAGCCGGTAATACCGAGAACTCCAGTCTGGGGCAGATATCCCTGCCGGAAAATAACATACGCTTTGTAAAGGAGTACTTTGAGCTTGAACGGATCAGGATAGAGAAGATGGATATAGGCGGAATGTTCAGGCGCAAACTTTACTTTTCTCCGCGGGACGGTACGGTATACCGTAAGATACTTAAGAAAAACGATGAGAATTCCGAGTTCGTGGCCCTTGAAAGGGAATATGTAAATAACGAATTTGTTAACAGGAACAGGGTCGGTAAAATAGTTCTTTTTGATTAGGTGGGACATGATAAAAGATTACAATCTGTGCGATGAGGATTTCTCAAGGTTAAGGGATATAATATACCGCGAGGCCGGGATAAAGCTGAATGACCTGAAAAAAGTTCTTATGCAGTCCCGCCTGATTAAAAGACTCCGGGATCTGAAGCTTGATAACTTCAGCGATTACCATGACTATCTTATGAGCCACTACGATGATGAAAAGATAAATTTTATAAATGCAATTACAACAAACAAGACCGATTTTTTCCGTGAGAATGACCACTTTGAATACATGAAGAATGTAATACTTCCCGGGATTGAGAAAAAGGGACTCAAAGAGATAAGGATATGGAGCGCCGGGTGTTCTACCGGTGAGGAGCCCTATACAATAGCAATGACTGTATTTGATTATTACGGCCGGCGCCAGATGCCTGAACTGCTCCTGCTGGCCACCGATATTGACACACAGGTGCTGCAAAAAGGGATGACGGGCACATACGCATCAGAGCGGCTTGCACTAGTTGATGATGAGGTAGTTAAAACCTATTTTGATTCCGACAGGGGGGAACCCTGCAACTACACGATAAAGGATTTCGTAAAGTCCAAAGTATATTTCCGGAGGCTCAACCTTCTCCAGGATGATTACCCGATGAAGAAGAAGTTTGATATAATATTCTGCAGGAATGTTATAATATATTTCGACAGGGAGACCCAGGCAAAACTTTTCAATAATTTTTACAGGTATCTTAAAGATGACGGTTACCTGCTTATTGGTCACTCGGAAAACATAACAAGCATAACTGATAAGTTTTCTCTTGCAGGAAGAACTATCTACAAAAAGGTTTTATAACCGATGTATATAAAATTGAGAAATAAACTCGGCAAAAAGATAAATATCATTCACCCGGGAGAGTTCTTTGTCACACGGGAAGATGAACTGATAGCAACGCTCCTGGGATCGTGCGTTGCGGTGTGCCTGCATGACGGGGTGAACTGTATAGGAGCAATGAACCATTACATGCTGCCGGGCCGTATAACAAAGAGTGCAGCCGATGATGATAGTACAACAAAGTACGGTATTGCTTCAATTAATACAATAATCAGGCTGATGCTTGAAAACGGTGCGTCGAAAAAAAATATTACGGCAAGAATTTTCGGGGGTGGAAGCATTATTAAAAGTCTGTCTTCAGGCAGCAACAGCAGTATGATACCGGCTGACAATGTGCGTCTGGCAAGGCTCATGATGGAGATGGAGGACATCCCGATTGTCGGTTCGGATGTGGGTGCTGATTATACACGGAAAATAATATTCGATGTTCATACCGGCAAGGTGTACCTGCGGAAGATGAGGGGCGAAGAAGTTAAAAATCTTGTGCTGCAGAGGGATGAACAGCTGCTGGCATGAATGCTTGAGGGAGTAATGTTATGGATCACAAAAAAGTAAAAGTTCTGATAATAGATGATTCTGCGCTCATGAGAAAGTTTCTTACCGATGCGCTATCCCAGTCACGCGATATTGAGGTCGTTGGTTCTGCTCTTGATGCTGCGATTGCCGCAAGGAAGATTAATTCACTAAGTCCTGATGTAATAACACTTGATGTTGAGATGCCCGGAGTTGACGGACTGACATTTCTGCAGAAACTTATGATAGCCAATCCCATACCTGCAATAATGGTCAGCGCACTAACAGCCAAAGGTACTTCTGCCGCGGTAAGGGCTCTCGAACTGGGCGCATTTGATGTTATCGGCAAACCTGATTTCAGCAATGGTGATACAGCACCTGAATTTGTAAGGGACCTGACCGAAAAAATCATTGCTGCGGGCAGTGCAAAAATGTCGCACAGGAGACGTCCGGTTACTCCGCTGAGTGTTGATGAGAAATACACAGCCGATGTTATACTTTCAAAGGCCGAGAAGATTAATAAAAACAAGCCTACAGAGAAGGTTATTGCCATCGGTGCGTCAACCGGGGGTACAGAGGTTATTGACCAGATACTTTCAAGCCTTTCACCGGGTTGTCCCGGTATAGTAGTTACACAGCACATGCCTGAAAAATTTACCGAGGCGTTCGCAAACCGCGTAAATACCAAGTCGCAGCTGCTTGTGCGTGAGGCGAAAAACGGCGACAGGCTGCTTACTGATGTGGCGTTGATTGCTCCCGGAGGCAAGCACATGCTTCTGAAGTCCGACCGTAACGGCTACTGGGTAGAGATAAATGACGGCCCGCCTGTAAACAGGCATAAACCATCGGTGGATGTCCTGTTCAGGTCCGTGAGCAAATATGCCTCGGATTCGGCAGTGGGAATAATCTGTACAGGTATGGGCGGCGACGGCGCTGCAGGCCTGCTTGAGATGAAGGAGGCCGGGGCATATACACTGGCGCAGAACGAGGAGTCATGCGTTGTGTTCGGTATGCCCAAGGAGGCGATAAAGCTCGGAGCTGCAAATATGGTGACCGATGTCGAGGGGATTATTAATTATATCAGGAAGATGATGTAGGAGAAGCCTGTACTGAATGCCCTCACCCGCGCGTAGCTGGCGCTTGCGCGACCTCTCCCGCCAAAGCGGGAGAGGTGAGGCCTGAATTTTATGTGAAAGAGATATAAGTTCAACCTAGTTCCCTCTCCCTGTTTATCCAATCACAAATCATAATTTTGCAGGCATTTATTTAAGATAAAAAGTTGATGCATTCAATGCGGGAGAGGGTGCCCGGAGGGCAGGTGAGGGCATGCGGTTCAGGTAAAATATTGTATCATGAAATTGAGTGAGTGCTTGCGATAATTCCTTTATTCAGAACCGGTGAATTGATGCACGTTCCCTGTCAGTACAACTGACCGCGGATAAAATTGCCTGAGCTTATTGTATAAGATCCAATTGTAATATTGCTGTTGAAGATAAGGGTGTAGGTATCATCCGATTCGTCGGTTATGGTGACATTTATTGTTTGGTTTGTCAAAGGTGTTTCATCATTGAGTTTTATTGTGCATCCGGTTATTGATAATGGTGTACCGGATGTGAATGATGTATAAGGCCAGTATATTTTAAAATTAAAACTTGTACCATTTTTTGCCGCAAAACCCATATATGTAGTGCCACTTACCTTGCCGGAATAGGCTATGGCTTGGCATCCGGTACTTGCAGTGCCACCATTCCAGACAAATCCGCCAATGTTATAATTTTTTGTAGCCAAAACATCCTTCGCCGTAAATCCCGGATTGATATAATCCCCGGCGCCGTTGTTGTCTGAACTCTCTGTACATGCCGTCATTAGTGAGCCTGAAAGTATAAGTATATAAAAAAATATCTTCTTCATTTATTGCACCATCTTGCCGGATATAGATTTAATGTTACCTGGAACCGCAATTTGCCATAATAGCAGGTTTTCACAAGGTATTTACCTGCATAAGAAGTGTAAAGAAGAATTTTTGTTACTTAGCGGCAGAAAAATATTTGCCACAGAGGCACAGAGCACACGGAGAAAGGATAAAAAAAACCGGCGAATATTTACACGGATGATTCAGGGTCAGAGCCTCCCTCTAAAAATGAACCATTCAAAGGAAATCCTCACACAGAGGCACAGAGTTCACGGAGAAAGAATTCAAAAAGGCAAATATTAACACAGTTAGACCCGGATAAGGATGGATGGGTACAGATATTTTATATCTTTTTATCATCTGTGCCCATCTGTGTAAAATTCTTAAATCCTTACCTCTGCGAACTCTGCAGCTCTGCGTGAGACCGTTAAGTTCATAAGCCTCTTCCAGGGGCGGCCGGAACAGGTGATTTTAAACTGCCGGTTTATCGGCCGGGGGCTCTGTGACCTCTGTGTCTCCGTGGCAAAAATGTACAGTTTATACTGTAAAATTGTTCCGGATTTGAAATGGCGCATATCAGCCCGTAAATAAATCTTGCCAAGCATCCCTTTTATATACATCTTCAATTTGAGGTAAAAAATGAAAAGTGAAATAGAAATAAAGGTCAGGGGTTACCACCTTGACATTTATTCCCATGTAAATAACGCGCGCTACCTTGAGTTTCTTGAAGAGGGGCGATGGGCTGCATTTGAAAACATGGGTGATGTTAAGGAGATACTCTCAAAGGGATACGCTTTAACAGTGGTAAATATTAATATTAACTACATTTCATCAGCAACAGCGGGGGATATACTTATTCTGACTACTGATCTGCTTAAAACCGGGAATAAAAGCATTACTGTTTCCCAGAAGGTATTTAAAAAAGAGGGTATGCAGCCGGTTATAGACGCGGAAGTGACATTTGTACTGGTTGATGTTAAAACAGGGAAATCAGTTCAGCTGAACGACAGGATCAGGAAATTTCTGGATAGGGACCGGGTTAATCATTAAAAAAAGGGAGTTCAATTTTTCTTGACTTCGTGCCGACTTTATATATAGTATATTATATACTTTAACCGGCAGTCTGTAGTTTAACATGGCTGTTGTAATTGAATACACGTTTTAAGGAGAAAAGTGTTGAAAAAGCTATTTTTTATCATATCAATCATGTTTATAAGCATAACACCATCTTTTGCAGATATCGGGCCTTTTACAATCGATTTTTTTGGTGCATATGTTGATGCTGGAGATCTTGAGAGCCAGTTAGGATTTGGAGGCGGCTTGGGTCTGGGTATAACAGACACGGTAAGTGTTCAGTTCCGCGTTTTACAAACAGAAAAATCGACGGAAGATGATCTGGATACAGCATGGCCTGATAATGAGGAATCTCAGTATGAGCAGTTTACTATGCAGGCAGGAGTTGAATATGTCCCTGTAATCCCTTTTCTGGAAAAGTACCAGCTTAGCTGGAATACATCGATTTTTATTGGTATGGCTGAATCACACTCCAGATACTATAATGCTACAGGTATAGAGCAGGAGAAAAGCGATTCTGGTATTTCGTTTTCACTCTGGACAGGACCTCATTTTGATCTTACACAGTATGTGTCGTTTTTTACAGAGATCGGATTTCATTATGGTTATTTTACGGGAGAACTGCAGGACGCATCAATCTACGGTTTCCAGGCACTCGTGGGTGCAAGATGCACACTTTTCGGCAGCAGGGACTACACTGAGGGCTACTAAAAGCCGGATATTACCCCCTTGTGAAAAAAGCCCTGGTGAATACCGGGGCTTTTTTGTTTTAATTTGACATTTGGCGTAAAATCAGTACATTTAAAGTAGACCTGTTTCTTTTCTCTTTATTAAGCGGGTTTAAGGGGCGTAGCCCTTACAAAAAGCCCTCTTCAGGTTTTCTGAAGGTTTTTAATCGTCAGTTTGGAAACAAGTCTTGTATAAGTTGTTTTTTGAAAGGTTGGTGAATGAAGAGCAGTATGAATATAGGGATGAGACAATCCCACAAAATTATCATGACCCAGACACTGAGGCAGTCTATAGAGATGCTTCAGCTCTCAACAGTAGAGCTTTCAGAACTGATCAACAATGAGTTTCTTGAAAACCCCCTTCTTGAAGAACTCAACACCACAATTGATACAGACATCCTTGAAGAGGACCTCAACCGTAACCTTAGCGGTGAGGAGGAGGATTCCCTGCGCATGGAGAAGGAGATCTACACCAACCCGGACTCTCTCCGTTTGGCAGAGGGTGCAGACTTTGACCGGAAACGCGCATTCATTGAAAACGCTGTTTCAGTAACCGAAAGCCTTAAGGAACACCTGTTGTGGCAGGCCAGGATGACTGCAGCCGATGAACATGAATATAACCTGTACGAGGAGATCATCACACTCCTTGATGAAAGCGGTTTCCTGCCCGCGGGCTGGCGGGATATGGTAAAATCAGCTGATGCAGAAAGAATTATTGAATCGATCAGGGGATTTGATCCAGTGGGCTGTGCCGCAGGTGAAGTAAGTGAGAGCCTGCTTGTTCAGGCTGTTTATTTTTATCCTGATGACAAGCTGCTTCATACCATGATACAGAACCATTTCCATGAGATCGAAAAGCTGGATTACGCAGGGATAGCGAAAACAACCGGCCAGCATATGAATATTATTATCGAAAAGAGCAGGCTGCTCCAGAATCTTAATCCATACCCCGGCAGTGCTTTCGCATCAAAAGAGGTAAAATATATAATACCAGACATTGATGTGAAACTTGTCAACGGTGAAATTCTACTCAATCTTAACGACGACTGGATTCCGGCAATTGGAATAAGTTCATATTACGAAGGCCTGATCGCAAAAAGGAATTCCAGCAAAGAGGAGCGTGAATACTTAACAGGAAAACTTCAGGCAGCTAAGGCATTTATAAAGAATATCTCTACAAGGAGTGAGACGATTTTTAAAGTCTCAATGTCTATCATGTCCAGGCAGAGGGATTTTCTCGAGAAAGGTCCGGGACATCTTAAGTACCTTACACACCATGATATTGCTGACGAGACAGGTGTGCATGAATCCACCGTGAGCAGAGTTTCGAGCAATAAATTTGTGCAGACCTCATGGGGAGTGTTTGAACTGAAGTACTTCTTTGTGTCAAAAATTAAATCTTCACAGGGGGAAAACGGGGAGAACAGTTCATCTGACAGGGTAAGGGGGCTTCTCCTTGAAATAGTACAGGGAGAGGATCCGGAAAATCCCTATAACGACGAGGAGCTCGCAGCTAAACTAAAGGAAAAGGGGGTGATTGTAGCGCGAAGGACTATTGTGAAGTACAGGGATATGCTGAATATTCCTTCTTCAGGCAAGAGGAAAAAAATTAACATGATTAAATCATAGAGGTGCTTTATGAAAATTCAAATCACGGGAAGACATATTGATGTATCTGATGCGCTCAGGGATTATGCTGAGAAAAAAATATCCAAACTTGAAAAATACTTTCAGCAGCTGATCGATACCCATCTTATCCTGTATGTTGAGAAACTGGACCATGCCGCAGAACTTATTATGAACGGCGATTCAGTGCAGTTCCATGCAAGGGAAAAGGCTGCAGATCTTTATTCAGCCATTGACCTCCTGGCTGACAAGATGGAAGTCCAGATTTCCAGGTACAAGGAAAGAATCCAGACCCGAAAAGGACATGGTGTAGAGGATGTTGCATCCTTTGACATCATTAGTGATAAAGGAAAGGAAGCACTTCTCAACCAGGTGAGCAACAAACCGTTTGATAAAATTGAGGCTTTTTTACAGATGAAGCTGAATAAAAAGGATTATATTCTTTTCAAACGTGGAGTTGCAGAGGTCGACGGCGGCTTCGATTTCGCGAACAAGAACTATGCCGTAATATACAAGGCAGGTCCGGGCTACAGGATGGTTGAAGTCCCATTTGAAAACTTTGCCAAACATGAACAGGTTTATGACAGGTTCAATGAATACGATATTGAAGTTGTTGATGAATCACCTGCAAATCCGAAAATCAACTTCAAAAAAACAGAAGCGGTAAACGTAGGTAAACTGACACTTGATGAGGCTTTTGATTTACTGGATAAATCAGGCTCTGAATACATGCCGTTTTTTAATACTGATACCAGGTATTTTAACGTGCTTTTTAAAAGCGGTAAAAAATACGAGGTCCTGGTTCCGGCGTTTTAGGGATTTTGCTGAACAAGCCTGATGTAATAATAAAGAGGGGATCGATTTGGATCCCCTCTTTGCGTTAAATAACGGATTTTTTAATATGGACGGGTTATTTTTTGCTGGAAAGAAAAAGCATATATATAATTATGAACTTATGGTAAATCTTACAGTAAGACAGTTTATAGAAGGGAAGGGGAGGATCGACCTCCAGATGCGCCTTCTGGCAGGTGAAGGGGGCCTTGACAAGGAGATCAAGTACGGCGAGACCAACAGGCCCGGCCTGGCGCTTGCGGGATTTTTTGACCACTTTGCTTTCGACAGGATACAGATATTCGGGCAGGGTGAAACCGCTTTCATGGAACAGCTGAGCAGCGAGGCAAGGCTCAAGGTTTACGAGGAGTTCTTCAGCTATAATGTACTCTGCTGTATATTCACGCATGAGTATATCCCGGACTCTCTTTTTCTTGATTTTGCGGACAAACACAATATATCGGTATTCCTTAGTAAAAGGACAACTACACGGTTTATTACACTATTTGTTCATATAATAGATGAGATGTTTTCTGAGACGGTTACACTCCACGCCACGCTTGTTGACGTTTTCGGGGTTGGTGTGCTGCTCACGGGTAAGAGCGGTGTAGGTAAGAGCGAGACCGCTCTTGAGTTAATTGAAAGGGGCCACAGGCTTGTTGCAGATGACATGGTTGTTGTAAAAAAAATAGATGAATCCCTGCTGATGGGTGCAAGTTCAGAGCTTCTTAAACATCACCTGGAGATCAGGGGGCTGGGTATCATAAATGTAAAAGAGATATTCGGTATCAGGTCAATCAGGAACCGGAAACGAATCGAGATTGTAACATTGCTCGAAGAATGGGATTCAAACAAGGAGTACGACAGGCTGGGCCTTGACGAGGATAAATTAACCATTCTTGACATAGATGTCTCTGTGATAACAATCCCGGTGCGGCCGGGCAGGAATATTCCCGTAATTGTTGAAACCGCTGCCCTTAACCAGAGGCTTAAAAAGACAGGGATAAATGCCGCACGGGAACTCGACGAACGTATAAAAAAATGGATTATTTCAGAAGGTGGTAAGTGATGGTTGAGAAGGAGGTTGTTGTCAGCAGCGATGCCGGTATTCACGCCAGGCCTGCCATGATGATTGTCAGGGAGGCCATGAAGTATCCCTGTGATATAACCCTTGTCAAGGATAATGTCGAAGCAGACGGTAAGTCAATAATGTCGGTCCTTGGCCTTGCAATAATATCAGGTTCAAAGCTGGTCATCCGGGCAGACGGCGAAGGCGCGACTGAACTGGTTGATTATATTATTAAACTTATTGAAAATGATTTCCGGGTCTGATCTCTGCGCGATAATCCATATTCAGGAATCCTGAAGTGCCTGTGGAAAAGATAAAATTAAAAAGTGATTCATACCAGGATGTAATTTTCCTGACAGCAATTATTATCTTCACGTCTGTGCTTGTCATAGGACTCTACCCCGGCAGGATAGATGCCGGCCTTGTTGATGAGAATTTTTTTATCACTACACTGATGGCAACCCCGGTCATTGCCGCAATTTACCTCATTGTTATTTCGTTCCGCAGAAACCTTAATATTGAGTCCGTTGATATAAGGCAGAGCATAAAGAAAAAAATGATTATGGCATTTGTATTTATTGCGCTCCTTTCAGCTATCCCGATTGTAATTATTTCGGGAAACTATTTTTCAAGTTCATTTTCAAGGATGTTCAGCCCTAAGACAATGACGGCACTGGACAGGTCGGTCGAACTTACCTCTGCATATTATACTGATCTTGGTGAAGAGATACGCGTTGAACTGGAGACAATAAAAAGTATCATGGGAGTACGCGGTTTAAACCTGTCTTCAGGTTCTTATGACAGGATAGGGAAGGTATACGAGAAGAAAGGATTCGGTCTTGCATTTATTATCCCTGCCGGAGATGACTCGAAGGTTATACAGAACTCTCTTTCACAAAATTCGGGCTATACCGGGAGTGTGGCGGATTTTTACCGCAGCGGGCTCGACGGTAATGTAAAGATCGACCGGATATCCATAATGGGACATGATTTTGTTTCAGGCGCACTCTCCTCTTCCGGGATTGCTATAATTCTATGGAAAGAGATACCGCAGGATGTAAAAGAGCAGGAGTCGCTCTTTATAGATGGAAGAAATGATTACAGACTTGTCGAGCAGAGCAAGGATTATTTTGAAAGCGGGGCAGGTTCATTCCTGATGTTTGTTTCAATGCTGATAATCGGGATTGCCTACATTTTCAGTCTTTATATATCGGGGAATATAACCAGTCCTATTCTTGAACTTTCGTCTGCTGCGCAGAGTGTGGCTATGGGAAATTACAAGCATAACCTTGAAAAAAAGAGCGATGATGAAATCGGCGCTCTCATGGATTCGTTCAACACAATGGCCAGGCAGCTTGATGAAAACAGAAAGATAATGTACCAGAAGCAGAAACTTGAAGCATGGAACGAGATGGCAAGAAAACTTGTTCATGAAATAAAGAATCCGCTGACCCCTATCAGGCTTTCTGCCGAGAGGATGAGAAAACTGACAGCTGGAGGGAACAGCGGTAAAGATGAAGCCGTTATTGCCGGGACCGAGACAATCATAAACGAGGTGAATTCCCTGCTCAGGCTTGTGAGTGAATTCAATACATTCGCACGGCTGCCGGAGCGGAAGCCTGAGCAGGCACAGATAAACAGGCTGATTAATGAAACAGTAGCCCTCTTCAGGGCCCACGAAAATGTTGAATTTAAAATTGATCTTGAGGATGAAATACCTGATATACTTGCGGACAGGGGCCTGATACGGCAGGCGCTGAATAACCTTATTACAAACGCGGTGCAGGCTATAAAAGGGGAAGGCACCATTACAGTCCGGTCATGGCTCGACAGGCAGGCTGGCGAGGTCGCGGTGAGTATTGAGGATACGGGTTCAGGTATAAACGAAAAAGACCTTGAGAGTATTTTTGAACCTGGCTGGACCTCGGGAAAACACGGTACAGGTCTTGGCCTTGCTATTGTTGAAAAAATAGTATTTGAACATAACGGACGGATCAGGTGTACTTCCCTCAAAGGCGAGGGGGCTGCCTTTGAGATCAGGCTTCCGCTTAATTCAGGAGTTAAAAATGGCAGCAATACTGATAGTTGATGATGAACCTAACATAATAAATTCAATAACGCATATACTGCAGGATGAGGAGCACACGGTTTTTTCAGCAGCGAATGGCGAGGATGCCATGACACTTCTGAAAAAGCATAACCCGGACCTTGTAATACTCGATGTGTGGCTGCCTGACCTGGACGGTATAGACCTGCTGGGCAGCATGAAAAAAATCAAACCTGATACAGCTGCAATAATGATAAGCGGTCATGGTTCAATAGATATCGCGGTACGTTCAACGCGAATGGGCGCTTTTGATTTTCTTGAAAAACCCCCGTCACTCGACAGGCTTGTTACATCCGTGAATAATGCGCTTGAGCAGGTAAGGTTGAGGCGCGAGAACCTGCATCTGCGCAAGAAGGCATTCATCGATGATGATATGATAGGCGAGTCCGAACAGATGAATGAGATTAAAAGCACCATAAAAAAAGCGGCCAGGACAAATGCAAGGGTCCTGATAACAGGGGAGAGCGGCACGGGCAAGGAGCTTGTGGCAAAGGCGATCTTCCAGCTTTCGGGGCGTGCGGATAAACCGTTCGTCAAGGTTAACTGCGCGGCAATACCGGATGAACTGATCGAGAGCGAACTGTTCGGCCATGAAAAGGGTTCATTCACAGGGGCGCTTAGCAGAAGGATAGGAAAGTTTGAGCTTGCGAACGGCGGGACATTATTCCTTGACGAGGTCTGCGACATGAGCCTTTCGGCCCAGGCCAAGGTGCTCAGGGTGCTCCAGGAGCAGCAGTTTGAAAGGGTGGGCGGCAACGATACCATCACTGTGGATGTGCGGGTTATAGCAGCGACGAATATCGATATACAGAAGGCTATTGAAGAGGGGAGGTTCAGGGAGGACCTGTACTACAGGCTTAATGTTGTGCCTGTCCATGTTTCCAGGCTTGCTGATCGTGGGGATGATATTGAAATACTTGTAGATTATTTTCTCGTGATGTTTACGCGGGAGCACGGGACAGGCGAAAAGACAATAAGCGACGAGGGAATGGCCCTGCTTAAGAGATACAGGTGGCCAGGTAATGTGCGGGAACTTCGCAATATAATTGAACGGATTACAATAATGGTTCCCGAGGATGAAGTGACTGATGAAGATCTGCTGAGGTACCTGCGGCCTGATGACCCGGTTCGACAGTCGGATTTCGGTCAGAAGTTAACGCTCAGGGAGGCCCGGGATAATTTTGAACGCGAATTTATTATTAACGCATTGAAAAGAAATAACGGCAATGTTTCGGTTACTGCCCGGGAACTTGATATTGAAAGAACAAATCTCCACCGCAAGATACGTCAGTACGACATTGAGGCCGACTGAAAAAGCATGAAGGAAAGACTCCTCAACATACTGAAGACAGGATCAGTTTCATCGGGACTAATTATATGCAGGAACGATGATGAGAAAATATATTTAAAACGTTACCTTGCCCAGGCACCCGTGAGCAAAACCGGACAGTCTGAATCATCAGTAAGGCCCGGCACTTTAAGTGAATGCTCTGTGTGCCGCGGTGTTATAGAAAGGAAGAAACCCTTCGGTTCAGGTATAAACGGCGTGATGGTTCTGCTTAATGCGCCGGCTCTTACATCGAAGATGGAGATTGATTTCTACAGGGCTGAATCCGCCGAACTCCTGAAAAAGATGATCAGCTCGATCGGGCTTGTGTTTGCCGAGTGCTACATTACAAACCTTGTCAAGTGCGAGACCACTGATCCCCTGGTCAAGCCCAGTGACATGGTAAGAAACTGCCTCCCGATATTTAAATCTGAAATAGAAACGGTAAAACCAAAAATTATCATTGTCATGGGAGAGATAGTCCCCCTCCAGCCTGTTGTAAACACGACACGCGGCATCAGCTGGTTCAATACAGAACACAGCATATCTCTCGTGAAGAATCCAGACCTGAAACGCCCTGCATGGGAAACCCTTAAACTTGTGAAAACAAAACTCCAGGAACTTGAACAATGATCAGCAGTCGCGCGGCAGGACCTTACACATCTGCTGAAGTCCACATAAATACTCCTGTAAATAAACCATTCACATACAGGGTGCCTGCCGGTATGCGTCTTGAAGCGGGTATGCGCGCTATAGTGAATTTCAGGGGACGTAAGGTAACAGGCTATGTCACTGCCGTTACGCACGATGTCACCGGTGATCCCGGTTACGAATTGAAGGATGTGATCGCGTCTGTTGATGAATCACCGGTGTTTGATGAAAGGCTGATCTCTCTTGTAAAATACGTCTCGGGCATGTACTTTTCTTCAGTTGGTGAAGCATTCAGCAAGGCGCTCCCGTCATCAGAAAGCAGCAGGACCAGGGGAAAGGCAGTATCCCCGCGTTTTAGCGGTTCATCCGCTGTACCCGGCATACTCACATTGAAACAGCGTGAAATCTTCGAAAAAATTGAATCCGTCGGGCCTTCAGCTCACCTTATCTACGGCATAACAGGGAGCGGCAAGACTGAAATCTACATAAACATGGCGCGCAGCGTTATTGCCCAGGGTAAGTCTGTGATTTACCTCGTTCCGGAAATTTCTCTCTCGTCACAGATATATGAACGGCTGCACCGTGTTTTCGGCGACTCGCTTGTGCTCTACCACAGCATGCTTTCGCCCAACAGGAGGCTGGAGAACTGGATGAAGTTCCAGCGCGGTGAGGCGAAGATCGCCATAGGCACAAGGTCCGCCGTATTCATGCAGGCGCCTGAGCTGGGCCTGATGATTATAGACGAGGAACAGGACGGGTCATACAAGGAGCAGAGCTCGCCCAGGTACAGCGCCAGGCACATTGCCTTCTACAGGGCAAAGACCGAAAACGCCCACCTGATACTGGGATCAGCTACTCCGTCTGTCGAGACGCTCTACGCGGCAGAAAGGGGGGGCATTGCCCTGCACACCCTTGACGAAAGGTACGGAGATGCCGAACTGCCCGGTGTTGAGATCGTGCGGGTCAGGGGTGCGGGCGACGAGATTTCGTCAAAACTGAAACTCTACACGAAGAGGGCGGTCTCGGCAGGAGGCCAGGCTGTCTACCTGCTGAACAGGCGCGGGTTTTCACCGCTTGTTATGTGTGAAGACTGCGGCGCTGCTGTTGAATGCAGCCACTGCAGCATATCCATGAACTACCACAGGGACAAGGGCATGCTGTGCCATTACTGCGGAAGCGCAAGGCCTGTACCGGAAAAATGCGGCGCATGCGGATCAGAGTCAATGGTGCATGTGGGTTCAGGGACACAGAAAATAGAGGAGATCATAAACACCGAGTTTCCCGGGTACCGCGTGTTCAGGCTGGACCAGGACACGGCCAGGAGGAAGGAGGCGGTCCCTGATCTTATAGATCTAATGGAGAAGAGGGAGATTGATATACTGCTTGGGACACAGATGGTCTCCAAGGGATTCGATTTTCCCGGTATAACCCTGGCGGGGATTCTCCTTGCTGACATAGGGATGAACATGCCTGACTTCAGGGCGTCTGAAAGGATCGTGTCGCTGCTGATCCAGCTTGCGGGAAGGTCGGGGCGCGGCGGCGGCGAGAGCAGGGTTGTGATCCAGACATTCAACGAGGAGCATGCGGTTTTCAGGTTTATTAAAAATCATGACTACACCGGGTTCTACAGGTCGGAACTTGAAATACGGAAGGCCCTGGGTTACCCTCCGTTTGGCAGGCTCGCCAGGATCCTTGTGCGCGGCAGGGACGAATCCGTGGTGATCGAATCTGCGCGGGAGCTGGGGGACCTGATGGACGGCATAATTATTAAAGGCGGACATAAAGTCGAGAAGCTGGGACCCTCGGGCGCGCCTTTCACAAAGATCGGCGGGAACTACAGGTACCACATGATACTGAAGGCTTCGGCAACAGCGGAGTTCTCAGCCGTGATCAGGGAGGCGCTCGAAAATTTCAGGCCAGGATCGGTCTACGTTGAGGTTGACATCGATCCGGTTGATATGCTTTAGTTCCGGCAGGTTAATGTCATTCCCGTGAAGACGGGAATCCATGCCTTGAGCCTTGTGGAGGTCAGACTCCGCGGCTATAACAGGATAATCGGTGCTTTATTTTCCGGAGACGTTAAGTTCGCTAAGTATTATCGCTTCCAGTACGTCCTGGTGAGGTACGCCGTTAAGTTCCCTCCCTGAAATGTATATCGTGGGAGTTCCCCCTATCTTCAGCTTCTCGGCAAATTCAATATTATCGGTAATTTCTTTCGGGTAGGCTGCTGAATCGAACAGGTCGGTAAATGTTTTAAGTTTATCGTTACCTATACGGAATTCATCGGATGTTTTCTCTACAAGCCTTCTTGCTGTTTTATCCTCGTAGTTTTCCTTGATCTCTTTATAGTCATGGAAGTGCATGAAGAAATATTCTTCAAAGAACCCGGCCTTTGCTGCTGCATACATTGATTTGGATGCCGTGCATGATTCAGGATAGAGCGAGTCGTCAAAGTATTTGTTGCATGTGCTGTCAAGAGGATAGTGGTAGTATACGAACTGCACCCTGTCGCCGTATTTGGCCAGTATATATTTTTCCGTGTTATAAAACTTGTAGCATGCTGAACAGAGGAAGTCTGTGAAAACATAAATCCTCAGCTTCGGATTTTTACTTCCCGCTGTCATGGAGCTCCGGGGAAAGTCTATACTGCCGGCCGGGTTCTTGTAAAAGGATGCAAGTTCCCGCGTGACCGCCTGCTCGGACGGCTTGTTGAGGCCGGCCCTTAACCTGAGAATGCCCGCTCCGGAGATGACTGAGAATGCCATAAAAAAAATGAAAAGGACCATCAGCGACAGGACGGCCTTCTGGTCAGGATTTTCCGGCATCAGTATGCTTTTAATCGAAGTTGTGAGTTCATCCCATGAAAGATATTTTTTTATCATCAGCACAAGTGACACGAGTATGGCTATGTTGATTATGTACGTGGCCGCGCACAGTTTGCATATGCTTCCGAGCTTAATCATCAGGCTCCCCAGCACGATGTCAGCCGCAATACCTGCAATAATAAGCGGCAGGATCATGCCGCTTATAACCGCGTAGTATTTTTCTTTTGTGTAGTCCGCAACAAGCAGCATGAATGTTATGAAGATGTAGAAGATCAGCCCCAGCGCCGCAACCGGTATACCGAAGAAAACAGCGTACTTTGACTGACCCACAGAGATGCACGGATTGACAAATCCCCTGCCGCATGCAATGATCCCCATGTCCATGTCAGGGTGATAATGCTGGTAGAGCAGAATTGCCGAGAGCACAAGCCCTGCGGCAGCAAGAATCTGTATGGTGTTCAGGTACCTGTTCACTGTTTCAGTCCTCTTTTATATCAAGATCAATGTTTACGCCGCAGATTCTTACAGAGTATCTGCCGTCAGGTGTTTCTTCAAGCCTCTCGAGTATATTGAATGAAGGTGATCTTTTAAATTTGGCTACAAGCCTTCCTTTTTTGATGCGGCAGTAGAGTGCATTGTTATTTTTACAGAAAAGTGTATTAGGATCGAGCTCCTCGCTCGCCCCTGATGAGAGGGTAAGGAAAATCCTCTCGAACGTCCCGAATCCTTCAAACTGTACGCCTGTTATAAAATAAGGGGCATCCTCAACCCGTATGGGATATGTGTAACTGCTGTAATGGATTACATACTGACCGTCTGCCGTGATATCAACAGACCTGCTGAAAAAACTTTTTATCTTTTCATTAACAAAAGGTTCACCGTTGTGAAACCAGTTCCCCTCTTTATCAAGAAAAATATCATCTATGGTCTGCCCTGATTCGAGCAGCTCCTTAAGGTACTCCGGAATTTCCGGGTACTTGTCGTCTACGCTGTTCATCACTTTGTTTTCTCCATGCTTGTTTAAAGCGATTGGTATTTATTTTTATTAATAAGTTATCGTTTGTAATTTTATATTCTTAATATTCATCATAGATTTTTTCTGATTCAGCCATATTATTTAGAAAATTAATTTTCCAGCCCTGCTATTTGTTTCGTTTTACGCGCCCCCTCCGGGGAAGGTGGGCTACACCCTCGCAAGAGGGTCTGTAAGTTTCCTGTGCTCTTCCAGGGCGTACCTGTCGGTCATCCCTGCTATAAAGTCTGTTACTGTACGGATTATTCCGTGCTTTTCGATTTCATCCCTGTACCTCCCGGGGAGAGTGTCGGGATGCTCGGTGTATATTGAAAACAGTTCGCTTATCACCCTTTGTGATTTAAGCGAGACCCTTGTTACAAGGTAATTCTGGTAAAGGTTGTGGTGCAGGAAACGTTTAAGTTCATCGTTTGCGTGCGAAACGCTCCCGGAAAATCCTGCAACACGGTCTCCTGCGTTCTTCACGTCCATGTAGGAGCGGATTTTTTTATGTTCAAGTTTTTTTTCTGTGCAGTCAATAAGGTCTGAAACGAGAAGGTTTATGATAGTGCGGATAATCTCCATAACTGCGGTCTTCTTTGAGTCAGGCAGGGCCCGCCCGTATTTTTCAACGGCCATACGCCATATCTCGAGCTTACTTACTTCATCATATTTAAGTATACCGGAGGCCATGCCGTCGTCAAGGTCATGGTTGTTGTAAGCGATCTCGTCAGCATTGTCGATTATCTGGGCTTCGAGCGACGGCTGCTCCCCGGGTATGAAGGAGTCTGATTCGGGCCTGTCATATGTGCCTGAATGCTTAATGATCCCCTCCCTGGTCTCCCATGTCAGGTTAAGCCCGTCAAAGTCCGCGTACCTTTTTTCAAGTGTCTCCACGACCCGCAGGCTCTGCCTGTTGTGCTCAAACCCGCCGTAACCTTCAAGGAGCCTGTTCAGCTCCTTTTCTCCCACGTGCCCGAAGGGCGTGTGTCCCAGGTCATGCGCCAGGGCTATTCCCTCCGCCAGGTCCTCGTTGAGGCGCAAGGCCCTTGAAATCGCACGCGCGATCTGTGCAACCTCGATTGTATGAGTAAGCCTTGTCCTGTAGTGGTCGCCTTCGTGGTTAATGAAGACCTGCGTTTTGTATTCCAGCCTGCGGAAAGCCCTTGAGTGGATTATCCTCTCCCTGTCGCGCTGGTATTCCGTGCGGTATGCATGGCTCTTCTCTTCATGGTCGCGGCCCCTTGTCGCCGATGAAAGCGCCGCATACGGGGCAAGAAATTTTTCCTCAATCTCCTGGAGGATATTTCTGTCGGTGTTCATGCAGTTACCTGTTGAGCTCGTTCTCGTAGGCCTGAACCGCGGACTTTCTGTTCATCCTGATCTCCTCGTTGGCCGGGTCCTCTTCAACTCCCCTGCCGAAAGCCTCGATTGATCTTTTATACTGCTTCATCGCGTAGTAGCTCTTGCCTATATTGTTATAGCACTCTGCGGTCATCCTGCTCTCGCGCGATGCCTTTATTGACTGGTAGAATGATTCGACTGCCCTTTCATGCATCTCCATCCTTGCATAGACCATGCCCAGGGCCATGAGCGCATCAGGGTCGTCCGATTTGATCTGCAGCGCCTTCTGGACCATAGCCAGCGCCTCGTTGAACGAGTTCTCGTCCTGGCGTTCTGCACTTATTATCACTGCCAGGTTGATGTACGCCTTGCGCGCGAACTCGGACGATCCGTTTGCCTCGATTACGCGCTTGTATGCCTTTTTCGCATCAGCGTAGTCCTTCTGCCTGTGGTATATGGTTCCCAGCTTGAAGGTTGATTCCTGGTCCTCGGGCCATTTGTACGCGATCTCCTGGAACTCCTTCTCGGCAAGATCAGGGTAGCCCTTCTGAAGATAGTAGTCGCCCAGCATCATCCTGGCCTTTATGTTCCCGGGATTGATCTGCGCGGCCTTTTTCCATGCGTTCACTGCAAGCGCGGGCTTGTCTGCGTGCATGTACGCAAGGCCCAGGTTGAAGTGCGCCAGGTCGTCGTTGTCCCTGATCGCGTTGGCTGATTCGTATGCCTTGATCGCATCGTCAAAGCGCTGTGCGTCGTCAAGGATGTTCCCCATGTTCAGGAAAGCGATGCGCGCGTTTTCGGTTGCAGGCTGTACCTGTGTTACCTTCCTGTACGCCTCGTAAGAACGTTCAAGGTCGCCTTTGGAATAATATATTTCACCTATACGTGACAGTATCCTTACGTCGCGGCCCTTTTTTTCCAGCACCTTGTTGTATGACCGCAGGCTCCTGTCGTAGTCCTTCAGGCTGAAGTAGGATTCGCCCAGGTTCTCCAGCATCCCGGTGTCATCCTGGCCCAGCCTTTCAGCCTCTTCAAGCTGCTTCAGCGCGTCGTCGTTTTTCCCCTGACGCAGGTATGCAACGCCGAGGTTGTAGTGCGCCAGCGCTTCAGCGGGCCGGATGTTTACGGCCTGGACAAGGTATTTTTCGGCCAGGTCAAACATGTTGCTCTCAAGAAACTCGGCGCCCAGCCTGGAGTATGACTTGTATGCGATTTCACCTATGCCGTCAGAGTCGGCTGCCTTTTTTAAGTATTCAAGCGCCTGAAAGCGTTCGCCCTTCTTGAACATGGCCATTGCCATGTTGTAGAGGAGAGCAGGGTGGTTCGGGTTTATCTTGAGCCCCCGTTCATAATATCTTATTGCGTCATCATACCGTGTGAGGTTGAAGTTAATATTTCCAAGGAGCAGCATGGGGTAGACATCTGAAGGCGACATGTCCGATGCCATCTGTGCGTATTTCGCGGCATTCTCAAAGTCACTCATTTTGCTGTATGTGCGCGCCATTGAAAGGTAGATTTCGGGATTGTTTTTATCATAACCGAGGGCCCGTTCAAAATACCTGATCGCGTTGGCGAACTCAGCTTTTGTATCCGCTATGATTCCCAGGTAGAGCAGGGCAATGGCCTTGTCCTGGTCACTTGCGTTCGATTCTACAACTTCAGTAAACTCGGTGATCGCGTTGGCCAGGAACCCGCTCTTGTAGCTCTCAATTGCTTTTTTGAGTGTCTGGTTAGTGGTCTGGTAATCTCTCATTACCTGCGAGCCCGAACCCGGCATCACTTCGTTTCCCGTGACTATGCCGGTTCCCTGTCCCTGGTTCTGCGCCAGGTCAGTTGCTGTTGTCCGGCCTTTGTAGAAGTAGAGGAAGAGCACTGCCGATACTGCAATCACTGCTACCAGTGAAAGTATAATGATGATGTATTTCTGGTTTGCGGGAACCGGCGTTGATCCCTTCTGGATTTTTTCTATGCCGCTGATCCTGTTGCGGGCTATTGATTCATCCTCTTCCGGGGTGTTCCTGTTTTTTCGTGGTAGTAGCACTGGTCGTTTCACTCCTCATTGAGTTCATGTTTCTTCACAGCGTCGAGTATACCGTTTATAAACTGCCCCGAGTTCTCACCGCCGAAGGTCTTGCCGAGTTCAATGCTCTCGTTGATAGTGACCACGGTGGGGATGTCGGGCATAAACATCATTTCAAAAATAGCGAGTCTAAGGATCGATCTGTCAATAACAGTGAGCCGTTCAGGTTTCCAGTTCCTGGAATAATCTTTTATAAGCGAATCGATTTTTTCCAGGTTGCTGATTGTCCCCTCGATCAGCTCAACAGTAAAACTCCTGACCTCGTCGGGGATTTCCCCGTCAATCCAGTCAAATTCTGTAATACTCCTGACAGGGGCTTTTCCGACTTCATACATGTAAAGCCCCTGCAGAGCATGTTCCCTTGCCCTGCGCCTCTGACCCATCAGCTGATCTGTCTGAAAAGATTAGCCATTTCGATTGCGGACATGGCTGCGTCAAATCCCTTGTTGCCTGACTTTGTACCTGCGCGTTCAATAGCCTGTTCAATGCTGTCAGTTGTAAGGACTCCGAAGATGACCGGGATCTCCGCGGTCATGCTCACCTGCGCGACTCCCTTGGAGACCTCGGCTGATACATATTCAAAATGCGGAGTGGAGCCCCTGATGACAGTGCCCAGGCATATAACGGCGTCGTATTTTTTTGACTGCACCAGTCTTTTGGCTGTAGCAGGTATTTCGAATGCGCCGGGCACCCATGCAACAGTAATATTCTCCTCATCGGCGTTATTGCGTTTTAAACAGTCTACTGCGCCGCCGAGAAGTTTGCCAGTGATGAATTCGTTAAAACGGGAGACGACTATACCCACTTTAAGTCCGGTTGCGTCCAGTTTTCCTTCGATAGTTTTCATTTTTTACCCTTATCAAGTTGTTATTCGTATTCAAAAGACTTATTAAGCCTTAAACTGTATAATCTGCAGCATAGGCACAGAGAAAAGAACGGTAGATCTGTTCTGTTTTCTGCGGAAAATTTTAAACAGTTATTAATATTAGAAGAGATTTAAAATGGCAAGAGTCAAGCTTTTTTTAGCTCGATGAAACACTCCTTTAAATAGATGAAAAATAATTAAAAAGCGCAGTTTTTTTAATCATTTTTTTACCGGAATGGATCCCGGAAACGTATTAATTTCAGCGGCATTGCTTGACAGGAAATGCGCCGTATTATAATTAAAGGGTAAAGGATATGACGAATATGGCATCAAGGCTTACAAAAGCGGATATGGAGCAGATGGCAAAGTATCTCGCAGAGATATTCCCTGTGCTCAAAAGCGGACACAGTGCGAGGCGGGGTTCGCAAACATACGATATGGAACTTCGCGAAAGAACAATCAGGGTCGAGGAGGAGCTCAGGCACCAGCGCGAACTCATGATGGAGATGTTCGCAAATATGAAAACGCAGTTTGCATATATTGAGAAGCGTTTTGAGCATGTGGACAAGCGTTTTGAGCATGTGGACAAGCGTTTTGAGCAGGTGGACAAGCGCTTTGAAGACCTCAGGGCAGACATGAACACAAGGTTTGAACAGGTTGATAAAAAATTCAGCATGATGATGTGGTTTACAGGCATAGGGCTTTCGCTTGTTACAACCTTCATCACCACTGTCATGGTGATAATGATAAAATAATCCCAGCCCGGCTGGTCGGTTATTAAAGTACTATAATAAAAAAACCCGGTCAAGCCCGGGTTTTTTTATTTGTATTCTATGACGGGAACGGATTATTTCCCGCCGGTCATCATCTTCTGTACCATTTCAATGACTGCCCTTGTCTGCGGGCTTGTGAGCACCTGGCACAGCCCGTCCTGCCAGTTCTCGGTGTCGAGCCTGTTTCTCATCTGTGAAGATATCGGGTACCTGAGGCAGTATTTGATATTGGAAAAAGCATGACCCGGCTGGTCCCACCATGCGCAGATTTTTTTCTTCGCAGCTGCAATGAGTTCTGCTTCAGGAACAATCTCGTCAACAATACCGATCTGTTTCGCACCATCAAACCTGTACATTTCGCCGTTATACATGATGTCGCGGACCATTCGTTCGCTGTTACAGCCTGATCGTACAAGTTCCATTTCGGCGATTGTAAGCGACATGCCTATTTTTATTTCTGTCATACCCATTTTTGCTTTCTGGTTGTCTGTCGCGATCCTGTAGTCGCATCCCATGGAAATAATGAAACCGCCCGCTGTGCAGTGGCCGTTAATTGCGGCGATAACCGGTTTGGGGCATGTATAAATTTCATAAAGCATCTCCTCTTCAACGTTGAAGAAGTTAAGAACATCCTCGCGTCCTTTAAAACCGATGAAAGTTGGAAGGTCAAAACCTGAACAGAAGAATTTGCCCTCGCCTGTGAAAATCAGGCCCTTGAGCGAATCATCCTCTTTTACTTTTTTAACGGCATCCCTGATGTTAACAAGGCTTTCAAAAGTCATTGAATATGTGGGCGCGTTCGCGAACTGCGCAATCAGTACATTATCCTCGATGATATGTTTTACCATATTGCTACTCCTTTATCGTAATTCTGGCGGTCTATTTATTTAAGGCAATGAACTTATAAAATTGCAGGCGCCTTATAATACAAGAAAAAAAACAGCGCATTTTTCAAATATTCACAAAGTTAAGAGTTTTGTTCAGGTTGCGAATAATGCCGCCGGAAGCAAAAGTCCGGGTGCCCCGAATTTCACTTGCGCTAAAACTAATGGCTTTTAGTGTTAATCCATGAATTATGAATACCTGAATAGATTAAAGGCTGCCCACCCTGCATGGAGGCTTCTCACCGCTGATTCCGCTCCGTTTATCATAAGCTTTCTTGAAAAAATTTTCATTGAGGGGAACATCCGCTCTATTGCCGAATCCGCCCTTGAAGAGAAGCTTGAGGATTACCTTTTAACTATCCGCTCAATATACGGCGATGAATCCTATCCCAGGGCTTCCTCTGAATATCTGGATGACTGGGCAGACAGCAGCCGGGGCTGGCTCCGTAAATACTACCCCAAAACCGGGGACGAGGCGGAATTCGACATCACCCCGCATGCCGAAAAGGTGATCGAGTGGCTCAGATCTTTTGAGAAGAAGGAATTTGTGGGTACAGAATCAAGGCTTCTTCTTATATTCCGGATGATACGCGATCTTGTAAACGCGGCAGAGGATGACCCTGACAGGAGGATCGGTGAACTGGAAAAACGCAAGGCAGAGATCGATATCGAGATTCAGAAAATCCGTAGCGGCCTTCTGAGTGCCTACGACAGCAGGCAGATAAAGGAGAGTTTCTGGCGCATTGAGGAGGAGGTTCGCCGTCTTATATCGGACTTCCGCGAGGTCGAGGAGAATTTTCGTAACCTTGACCGGCAGACGCGCGAAAGGATTGCTGCAGGAGCCGCTGCCAGGTCCGATATTCTTGATGATATATTCAGGGAACATGATGTGATTGAACATTCGGACCAGGGGAAAAGCTTTGCCGCATTCTGGTTATTCCTCATGTCGCAGTCAAGGCAGGAGGAGCTTGATTCCGGAACAGAAAAGATACTCTCGTTTGATGAAATAAAAAACAGCGGCCCGACGTCTCTTGTCTCCATGAAGTACAGCCTCCTTGATGCGGGTGACAGGGTTAAGCGCACACTCGGCAGCCTTGGCGAGCAGCTGCGCACGTTTCTTGACGGCAGGATATATCTGGAAAACCGCAGGATTATGGATATCATTAAATCCGTTGAGGAGAACGCCCTCGCTGTCAGAAACATTGTCCCAGCCGATAAAGATTTTTTTTCGATGGATTCCGTCGCTCCCGATGTTGAACTGCCCATGGAACGGAAACTTTTTACACCTCCGCAGAAGCCGCCTGTCATGGAGGATAATCCCGGTGAGGGATCTGCGCCGGATATTCCCGATGCGCTGTACATCCAGCACTATGTTGATGAAGTGAGGCTGCGCGATAACATAAGGCGCGCCCTGGCGGAAAGGACACAGGTCTCCCTGGCCGAAGTGTGTGAAATCTGCCCGGTCGAGAAGGGGCTTTCAGAAATTATTACATACATGGTAATAGCAAGCAGGGGGGAGGGTGACATGATTAATACCGACAGGCAGCAGAGAATTGAGTATGTTGATAAAGATGAGGTGAAAAGCGTTTCATTGCCGCTGGTGATCTTCAGCGCGTGAAAATGAGAGATATTATGGAACAGACTAAAGAGAATATGCTTTCGGTAATTATTGTAACGCTCCTGAAAGGGGTAATCTACCGTGATTCATCCCCTGAAATATGGCAGAATATCGGGCCGCTTCATCCTCATATCAGGGCGCAGGGTGAGATCCTCGGCCTTGATTTTTTTGTTGATGAGGCTGAGGGTTACGCATTCTTCAGGCAGAAGGATCAGGAAGATGAGGAGCAGGCTGTTCCCCGGCTTGTGCAGCGCAGGCAGCTGAGCTACCCGGTGAGTCTGCTCTGCGTTCTGCTGCGTAAAAAGCTGATAGAGGCTGATGCCGGCGGGGATTCAAACCGCGTAATCATCACCCGCGCGCAGGTGATCGAGATGATGCGCATATTCATGCCCGATTCGGGCAACGAGGCAAAGGTCTCTGACCAGATAGATACCGCGCTGAACAGGGTAAAGGAGATGGGATTCGTCCGTACACTTGAAACAGGTGCTGATATATACGAAGTAAGAAGGATTATCCGGGCGTTCTTTGATGCTGAACGGATATCCTCTCTTGATGATAAACTGAAGGAATACAGGAACTATGCCGCAGAGTCAAAAAAATAAAAAGGATTCGTCTGCGCTCCCCGGTTTCAGGCTGCACAGGTTCGAGGTGCTTAACTGGGGCACTTTTGATAAAAAGATATGGGCACTGGAGACTGCCGGGGAGAATTCACTGCTCACCGGCGATATTGGTTCGGGTAAATCGACGCTCATTGACGCGCTTACCACACTGCTTGTGCAGCCGGGCAGGATAACGTACAATAAGGCAGCAGGAGCAGAGGGACGCGAGAGGTCACTGGCAGATTATATTTTAGGCCATTACAAAAAAGAGAAGGATGCTGAAGGCCTGCAGGCTGCGCGATCCGTTTCACTGCGCGAAAAAGGGAAGACTTTGACTGTTATACTGGGACGTTTTTGCGACAGCAACTCCGGTGAGAAGGTAACCCTTGTCCAGGTATTCTGGCTAAAAGAAGGTACTAATCAGCCTGACCGCTTTTACGCAGTATCATCTGACCCGCTCTCCATTGAAAAGGACATCCTGATTCCGGGAGCTGACCCGCTGTCACTTAAAAAGCACCTAAGGACCCGGCACACTGTTGAAATATACGATTCATATTCAACCTATAGCGCCGAATTCAGAAGACGTATGGCAATCCGCAGCAGCCAGGCCATTGATCTGCTCTACCAGACTGTATCCATGAAGTCCATAGGCAACCTGACAGATTTTGTCCGCAGCCACATGCTCGATGAATTCTCAATACAGGAGCGGATCAGCGAGCTCTGCCGCAATTTTACAAACCTGAACCAGGCTCACGAGGCAGTACTGAAGGCCAGGCGCCAGATAGAGACCCTTACTCCCATGGTCCGGGAATGCGACAGCTACGATGAGGGTGAATCCGCAGTTGCTTTATTCCGGACCTCAAGGGACAGTCTGCATAGCTACATGGCCGGGATTGAACAGGGTCTTATCGAGGCAAAGATAATCCGCCTTGAGGATGAAAACCGCAAGGTATCCCGCCGCATAGAGAAGGTTCTCGCAGAGGCTTCGGGCCTTGAGACTGCCCGCGAGAAGGTACGGCGCGATATCGAGGATAACGGCGGACGCAGGCTGGCTGAGCTTGAGAGGGAGATCGCCTCGCTTGAAGAGGAGCGAAGGAGGCGCAAAGCTAAAAGTGCTGCTTATGCAGAACTTGCTTCTCTGCTTGAACTTGATCAGCCGCTGAATGAAGCAACATTCTTCGAAAATCTTAAAATTGCAGGCGGGCGGATCGGGCAATGCGAGGAAAAACAGAGAGAGGCGGGTGAAGAGGAACTCGCTGCGCGGATGAAGCTCCGCACCTTGCAGGATGAATATGATTCGATAAAGGTCGAGCTTGAATCTCTCAGGGGACGCAAAACCAATATACCGGCCCGGCTTCTTGATATGAGAACAGAACTCTGCCGTGCAATAAATGTTGTTGAGTCACGGCTCCCCTTTGCCGGTGAACTTATAGAGGTCAGGGATAAGGAGGAGGAATGGGAAGGGGCAATTGAACGTGTGCTGCATAATTTCGGGCAGAGCATACTTGTACCTGATGACCTGTACGGTGATGTAACCGGGTATGCTGAGAAGACCGATTTGCGCGGTCGTCTTGTCTACTACCGGGTTAAGGATAAGCGTGAAAGCAGGGCGGTGCAGACGGTACCGGGGCAACTGGCTGGCAAGATCAGGATACGGAGTGATAATGAGTTCTATGAATGGATTGATGAGGAGATACGCACGCGTTTTGATTATATGTGTTGTGAAACTCTCGATGATTTCAGGCGTCATCCAAAGGCCCTTACACATGCCGGGCAGATCAAGAGCGGGGGCGTGCGCCACGAGAAGGATGACCGCCATTCCATACATGACAGGAGCCGTTACATTCTTGGCTGGAAGAATGAACAGAAGATCGCACTGCTGGAACATAAACTGAAGTCCGTTGAAAGTGAGGGCGCAAAGCTAACAGAGGCTGTGAAGGAAACGGCTGAAAGGATATCCAGGCTCAGGGAGCTTCGCGACGCCGGGCGCGACATGATCGCGATAAAGGATTTCAGCGGGATTGACTGGCAATGGGTTGCCATGCGCATAGAGGAACATGTATCCGAGATGAAGGAGATTACCGGAACATCAGATATACTGTATACACTTAAAGAACAGCTGTCGCGTATTGAAAAGGGGATTGTTGATAACAAAACGGAATACGGCAACCTTAATAAAAAGCAGGGCGAAATTGAAAAGGAAATCGAAAATTTAGTTGCCGCCCTTGAAAACGCCGTGAAAAAGTTCAGTTCGATTGAACAGGCTGTGCGTGATGAAAATTTCCCGCGAATTGATGCAATCCGTAACAGGGAATTCCCCGAAAAAAAAATCACGCTTCAGAACTCCGAGAGTTTCCAGAAGGATCTGCGTGAGTACATCCAGCGACAGATGGACAATATTAATGAACAGAACAGGCGGCATGCCGAGCGCATAGTCAAGCAGATGCAGTCCTACCGTGACGCCTACGCCATTGAAACATCTGAGATTGACGCTTCAATTGAGGCGGCGCATGAATACAGGAGGATGCTGTCTGAACTGGTATCCGAGAACCTGCCGAGGCACGAGGAGGATTTTAAGAGGCTACTGCGTGAGGGTACAATACAGGATATAGCCCTTTTCCAGAACCGGATGAACAAAGAAGTTGAAGAGATAAAGTCCAAGATTGCTGTGATAAACGGTTCACTGCACGGAATTGAATATAATCCGGGAAGCTATATTATGCTCATCGGAGACCGCACAACAGACCAGGAGATACGACAGTTTCAGGAGGACCTTCGCCTCTGCCTTGGCGAAACGCTTTCGGGAGACGAGGGGGATGCATACACCGAGGAGAAGTTCAGGCAGGTCAAGGCTCTCATCGACAGGTTCGTTGGAAGGGACGGTTTTGTCGAGACTGACAGGCGCTGGACTGCAAAGGTTACAGACGTGCGCAACTGGTTTATCTTTTCTGCAAGTGAACGGTGGCTTGAAGATGATTCGGAGCGCGAATTTTATTCGGATTCGTCGGGCAAGTCGGGCGGACAGAAGGAGAAACTGGCCTATACCATACTGGCTGCGGCGCTGGCCTTCCAGTTCAGCCTGGGGCAGGAGGGGCTCTGGAACCGTTCGTTCCGTTTTGTGATGATCGACGAGGCCTTCGGCCGGGGTTCCGATGAATCTGCGCGTTACGGCCTTGAACTTTTTTCCAGGCTCCAGCTCCAGCTGCTCATAGTAACACCGCTGCAGAAGATTCATGTTATCGAAAATTATGTGAAGACTGTGCACTTTGCGTATCAGGATGAGAACAGGTCTCATGTGGGCAACATGACAATTGAGGAATACAGGTCGCGCAAGGCAGAGGTGCAGGCCGGAAAATGATTACACCGGCGGAGATAAAGAGAAGGGCGCGGAAAATCTGGGATTCAGGCAGGTTTCTCACCGCGTGGTGTGATGGTGAGAATATATTTCCGCTGGAATTTCCGGCAGGGAGTATATCGGGGAGCGGTCTGTCGGATAATTATTCGGCAGCAGGTAGATGGATAGACGAACTAGTTTCAGGTTCAAAGTCAAGGCTCGGGAGCGGATATACGGTTCAGTTCAGCACCGTGTCTCATCGTCAACTGGGAAATCAGACGATTCCTCAGCGTGTAATAATTGAAGCAGATGATGATTTCCATTCAATCTGCGGCACCGGAAAAGACTTTAAAATATTCAGGGAACTCTATGGCGTCACGGAAAAATCTCTCCCGGATCTCCTTCCGTTTGTCCGTTCCAATCCTCTTGTTCTTATAAATATCATGCATGACTGGTCAAGGTTACTTTCAGTGTGCCGTTTCTTCATCGATAATCCGGAACCTTCAATTTATATACGGCAGATTACAATCCCCGGCATAGACACGAAATTCATAGAGCGCAATAAGCGTATTCTTCTGCAGATGATGTGCTTTCTGCGTCCTGAAATTTACGGTGACCGGCCGGTGCCGCTTGCCGGAAACGGTTTTGAAAAAAGTTTAGGCCTGCTTTACGATGAGGCACTCGTAAGGTTCAGGATACTTGACCGCGGGTTGTATTTGAGCGGACTCTCGGATATTTCCCTGACTTTGTCGGAATTCGAATCACTCAATCTTCCGGCTGCAAGGGTATTTATTACCGAGAACAAAATAAACGGCCTCGCGTTCCCTGATGTAAAAAGTTCGATCGTCATATTCGGTCTTGGATATGGAATCAGCATGCTGGAACAGGTCCGGTGGCTTAAAGAAAAATCCATATTCTACTGGGGGGACATAGATACGCATGGTTTCAGCATACTCTCCATGGTGCGGAATATTTTCCCTCAATGCATTTCTCTCCTTATGGATGAGGATACCCTTCTGATGCACCGGGATGCATGGGTTGAGGAACCTGAAGCAAAGCGTTTTATAGGTGAACTGACCCGGCTGCATCAACAGGAGAAGGAACTTTTTGTAAAATTACAGAATAATTTCTTCGGGAGAAATGTAAGGCTTGAGCAGGAGCTGGTGAGTTTTAACCTGCTGTTGGAACTGCTGAAAAAAAACGGTTGTATTGATTAAACAGCCGTAGTCTGTTACGGGTTTCCATGAATATAAAAGAGCTTGATTCTTGGTGTATCTTATGCAAGTAAGTGTATTTTCCTGGATTCCCGGATAAAATCAGGTAATGTCAGGTGAGGGGGATGTCTTGAGAAAATCAACGGCAATATTTTGTTTTAAAATTCACATCATACTGCTGATTGCAGCAGCTGCCCTTTCATGCAGCGGCATATCACCGAAGGAAACATTCAGGGATGATTTCGATGGTGAAACGGTTGATGCTTCTCTCTGGCAGGTTGCAGGGTGGTATGAACACGGCGGGCAGACTTCACCTGAACGCTGTTATGTCAGGGACGGATACCTGAACATGGTATTCATAAATGATTCAGGCACATTCCTGAGCGCAGCAATTCAGACACACGGCAGGTTCCTTTACGGGAGGTGGGAGGCCAGGCTCAAACCGTCGCCGGTTTACGGTGTGCTTAACTCGCTCTATACAATAGACTGGGACGATCCTTCAACTGCAGGTGCTTCCGATGACGGCACTAAGCAGGAGATCGACATAGAGTTCCTCACAAAATCCTTCACAGAGACCGGCGGCGAAGTCCACTTCGCAGTGCATGAAGAGGGCGGTACGAGTTTTAACCTCAACCCTGACCTTGAGATCGGGTTCAATCTCTCTGATGATTTTCACGTATGGGCAATCGAGATACTCCCTGATCGCATAAACTGGTATGTCGACGGCAGGCTCCTGCATTCATATGAGTACAGCGCAGGCGGTATTGCTATAGACAGCCCGTACCAGCTTAAACTTAATGTGTGGTCGCAGGATGGCGCTGCCACATGGATAGGCGGACCTCCCGCGGATGGGGTTGAATGCATATACCAGATTGACTGGATACGCTTTATATCCTATGAGTAGAGCAGCAGGGATTTACCGTTTCCAGTTATTCTTTGTTCGTCTTTTAATTGATTTTTAACCGCTTATAATTCAGAATTGTCCGCGGACCAATGGATATTGCACAATGATACGGATGGAATCGGTAACAAAAAAATTCGAGTCAGGCACCGAGGCTCTCTCGGGGCTTTCATTTGAAGTTTCAGCCGGTGAGGTAGTTGGTCTGCTTGGCGGAAACGGTGCAGGCAAGACAACGAGCTTCAGGATAATATCCGCGCTAATGAAGCCCACGTCGGGCAGGTGCGTTGTATGCGGGAACGACGTGCAGGCTGAGAAACTTAAGGCCAGGCAGGTTACCGGTTTCCTGCCCGGTACTGATCCGGGACTCTATGACAGGCTTACGGCGATTGAGAATATCATGTACTACGCTGAACTTTACGGCATGGACCGTGCCAGGGCCACGGAAAGGGCGGGGCAATTATCAGCTCTCCTTGACATGGGGAGTTTTATAAACAGGCGTACGGGAGCATTCTCCCGCGGAATGAAGCAGCGGGCCGCAATAGCACGCGCATTCATCCATGACCCGGAAGTAATGCTCCTTGATGAGCCCTCGACCGGTCTTGACGCGGGATCTTCGGCCGCGATACACAGGCTGATCAGCGGGGCCGCGGACCAGGGGAAGGCCATACTTCTTTCTTCACATAACGTACACGAGATTAAGAAACTCTGCAGCAGGGTGCTCATACTTCACCGGGGGCAGATCATTGAATCCGGAACAGTCACATCCATTGAAGAGAGGCACTGCATGGACTTTGAGTCCGTATTCCTGAAACTTACCGGGTACACTGAATGAGAATGCATATGATATTCGCGGTGTTCCGCAAAGAGGTGACCGACATCTCTCGCGACAGGCGGGCCCTTGTAATCTCTGTACTCATACCCCTTATACTTTTCCCGCTCTCATTTTTTGCATTGAACGTGAACCTGAAAAAAACCGCCCGCTCACTTGAAGGCGGTATACCGGCTTATATCAATATATCAGACAGCAGTCTAAACGCATTCATAATGCGGGATGGCAGGGTGACCCGGACAGAGTCGCCTGATCCGTCTGCAGATCTTGCATCAGGCAGAATCGCTGTTGTAATCGACGAAATCCAGCCGCCGGATATGAAGCAGAAAATTCTGCGCATAACAGCTGATAATACAAGCCAGTATTCATTGGCGGCGTGTGATGTGATTCACGGCATTATAGTAAAGTATGATACAGGCGGAAAAACCGCTGATGAAAAGACCATAACTGCTGCCGTTATAAGGCAGACACTCACAGAAGGCAGGAAGGGTGCCGGGATTATGATGCTCCAGGTGCTCATACCCATGCTGATACTGGTCTTCTCTGCAACGGCGCCCATGGCAGTAGCCGCAGACCTCTTTGCCGGAGAAAGGGAGCGCTGCACGCTCGAACACCTGCTCGGTTTACCTGTTTCCGGCGGGGAACTCGTTGCCGGGAAATATCTTGCAGCAATGTTTGCCGGTATAACAGGTGTGATCTCGTTCATGTCGGGCATAGTGCTTTCATATCTGATCAGCCCTGAGGTCTTCGGTGCAGCAGGGATAACGATTTCGATAAGTGCTGCTTCAGCCATCTGGGTAATTTTATTTTCAATACTTATCATAATGACATTCACTGCCGCGGAGTTTGCCATAAGTGTCTTCTCGAGGTCAGCACGCGAGGCACAGATTCTTTTTATACCTGTGGTGATCATCGGGATGGCATGCGGTCATACGGTAACAATGATCGATGCGAAGAGGATATCTCTTGTCTTCAGGCATGTGCCGATGATAAATTCAGGACTGGTGATTAAAGAGTTCGTGACAGGCATATTCTCATGGCAGTACATGGCTGTCTCGGCTTTCTGGTGTATAGCTTTAAGCATCATGTTTCTTTATTCATGCAGGTTTATGCTTGCCCGGGAGAAATATATATTCAGGGTCTGAAAACACTTGACTTTTAAGATGTGCAGCTTTAAACTAGAAAAAAATAACAGGAGAGAGGTATGGATGTGATATATCTACTTGTTTTAGTGATTCTTGTTATTGTTATAATCAAGCTTGTATAACTATATAATTTCCGGCGGGACTCCTCCCGCCGTGAAATACACTTCCGGTACAGCTTTAAACCCGAAAAACAACAGGAGAGCAATCGTATGGGTATAGTATATTTACTTGTTGTAGTTATTCTTGTTATAGTATTAATAAGGCTTATATAACTATATTTAATTTCACGGCGGGTTCCCCGCCGTGAAATAGCAGATACCTTAACTCCCCAGAGATTCCGCATCCTTCATAATGTTTCTTATCCTGTTACCTGCTGCTGCCTCCATGAACTCTTCGCCCATGATTGAACTTTTCTGTATTACCTCGTTCCAGTACCTTAACCGTTCGTTGTCATTGCCTTCGAACTTTGCAAAATCCGACCTGTCCGGTATTTTCCTGTACGGCAGGCTTTCGATAAATTTTTTTGAGGGCGCGATGAGCAGTATATCTGCAAGCGATTCCTTTGCAGGTTTGCGCCATACAAGGCTTTTGTCCAGCCAGCCCGGTATAATGCGTTCTGTGAAGTGCGGGTAGAGTATGATTCCCCTGTGTTCCTTTACCGGTACAGGGTGGTAATCAGTCAGTCCGCCGTCACGGTAAGTGCCTTCCGGTGCTCCCGGTATTCCGCTTATTCCCTCCATTACAAATGGAATTGAACCCGACGATAGTATGGCGCCGCGGATGTTGTCAGGGGTGAGCGGGATCTGCGAGTCCTGCCCGGCAATGGACCTGAAGGGGGACTGGCTGCGCCTGTCATAGAACATTGTGCGTGTAAAAAATTTCAGCAGGGCTTTTCTGCTGGCGATGTTGGCTATTACTGCCGGGGCCAGGGCCGCCATGAGCAGCGCGTTGTTGTCACTCGCGGAGAGCCCTGTGCAGCGTGTTGAAATTATGTTCAGGCATATCTTCGACCTGCCCAGTATATAATCGATGTCGGTATCATGCAGGTAGATGTCCATGATCCTTATGCTCTCGGCTGTCACATCTGCCGCGGTCGTTTTTTTTTCGTAGTGCTGCGTGAGGTATGCGTTCACGAAGAGTTCATGTTTTGCAACCGGGTCTTCGCAGGCGAATGCGGCTCCCCTCCATGCGCCGATAGATGATCCGAGGATTTCCAGGGGCTTCGTGCGTTTTTTGAACCAGCTGCTGAATATATATTTATCGAGCCCGGCAAGCACCAGGAACTTGGGTCCGCCTGAAGCACCGATTATACCTGAAATGTCATCTTCGCGCAGTCCCCTGTCCTGTATGATCCTCCTGGCCCGCGCGCCCGCATAGACGGCTATATTGCTGAACATTTTATCACCTCAATATGTATATTTTTCTATTTTTGCGTATGGATTGGAACCGGTCAATTCATAAATTAAACATATCATTTTAAGTGTGCAGCAGCTCCACATAATCCCCGGGTGAACCTGACGACGTAGCCTGTATTCTCCCGTATATTTAATGCGGAATGATTATCTGTGCAAAAACATCTGTCAAACACTACAATTGAGTTTTATTTTATGTCTCTGCCGCGTACATTTTATTTTTCTTGTAATATAAGTCATAATCGGTAAACTTGTTTCTATACTCATACGATCGACGAGGTGTATATGTTTCCGCAAAATGCTGAAATCAGGTCATCGGCTATGCCCGCATCAAAATGGAGGCTTTTCGGCCAGTCCCTGCTTGAAAGAAATATCAGGCTCCTCGGGCAGGCCGGTGTTAAACGGATATATCTTGACCTGAATGATACAGATATGGATTTTTTTGAAAAAAAAGTACGCAGGCATGTAGCCCCTCTTCCAGGGATTGAAATAGTAACAGGTAAAAGCAATCTGAAGGAATATATTCTTTTCAGTGCAAACCAGTTCATGCTGTTCCCGGCGTTTTCCGCACTGGATAAAAATTTCAGTGAAAAAAACGGAATACTCGAACCGGTTGCAAGGGATGATCAGCACGAGGTCAGCGATGATGCGGATTTTACTGCACTCCGTAAACTGGCGATTGAGGTGATTCGTACCGGTTCGGGCGGAAAGATCGCGCAGAACATAAACAAGCGGATATCAATACCTTTAAGCCTCCTGCTTTCCAGGATGCGTGTTATCCCCAATGTCATCACATTTGTAAATTTTCTCATGGGAGCCCTCTCGATCTACCTCATAGCCGTTGGGGGCCACATGCAGCAGGCCGCAGGCGGCATACTGGTCCAGGCATGCTCAATTGCTGACGGATGCGACGGTGAAGTGGCCCGGATGACAACACGTTTTTCAAAACTCGGCGGCCTGTTTGATACCGTCAGTGACCAGATGCTTGCTGTCGCGCTTATTATCGTGGCATTATCAAAGGTTTACATTAATTATTCCCCGCTTGTTTTTATCCTGACCATGACCGGTCTGATCGGGGGCGTAGCCGTAATGTTTGTTATCATAATATACTTCATGCGGCGTTACAGTGAGTCGATGTCCATGGCATCATTCAACCGCGAGTTCATTGATGTACTCCCACCGGCAGATTGCCTTGCACGTGCGATGCGCTATTTACAGTACCTGACACGGAAAGAGCTCTATTCAATGTGTGTATGCGTATTCTGCCTTTTCAACTCGATTCATGTCTATGCGGTTGTGTTTTCTGTGTTTTCGGTTGTCGGCGTAGTCCTTATGCTGATTCTCGCGTTCAGGTTCTTTCCCGGCATGAAGAGGGTGGAGCGGTAAAGTGAAGAGTTATGAAGGATTTATGCTGCGGCAGGTGAAGGCTGAACCCGGATTCAGGGATTCAGGATCTCATAAATCCTGCGCGACAGATCACCTGCAGTGTACGGCTTCTGGATGAATCCTGAAGCGCCCATGGACATTGCCTCGGCCACCCTTTCATCGTCTGAGTACCCCGAACTTAGAAGAACTTTCACCGAGCTGTTCAGCTCCCTGATTTTTTCAAAAACCTCCAGACCTGACATATAAGGCATTGAGATATCCAGCAGCACAAGGTCAATCCCCTCCGGGTTCCGGCCGAATAATGAAAGTCCCTTAATTCCGTCCTGCGCAGTGAGTACGGTGTAGCCGCATTCCTTCAGCGTGTCTTCGGCCACGCTGAGTATTGTTGTTTCATCATCAATCAGCAGCAGCGTGGCTTTCCCGGTGACCATAATCTTTGGTTTTTCATTTCCCCCGTCATGCAGCAGTTCCCCGGTATATTCAGGCAGAAAAATACTGAATACTGATCCTTTGCCCGGCGCGGATTTCATCTCTATGAATCCGCCAATCCTGCTGATAAATCCGTACGCCATCGAAAGACCGAGTCCTGTACCTGATTCTTTTTTTTTCATTGTGAAAAAGGGTTCAAATATGCGTTTCTGTGTCTCTTCGTCCATTCCGACGCCTGTATCGCTTATGTCTATACGGACAAAACTGCCCGCCTGTTCCCCGCCTCTCTGTGGAGGGTGTTCTTCAGATGAAATCCTGATCTCAAGGTTCCCCCCTTCCTTCTCCCCGGGCGCCTTCATGATAGTCATTGCATGTGAAGCATTCACACAGAAGTTTAAAAGTATCTGTTCTATAAGAATTTCATCCGTCATGACAATCATGGGACCCGGGCCGTATCCTACATTGATTAAAACGCTTTTCGGGAAACTGCTGCTGCAGATGTCGAACACGTGTTCCATGCAGAGGTTTATGTCAACCGGTGTAAGCGTGATGTCCTGCCTGCGTGAGAGCAGGAGCAGCTGCCTGATCATGTCCGAGGCGCGTCTTGATGACTTTATTGCCATGTTGATGTACCTGGACGCTTTTTCCTTCTCCTGTATTATCTCCTTCGAAAGCAGCATGTCAAGGAGGCTCAGGCTTCCCATAATGCCGCTCAGTATGTTGTTGAAGTCATGGGCCAGCCCGCTTGTTAAAGTGCCGATCGCCTCCATCTTCTGCGCATGAAACAGCTGCATCTGCATGCGCTCCTTCTCTTCCAGCGCAAGCCGGCGTTCTGTGATATCATTTCCGATGCAGAGAAGTTCGGTCACATTACCGTCGCTGTCCGTTACCGGTTTGTTCGCCCAGGTTACCCAGACACGCCTGCCGTCACGTGTAATGTTTTCGTTTTCATTTGAACTGAAATTTTCAGGGGACTTGATCAGCTCCTTCATCAGCTGTTTCAGGTCCCTTCCTGAACTTTCGGTTTCGGGAACTATGGTTCCGACCATATGTTTCCCTGTGATCTCGTCGATGCTGTATCCGAAAAACTTCTCGGCAAATTTATTGCAGAACGTAATCTCACCCCGCATGTTGATCCTGAGTATTATACTGTTGGAATTCTGAACAAGCTCGCGGTAGTTTTTTTCACTGACCTTGAGCGCCTTTTCAACAGCAGCTCTTTCCAGTATTTCAAGACGCGCGTTATTCAGCGCATTCCTGAACTGTATTATGAGGAACCTGACCAGAAGGGATATGGCTGTGATTGTTGCCCCGGTAATAATAATCCTGTTCCAGAAATGGGACTGGCCGGTACGGAGTTGTGTAATGATGCCGAACCTGTGAGCCATGCCCGTGGAGATGAATGCAGCCAGAGAGAGGGCGATTGCTATGTACATATCCCTTATACTCCTGAGCGCTGCAACAAGAATGATCGCAAGGACGTATATCAGCATGGCAGGGGCGTCCATTCCGCCTATATAATTGCCGTAGACAGCGGTGGCATAAACTATTACCGGGGGAATTAGACTGCTGAAACGCCAGTACCCGCATTTTGCCAGTAAAAGGCCGGCAAAGAAAAGGCTGTTCATCAGGAAAAGGAGGAATACCGTATCAGCAGGGATTATTCCAAAAAACCAGGCGACAAGCGAGAGAAGAGAAAACGGCAGACACCCGGCTGATAAAAAGAACATCATCATTTTAGTCATATATTCCATCAGCGCTATATCAGGATCATCTGATTTTGTGACGCTCAAGGAACTGGTGAATTTCTCTATCTTTTTTCTAAGAATCATAATTTATCCGCATAGCCATCTGCTGAGTTTATTACCGGCTCTTTACGTGGGATCCTTATCATAATAAAATATAACAATAGCCGGATGACAATAAATATTTTTGCCAATTAGAGTCCGGATATGGACAAATTACAGTGGAAAAAATCTTGACATAAGGGCGCCTCTGAAAATATCTAGTTTTATTCAGAATTCCGGACTTTAGGGCGATTAGCTCAGTTGGTTAGAGTGCCTGCTCGACATGCAGGAGGTCACTGGTTCGAGACCAGTATCGCCCACTTTCCTACACCTGCCCGTATTGGGCGGGGAGTCCTTCAAAGAACGCTAATAATACCGGAGACCCGATTTGAGCGATAAAATAACAATTACACTTCCGGATCAGAGCAGAAAAGAGGCGGACAAAGGCTGCACCATTTATGATATTGCAGGCCTTATCGGAAAGGGGCTGCAGAAAGCGGCACTCGCTGCAGTGGTTGACGGTACGGCCTCTGATCTTTCCCGCAGAATTGAAAAGGACATCAGCCTTTCCATTATTACTTTTGATTCGGCCGAGGGGAAGGAGCTCTTCTGGCATTCAGCTTCACACCTTATGGCCCAGGCTGTAAAGAGGCTGTACCCGTCCGCAAAACTGGCAATTGGCCCCGCAATTGAAAACGGATTCTATTACGATATAGATGTTAATAAAACGCTTACACCCGAAGACCTGGTCGCGATCGAAAAGATCATGACACAGATTGTCGAGGAGAATCTCTCTGTAACAAGGGAGGAGCTTTCACGCGCCGACGCGATTAAACTATTCGGTTCCATGGGTGAGCACTACAAGGTAGAGATGCTGAACGACCTGCCCGAGGGAACTGTCTCAATGTACAGGCAGGGGGAATTCGTTGATCTCTGCCGCGGCCCGCACGTGATGAACACAAGCCTCTTTAAGTCCTTCAAACTCCTCTCCATTGCGGGAGCATACTGGCGCGGCGACGAAAAGAACAAGATGCTGCAGAGAATCTACGGTATCGCTTTCCCGGACCCGAAGGATCTTAAGAAACACCTGGATTTCATAGAAGAGGTGAAGAAGCGGGACCACAGAAGGATCGGCAAGGAGCTTGACCTGTTCAGCACACACGAGGATGTAGGCGGCGGACTCATCTACTGGCATCCTAAAGGTGCAAGGCTCCGAAATATAATTGAAGAGTGGTGGAGAAAGGAACACTTCAAGAACGGCTACGAGATCCTTTACACGCCTCATATAGGGAGATCGACCCTGTGGGAGACTTCAGGTCACCTTGGGTTCTACAAAGAGAACATGTACTCTCCCATGAAGATTGATGACAATGACTATATACTGAAACCGATGAACTGTCCGTTCCATATAAAAATATATCAGACAAACCTGCATTCGTACAGGGACCTGCCGCTTCGCTGGGCTGAACTTGGAACAGTCTACAGGTACGAGAAGTCCGGTGTACTTCACGGGATGCTCCGTGTACGTGGATTCACCCAGGACGACGCGCATATCTTCTGCACACCGGAACAGATAGAAGGCGAAATAAAAGAGGTGCTCCGTTTTTCACTCTGGATGTGGAAGACCCTCGGGTTCACAGATATAAAGGCATACCTTGCCACAAAACCTGAAGGGAGTGTAGGGGAACAGTCCCGCTGGGATACCGCGCAGGAGTCTCTGCGTAAAGCAATCGAATCCGCAAACCTCAAAGTGGAAATAGACGAGGGGGGCGGCGCGTTCTACGGTCCCAAGATAGACCTCAAGGTGCGTGACGCCATTGGACGTGAGTGGCAGATGACAACAATCCAGTTTGACTTCAACGAACCTGAAAGGTTTGACATGTATTATATTGGCGAAGACGGTCAGAAACACAGACCATACATGGTTCACAGGGCTCTGCTTGGTTCAATTGAACGTTTTGTGGGGATACTTATTGAGCATTACAGCGGTAAGTTTCCCGTATGGATATCACCTGTGCAGGCTATACTGATAAATGTATCAGAAGAACAGGTGCCGTTTATTAATGCGATGAAAGCGAATATGATTGATAAGGATTACAGGCCGCAGGCAGACACAAGAAACGAGTCCATGGGGTATAAAATACGCGAGGCCATTTCACAGAAAGTTCCATATATCTGCGTTGTGGGTAAAAACGAGGCGGAAAACGGCACAGTTTCAGTTCGTAAACGCGGCGAAAAGGATTCTACTACCATGACAATTGATGAATTTTATGCAATGATGGACAGCGATATCGCGGAAAAGCGGTAAATTACAGGCTGGTAACTGCTGCTGTAAATCCGCAAAAACCCGGTTTTATATGGTGTTGTTAAATTCTAAACAGGGGTGCAGGGAGGGAACCCTGCAGTGAGTCCCGCAGGGTTCCCTCCCTGCGTTAACAAAAACGGAGTTTTTGTTGGAAGTCCTGAATTTTTTAATTGATTTAAATACCCGTATTGTTTCACTCTGACGGAGTATAGTTAAATTATGCTTCGGGGGTAGAATAATTTTGGTAAAACAGCAAGGTAAGAGTACCGGCAAGGATAAATTCGAAAAATTCAGGGTAAACGAGGAGATTATAGCTGACAGTGTAAGGCTTGTAGGGGAAACAGGAGAACCTGCAGTAATTGCAATGAGCACAGCTCTTGAGCTTGCCAGGGAGAAAAACCTTGACCTTGTTGAGATTTCACCAAACCAGGATCCGCCTGTTGTTAAAATTATAGATTTCAGCAAATTCAGATTCGACCAGATAAAAAAGGCCAAAGAGGCCAAAAAGAAACAAAAAGTTATTCACATAAAAGAGATCAAACTCAGGCCGGCTATTGACGACCACGATTTTGACCATAAAATTAGCAGGGCAAAAGAGTTTCTTGCCAACGGGGATAAAGTCAAGTTTACCTTGATGTTCAGGGGCCGTGAAATGGTTCACCCGGAACTGGGATTTAAGGTAATGGAAAAGATTCAGGAATGTATGCAGGATTTCGGTCAGGCAGAAAAGAATCCGATGCAGGAGGGGAGGAACATTACGATGTTCATGAATCCCTCCACCCAGGTAAAGAAAAGCTGATATAACTGATATAAACTCACGGGATAAGAGAGGAAAATAGAATGCCTAAAATGAAATCCAACAGCGGGGCAAAAAAAAGGTTTAAGATAACCAAAAACGGCAAGGTTAAAAGGGCCCAGGGCTTTAAGAGCCATCTGCTCGAACATAAGTCGTCAAAACGTAAAAGGGGACTCAGGGGTGTAACACTCTCTTCTGAAGCAGAAATTGACAAAGTGAAAAGAATGCTCCCCTATGCATAAGGCGTAGAGGAAACAATTATTGGTTAATGTAAAAAGAGGATAAAATGAGAGCAACAACAGGCAGAATTCACCAGAAAAGAAAAAGAAGAGTATTAAAGGATGTCAAAGGCTTCAGGGGTGCAAGGAGCAAACTCTTCAGAACAGCAAAGGACGCCAGGAGAAAGGCGCTTCAGAATTCATACAAGCACAGAAAACTGAAGAAAAGGGATTTCAGGACTCTCTGGATCATGAGGATAAATGCTGCAACAAGGTCATGCGGTATTTCATACAGCAAATTTATCGGTGCTCTCAAGGTAGGGAATGTTGTAATCAACAGGAAGATGCTTGCAGAGATGGCTGTTAAAGATATGGATGCTTTCAGGAAACTCGTTGATCAGGTTAGCAAAAAAGCAGCATAAACTTTTGCCTTATGCGCAGAAAATGTAAATTACGGATCAGCACCATGTTTATGGTGCTGATTTTATTTGCACCAGCGGTTCAGGCGCTCCCACTTACAAGGACGCTTTATATAGCACCTCCGGATGTTGTCGACTTTACTGTTTCCTGTGACTATCTCTACACTTCACGACAGATTACAAGAGAGCGCTTCTCGGTCTGCACCGGGCTCTGGAATGGGGCCGCGCTCAGTGCTCATTTTGATCTTTTAGGGGATGGTGTTTTAGGCAGGGATACGCCGGGGGATTCGTTAATTGAATTTGTTACTACTATAGATTCACTCAGTTCCGGTGACCTGCGCACTGCTTTTTACTGTTCAGTCCTTATGCCTTCAGGTCCTGACGCGAGTATTACGGAGTATTACAGGGGAGCCGCTTTCGGCAAAAATGAAATAAGTGCAGGCCCGGTTCTGGCTTGCGATTTTACAGGCAATCTGGCAGGTTTTTTTAATCTTTTTTATTCTTTCAGGCAGGGGCAAAGCGGCGGATTTTACAGCGGTTTCAGGATTGATCCCGCTGATCGGGAAACATATAAGTCTGTCCTGGGGCTGAATCCGTTTTACAGGGATTCGTTCATGTACTATAAAAAACTCTCTGATGATTACGTTTCCATTGCTTCTGCAGCGGTCTATTCGGGTCTGTTTCCGGTCGTGGCATTTACCGAGCTGCGCTGTTCGGTTACTATCAGGCGTTTTTACGGCGGTGATGTCTCTGATGCTGAAGGTTCAGGCGTAAATCCTTTCATGGCATCGCTGGGTGCAAAGTATTTCGTTATGGATTCCTTTTATGCCCAGGTTTACGGTTCAGTTAATCCGCTTATGAGTAATGACGGTGTCAGGTGGCAGTCCGGCATACTTTTGAATTTAATATTTTAATTTTAGTGTTTTACAGCTAAATTATATTAATAAACTTTCCGATATAAATATATGGGTTAAAGGTCAGAAGGAAATGATTTTTTCTGGTATGTAATACAGCTTCGGGACCAGAGCATGATTTTTATTTTTTTTAAAAATAATTCTGAAAAAATGATATATTAAGTATGAACAAGAATACAATAGATGCCATATGGGGGGTATGTTTATGTTGACTATGCAGCAGCTTGAAGAACTTGAAAATAGAGTGATCAAGGCCCTGCACCTGATCGGTGAATTGAGGACTGAAAATGCCAAACTTGAGAATGAAAATGAAACCCTCAAAGGTGATATAGAGGAAGTCAAGCTTACCCTTGAAGAGAAAGAGCAGGAGATAGAGCGCATCAAACGCGAACTTGATGCTGCTACCAGGGAACTGCAGGAGATGATGGCAAAAGAGGATGCACTGGAGAAGAAGATTTTATCGCTTCTCGGCAAACTCGACATGATCCAGACCGGGTCTGTTCCTGCGCAGTTTTATGATTCAGGTACACCGTCTGAACCGCGTCGTCAATCATCCTCAAGTGTAAAGTCCCCTGCTCCCGTAATAGAGGAAGAGAAGGACTTGGTAATCGAGTCAGAACCGGATGAAATACCGGTTGCGAAAAAATCTCCAGCCAGGGGATATGATGAAGACCTGAAAATCGAGACCGTGAACAGGACATCTGCTGAAGTAAAAAGTGACGATGACGATATCATTATAATAGATGATGAATCAGAAATAGAAACACCTGCCCCTGCGGCAAACAAAAAAAAGGCAAAACCTGCAGCTGATGAGGATGAAATTATTCTCATTGACGATGAAGATGACATCATAATCGAGGACATGGGGGATGATGAAATTATTATTGAAGACGAAGATGTTAAAAAGAATAAAAAGTTCGATGATGACGACGAAATAATCATCATTGAGGATGACGTTAAATAGGCGAGGTAAAGATGGATTCCGGTAAAGTCAGGGTAAATATATACGGGCAATCATATAATATTAAAGGTGATGCATCATCTGATTATATTCAGCAGCTTGCTGAATATGTAAATGGGAAGATGGAGGATGTAAGCCTGAACGTCAATAGTTCAAATTCACTCCAGATTGCCATTCTTGCAGCCCTGAACATTGCCGATGAGTATTTCCAGATGCGGTCTATGAATACCGGGATTGAGGGTGCTGTTGAAGATAAGGCGCGTGAGATAATATCGCTTCTTGATGAAGGACTCATCGGTGATATTTTTGCCGGGTCAGAGATGTCGCTCTCAAAATGACAGCCTGTTTTATGTTAATGCTTCCTGCTGAATTGTTATCATGATTTTTACCCGCCGGCGCCTTTAACAAAGGATCATGTTAAGCCGGTGCATTCCTGGAGCAGCCGCTGTATTTACCCTGCTTATAAGAACACCCGGATACTATTTTTAGTGCAAATAAACTGTTTCCCGCGCACACCGGGGCCTGGTGCTGCTGCAAAAACAAAGTTTTTGTGGCTGCCTCTAAGAATAATTATTGTATTTTAATTGAATTATTATGCATGCTGTGAAATAATCAGTTTAATGTTTTTTAATGATACAGGCTTATTCTTGTTTGATTTATAGTGTCGTTTGTATTAAATTATACATAAAATATCCTATATAGAGATCGGGTAACAGAATATGGATGTAAACAGGCTTTTGGCGCGGTCCAGAAAAGATGGAGATGCTGAGAATAACTCAGAGGAATTGCTCGACAGTGAAGTCCGGCAGCTTGTAAGTTTTATGCTTGATGAAGTCGAATACGGAGTTGATATTCTTTGTGTACATGAAATCCTCAGATTCCCGGACATGACCCGCCTCCCCAATACGCCTGATTTTATTAAAGGTGTAATAAACCTCAGGGGTAATGTTATACCTGTTGTTGATGTGAGGATCAGGTTCGGTTTTCCGGTAGGAGAGGTAACTGATCTTACCAGAATTATAGTAATAGAAACGAACGGCAAGCAGGTGGGACTGCTTGTTGATAATGTCCACCAGGTGGTAAGGATTCCGGTTGCAAGTATTGATCCACCGTCTGAACTTATCATGGGAATGTCCGAGGATTTTATCTCGGGAATAGGCCGTTTAAAGGACAGGCTTATTGTGATTCTCAATATGACAAATATAATTTTTCTTGAAGATAATGATGAATTAGTCCCTGAGTTTAGCGGCAGTATTAATTAATTATTCATGGAGTGAATAACTATGTCTTTTTCCCTTGGAGAATATCAGGATATTTTTCTTGAAGAGGCTGATGAGCTTCTTCAGGAGTTGAACCATAATCTTCTTGAGCTCGAGAAAAATCCGGAAAATGAAGAGATAATTAACAACATTTTCAGGGCTGCGCATTCCCTCAAGAGTTCTGCCGCGTTTGTGGGGCTTAACGACCTGAGCGACCTTGCACACAGGATGGAGAACCTGCTCCAGGGGATCAGGGATAAAACCAATGATATAACACCTGAAGTAGTCGAAGTCATATTCAAATGTTTTGACATGATCAGTGAAGTCATCGAGATGGTGGCTTCGGGGGTTGAGCCCAATCAGAACCTCCGGCCGCTTATTGACAGGATAAATACAGTAAACGAAAATTCACGCATGGATAAGACCGGCTCCGCGGCAGTAAGGCCGGGCGCTGCAAAGGATTCAGCTGCAAAGAATGAATCCAATACTTTGAAAACAACATTTACTGCTAAAGAGGCAGAGCAGATAAAAAAAGCATTGTCCGAAGGAATGGAGTGCTTCGAGATAACAGTCCGCGTCGAAGATACTGCACAGATGAAATGGGTAAAGAGCCAGTTGATAATAACCAGCCTGGAAAGGGACGGCAGTATAATCAAGTCGATGCCATCAGTTGATGAAATGAGTTATGATGATTCAATTAATGTTTTCAGGATTGTGCTTATAACATATATGAACATTACTCATATATACAAGGGGTGTAATGTTGACCAGGTAGAGAACATAGAGTTAAAGAGAATCACTGTCGTCGAGAAGGATGGTAAGCAGATACTCAAAATAGGTACCCCTATACGCAGTGAGCAGGTTTCGGCACCTGAAAAAAAGCAGACATTCGAACCCAAATCATTCGGGACTGCATCGTCTGCTGTAACACCGACCCCAGTTCCTGACAACGTTTATACCGGCGATGAAGATTCCTCATCAGACGAACTGGATATACCGCTGTTCGATGTAACCAAAACTGATATCCAGGCCGAGCAGGAGAAGAGGAAAGCCCCGGTACTTAAAACTGTCAAGGTGTCTGTTGATAAACTGGACCTTCTGCTTAATAATGTAGGGGAACTGGTTATTGCCAACTCCGGTTTTTACAGGCTCTACGAGGAGATCAGGAAGTACGCCGGCAACAAGGCAATCATAAGCGAATTTAAAAACCGCATGGAGCAGATGTCAAGGATAGCCAAAGACCTGCAGACCGGTATAATGAAGACAAGGATGGTTCCAATCGGGCAGGTTTTTACAAGGTTTAACAGGCTTGTCCGCGACCTTGCAAGGGAGCACAAGAAGAACGTTCAACTCATAATTAAAGGTGAAGAGACGGAGCTTGATAAAAAGGTAATAGATGTAATAGGAGAACCTCTGCTGCATCTTATACGTAACGCCGTTGATCACGGGATAGAATCACCTGAAGAGAGGATGAGGCTTGGTAAAACCGAAACCGCGATTATTACACTTAACGCGTACCAGGGCGGTAACCAGATATTTGTCGAGATCAGCGATGACGGACGCGGGCTTGACATTAAGGCCATCAGGGACAAGGTAATCGAGAAGAAGATATCCACTGCTGAAATTCTTGCCAACATGGATGACATGGATATATATAATTATATATTTATCCCCGGATTTTCAACAGCCAAAACAATCACTGATATTTCGGGCCGCGGCGTGGGGATGAACGTTGTTAAGGAGACTGTTAACGAACTTAACGGTAACGTGAACATTGAAACAGAAAAAGGTATGGGCACACGTTTTGTGCTTTCGTTCCCGCTTACGCTTGCCATTATTCCGGCTATCATGGTTAAGGTGCGCAAAGAAGTCTACGCGATACCTCTTTCCGATGTTATCGAGACAATAAAAATTTCGCAATCCGATATAGCTACAATTGAGGGACACGAGGTAATCAATCTCAGGGGTGAAATACTGTCGCTGCTGCGCCTCAATGAGTTCGTGGGACTTAAAAGCGTACTTAAGTCCAGCCAGAAGATTCCAGTCGTTGTCGTTGGTTTCGGAAGCAGGAAAATAGGGCTTATTGTTGATTATCTTGAGGGCAAAATGGAGATTGTTATCAAGTCCCTTGAGCAGAACTATAAGACAGTCGAGGGTCTTGCCGGTGCATCAATACTTGGAGATGGAAGCATATGCCTGATTCTGGATATCCAGGCAATGATAAACAGGGTAATATACCAGCAGGAGAAACTTTCACTCGAGGAGCGCGAGAAGCTTATGCGTTCAAGGATGGTCCAGGTTGATGATGAAGATGGGACGGCAGTTGAGGAACCCGTCGAAGATGTGTATGAAACTGTTCAGCCTGAAGCTGTGAAACCTGATGATGCAAAAGATGAAAAACCGAATTATATCTCGGATGTTTTTATATTTGATGACACGAGCACAGAAACATCTGCATCACCGGCAGTTCAGACCCGGGAACCCGTCATGCGGGCTTTAGCAACAGAGATGAAAATTGAAGCACCTGCTGCTGTGATAAACAAACCTGCGACAGAAAAAGTAAATGAAAAGATAAAGGCTGCTGACGGTCCTGCCATGACAGCAGTAACCGAAGTACCTTCTTCCGAGATTGACGGGAGGGTGCATGACGCACTGCAGGAATTCAGGAGCGAACTGAAGAAGAATATACAGGATGTTGTGGGCGGCGGATCTCATGATTCACACATCGCATCTGAACTGAATATTTCAAAAGCGGAAATAGACGAGTTCAATCTTATTTCCAACATGGGAGCCGCAAACGCTGCCGAGTCGTTGTCAAAGATCCTGGGCAAGCGGATAGACCTTTCCATACCCGAAGTGAAACTTACACCAATCGAGAAGATCCCGCAATTTCTTGGAAACCTCGATGAACCGTACATGGGCGTGATGCTCGGGATTGAAGGTGAAATAAACGGTACATTGCTTCTTATCCTCCAGGAGGAGACGGGCTATGAGCTCATTGATATGCTCTACGGAACACAGGCAAAGGCAGAAAAGAAGCTGAGCGAGGATGGCATATCTGCAATTAAAGAGCTGACGAACATAATAGGTTCATCTATCCTCAATGTGTATGCGGAAAAATCCAAGCTCATTGTAAAACCGAATGTCCCTACATTTGTTCATGATTACCTGCAGTCGGTAATGGATTCTGTTCTTGTGCTGCATAACATGAAGGACGATTATGCCATAGTAATGGAAACCGCATTTTATTTTGAAGATGATAAGGTCATGGGCAACCTGCTGATCCTGCCGGAAACCGATTCATTGAAAACTCTTGTAAAAGGTGTCAGGAGTAATGTCAGTGCAGATTAAGGTACTTGTTGTAGATGATTCATCTCTTGTTAGAAAAATCGTAACTGATATTCTCGCGCATGATCCGGGGATCAGGGTAGTGGGTACTGCCAATAATGGCAAAACTGCCATTCAGATGAACCAGGAGCTTGATCCTGATGTAATCACTATGGATATAGAGATGCCTGTGCTTGACGGACTGGCCGCACTTGGGCACATAATGGCGACAAAACCTAAACCCGTTATCATGTTGAGTGTCCTTACACAGCACGGTGCTGATGCAACATTCCGTGCGCTTGAGCTTGGTGCTGTTGATTTTATACCCAAACCATCATCATTGCTTTCAAACAGTGTTGATGAAATCGGCGATCAGCTGATAAAAAAAATCAGGGTTGCTGCTGCAACCAGGATGGTCAAAAGGACTGCTGCTGCTGAGCCTGTAGTCAGGGTGCAGAAAATTGAATCCAGGGCTTTGTCTGATAAGATAGTGGCCATTGGCACATCAACAGGCGGGCCGTCAGCACTTATTACTTTATTCAAATCCATTCCTGAAAATTTCCCATCACCTTTACTTGTTGTGCAGCATATGCCCGAAGGATTTACAACAGCCTTTTCAAAACGGCTTGATGAGAGCTCAACTCTCAAAGTGAAAGAAGCAGAAGATGGCGATGATGTGCTTCCGGGCCATGGTTACATTGCTCCCGGTCATTCTCACATGGAGATTGTGCGAAAAGGCAAAGGATATAAGATAAGAATTTTCCAGGCAGAGAAGGTTTCGGGGCATATGCCCTCAATCGATGTCCTTTTCAATTCAATGGCTGAAAATGTAGGCAGCAATACTGTCGGGGTAATCATGACAGGTATGGGAAGGGATGGTGCAGAGGGGCTGAAGAAGATCAGGCAGACCGGGGGATATACAATGGCGCAGGATGAGGAAACATCTGTTGTTTTCGGAATGAACAGGGTTGCCGTTGAACTTGGAGCTGTGAATGAGATTGTTCCCCTTGGTGAGATAACATCCGGGATTGTAAGACATATTTAGAATATTTTCAGAATTTTTTTACTCCTTTTAACCGGGGAAAACTCTACTGCTCCAGTAGTCGAAAAGAACAGTAAAATATCAATATCGTGAAATACATTAAAATGCATTTTACGGAATTATTTCATTGATTTATAGACGACTTATTTCGATTATATAAAAAATGCAGTAAAATATTTCATTATGAATTGACATATAATCAACTGGTATCTATACTAAATACAAATAAGATTGGAGTATCGCAATGGCAAGAGTTTTGATTGTTGATGATGCAAAATTTATGAGAACCCTTGTGAAAGACGCTCTTGTTCCTGCCGGGCATGAGATAGTAGGCGAAGCCGAAAACGGAAACGAAGCTGTTGAACTATACAGAAAGCTGAAGCCCGATCTTGTGACTATGGATATTACTATGAGAGAAAAAGACGGTATTGAGGCAGCTGGTGAAATTCTTGCTGTTGATCCTGCCGCAAAAATTATAATGGTTACTGCTCTTGGCCAGGAGAGTCTTCTTACCAAAGCCATCAAACTCGGTGTAAAGGATTTTGTTGTTAAACCTTTCCCGCCGGAAAGACTTCAGAAGGCCGCAGAAAAGGCGTTATCATAGAGTAATTATATTTAATTTTTTTTACCAGGAAAATCCGCATACCCCTCGAAAGGGGGTATTTTTTTATCAAATTAAAAAATTTAAACTGACATTATGACTGAAAACTTGACAGACATTACAGAAAACAGCGAGAAGGAGAACTCGTGGATCGTTAACATTGAAAAATTTAACGGGCCACTCGACGTGCTGTGGGAGCTTATAAAAAAGTCAAAAATAGACATTACAGAAGTGTCGATCTCCGAGATAACCGAGCAGTATATAGCTTTTATAAAGATGATGGAGGAGATGGATGTAAAGCTTGCCTCCGATTTTATCCTTATGGCTTCTGAGCTGATATACTATAAAAGCAGGGCTCTGCTCCCTTCCGGTGAAATGGAGGATGAATACTTTACCCAGCCTCTCCCCCCGGAGCTGATCCAGAAACTTCTGGAGTATAAAAAATTCCAGAAATCTTCAGATGATCTCAAAGATATGTATGAAAAGCAGGATAATGTTTTTATCAGGGAGAACAGGCCTGAGGATATAGGTGGGGAGGAGTTATACCTTGAAGTTTCCCTCTATGATCTCCTGAAGGCATTTTCCGTTGTACTGAACACGACAACTGCAGTTGAGAGCAGGGAAATTATATTTGACGAAATTCTTGTCAGCGACAGGATTGAGCACATAACTCAATTGCTCAAGGAGAATGAAGCAATTCTTTTTGCAGAAATATTCACCGGAATTCCTACAAAAGCCCAGGTGATTGCCACTTTCCTGGCAGTTCTTGAAATGACGAAGACCTTAATGATAAAGGTTCAGCAGCACAGGGTATTCGGTGATATCAGGATTCTACGCAATTTCAGGCTTGATAGGATTGAGAATTAATGCACGGGTACTTCCGGATAGTAAAGGTTTAGCATGGGCGATTCTGAAAAAAACAGCCGCGAAGAAGAAATAGTTGAAAATGAACTCCCCGAAGCAGTTGAGAACGAAACTGACAGGGAGCATAATCTCAAGGGACTTTTCGAGGCAGTGTTCTTCCTCAGCAATGAACCGGTACCCATTAACTTTTTTGTAAAAAACTTCATGATCGATTCAACACAGGTCAAGATTGTCATCGATTCTCTTGTTGATGAATATGAAGAAAGGGATGGCGGAATCCGTCTTGCGGAGCTTTCGAACGGGTACCAGTTTGTAACAAGCGCAAGATATGCTGAGCACCTGAGACACGCGCTTGGACTTAAAAGGCGCGAGAGTCTTTCAAAAGGTATGCTTGAAACGCTTGCAATAATCGCCTATAAACAGCCGCTTGTACTTGCTGACATCGACGAACTGCGCGGCGCCTCTTCCAGGATGATGGTGGCTAACCTCATGAAGAGGAACCTGGTTAAACCCGTCGGTCGGAAAGACCTGCCTGGAAGGCCGCTGGCTTACGGTACAACTGATGAATTCCTGAGATTCTTCGGATTGAATAAACTCTCAGATCTTCCCAAACTCTCCGAAATAAAAGAATTTTCAATAGATACAGAATAACCGGGTTTTTACGAAAAAATCGGTTATAAATCCTTTTAAGATAGAATGTATCAGTTCACGATTAATTTTGTATCGGTCATTGCGAACGAAGTGAAGCAATCTGTTCAGTCTGGAATGTGTTTCATATGATATAATGGGTGCATTCAAAAACAGACTGCCACGGCAGTGCTGCCACGATGGCAGCCTGCAAGCACGATTTCTATAATGCTTGCTTTTATGCATCGCAGTGACGTTACCTATACTAATTTATTCGTGAAATATTATAATATCAATAGAAAAAAAAGGCGGCATAACTTGAGACTTGTGGCAGCAGTAGACGGGCCTGCCGGATCAGGTAAAAGCAGCGTCTGCAGAAAAACAGCGCTTGATCTTGGCATGCAGTATATTGATTCCGGCGCTATATACCGGGCGATAACACTTTATTTTCTTGAAAAATATGGTGATTCTCACCGTGAACATGATCCTGTTGCGGACCTTGCCGGGATAGAAATTTTACAGGTTTTCAAACCGGACGGATCTGTCAGCACAATCCTTAACGGAAGCGATGTTTCACTGGAAATACGCGATGAAAGGATCAGTAAAAGCATAGGCTTTTTTTCGGATAACAGGGGAGTCAGGGAATATGTGAATGTGCTGCTCAGGAGATGGGCGGGTGAAAACTCTATAATCATAGACGGCAGGGACATAGGCACAGTTGTATTTCCCGATGCTTCAGTAAAGGTTTACCTCGATGCATCGGTTGATCAACGCACTGCCCGCAGGGTTAAAGAGTACATGGAGCAGGGAAAAAATGTTGACGAAAATTCTATCAGAAATCAGATTATACAGCGGGACTTTAATGATTCCAGCAGGGAGTTCGGTGCCCTTAAACGCGCTGATGATGCAGTTTTTCTCGATACCTCGTCAATGAATTTTAACGAAGTCGTGGAAAAGCTTAAACAGATAATAAACAGTCAGGATATCCATAAAAAGTAAGGTGTTAGGTATGAGTCCAATCAAAGATGACAATTTCGAAGCTATCGACATGGAATCAGTCGCTGATTCAGCTTTTGATGAAATGCAGCAGGGTATGATAGTAAAAGGCGAAGTTGTAACCCTGGATTCCGGTTTTGCGTATGTCAATGTCGGGATGAAATCAGACGGCAGGGTTCCGCTGGATGAATTTGCTAAAATACCTGAACCGGGTGAAGTCTTTGATGTGAAGCTTGTAAGCAGAAAACTTGTTGATGGAGTCTACCATTTTTCAAAAAAAGCTGCAGAGCTTGAAAAAGGATGGGGCGATTTTATCGCGTCATATAACAGCGGCAACAGGATAATCAAGGGTAAGATCAAGTCATCCTCGGGTAAAGGGAAGATGATCAACTGCGGCGGCGTTATCCTGTTCCTTCCATATTCGCTCACCGCAGATATCAAAAGTATCAGTGAGTCGGATGATGACTATGAATTCCTTGTTAAGAGTGTTGATACAAGGAAGAAATCCGCCATTGTTTCAAGGAAGGATTTTCTTGATGAAAAGAATAAGAAGAACTGGGAAGAATTTGTTTTAAAACATAAAGCCGGCGACACAGTTCAGGGTGAAGTCGTCAAATTCGTTGAGTTCGGGGCTTTCGTAAGGGTTGATGGAATCGATGCGCTCCTTCACAGGAACGATATGTCATGGAAAAAGGTCTTCAAGCAGAGGAAACTGCTCAAACAGGGTGAGGTCAGGGACTTTATTATCCTTACAATAAACAAAGAAGATAGCAGGATTTCACTCGGCATGAAGCAGCTTAAAGACGATCCATGGTCAGACATAGACAGCAGGTATGCACCGGGATCTGTCATAAAGGGAAAGGTTGTAACCATTACGGCCATAGGCGCTTTTGTTCAGGTTGAGGAGGACGTTGAGGGTTTTGTGAGCAACTCGGAGCTTTCATGGACAAAGAACAATGCCGATGTTAAGGATTATCTTGAGAAAGGGGCCGAGGTCGAATTCAAGGTTCTTTCAATCAACAAGGAGGATAAAAAGCTGGCCCTGAGCTACAGGCAGATGCAGCCGAATCCGTGGGATATAATAGATCAGAAGTACCCGGCAGGTTCAGTGCACAAGAGGCCTGTGCGCAAGGTCGTAAAGTTCGGCCTTTTTGTTGAACTCGAAGATGGGATCGACGGCCTGATACACATATCGGACCTTTCATGGGATGAGACCTCAAAGGAGCTGAATACACAGTATAAAGCAGGCCAGGAGATTGAATTTAAAATTCTTGAAGTAAATAAAAAAGAAATGAAGATTTCATGTGGCGCGAAACAGCTCACCAGGTCTCCATGGGAAGCTGTAAAAGAGAAGTACCCTCCAAGGACAAAAGTTCATGGAACAATTTCGGGTATAACACCCTTCGGTCTTTTCCTGAAGCTTGATGATGAAGTTGAAGGCCTGATACATATTTCTGAAGTTTCACGGCACAGGATCGAGAAACTTGAGGAATACTTTAAGGTAGGGGACAGCATCGACGCTGTTGTTATTGATGTTGATGTTACGAAGAAGAGACTGTCGCTCAGTATAAAGCATTTTGAAATTATGTCCGAGAAAGAAGAGGTCAGCAAAATTCTCAGGCAGACCAGCCCCAACAGGGTTACACTAGGTGATATGATTAATATTGATCTTGGAGAAAAGAAATAGACCATGGCAAATAAGAAGTCAGGAAGAAATATTGAGATTAAAAGAAACGTAATTGAACGGTATATTATGACCGTTAAGGAATTTGTACGTGAAAACCGCAAAAAAGTAAAGTATGTAACAATTGCGGTTCTCTCTGTCATCGCAATTCTTATCGCAGTGGATTTTGTCTACGGCCATATTGCATCCAAAGAGAGGGGCAGGCTTGATGCAATTATGGATACGTACAAAGCAGGTTCGGCAAACCCGGAAACTGTTGCGAAGTGCAGGGAGGATCTGATACTTTTAGTTAAAGAAGCAAAGACAGGCCATGTCAAGGATATGAGTACATTTCTGCTTGCATCAATCCTTTTTGATGAAAAAAAGTACCAGGAATCCATGGAGTATTACCTTGCATTTGCGGGCGAATCATCAAGCGATACACTCTTTGTGCCTCTAGCTGTAAACAAGGCTGCGGTCTGTCTTGAAGAGATGGGCAAATATGACCAGGCGATTACCCTTATATCAAAGTATTCCGAAAATAAGGATTTCATGGTAGTAATGGACCAGATGATGTATAATACCGGGAGGCTTTATGCGCTGAAAGGCGACAATGCAAAAGCGCGAGAGTTTTTTAACCAGGTACGGAACGATTACCCCCAGTCGCCATACGCTGATAAGGCAAAGGAGAGACTTTTCCTCCTGTCAATGCCTAAATAGTATATTTTGGTATTAAGTTTAAATAGGGCTTGACATAAAAAGGGGTCTGCCTGTTTTTAATAAAATCATTGTTTTATATGTAGTTTCCTTTAGAATCCCGTTTTGTGAAAAATATAGGGTTTAAAATCTGATGATATATGGAGTCTGACAGTGCCAGTACCAAAGAGAAAAAAATCAAAGTCAAAATCGAGAATGAGAAGAGCTCACGAGGCGATAGGTGCACCGAATCTGAGGCCCTGTCCCAAATGCGGCGTATATACAATGCCACACAGGGTTTGTCCGGAATGCGGATATTACAAGAATGAGCTTGTTGTTGAAAAGAAGGTTAAAATTAGTGACTGATCTTAAAATCTTTTTTCTTAAAAAAAAGGGGTTCCTGAGGGTATCCCTTTTTTTATTAGTACTTGACAGACAAAATTCCGGGATTTTGTATTAAAAACCAACAGAAACCAGGTCATGCAGATGAACGATACAGTTACGAGAGTAAAAAAAATCATAGCAAACCAGCTTGAGATAAACGCGGATAAACTTTCAGATGATGCTTCGGTGCTTGCCGATCTTGGAGCGGATTCAATAGACATAGTGGAACTTGTTATCGCATTCGAGGTTGAGTTTGGTATTGAAATTCCCGAGGATGACACCGTAGGACTTAATACTATTCGTGATATCTGCATGTATGTGGATAAAAAATCAGGAAAAGGGAAGCAGTCCTGACATTATGAATACGCGGAATAAAAAAAAAGAGATCGCCGAATCTGACGGTAAAAGGTTCAGGTCAAGGCAGCTCATCTCACTCCAGAACATTATCCAGGTCAAATTCAAGGATAAAGGCCTCCTCAACAGGTCGCTTATACACCGCTCATACGTAAACGAATCATCCGCAGAAAAGATAAAGGACAACGAACGCCTTGAGTATCTTGGTGATTCGGTTCTTGGACTCATTGTTAACGAATACCTGTTTAAAAGATTTGAGGATTACCCCGAAGGCGATCTTGCAAAGATTAAATCAGCAGTAGTTTCCGAAACAACACTTGCCAAGGTCGCCCGTGACTTCAACCTTGGAAGTTTTCTGCTCATGGGTAAAGGGGAGGAACTAAGCGGCGGCAGGGACAGGTCATCTATTCTTGCGAACTCTTTTGAAGCACTTATAGGCGCGGTTTACCTTGACTCAGGTCTTAAAGAATGCAGAAAATTTGTACTATCCCTTCTAAAAAAGGATATTGAACGTATAGACCGCATGACCTACCTGCGTGACCCGAAAACCACGCTCCAGGAATATGTTCAGAAGAAATTCCGCGAACGGCCTGTATACGAGGTGGTCGAGGAGCGGGGCCCTGACCATAAAAAGGAATTCATTGTAAAACTTATAATTAATGGCAAAGAAGCAGCCCTTGGCCGGGGAACCAGCAAGAGAAAGGCCGAGATGCTGGCCGCTGAAGAGGTGCTCAAACGTATCGAAAAGGGCGGTGAAGAGATTTGACGGATTCGGGCAAAAATGTCCGTATCCGGGTCTGCGGAATCCTGATTGATCAGGACAAACTGCTGCTTATTGCACACAGGAAAAATAATGAGATCTACTGGCTGCTGCCCGGCGGCGGTGTTGATTACGGCGAAAGCCTGAAAGAGGCGCTCTGCAGGGAGTTCCACGAGGAGCTTAATGTCTCTATTGATGTTGATGAAATCTCGATGGTTTCGGATTCGATCGATCCCGAGGGCAACAGGCATGTGGTGAATCTCTGTTTTGCCTGCAGGTACGAGTCGGGTGAATTCCGGCTAGGAGATGATGAGAGACTTTATGATTTTCGCTTTTTTACCGAAAATGAAATTAAGGATATTACAATATACCCACCCATTAATGACGACCTTGTTTCTATCATGAGGGAGGGGTTCAGCAGGAGCAGGTACATAGGAAAGCTCTGGAAGTAAAAACAGGCGGAGGAGAGCAGGTAATGATCAATTACTCACTCAGATACCATGACGGTCAGGGCATACTGGATCTTTCAGGTGACCTTACAACACTCTCTGCGGATGGTTTCAAGTCCGTGGTGCATAACCTTACCGAAAGAAGCAGCATAATGCTTAACATGGACCATGTGGATTTTATCACCTCATCCGGCCTTAACGCCCTGCTTGAAGTTTCATATATTGCGCGAGACCGGGGACAACGTGTTATAATACTTGGTGCGGGCAGTGAAATACGCGACCTTATTGACTACGCCGAGATGTATACACACCTCTTATTTGCAGAGAGCCCTGAAGAGGGGAAGACCAAGATCGAATTCTATACCTGATCTTTCAGGATTCAATAACATGTATTTCCGGAAGTGACGTAACCACGTTCCTCGATATCATTACCTCGATATTAAAAAAACGTTTCATGAACTTCTCATCAATCATTTCAGAATTTCCTTCTGCTGCGATTTTACCGTTTTCAAGAACTATTATCCGGTCGCAGCAGGCCGCGAGAAAGTTCAGGTCAGATGATGCGATGATTATGGTCTTTTCCGCGTATGCGGCGTATTTTTTAATAAATGCCGTGATGTCTGACCTCTGCCTGTAGCCTGAACCTGTCTCGGGAGAGTCAAGGAGCAGCAGCCTGCACTCCGACATAACCGAGGATGCAATTAGTGACATGCGGACAACTGATTCAGAAACATTCTTCAACCGTTCATTAGAATAGGGTGTAAGCCTGAGCTGGTCAATGCACCTTGCGGTATCTTCCCGGTCTGTGTCAGTGTACGGAGTGAATATGGATTTGCGCCTTCTTCTGCTGCTGATGATTGTGTCAAAGACTGTTGCTTCGGGGCTGTAACCGCGGTCAGTGAATGAGCAGAGTGATGCAGCCTGTTTCAGTTCACCTGAGGGTGTTGCCCGGAGTTCCCGGCCATTAAGAAGTATTTCGCCTGTGTATTTATCATAGTTCCCTGAAAGTACGTTCAGCATGAGCGACTTCCCGCAACATGGACCGCCAGTGATTCCCAGTATTTCGTTCTCCTGTACTTCAAGGTTTATACCGTCAAGGATCTTCCGGTTTTTAACCGTGCATGCAAGATTATTGATCTTTAACACTTTCAGCATCCTTTTCGGTTTTTATTTCGTCAATGTTTGTTGTAGTACCCTGATCCTGTTTTGTCGTGTCATCCGTTGTGGTGTTACCGGTTTTATCATCAGTGGCCTGCTTGTTGTCAACGACAGGTTTCTCCTGGATTTTGTTTTGTTGTGTGTTCTGTTTGTCGATCTCCTCTATGTAGACCTTGAGCTGGCTGTCCTTTAGCGCCTCTTTTCGGATTGCCGGATCAAATATGATCCGTTTAAGGATAGCAATAGATTTTTCCCTGCGTCCTGTCCTTGCGTTTGCCTGTGCAAGGTAGAGTTCATCATTGTACCTGAGTGATATTTTTTCCAGCTGTTCGATCGACTTATCGTATTTTTCCATGTAGAAATATGATTTACCTGAAATGAGCGTGATATCATAATCTTTTGTGTTCTGCAGGTATGATTCGGAAATCTCTGCGGCCCGGTACCAGTTTTTCTTTTCAAAATGGGCCTGTGCAAGCAGCTTGAACGCCTTGAGGTATTTACTGTAATCAGCGGGATTTTTCCTGAGTATAATGTCGTGCAGCCTGTCAAAGTATGATACATACTTCCAGTCATTCTTGTGATAATAGATGCTCCCTGTCTGGTAAAGTATCATCGGGTCATCGGGAGAGATCGATTCCGCCCTCGAGAGGACCTTCATCGCCTCGTCGTAATTTCTTTTTTTGATGTAGATTGCGGCAAGCACGATGAGAGGTTCAGGATTACTTTTTATGCTCCCTGAAACTGATGATATGTCCTGCTCAGCCCTGTCAAAATCACCCATGTTGTAGTAGCATATGCCGCGTTTCAGGTAGCAGTCTGTTTCGGTCTGTTTGTCGCTGAACCCGAAGTCTATGATCGATGTAAAGTTCAACGCAGCCCTGCTGAAGTTGCGGTTATTGTAATTGATGTTTGCCACTATAAGCTGTACTTCCGTGTAATACGGTATCCTGTCAGCAATGGGGCTCAGGTAATTGAGGGCTTCACCCTCGTTTCCGCTGTTGTATGCGTACATGCCCAGTTCAAATTTAGGTGCAAGGAAGAGGCTGTCAAAGGTCAGGGCTTCACGGAAAAGTATCATTGCCTCATCCCTGTTCCCTTTTTTTAAGGAGTCCATACCGTTTTCATATCGTGTGATCGCCTCCTCGCTGGAGCTCCAGAGCAGCTTGTTTGTGAGGCTTTCAATTTTTTTCTTCGCAGAACTATCGCCTGTCTTCTGCCACATGAGTCTGCAGTATTTTACAACATTGCCGTAATCCCCCTTCTCCTCGTAGAGGATGATCAGGTTCCAGTACGCATTCACCAGGTATTTCCTTGTTGTATTCCGCTCGATGGCTCCCAGGAAATAGGTCATGGCAAGATCGTAATTCTTCTCATTCTTTTCGATCTCACCCAGGAAATAGTAGGAATCACCCCTGTCGTTCTGCTGTATATCCTTGAGAAACATTTCACGGGCTTTATCGTAATTTTTATAGACATAGGCAGACCTGCCCATTGAGTGGTATGACTGGGAGTGGAGCGGCGTACAGAGCGCCAGTATGAGTATGATGTATATGTATCGCTTCATCATCGTATCCTGCAAGCCGGGTTTTTAAGTATTAAAACGTGCCGCGCATAGCTTCTTTAAGACGCAGTAACGCGGGATTGGTCCTGATAAAATAAATTTTATCTGATACATGCTTTTGTCAAGTATAAAGGGGGACCCTTCTGCGTACCGCATGCCCTAAAGTGTCCGGATAATAGTGCTGATGAAATCATCAGCTGCATCGGATGCCTTCTTTGACCATTTACCCGCAGCGTCTGAATCGGATTTCTCCCTTGACTTTTTGCTGTCAAGAATTGCACGGCTATCCTTGCTGTCAATGAAGAGGGCAAACATGTACTTTTTACCTGATGCACCGTAGAAAAGGCCTGCAAGCGCCGATGAATATGAGATGCTCCCGGTTTTTGCGTATACCCTGTATGCAGTTTCAGGTGTATCCAGCCTGGACTTCAGGGTGCCGCTTTCACCGGACATGGGCAGCATATCCTCGAGATTATAGTCGCGTGAAAGTGTAATCAGAACCGCTACTGCCTGTTCGGGTGTGAGCCTGTTGCGTGTGGATAATCCTGAGGCATTGGCCAGTATGAATCCGCCCTGTGTAACAGAAGTGAATTCTTCCCTGAAGAACAGATCCGCGGCTTCAGGGAAGTTTATGTTGTGCCCGGCATCGTTGGAATATTGTTTACATGCAGTACGTCCGAGTACCTCTGCCGTGAGGTTGTCGCTCGAGATGAGCATGTCGGGAATTATTTCGCTTAAGGTCCGCCCCGTATGGCTGCATAAGTTTTTTGAGTTTCCGGGGATCGTTCCGGGCAGGGGATCTTTAAGCTTTATCCCATGGATCGAACAGAGTCCTGAAAATACAGATGCCGTGTAACTCCCCGTGTGTTTAACCGGGAGCTGGTACCTTGGCGCAATGATATTTTTCGAGGGCAGGAGCCAGGTCTCTTTCCGGTTCCTGTAGCTGTAGCTGACGAAGGGGAAGACAGGAGTCCCTTCATTAATTTCCGATGTTATGGAGCTTACAGACGGCAGGAAGTCGTAGTAGAATGAATTATCATTTCCCCCCTTCCGCCTGACCACCTGGATAGTATTTTTGTTCAGGTTTAATGCGCCTATCCCGCTGTTATACGGCGCGTAGTCCGCCATGTTCGGGTCAAGCATCTCCTGCGTCTTCACTGCGGATTCATCGTAATAGAAGTTGCCCTGTACTGCGGTTACGCCCTCGTCTTTCAGTTTATGGGCAAGAAGTGCAAGACCGGAAACCGAGAGTTCGGGATCGCCGCTCCCTTTGATGTATATGTCGCCGGTGATTACGCCCTTACTGATTTTACCGGTATAGAAAATGTCTGTGCTGAATGTGAAGTCCGGGCCGAGCGTTTGAAAGGCAAATATTGCTGTAACCAGTTTTGTAACAGATGCCGGTATAAAGGGCGAGTATATGTTGTGGTCCATTACAAGACGGTGATGTTCAACATCATACACCGCGTAGCCGTAGTCGGAAGAATTGAATCCGTTTACCGGAGGGCCGCTGTTAACAGGGGTGCCGGGTGAGTCTGGATCACCCCCGCAGCATAATACAGAAAGTGCCAGGGCTGTTGTCACAAGGTAAATGAATATATTCAGGATTTTTTTCATTCTACAGGTCCGGGTCAATTGTTTTGTTAAAAAAAAATCATTACAGGGATTAAAGCTGCGGCAATGCTGGAATAAGAACAGTTGCTTAATAATTCCTGAAATACCGGTTTCAGCCGGTATCGCCAATCAGATAGACGAGCGGGGGAAAACTGTCAATACTTTTTGGCGCGGGTGGAATAACTTTAGCGCAGGTGTTAAACTGAATATTAATTCTGTTTGACTTGTTGCAATGCAACCTGTTTCATGAAGTTAATGGAGCCCGGTTAATTATGGCATCACTGGCAAAATCTCTTGGAACAGTTGCACTGGCTACACTTGCAAGCCGCATACTGGGACTTGTACGCGACCTGCTGATGGCCGCGTATTTCGGTGCTGGAAAGGTAGCCGATATTTTTTTCATCGCATTTATGATTCCCAACCTGTTCAGGAGACTGGTTGCCGAAGGCGCACTTTCTGTTTCATTTATTCCTGTATACACAGAGTCGCTTGTGAAAAACGGGAGGGATAAATCGCAGAGACTCGCCTCCGATGTACTCGTACTCCAGACATTTGCCGTATCCCTGATTGCGGCTGCAGGGCTGATCCTGGCCCCGCAGATAACGGCGGTTTTTGCCGGTGACGGGATGAGCCCCGGACTCAATGTACTGTCGGTAAACCTTACCCGCCTGATGCTGCCGTTCCTGGTCCTCTCCTCGTTTGTTTCATTTGCCATGGGCTACCTGAATTCGCATGGAGTATTCTTTGCCCCTGCATTTGCCACCGTACTCCTTAACATCGGGATGATTACGGGCATCGTTTTTTTAGGGAGATTTTTTGAACAGCCTGTATATGGTGCGGCTTTCGGCGTGCTGCTGGGCGGGATGCTCCAGGTACTGCTGCAGGTCCCGTATATGATACGGCAGGGATTCAGGCTGAGTGTGTCATTTAATTTCAGGCATCCCGATGTTGTCAGGGTGTTCAGCACCATGATCCCGGCTGTTTTCGGGATTGCAGCTTTCCAGGTTAATGCCATGGTGAGCAATCTGCTTGCCGCGATGATCGGGGAGGGGAGCGTTTCGTATATTTATTACACGACCAGGATGACAGAGCTTGTTTTCGGTGTGTTTATTGTTTCCATCGGGAATGTTATGCTGCCGGAGATGTCCAGGGTCAGGGCATCAGCTGAATCTGCTGCAGACATGAACAGAATCCTGACCCGGTCGGTTTCAGCTGCACTTTTTGTTGCCCTGCCTGCGGCCGCAGGGCTTGTGGCCGCAGGACTGCCTGTTATATCAGTTATTTTTATGCATGGGAATTTCACATACACGGATTCGCTCATGACATACAGGTCGCTGGTCTGGGCAGGGGCAGGGCTCATCTTTATGGCAGCGGCGCGTGTGCTGATCCCGGCATTCTACACATTTAAGGATACGAAGATACCTGTAATTACTGCGGCTATTTCAATAGCATTGAATCTATTGCTTGGGTATGTACTGATGCATACGTCGCTGAAACATGCAGGATTGACACTTGCAGGCTGTGCTGCTTCGTTTGTTCAGTCATTGGTCCTAATTGTATATATTACCAGGAAACCGGGCATGATTTTTAGCGGGAGAATAGGAATACAGCTGGTAAAAATTGTTATATCGGCAGCAGTGATGGGGCTGGCTGTTTTTTATGCTGCAGGATTTACTGACTGGCAGTATGGCCCGGGTCACCTGCGGGGATTTATGCTCATGACCATAATTTGCGGCGGGGCAGTGATTTATTTCCTGTGTGCGCTCGCATTCAGGGTGGATGAGGCTCATTACCTGTACAGGAGGGTCAGAGCATACTTTACGTGATCACCTGCCCAGCAGGCTCATAAACTTCCCGGTATCGCTTAAATCGTTGAAAAAATGGTCAGGCTTTTCGTTAAGCAGGGTCTCAACGTCAGCCCATCCTGTACCAACTGCAACAGATACAGCTCCGGCGTACTTTGCGCAGCGTATGTCATAAACTGTATCGCCGATTATGAATGTATTATTAAAATCTATGTCGATCCCGTAAAGTTCAGTTATCCTTTTTTTAGCCACGGCAGGGAGCAGGTTGCGCACAGGTGCATCATCGCCGAATGCGCCGAATTCAAAGAACTTATTTAAACCGTGACTCTCCAGCTTGATCCGCGCGCTTTCATAAAAATTACCGGTGAGCAGCCCGAGGATAACATCATCCATTGATGAGAGTGCCTCAAGAATCTCAACAATACCCGGGAAGAGTACCACCTCGTATTTATGAATATTCTCTTCAAGGTGAATAAAATAACGCTGTTTCAGCAGGTCCGATTTTTCCTCGATCTCTGAATGTGAAAAGCCCATGATCTCAAGCGATTCCTTGAGGATTACCGGATCGGTCTTGCCCTGGAAATCGATTTTTTCCATCCTGCCTATTGTGCCGAAGATTTCTTTGGTGGCCTGGATAAGCGAGGCACGGCCTGCACTGTTGCAGTTCAGGATTGTTCCGTCGATGTCAAAAAGTACTGTAACCATAGGCTCTGACCCCTTTTATTACCAAAAGGGGTCAGAGCCCCCCTGTTTCAAGCAAAATCTGCGTTTTTTAAAATTATTCCTGTATACTAAAATGTCTTTACATAATTTACCGATGATAAAATTGTTTTTAAAAAGCTCAAAGGCTGGAATCCGGAATTTTAAATTTGATGGATACCCGCCTTCGCGGGTATGACAGAATATATAGAATAAATATTTATTCTATACTATATGCATCCCAGGATGCACAAAGATATATGAAAAAATACAGGTAATATTTATGACTAATACAAATTTCAGAAAAAGACGAAGAGATCTGGACAGATTCAAGATGGATCTTCTCCCCATTGATGTATTCCCCGAGGATGCCCTCCTTCTGGAATTCCAGGGGAGGAGGATTTCAAACATTCTGCTCGATTTTGCCTCGAACCTGCTTTCGGGGATTGACAAGGAGAATACGGTCCAGTTCAAGACAATGATGTATTTATCTGCTGTTGCATGGAATTTTTCGTATTTTGAAGCAGGTAAGGAGAGGAAAGAAGCCCTGGACAGGTTTTTACTTTCCGGAGACCTTTTCAATGAAGGTAACAGGAGTAAGATGTATACTATTGTTGACGGCCTTTCCGCAAGGAAACGATCTGCATTCTGGCAGTATGATTTTATGATAGTAAATTTTGAAATAGTGAAAGGTGTAAAGGAATCAACAGTACTGGCTACTGCAGTGCCATATGCACTTATAAATATCGGAAGCGCTTTCGGGCCGGTTAATTAGGCAGAATGACAGGTCGGGAATTTCCATTTAATGAATGATAAATCATCTGACAATTTCAGGATAATAATGCTCGGGTCATCGACCGGAGGGCTTCCTGTAGTTGAAAAACTTCTTAAAGAGCTTAACCCTGAGAAATTCGGAGTACTGGTAGCACAACACATGCCCGAGGGTTATACGGCAATGTGGGCGCAGCGCCTGGATAAAAACACCCCGTTTGAAGTTATCGAGGGGCATAGCGGATTACTGATCGTTCCGGGAACCGCTTACATAGCTCCGGGAAACAGGCACATGATGCTGGGCAGGGAGACGCCGTACCGGGTACTCATATCAGATGATGAGCCTGTAAACCGGTTCAGGCCCTCTATAGAGATGCTTTTCAGTTCAGCCGAGCCTCATGACCCTGCACGGATCATACCGATCATGATGACAGGCATGTGCGCTGACGGGGTCAGGGCCATGGTGCGTCTACATTCAAAGGGCTTCCTTACAATGGCGCAGGATGAGCAGTCTTCGGTTGTATTCGGCATGAACCGCGAGGCAATAAAAAAAGGCGGGGTCCGGATCGTCCTGTCGCCGGAAGAAATGATAAAATATTTAAACGGACTATAACATGAACCAGGAACAGGTTAAGGATAAACTGCTGCAGATAGAAACAGTGAAGGAGGACTTCGCTGTCACATTTTCGGGCAAGCACAGCAACAAGGTGAACGGGCTTTATTACCCGGACAGGAAAGAGATTATCCTGCACAACAAGAATTTTATAGATGACAACCAGCTCATGTACACTGCGATCCATGAGTACGCGCACCATGTCCAGTTTATGAAGGCTACCGCCCCTGTATCGACCCGCGCGCATACAATACAGTTCTGGAATATTTTCCACACACTGCTCTTCAAGGCAGAGGAGATGGGGATTTATGACAATGTTTTTGAATCCCAGGCGGAATTCCGCGCTCTTACAGAGAAGATTAAAAATGATTACATGATAAAAAACGGTTACCTGATGAAGGAGTTCGGTGCGCTGCTCATGGAGGCGCGTGAGCTGTGCAGGAAGTACAATGCGAACTTCGAGGATTACGTTGACCGGATACTTGGCGTTCACAGGAACGAGGCGAAGATCATGATCAAGACCCACGCGCTGGACATAAATCCCGAGATGGGCTACGAGAACATGAAAATGGTGGCGCGCATAGCAGATGAGGACCTGCGCAAGGGGGTGGAGCAGGCTTATTTCGGCGACAATATGAGCCTTGACATGATCAAGGCCGGGCTAAAGCCGGACAAGGAGTTTGAAACACGCCTGCGCTTCCTTGAAACAGAGAAGGAGAGGATTGAGCAGTCCCTTGAGAGACTTACCGCACGGCTGGTCAAGGTTGAACGCGACATCGATGCCATTAAAATGAGCGTATAATGGATCTTCTTTTTACAACACGGTACAAGGTAAACAGGATTTTTTCCGCAGTTATATCCCTGATAACAGCATTTATAGGTGGGGCTGTTGCGGAAGGACTCAGGGTTGCGCAAATTAACGGTATTAATACTATTCCCTTTATTGCTGCCGGAATTTTCATTTTATTAAATTTTTATCTCACCAGGAAATACCGCAGAAGAAAAAAAGTCCTCATTACACCTTTCCCGGATGAATGGGAGAATAAGCTGTCTGATAAGGTCATGTTCTACAACCGGTTAAACGAAGACGACAGGCACCTGTTCAGGAAGAAGGTTCAGCTCTTCCTGGACGAAGTGAGGATAACCGGGGTTAGAGCCCCTGATTCCTCCAGTGATAACAATAGCGGGGTCAGAGCCCCTGTTGATGATGACCTGAAAATCCTCATTGCCGCAGCAGCAGTGATACCTGTGTTCAGGATTCCCGACTGGGAATATGATATGCTTGACGAGGTTCTGGTCTATCCCGGAAATTTTGATGAAGATTTTAATTTTTCGGGCAGCAGGCGTGACATACTGGGCATGGTCGTGAGCAGGACATCTTCTGTTATAATTTCACAGGAGGCGCTGGTTTCCGGTTTTGCACGGAATGACGGTGAGAATGTTGCGCTCCATGAGTTTATGCACAAGATTGACGAAGGTGACGGGCAGATTGACGGGATCCCGGCATTATTCCTTTCAGCGGATGAGCAGGTATACTGGAAACAGGTTGTTGAAGATGAAATGGAGCTGCTCATCCATGGAGGCTCGGATTTTAATCCATACGCTTTAAAGGACAGGGGTGAGTTTTTTGCAGTTGCCGGAGAATATTTCTTTGAGAAACCGCAAAGGATGAAGGAGAAGCACCCGTCACTTTATAAGATAATGTGCCGAATGTTCAGGCAGGACCTGGCCTCTGCCATTGTAGATGAGACAAAGAAAAGTTTAGGGATCAGGACGTTAAGGAAAAAGTAAAAGGACAGGGGGGAGATCATACCGGCCTTCAGCTTTATTCTCTGCTCAAATAGTAGAGCCTGCAAATTTGCAGCATGTCATAATCCGCAATACCGCCAAGCTCCTCAAATACAGGTTTCAGGTATTCAGTACTGTGCCTGTCAAAAGCAGCGATGATCCGCGTGAGCAGTTCAGTATCTCCTGGAAGCAGTGATGTAAGCCCCGCAGATTTTATTGAATGACCATCCTGAATGAATTTATTCAGGTTTGATATTATTGTACTTCGCTTAATCCCTGCAGTTTCTTCGATTTCTGTAATAGAACTTCCTGAATTGTAAAGCTGGCCTATCTGTACATGCCGCGGAGTTTTCAAGTGTTCGTGCTGAGATGGTACTTGTACCGATTTCGATTCAAGATTGTTTTCAGCACAGTAACTTTTTACAATTGTGAGAATACTCCCGCCGTACTTCTGCATCTTGTGTGTTCCAATGCCGTGAATACTTGTCAGCTCCTCAATACTTTGCGGATACCTGGTGCATATATCAATAAGTGTTTTGTCGGAAAATACAACATAGGGCGGAACATTTTCTGCTGCTGCAAGTTCCCTTCTCTTTTCGCGCAGGATTTCGAACAGTCTGCTGTCATAATCAGCAGCAGTGCCGGTTACTGAATGTTTCTCCCTGGTCACGGTTGTTTTTCCGGAAACCGGTTCGTCCCCCTTCATTACACTGTAGCCTTTACCGGTTATCCTCAGTTCGCCATAGCTTCCAGTGTCCTGGAAAACCAGGCCATTGCGGATAAACTCCTGTGCAAGCCCCTGCCACAGCGCTTTAGACAAATCTCTACCAATACCGTATGTCGGCAGAAGGTTGTGCCCGAAGCCGGTAATTTTTTTTGAGCGCGAGCCCCGCAGAACGTCAATAATGTGACCTGCACCGAATTTTTCCCCTGTCCGTTTGATGCATGAAAGAAACATCTGCGCCTGTGTCGTAATATCTTCAGCAGATTCCCCGGGATCAGCACAGTTGTCGCACATGCCGCAGTTTTCTATGCTATAGGGTTCACCAAAGTATGTAATGAGAGGTATGCGGCGGCATCTGCCTGAATCAGCGTAAGCTACAAGCGCGTCAAGCTGTGTCAGTGATGCCTGCTTTTCAGTCTCATCAGTTTTCTGGTTTATGAAATACCTGATTTTATGAATATCTGAATAGCTGTAGAGCAGCAGGCATTCGGACTTAACGCCGTCACGGCCCGCGCGCCCGGTCTCCTGGTAATATGCTTCAATGCTTTTTGGGAGATCAAAATGAAGGACAAACCTGACATTGGTTTTGTGAATACCCATACCGAATGCTATAGTGGCAACAATGATCTGTACTTCGTCTTTCAGAAATAGTTCCTGGTTTTCTTTTCGTTCTGAATCAGAAAGACCGGCGTGGTATGGCCGCACAGAAAATCTTAGCTTTTTCAGAGAGTCATAAATCCTGTCAACATTACCGCGCGAGAATGTGTAAATTATTCCTGATTCATCTTTATGTTTGTTCAGAAAATCTATCGTCTGCTCCAGTGGATGATTTTTTGGCATAATGCGGTAGAAGAGGTTATCGCGGTTGAAGCTTGCAATAAAGTCCGATGATTCTGTAAACCCGAGGTTTTTCCTGATGTCAGCGCGCACCCGCTCTGTAGCCGTAGCAGTCAGTGCCATGCAGACTGTTGTCGGAAATTTTTTCCGCACCTGCGCTATCAGCCGGTACTCGGGCCTGAAATCGTGTCCCCATTCAGAGATGCAGTGAGCCTCGTCAATTGCCAGGCAGTCAACCTTAACTGATGCGAGCAGGGCGATCATTTCGTTTTTAAGAAGGGTCTCGGGCGCAACATAGAGCAGCCTGACTTTATTATTCCGGATCATATCTATTCCGGTATTGTACTCATCCCGCGTAATAGAACTGTTCAGCAGAATCGCGTCTATGCCGAGCTGCTTCATCTGGTCAACCTGGTCTTTCATGAGTGAAATCAGCGGTGATACAACAACCGTAAGTCCCTGGAAAATGAGCGCCGGAATCTGGTAGCACAGGGATTTACCGCCGCCCGTAGGCATTACAACAAGTGAATCCCTGCCGGAAAGGGCGGAACTTATTATCTCCTCCTGGAGCGGACGGAAATCGTCGTATCCGAATATATCTTTAAGTATCTCTCTGCAGTGTACTGTGATATTCTGCTGCATTTTTATCTCCATTGTGCCAGGATGACTATACATATACTACGTTGATAAATGCAAAAGAATAAAAAATTTTTTTTGTTTGGGGGGATTTTTTAGATAAAAACGGGGGTCAGAGCAATGTACTGTATGGCCGTCTTGAATCCGCATGCCCTCACCCGGACGAGCCTGGCGGCCGTCCACCCTCTCCCATGCTTCGCAAGGGCGAGGGTACAGCATAAACTTTTGATGGTATAAGTTGAACAGCAAACAAGTCCTGGCAAATCCCCTCTCCCAGGAGGAAGTATCTGCACAGCGAACCTGTCGCGTCGGGAGAGGGTGCCCAGCGGGCGGGTGAGGGCATAAACCGCAAACAAGTTCCGGTTAATCCCTCTCCCAGGAGAAAGTATCTACACAGTGAACCTGTCGCGTTGGGAGAGGGTGCCCGGAGGGCGGGTGAGGGCATAAACCGCAAACAAGTCCCGGTTAACCCCTCTCCCAGGAAGAAGTGCCTGCACAGTGAACCTGTCGCGTTGGGAGAGGGTGCCCGGAGGGCGGGTGAGGGCATAA
>DAONFG010000005.1:0-115104 GCA_035403465.1 Spirochaetota bacterium | reverse complement strand
GGAATCCACCAAATATTTTTAAAATCGTGTATTGACAAAAGGGCTCACTTCACACATACCCTGCCTGTAACAATGGAAAATTTTAATAAGGAGCAGGATTTATGTATCGCAGGATTGCGGCGTTGTTATTAATGTTTTTCTGTGCGGATATGCTGTACGCCGGGAATTTTAACCGGAGGGTCTCAGGGCTGATGTTCATCGGGACAGACAACAGTCTTGTATTCGAGATGAGATTGTTCTATGACGAAAGGGGCAACCTGGTCAAGGTAAAGCAGTTTGACCATTTGATGAAGCTGATCGGTTACGAGGAGTACTTCTATGACAGTGAAAACAGAAAGTTCAGGGAGACCATATTCAATTCGCGGAGAGAGCAGCAGAAATATACCCGTATTGAATACACAAAGAGCAAGCGGGTTGCCACGAGCTATAATATGAATGACGAAGTTTTGATGATTACCAAAACAGAATATGATTCCAGCGGGACTGTAAAGCGCATTGTGGAATACTCAGCCGGCAGAGAGACTGCGGCAATATCAACATACTCCTACAGGGGTAAGGGCGAGATAAAATGTACCAGGGATGTGCCTGTTGCCGGTCTGGACTTTTATTATATTGTAAAGCTTGACGAGGGCGGAATGATCAACAGTGTTGATTATTTCAGGCTGAACGGAGACAGGGCCGGGTATGTGAGGATTGTTCTTGATGATGGAAAAATGACCCCGCAAAGCCTGAATGATATAATATTCTGAAAATAATAAATGGAGATGGAATGATACTATGAAACGGTTACTGCTGCTGTTACTATTGATCACGCCCGCACTCTACGCGGAAAAAGAGACATTCGATATATCGGCCGCTGACCCCGAGATGAACAATGCGATCAGGAAGGCACAGGGTACACTGGCCTCCTTCTGGAAACACTACAGGAAGCCGGGCAGGGAAGAAAAGGACTTCATGCTTAAGGTAAAGATTGAGGACGGCAGCGGCGTTGAGCATTTCTGGTGCGGAAATATCCAGGTAAAAAACGGGGCTGTCTACGGTGATCTATGGAATAATCCCGAAGTTGTCAAAAATGTTAAATACGGCGATACCATAAAAATTGATCCGGATAAAATCAGCGACTGGGTGTATTATCGTGAGGGTCGTATTGTAGGGGGCTATACTATCAGGGTACTGCTCAAATACCTTGATGACGGGGAGAGAAAAAAATATGAAAGCATACTTGGCCCGGAGGAATGACCCTGAGATGTCATATGAACAAACCTTTCCAGATTAAGCATGTCAATGGATTGATCACACTTGCAGGCAGGTAATGTTTCAGCCGCAGGGACTGACAGGCAGAAACATTACACTGTCATTGCTTCGATATGCTGTTTGCGCAGGCGTAACTACCTGATACCCTTAATAAATGCGGCCACCGCATCAGCGGGATTCCTCCCTGCCGCGGACTCTTTCTCTATGATCTCGGTAACCGCGCTGCCGATAATGGCACAATGGGCAGCCTTCGACAGAGTTTCAACCTGGACTTTTTCCCTTATGCCGAATCCCGCCGCAACATACTTGCCTGTAACCCTGTGCGCCATCTCCAGGAAACTCAAATGCTCACCTGTAAGCTCGGTCTTGCGGCCTGTAACCCCCGCGCGCAGCACAGCGTAGAGGAAAGGCGAATCGCTCGCCGCGCACACCCGGCCTATACGCTCCTGCGATGAGCCGCCTGTTACAAGCGGCACGAATGCTGTTCCTGAGTCATTGCATTTTTTTATCAATCCAAGTTCATCATCAGCAGGGTAATCTGGGATTATGACGCCGCTTATGCCAAGCTCAACTGTCCTGGCCACGAAACGATCTATACCGTACCTGTAAACAGGGTTTATATATGACATGAGGAGTATGGGGATCCCGGATGATGCAGCGAGGCGGCCTGCCATGTCAATAACGGAGTCAGTTGTTGTCCCGGCGAGCCGTGCCTTTGTATTGGCAGTCATGATCGATGGGCCGTCCGCGGTCGGGTCACTGAATGGTATCTGTATCTCCACCATGTCGGCGCCTGCTGCTGCCATTGCTGCGACTAACTGTTCACTGGCGGCCAGTGAAGGATACCCGCCCACCACGTGTGTCATGAGTTTTATCCCTTCCCGGTTTTCAAACGTGTTCCGTATTCTGTTTATGCCGCTCATTTTGTTTCCTCCATGCGGGAGATTTCGGACTTCAGGAAGTTTTTCCAGCCGGGGTCAAAGTGCGGCGCCGTAATGAAGATGTCTTTATCGCCGCGTCCTGAAACATTAACTATGATGACCTGGTCCTTCTGCATCAGCGGCGCTCGTTTAAACGCCTCTGCGAGGGCATGAGACGATTCCAGCGCCGGCATTATACCTTCCATGCGCGCTGTGAGTTTGACCGCCTCGAGCACCTCGTTATCGCGCGCGTAGACGAATTCAACGCGCCCCGTGTCGTGCAGGTGCGCAAGCTGCGGTCCCACGCCCGCGTAGTCCAGGCCCGCACTTATTGAGTGAGTGGTGAGCAGCGAACCCTGGTCGTCCTGCAGGAAGTATGACTTGTATCCCTGCACAATTCCCTCTTTGCCTGAACCGTTCAGGCGCACCGCGTGTTCACCAGCCTTTGACGAATGCCCCCCCGCCTCAACCCCTACAAGCCTGACATTATCCTCCAGGAACTCGTTGAAGAAACCAATCGAGTTTGACCCGCCGCCAACGCATGCGATCATGGTTTCAGGGAGTTTTCCTTCTTTCTCCATAATCTGGCGCTTAACCTCGCGGCCTATAACAGACTGGAATGTGCGCACCATCTCCGGGTAGGGGTGCGGGCCAAGTGCAGAGCCCAGTATGTAATGCGTATCCTCGACGCGTTCAGTCCAGTTGCGGAGCGCGGCATTCACGGCATCTGTGAGCGTTTTTGAACCTTCAAGTACAGGCGTCACCTTCGCGCCGTAGAGCTGCATGCCAAGTACGTTGGGGTGCTGGCGCGCCATGTCGATTTCGCCCATGAATATTTCGCATTCAAGTCCAAGCATGGCAGCAACGGCTGCAGTGGCGATCCCGTGCTGGCCTGCGCCGGTCTCGGCAATAACGCGGCGTTTGCCCATGCTTTTCGCGAGAAGCCCCTGGCCAAGGGCGTTGTTGATCTTGTGCGCGCCGGTATGGGCCAGGCACTCCATCTTTAAATATATGCGTGCGCCGCCTAAATGATTCGTCAGGTTCCCTGCGAGGTAGAGCGGTGTTGGCCGCCCTATGTAATCTGTGCACAGGCGGTCAAACTCGCGCATAAACTTTTCGTCCGCAATGCACCTCCTGTATGATTGCTCCAGCTGCACGAACGCGTTGTGCAGAACCTCTGGTATAAACCTGCCGCCGTGTTTTCCGAAATACATTTCCCCGTTCATATATTTCCCCCTGAAACCGCTTCCATCAGTTTCATAATTTTCTCTTTTGATTTTATACCCGGTGATTCTTCAACTCCGCCTGAAATGTCAATGCCGTCAGGAGATACCGCGCTGATTATATCTGCGGCATTATCCGGGGTCAGTCCCCCTGCGATAAAAAATTCCTTACCGGCATTGCGGAGAATCCTTCCAGCCCTGATTGCGGAGTCAATGCCCACCTGTACACCGGACCCGCCGTAAACTTTTTGTGAAAATGAATCTATAATAACAGTTCTGCATGTAAGAATAGAAACGTCGTGCTCCAGTTTTTCAGACTCTTCCGTGACTGACAGGTCCTTTACCCGCATTGCCCTTATGAATGGAAAATCAAATTCTGCGCATTGCTCAGCACTTTCGTCGCCATGTACCTGCGCAATATCAATAATGCCGTTTCTTATGTGAGAGCGCATCACGCTCCCGGTTTCATTGACGAATACGCCGGCAATTTTTATTTTATGGCGCAACCCAAGCCTCTCAAGTCCGGTGCAGATTTCACCTGCGCGTTTAACATCGATCTGCCTTGGTGAAGATGCGAATACAAAACCTATATAGTCAGCACCTGCGAGTGCGCAGACAACGGCATCCTCGGTTCTCGCAATTCCGCAGATCTTTACTTTCATGAACTTTCCTTCAGCGCGTCGCGGAACTGCCTCACAGCGGCAGCGGGATCACCCGCGCACATAAAATGTTCACCTATGAGAAAACCTTTATAACCTGCAGCCTTCAGCTTAAGAAGCGATTCGACAGATGTTATCCCTGACTCGGCAACCGCCGTACTGTCAGCCGGAATATACTGCGCAAGCCGCGCAGCTTCGTCAGTGCTGATTGTAAAGTCCCTCAGGTTCCGCGCGTTAATCCCAATAAATTGCGCACCGCATGACAGCGCCCTCTCTATTTCATGTTCATCGTGCGCCTCAACAAGAACTGTAAGCCTGTGCTCCACTGCTTCATCAAACAGTTCCTTCAGCAGAACCCTGTCCAGGAGAGATACAATCAGCAGCATGGCATCAGCACCCGTAAGCACAGTTTCCCGTACCTGCCAGCTTTCAAGAATAAAGTCCTTACGTAAGATTGTAAGTGGTACGGAATTTCTCACTGCCGCAAGGTCCGCAACTGAGCCAAGAAAATAATCCTCCTCAGTAAGCACAGAAACCGCAGATGCACCGCCGTCGCTGTATGACCTGGCCATGGCTGCAGGATCATAATATGGTGTAATGATCCCCCTGGACGGTGAGGCCTTTTTACATTCGGCAATGATAAACGGTCCGTTATGCGGAAAGCTCCTTGCAAGGAGGTTTCGCGGGATGTAGCCGTCGAGCGGCCATTTTTTTTTCAGGGCCGCAACACGTTCTCGTTTTTTTGCAGCAATCTGTTCAAGGATGTTCATCGTTTATTTCCATTAATTTTTAGTTGCCGGCCCTTACCCAAATGCCTTCAGGTTTTCGTAAACTGCAAGCGCTTTCCCTGAATCAAGCGATTTTTCAGCCTTCCCGAGCGCGTCTTCAAAGGTATCGCTTTGTCCCGATGCGATTATTGCCGCTGCCGCGTTCAGGATTACCACGTCGCGTTTGGGGCCTTTCTCCCCGTTCAATATGTTAATAAGCACCCCCGCGTTGTCTGCGGGCGTTCCCCCTTTCAGGTCTGACATGGTGCAGAACTCGAAGCCGTACTGGCGCGGGTCAAAAATGTATGTCCTTATCCACCCGTCGCGCAGTTCAGTTATGCGGGTGCGTTCAGTTAATGAGATTTCGTCCAGTCCGTCAAGCCCGTGGACTATAAGTGCCCTCTTCGAGCCAAGCATGCGGAGTACACCTGCAATCTTTTCTGTCAGGCTGCAGTCAAACACACCCATCACCTGCCTCTTCGCGCCTGCGGGATTGAGCAGCGGCCCCAGCATGTTGAACACGGTACGGAATCCCAGGTCTTTTCGCGCCTCGCCTATGTACTTGAAAGCAGGGTGGTACTTCTGCGCGAACATGAATGTCATGCCGCACTGTTCCAGGCACTTTGCAGAGTCTCCGGGAAGCATGTCTATCTTTATCCCCAGTTCCTCGAGAACATCTGCCGACCCGGACTTTGAAGTAATGGACCTGTTACCGTGCTTGGCCACCTTTACGCCGGCACCCGCTGCCACAAATGATGCGGCAGTGGATATGTTTATTGTGCCTGCTGAGTCTCCCCCTGTACCGCAGGTGTCCACTCCGTCAAAATCCTTTCCTGCAGGTACATGCACAGCTTTCTCGCGCAGGATAGAAGCGAATCCCGCGATCTCATCTGCAGTCTCTCCCTTGAGCGCCATGGTCGCAAGGAACGCGCCCGTCTGCGGACCTGTCATTGCTCCTGAAGACATTGCCTCCATGATGAACTCAGCTTCACCGCGGGTCATGTCCTGCCCGGCCGCAACCTTTTTAAGCAGTGGCTTTACGCTGTAGATCTCCTCCGCAGATTCAAAAAAGTTCGACAGGATCTTCATCCCCTCTTCCGCTCCTATGGATTCGGGGTGGAACTGTACTCCTTCAATGCGCAGCTTCCTGTGCCTTATTGCCATGATGTCGCCGTCATTTGACCTTGCGCTTACCTCAAATTCCTGCGGGAGTGATTTCTCCTCTGCCACGAGCGAATGGTATCTCATTACTCGCAGCGGGTTGGGCAGGCCGCGGAATATTGTGCGTCCGTCATGTTCCGCAAGGTCGCTCTTGCCGTGCATTATGCGTTTTGCGGGTACAACCTTCCCGCCGAATGCTGCAGCGATTGACTGCAGGCCAAGGCATACACCCAGTATGGGCTTCTTTCCGGCGTACTCCAGGATAAGGTCCATTGATATTCCCGCGTCATCCGGAGTTCCGGGACCAGGCGAAATCACGAGCTGTCCAAAGTCAAGCTCGGCAATTTCTGCCAGGGTCATGGCATCGTTACGTACAACCTGGACCTCTCTGCCCAGCTGCATTATGTACTGCACAATGTTATATGTGAATGAATCGTAATTATCGATTACAAGTACCATCAGTTCCTCCCGTTTTTCACTGCGTCAACCACAGCCTGTATCTTTGTCATCGTCTCTTCGTACTCCTTTTCCGGGTCCGAATCATATACTATCCCCGCGCCTGACTGCAGGTACATTTTGTCATTCTTTACTGCTGCAGACCTGATCGTAATGCACGAGTCAAAATTCCCGTTATAGCTGAAGTAACCCACAAGCCCCGCGTAGTGGTTGCGCCTGACCTTTTCCAGTTCATCAATTATCTGCATAGCCCTCACCTTCGGCGCACCGCTTACGGTACCCGCGGGGAACACCGCACGTATAACATCAACGGGGTCCGAATCCTCCCTGCACTCTGCGCTCACCTCTGAAACTATGTGCATCACGTGCGAATAGAGTTCAACCTCCATGAACCTGTCAACCTTCACTGTCCCGGGCTTTGCGATCCTTCCCAGGTCATTGCGTGCAAGGTCGACCAGCATTATATGCTCAGCGCGCTCCTTCGCGTCTGCCAGGAGTTCGCGCTGGAGCGATTCATCCTCTTCCACATTTTTTCCGCGTTTTCTTGTACCTGCAATGGGGCGCAGCATGGAATGGTTCTTTTCGACCTTCACCATTACTTCAGGTGACGCACCGAATAATGTAAATCCCTGCATCTTAAGGAAGAACATGTACGGCGAGGGATTGATCGACCTGAGCGCCCTGTACACGCAGAATGGATCACCCATGAAGTCAACCTCCATCTGCTGTGACAGCACGACCTGTATGGCCTCGCCCGCTGTGATGTATTCCTTTATCTTTTTCACCGAAGAGACAAATTCATCTTTCGGTGTAATGTGCCTTATGTTTTCACCAACAACCGGCGGTTCGGCTGCACCCGTTGTCCCGGCAGAGATTTTATCCGACATCCTTTTCAGCATCTCCACGGCATTGCTGTAGTCGCAGTCAAGGTCTTTGCCCGCGTGTACGTTGTAGACGATTTTGAGTGTATGCATCAGGTTATCAAAAACCAGCGTGTACCTTGTTACCATGAAGCATGCGTCCGGGATATCAAGTCCGGGCTTGTTTGCGTCAAGATCGACAGATTCAAAGCGTGAAACTGCCTCGTACCCTATATAGCCCACAGCCCCCCCGGGAAACGGTGAGAGGTCACCCTCGCCGCAGAAGGGCCTTGCTGCAAGAAAATCCTTCACGGCACGCAGGGGATCAACCGCGGCCAACTCTCTGGTTTTTCCATCCTCTGTTATACGGCATTTTGTACCCTCTACTTCGATCACGGCGCAGGGATCAACGCCAAGGAACGAATACCTTCCCAGGTGAAGCCCCTTCTCCGCAGATTCAAGCAGGTAAGACGCAGAAGCAGCGTAGTATGCATCAACAGGTGTTATCCTGTCTGACGGGACCTCCATGATTACGGGAACAATGTGTCCCGGTTTTGCCATCTGTTTAAAATCTTTTAGTGACGGACGAAGCATAAATCCTCCTTAAAAATAAAAAAACCCGCTTATACTGGCGGGTTTGCATTTTTCATAATAATATATGCGCGCAGATCCGCCGGTTCTATCTGTAAAGATACCACCACCAGCCTGAAGCAGAAAATGCGGCACATATGTTAATAATGTTCTTCATGTTTCTATATATAGAAACATGCCGTATATTTGTCAATAGAATTTTTTAAAAAAAGAGGAACTTGAAATTTTTTTGAAAAATCTGCGTTTCCCTCCTGTTCTTAAAATAGATTGACACCTGAACTTTATACGTATTTTATAGATTTAAATTACCTGTAACCGGCGCATCGGCCGATAAAACAATAAGACACTTATTTCCGGGAACACTGATGAGAAAAATTTTTCCAGTTATACTTATATTTGCAGCTGTATTCACAGCATTTCAGAATTACAGCCTGGCCGCTGACAGTGAACAGAAGATAAATACCGTCTTCCCTGTCAAATTCAAAGAGGTCTGGGGATACCTTATGCGCGGCGAAGAGAAGGTCTTCAGGGGTGATGAGATTGTCACAGATGTATGTTATTTCAGCTGCTCCATCGATCCTGAAGGGAAACTCCGCGGCAGTGTAAATCCGCCCGTACTGCCCGAACTTGACGGAAAAAAGAGAAGAGTACACATAGTAATTGCAGATCTTGACAACACAAGGCTTATGAACCTTATACTCGATCCTTCACGCGGGGCCAGGGACAACCTTGTTACGGATATTGTTGAACTTTCGAAAAGATTTGATGGTGTGCAGATAGACTTTGAAGCAGTAGCAGGCAGGGACGCGGGTAATTTCCTCGAATTCCTGCGGCTTATCCGCGAAGGTATGGAGCCCGGTAAAATCTTCAGTGTTGCCCTCCCGGCAAAAAGGATAGAGGTCAACGACGCCTATGATTACGCTTCAATCTCGGCAATTGCAGACAGGGTATATATCATGGCATACGACCAGCACTGGAGTACAAGCAGGCCGGGGCCCGTGGCGTCGCTTTCATGGTGTAAGGCGGTAATGAATTATGCGCTTACGGTTGTCCCGTCAGAGAAACTGATCATGGGCATCCCACTCTATGGCAGGTCCTGGAAAAACGAGAAGATCGTAAAGAGGGTAAAGGTTAAAAACAGGCAGGCGAAGAATTCCAAAAAAAAGAAGAAGGCCAGGACAAAGGTTGTCACAAGGACGGTTGTGAAGAGCCGTTCTGTTAAATCCGCTCATATCCCTGATCTCATTGACAGGAAAAATGCTGTAAAGGAATACTCTGCTGATACAGGCTTCGTGATACGGTACAAGAACAGGTCAAAAGAGGTTATTTACTGCGATGATGTTAATGCAACAATGGAGAAATTCCTTTTTTACAGCGAGCATATTGATTCAATAGGATTCTGGCGCCTGGGTATGGAGAACAGGGATTTATGGAAGGCGATAGACCTTGATGATCAGATAGAGCTTATCCCTGCAGAAGAAACAGGTGCAGGGGAGTAAAATCGGTAATTATTGTCCAAAAAAAGACCGCATGTTGAATGCGGCCTTTTTATTTTCACCTTCTCCTCCCGGAGAAGGTGATCGCGTTGAGCAGGTTCAGGGACCCGATTTAAAAGTAACTTTCACTCATTAAAAATAACAAAAGTACCTGTATGCTGTATATTACCTCAAAGGCGTTAAAAGCGTCCTGTCATAAAAAATGTACGGGAGGAATTATGAGTTACTGGTCAGAAGTAAAAGATGTGGCGCTCAAGGGTGTCGATCTTGCACTTAGCAATTTTAAAGCGACAGCGGAACAGGCCATAGAGAAGGGTAAGGATGGGGTGACCTACCTCCAGCTTAAAAAAGACCTTTTTATGGGACAGAGGAATCTGCAGGTATTCCTGGCAGACCTTGGAGATATTACAAACGAGCTTTATAAAAGTAAAAGTGATATTGCAGGAAATTTAAGGGTAAAAGAGGCGGTTGATAAAATTGCAGCTGCAGAGGAAAAATGCAGGTCCATCGAAGCTGAAATGAAAAAGATATCGGGGAAGTGAAAACTTCCCTTTTTTTGTGCCTTCCTGGTATCGATATGTAACTTCGATGTCTGTTTTAATTTTTATAAAATCCTGATAATTCATTTATTGATTAATTCCCCGGAAAAATTTTTATTCATTCCGTTTTTTTGTACATTATACTCAAACCGGGAGGTGAGGTCTATGTCACCGCAAATAAAGAAGACACAAATTGGCGGAATTACAGAGCGGCGTATCCGCGAACTTGAAGACAGCCTTCGCCAGAGGCTCATAAGAATCAGGCGTCTCGAGGAGGACCAGGTTTCCATCCGTGAAACCCTTGTACATGAGGGACTGCACGACGAATCTATTGAGGATCAGCGATATGAAGTGATTAAAGCGCGCCGGGATGAGGAAACTGCAGAATCACCGCGTGATAAGATAATCAGGGACAGGCGGCTTGCAAAAACTGACGGTGCAATCAGGGACGGTCTCGCAAGAGAGAGAAAGGAAGAGGATGACCGGGTGCTGACCAACCGTGAAAGTATAGCCAGGGATAGGCAGCATGAAAAAACCGACGGCGCAATAAGAAGCAGTATTGCCAGGGACAGGAAGGAGGAGGATGCCCAACTGATCGAGGACCGTGAAAAATTCGCAATAGAGAGGCAGCACGAAAAATCAGATGGTATTTTCAGAAAAATTGTTGCAAGGATAAGAAAAGAGGAGGCCGAGAAATGGCCCACCGACCGGGACAGACTTGTAGCTGCCAGGAAAAATGAAAAAACCGATGGTGCCCTCAGGAGCAGAATCGCAAGATTGCGGCACCTGGAAGAGGATGCCGCGACAATCCGTGATGCGCTTATAACAGAGAGGAAGCTGCATGATCTTGAACAGACAGAACGTGATAACCTGGTACGGGCACGCAGCAGGGAGGATGCTGGAGCAGGCCTGGAAAGATTGAAACGTGATAAACTGGCGGATCCGCCAGCCGTTAAGCATAAAAAAAAATCTGCAGTGCCGGCAGCTAAAGGCAAGACAACGCCTGCTGGACGCACAAAAGCTGCGGGTAAAACTTCAATCAAAAAAGCCGCAAAGAAGACCGGGAAGGTGAATCGTAAAAAATAAGCCTGCTTAAAAAGAGAAGGGCATGCTCACGAGTATTTCATGGTTCCATTTACCGGTGATCCATGGAGGGAAAACCTGGTAGATGCATTCAAGTGCAAAGAACACGCGTACGCCTGCAATAAACCTGAATTCTAAATCGGTTTCCGGCCTTAACTGTTCGGTAATTCCCAATCCCAGCCTTGCGTCGATGCATTGAATGTAAAGCCGCTGTAGAGCTGATCACCCCTTGCCCCGGGATTGTCGATTTTTACACCTCCGGTTTTGCGGAACTCTTCAGGCTTTCCGTTTACCATTACGCCGAATCCCGAAGTCTCCCCGTTGTACCCCCTGTATTCCGAAGCTATAAAAAACATCGGTCCGGTAAAGGTCTCCTGACCGTCATTTTGTAATGCACGTCGATCACTGCGTTGAAGTCTTTTTCCGGATATCATATGCAATTGTTTCTGTCACAACGCGCAGCCCGTTGACATTATTCTTAGTATAGAGCACTAATTTCTACTTGCATTTTATTTGCCAATACAAATATTGTACTAGCAAATAAACTTGAGGTTCCCATGAATCAGAAAAACCGTATCCTTTACCTTATTTCCCGTTCAGTGAGCAGGTTAAAATACTATTCAATAAAACGCTTCAGCGACCAGGGGATAACCATATCCCCATCGCAGATGGGAATTCTTTTTTTCCTTAATATAAAGGGTGAAATGAACATGTCTGCTCTGAGCAGTTCAATGGGACTTGATAATTCCACGCTCACAAGGCTTGTAGACAAACTGGTTAAAGCCGGTTTTGCCGAAAGAATTCCCAATCCCTTGGATCGAAGGGGCTTTCTTGTACAGATTACTGAACCGGGCAGGAAGGAGGGGGGCAGAGCAGCTGCTATTTCTCAGGAAATAAACAGGAAAATACTCGAAGGATTCACTGAATCCGAAATAGAAATTTTTATAAGGGTACTTGAAAGCTTTTTAATAAAATTCAATACAGAGAAGGGGGAGTTATGAGCAGTACACTTTCTATCTATAGAAAAATGGAAAAGTATCCGTTGGGAAAGAGGCTCTTTTCAATGATTGTGTGCCTTAAGGCGCCATATTTCAGGACAGTAAGGACGATTTTTACCGAGCTGGAGCCGGGCAGGTGTGTAATTCGAATGAAAAAGAGAAGGGCTGTGACCAATCATCTTAAAACAGTTCATGCAATTGCAATGTGCAATATTGTTGAACTTGCAGCAGGCATGTGTACCGATGTAAGCCTGCCGCCGGAAAAACGCTGGGTTCCGCGCGGAATGACCGTGGAATACATTACCTTTGCGAAAACATCCCTTACAGGGACCTGTATAATCGATCAGAAACTCCTTTCTTCATGGGATATGAAAAAGCTTTTTCCGGTTGAAGTCAGCCTGAACGATACATCGGGTAAAACTGTAATGAAGGGTGCGGTGAATATGCATATTTCGCTGAAGAAATAAGGAAAGACCACAAGGACACAGCAAATGCTGGCTATGATTGATGTAAAGTATTTATAATGCCGGGAATCTGCAGCTGCTTTTACACAACATCTCTCGCAGAGCCGCAAAGGAAGCTGTTTTTTAGATTTTTCCTGTTCTTTGCGCCTTCGCGTCTTTGCGAGCAAATTATTTTACCGTTTTTCCTGATGTCTCTGTGGCAAATCTCCCACAAAGAATCAGTTTTTATGCCAAATCCGTACTTTTAAATAAAAAGACTTGTTTTCTTTTTCATATATATAATAAATATCATATTAATCAGCCTGCTGTGAAGGAATTTTCTTGACATGACCGGGCCTGAATTTATGATTTCATCCTGATTTTTCCCGGAAATCTGAAATTTTTGCCCACGTAGCTCAATAGGTAGAGCATTTGCATGGTAAGCAAAAGGTAACCAGTTCGATTCTGGTCGTGGGCTTATTATATACTATCCGGTTTAAAGCCTTTTCTTAAAATAGCTGTAAAAATGCTTGACTGGAAAGGGGCAGATATTAGTTTGCTCTTGGTTTACTATTTATAAGTGCGGGGTATTTTTATGCGTGACGTGGTATTACTGGTCTGTCAGGAATGCAAAAGAAAGAATTACTCGTTCACAAAAAACAAAAAGGGTCAAACAGGCAAGCTTGAAGTGAAAAAGTATTGTAAATTCGACAGAAAACACACTGTTCACAAAGAAAGCAAAGCGTAGAGTTACCCCAATTGATAGCGAAAATTAAACAACTGATACAGTTTTTTAAGGATTCCAGGGATGAACTTAAGAAAGTCACCTGGCCGGACAGGGATGAGGTAACAAGTTTTACCGTTGTTGTGATAGTGGCGGTCTGTGTTATCTCGGTATTTCTCTGGCTTGTTGACACGGGTCTCATGGCTCTTATTAAGGTCGTGATGAAGTAGTTATGGCTAAAAGATGGTATATCATTCATACCTATTCCGGTCATGAGAATAAGGTAAAAGCGGCCCTGGAGAAAAAGGTTGAGAATCTTGGACTTACCGAGGAAATCAGCGAAGTAAGGATACCTACGGTTGAGGTCCAGGAGGTTAAAGATGGCCAGAAGAAGATCAAGTCGAAGAAGGTCTTCCCCGGCTACGTTTTAGTTCGTATGGAGCTTAATGACCATACCTGGGGTGTTGTCAAGGGTGTTCCCGGCGTCACCAATTTTGTGGGCGCTTACGGTACAAACAAACCTAAACCGCTTAGCGACAGCGAAGTGGCATCTCTCTTTGATTCGCTTGGCGGCGAGCAGAAGACCGGCGAAAAGACTGCAATAACAGTCGATTTTACGATCGGGGAACATGTCAAGGTTATAGATGGTCCTTTCAGCAACTTTACCGGAGTTGTTGAAGAGGTTTATCCCGACAAGGGCCGTTTAAAGGTAAAGGTGGAGATTTTCGGCAGGGGTACTCCTGTTGATCTCGACTTCCTCCAGGTTGGCAAGATATAGCGGAATTTCCGGTAAATTGAATTATCGATACAGGATAAAAAGATGGCACCAAAACCAAAAAAGAAAAGAATAGTTACTCAGATCAAACTGCAGATAACAGGCGGAAAGGCTAATCCTGCGCCTCCAGTAGGACCGGCTCTTGGCCAGCACGGTCTTAACATTATGGATTTCTGCAAGAACTTCAACGAAAGAACAAAAGATCAGGTCGATACTATAATCCCTGTTGTAATAACAGTTTATGAGGATAAGTCCTATACTTTTATTACCAAGACTCCGCCGGCATCAGTTCTTATTAAAAAGGTTCTCAAGCTGCCCAAAGGGTCCAGCGAGCCGAACAAGATAAAACCGGCCAGGATAACATGGAAGCAGTGCGAGGAGATTGCACAGATGAAGATGCCCGATCTCAACGCCAATGATATAAAAGCCGGCGCGAAGATTATCGCGGGCACAGCTAAATCAATGGGTGTTGATCTGGCTGACTAATTCCGGTTGAGCAATGTTAAAAGAGGTAGAGTGAATGAAACGAGGAAAGATGATAACAGCTGCGAGGGAGAAGGTTGACAAAACAATCCTTCACAGCGTTGAAGATGCCATAAAAATGATGAAAGAACTCAAGTTCGCAAAATTTGACGAGTCTGTTGATATGTCTGTAAAGATCGTCCATAAGGGTATGCAGAACGTAAGGGGTTCAGCCGTTCTTCCCGCGGGTACAGGTAAAACAAAGAAGGTTCTTGTTATCTGTAAAGGGGACAAGCAGAAAGAGGCTCTTGAAGCGGGTGCTGATTATGTCGGCGCTGAAGATGTGATTGAAAAGATAAAAGAAGGCTGGATCGATTTCCAGGCCGTTGTTGCCACTCCCGACATGATGAAAGAGGTTGGTAAACTCGGTGCTGTTCTGGGGCGAAAGGGCCTTATGCCTAAACCGAAATCAGGTACAGTTACAGATAACGTAAAAGAGATAATAAAGGAGCTTAAGGGCGGACGTGTTGAGTACCGTGCTGATAAAACCGGTGTTGTTCACATGCTCGTAGGCAGGGTTTCTTTTGCAGACGAATCCATTGTTGATAATGTTAAGGCTTTCTTTAACCAGATCATGAAGGACAAACCCTCGGATGCAAAGGGTAACTATATCAAATCAGTTTATATTTCTTCATCTATGGGGCCTGGTATAAAAATCAATCACAAGGGGATCGAAAGATAATGATTAAGCAATATAAGATTGATGAAGTAGGCGTCTTAAAAGAGAAGCTTAAGGACAGGGGCAACTTTATCCTTACAGATTATTCTGGCGTCAAGGTTAATGACCTTGCTGTACTCAGGAGAAGCCTTGCGGAGAAGAACGCAACATACAAGGTTGTCAAGAATAACCTTTTCAGAAGAGCTATTGAAGAGAGCGGCTACGTTAAAATGGATGAGCACCTCAAGGGTCCTATGGGTGTTGCTTTTTCCGGAGATCAGATAGGGGATGTTGCCAAAGTCCTTAAAGAGTTCTCTGACAAGAACGATAAGTTTTCATTTTTTGCCGGCGTTATAGACAAGGTTGTTTACGGCAAGAATGATATTAAAAGAATCGCTGACCTGCCTTCAAAAGAGGTCCTGCTGTCGCAGACAATGGCTATGATTAACGGTCCTGCAAGAACAATTGCAACAGGCATGAACCAGATCATGGCATCACTTGCGCGCGGTATCAAGGCAGTTGCTGAAGCAAAAAATAATTAACCGGAGTTAATTATTAAAATATAGGTGGTTTGGGTCTGTTCCGGTTAAAACGAATTTCGTTTACGGTTCAATGCCAGATCCCTTTATAGGTTTTTACGGCTATGACCGTACTAACTTGAAGTAATTCACTAAGTATAAAGGAGTACATAATGGCAAAATTAAGTATTGATGAACTGCTTGATGCTATCGGAAGTCTTACACTCGTTGAGGCTGCTGATCTCGTTAAAGCAATGGAGGAAAAATTCGGTATATCTGCTGCAGCGCCTGTTGCTATGGCTGCTGGTCCGGCTGCTGCTGTTGAAGTTGAAGAGCAGACTGAATTTGATGTTATTCTTACAGGTTTCGGCGAATCGAAGGTCAATGTAATCAAAGAAGTAAGGGCAATCACAGCTCTTGGCCTGAAAGAAGCGAAAGAACTTGTTGAAGCAGGCGGAAAAGCCGTTAAGGAAAAAGTTTCTAAAGCGGAAGCTGAAGCTATCAAGAAGCAGCTTGTTGATGCAGGCGCAACTGTTGAGGTTAAGTAAATCTGGCTATATCATAATAGGATAGATTGAATAAACAATATTTTCCTTCATCAAAATACCTTTTATACAGCGGTTGTGCAAACGGCCGTGATATAAAAGGTAGAATTTTTCACCGGTAGGTTTGATCGGAAGCGGTCAAACCTGTCCGTGTTAAATATACTTATTTTTTTATACTCTTGATTCTGGAATTATATGCACATATATTTAATTACGACTCCTCAAAATTATCTGAATTCTCAGGGAAATGTTATCCTTATATAATAATAAAGGTTAAGGTTTATATAGATGCAAGAGACAAAAAAAGTTGTCAATTTTGGGAGGATCAAGTCTAAAATTGATCTGCCTAATCTTATAGAAATTCAGCTCACCTCGTATGAATGGTTTCTGCAGACAAAATCAACAAAGAAGAAATCCCAGGGGCTCCTTTCTGTTTTTGAAGAGATTTTTCCCATAGAAAGCCCTCATGATGATGTTGTCCTCGAATTTGTTAACTACGAGATCGGCGAGCCGAAATATTCCGAATATGAATGCAAAGAACGAGATGTTACATACGCTGCACCCCTTAAGTCCACAATAAGACTGATCCGCAAGGACAGCATGGAGGTAAGGGAACAGTCTGTGTACATGGGCGACATACCGCTCATGACCGAACGCGGAACCTTTATCATAAACGGGGCGGAGAGGGTTGTCGTTAACCAGCTCCACAGGTCCCCGGGTATATTCTTTTTCTACGAAGAGGATGAGAGGGTTTATAACTCAAGGGTAATTCCCGACAGGGGTTCATGGCTTGAGTTTGAAATGGACAATAAAGGCTACATAGTAGGCCGTATTGACAGGAAGAAGAAGTTTCCTGTTACGCTGCTCATAAAAGCACTCGGATGCGAAACTAATGAAGAGATCGTTAAGCTCTTTTACAATACAGCAAAGATTAAGCTGAAAAGCGAAGAGGACTATGAATCGCTGAACGGCAGAAGGGTTGCATCTGATGTAATAAGCAAGTCAACCGGTGAAGTTATAATTGAGGCATCTGAAAGGATCAACATAGATGTTATCGACCGCTTCAAGGAAGAGAAGGTCGGCGATGTTGAGGTTATAGAATTCCCTAACAATAAAGAGGATGCCTACCTCTGTACAACCTTTCAGGTGGAACCCGAGTTTATTAAAAAGAACCTGAGGGTTGATGAAGGTCATGACTATTCAAGCAGTGAGCTCGCCCTTCTTGCCCTGCACGCTGTTATGAGGCCGGGAGAACCGACAAACATTGATAATGCGCGCACTGAGCTTGAAAGGCTTTTCTTCAATCCAAGGACATACAGTCTCAGCTCTGTGGGCCGGTACAAGATTAACAGCAAGTTCGGCTTTGAAGACATGACTGAAACTCTTACAAAAGATGATATTATTCACACAGTTAAATATATACTCTTCCTGATCGCCGAAGCCGACGGGTACGAATATACTTTCACGGACAAAAGCGGCAAGAAAGAGAAGAAATATGTTTATACTATAGTTGATGATATTGACCACCTTGGAAACAGGAGGGTCAGGTCAGTCGGCGAACTTATTATGAACCAGGTCAAGGTTGGTTTCCAGCGTATGGAGCGCGTAATCAAGGAAAGGATGACAATCCAGGACCTTGACGTGATCACACCGCAGGCGCTTATCAGCATTAAACCTATAACAGCAGTTATTAATGAATTTTTCGGTTCAAGTCAACTTTCACAGTTTATGGACCAGACCAATCCCCTTGCCGAACTAACTCACAAGCGCCGCCTCAATGCGCTCGGGCCCGGCGGTCTTTCACGTGAAAGGGCAGGTTTCGAGGTAAGGGACGTTCACCCCTCTCACTACGGAAGGATGTGCCCTATAGAAACCCCTGAAGGTCCGAACATCGGACTTATAGTTTCCCTGAGTACATACGGAAGAATAAACGATTACGGTTTCCTTGAAACACCATACAAGCTGGTCGACAAGGGCCGTGTTACAGATAAAATCGAATACCTCACGGCAAACATAGAGGACAATTACTCCATAGCCCAGGCCAATGCTGAAATTGACGATAACGGTAACTTTGTGAAGAGCCTTATCCCTTGCCGTAACAGGGGTAACTTCCCGTACAAGAAACCTAAGGAAATCCAGTACATGGACGTTTCTCCTGAGCAGGTATTCTCTGTATCAACCTGCCTTATCCCTTTCCTTGAACACGATGACGCGAACAGGGCACTCATGGGATCGAACATGCAGCGTCAGGCCGTTCCGCTTCTCACAGAGGAGGCACCTCTTGTTGGAACAGGGATGGAGGCCAATGCAGCATATGATTCAGGGGTACTGATAAACGCGAAACGCGGCGGAGAGGTTGTTTTTGCCGACGGAAAGGCTATACGTATTAAAACATCCAGCGGCGATATCGATGAGTATAAGCTGCAGAAATTTAAAAGAACAAACCAGGGCACATGTTTTAACCAGAAACCTAATGTTGTAGAAGGGCAGAGGATCAAGAGCGGAGATGTTCTTGCAGACGGCCCTGCTACAGATAAAGGACGCCTTGCCCTTGGCAAAAACATACTCGTGGCATTTATGCCATGGATGGGCTATAACTTTGAGGATGCCATACTCCTTTCGGAAAAACTTGTTGAAGAGGATATGTATACCTCTATTCATATAGAACAGTTTGAAGTTGAGGCTCGTGAGACAAAACTGGGACGGGAGATAATCACCCGTGATATCCCGAACCTTAATGATAAGGCCTTCAGGGATCTTGACGCAGACGGTATCGTACGCGTTGGTGCTTATGTTGAGCCCGATGATATTCTTGTAGGAAAGGTTACACCAAAGGGTGAACAGGACCTTACCCCTGAATACAAACTCCTCTATTCAATCTTCGGAGAAAAGGCCCGGGAGGTGAGGGACACTTCACTAAGGGTTCCTAACGGTGTAGAGGGTATAGTTGTTGATGTTAAAAGGTTCTCACGCGAAAACGGTGATGAACTCGCTCCAGGTGTTGAGGAACTTGTAAAAGTATACATAGCAGATAAGAGAAAAATATCAACCGGTGACAAGATGGCCGGACGTCATGGGAATAAGGGTGTTATTTCAAAAATAGCGCCGATCTATGATATGCCGTACCTGCCCGATGGTACACCGGTGGATATAGTGCTCAACCCGCTTTCGGTTCCTTCCCGAATGAACCTCGGGCAGCTCCTTGAAACAACACTCGGCTGGGCGGCGCATGAACTTAATGTAATGATGGAAACCCCGATCTTTGACGGTGCAACAGACGATGACATAAAAGAAAGCCTGCGAAAGGCGGGTCTTCCCGAAACATCAAAGAGTGTTCTCCTTGATGGAAGAACAGGGGAGCCGTTTGAAAACGAAGTCATGGTGGGCTATGTTTACATGCTTAAACTGGCGCACATGGTTGATGACAAGATTCACGCAAGGTCAACCGGCCCATACTCTCTTGTTACACAGCAGCCACTGGGCGGTAAAGCACAGTTCGGCGGCCAGCGTCTCGGCGAGATGGAGGTCTGGGCTCTTGAAGCTTACGGCGCAGCCTACACACTGCAGGAACTCCTTACAGTCAAATCTGACGACATGCTGGGAAGAGCCAGGATATACGAGGCGATTGTCAAGGGTATTAACAGTACATCCCCTGGTATACCTGAATCATTTAACGTTCTTATACAGGAACTCAGAGGACTTGCTCTTGACGTAAGGATCTATGACGACATGGGTGATGAGATAAGCCTGTCCGAATGGAGTGAAGGATACACCAAGCCGAAGAGAAAGATTCATATTGAAACACTCGAGAATGAAGAGTTTGAGTAATTCATTAGAACCTGTTGTCAGGCGTATAATGAGTTGATGTTATAAATTATTAGCGGGATGAGGGTTATTTCCCGATCCCGGACTGGGCAAACAGCTGCAGGAGTTTATTCTGCAGCAAACTACTGAACGCAAGGATAAAACATGAGGGACTTTAACGATTTCAGTTCTATTCAGATTAAACTCGCTTCTCCTGATCAGATCAGGGAATGGTCGTACGGGGAAGTTAAAAAACCCGAGACCATCAACTACAGGACGCTTAAACCTGAGAGGGATGGTCTCTTCTGCGAAAGGATTTTCGGAACAACCAAGGAATGGGAATGTTATTGCGGTAAATTCAAGTCCATCAGATATAAGGGTGTGGTCTGCGACAGGTGCGGTGTCGAGGTTACACACTACAAGGTAAGGCGGGAAAGGGGCGGCCATATTGAGCTTGCTGCACCGGTTGCGCATATCTGGTACTACAGGTCTGTTCCGTCAAGGATGGGACTTCTCCTGGACATGACCGTTAACAACCTTAAATCTGTTCTATATTACGAAAAATATATAGTTGTAGATCCCGGCGATGCAGAGGCCGAGGATATCAAACCTGGCGATATACTTGATGAAGACGCGTACTATGATCTATACGACAAGTACGGCGACAGCTTCGTTGCGAGCATGGGTGCCGAAGCCATAAAGGATATGCTTGTACGCATTGACCTTGACGAGGAGTCAAGGGCGCTTCGTGCCGAGATAGATACAAAATCAGCAAAGGACGCAAAGATCGACAAAAAACTGATCAAGCGTCTTGAAATAATTGAAGCATTCAAGGATTCAGGCAATAAACCGGACTGGATGATACTTGACGTGATACCCGTTATTCCGCCCGAACTAAGGCCTATGGTTCAGCTCGACGGCGGGCGTTTTGCCACATCGGACCTTAATGACCTTTACAGGCGCGTTATTAACAGGAATAACAGGCTCAAGAGACTGCTCATGCTCCGTGCCCCTGAAATCATTGTAAGAAATGAAAAGAGGATGCTGCAGGAAGCTGTTGACGCCCTCTTTGACAACAGCAGGAGAAAACGCGCGGTAAAAGGCAAAGGAAACAGACCTCTTAAGTCTCTCAGCGATATGCTTAAAGGTAAACAAGGAAGGTTCAGGCAGAACCTGCTCGGTAAACGTGTCGACTACTCCGGACGTTCGGTTATTGTCGTAGGTCCTGACCTTAAACTTCACCAGTGCGGTCTTCCCAAGAAGATGGCTGTTGAATTGTTCAAACCGTTTATTATGAAGAGACTTGTGGACAAGGATTTTGTCCAGAATATAAAATCAGCCAAAAAAATGGTTGAGAATGAAAGGGACGAAGTATGGGAAGTACTTGAAGAGGTAATCAGGGAACATCCTGTATTGCTTAACCGTGCTCCTACGCTTCACAGGCTTGGAATCCAGGCCTTTGAACCTACACTTGTCGAGGGTAAGGCGATCAAACTTCACCCGCTCGTGTGTCATGCATACAATGCGGACTTTGACGGCGACCAGATGGCGGTACACGTTCCATTATCTCCAAGGGCGCAGCTGGAGTGCTGGACCCTGATGCTTTCTTCCAACAACCTTCTGTCGCCTGCTAACGGTCACCCGGTTGTTACCCCTTCGCAGGATATAGTTCTCGGAATCTATTATCTCACAGACCTGATTGAGGGAAGTGATGGACAGGATAAACATTTCGATGACATGATCGATGTTATCCGCGCAGTAGAACACAAGCAGATCAGGTACAGGACAAGAATTAATTACCTCATGGGAGATAACTTTGTCAGTACCACTCCGGGAAGACTGATATTCAACACGATTCTTCCCGAAGGATACCCTTTTATCAATGAAGTTGTTACAGACAAAGGCCTGTCGGCTTTAATAGCAAAGGTTTTCAAAAATTACGGCCCGAATGTTACTGTAAAAATGCTCGATGATATTAAAGAGACCGGTTATAAATACGCTACGATATTTGCACCTACTATATCGATGTCGGATATTGTTGTTCCTAAAATCAAGAAAGACATCATCGCTGATGAAGATAAAAAAGTTGAAAGCATTGAGAATGAATACCGAAACGGTTTCATTACAGATGAGGAAAGGTATAACAGGGTTATCAACCTCTGGACCGAAGCGAACGAGAAAATTGCTAACGAAATGTTCAAAGAGCTTGAGCAGGACCAGCTTGGCCATAACTCGATTTTCATCATGGCAAAGTCCGGTGCACGAGGAAGCAAACAGCAGATAAGACAGCTGGCAGGTATGAGGGGACTCATGGCAAAGCCTAGCGGAGAGATTATCGAGGTTCCGATCAGGGCGAATTTTAAAGAGGGACTGACTGTTCTGGAATATTTCATATCCACCAACGGTGCGCGTAAAGGCCTTGCAGACACAGCCCTCAAGACTGCTGACGCCGGTTACCTGACAAGACGTCTTGTTGATATTGCGCAGGATGTTGTAATCACAAATCATGATTGCGGAACAACTGTGGGCATTGACATCTATCCAATCAAAGAGGGTGACACTGTCATTGAATCCCTTGGCGCAAGGGTGCTGGGAAGGACTCTTCTTTATGACCTGATCAACCCTGTTACAGGTGAAACACTTGCACTTGCAGATGAAGTCATAGATGAAGAGATCGCTGACATAATAGATAAAATCGAGATTGATTCTATTGAGATACGTTCCGTGCTCACATGCGAATCCAAGCATGGAGTATGTGCAAAATGCTACGGCAGGAACCTTGGAACTTCAAGACCTGTTGAGATAGGTGAGGCAGTGGGAATCATTGCTGCCCAATCAATCGGCCAGCCTGGAACCCAGCTTACAATGCGTACTTTTCATATAGGCGGTATCGCATCAAGGTCAGTTGAGGAGAGTGAGATAAAGTTCAACTACCCGATCTTTATCAAGGACATTACTTCAAGGCTGATTAAAACAGAAGAGAACAAGATAATTACAGTACGTCGTGGATACATCGTAGTACAGAGGATCATCTCCGAAACTGAAATCAAGGGAAAACCTGAACTGTTGATCCAGGACGGCGATAAGGTTTATGCCGGTAAAGTTGTGGCGAAAGCCCAGAACGGAGAGGAGATCAGGGCAAGCAATACCGGTATCCTTCGAATCGACAAGAAGAAAGCGTACATTATCGGTGACCCCTACTCAATACCGGTAAATGTCGGTACTGAAGTTCTTGCTGACCTTGAATATGATAAAAAGACCGGTCTGTTCGAACCCGTACAGAGACCTTATGCAGCTAATGAAATTATAGCATCGTTTGACCCGTGGTTCGAACCTATTCTAACAGAAATTACCGGACGCGTTGAGTATGTCGACGTTGAACTCAACAAAAGTCTTATAGAAGAGGTTGACCCTGTTTCCGGTGTTAAGAAAAGGGTAATTGTAGAATACAAAACTGAAAAACTTCAACCAAGGGTTAACATTTTCGCACCTGGAAGTAATGACCCGATTACATACCTGCTTCCTAAAGGAGCGAACCTGATGATTGAACACGGCGTTTCTGTCAATGCCGGTATAGTTCTTGCAAAGATTCCCCGCGGTGCTGAAAAGACCAAGGACATCACAGGTGGTCTTCCCAGGGTTGCCGAGCTTTTCGAAGCAAGGACGCCGAAGGAGTCTGCAACACTTACGGCTGTAGATGGGACAGTAACAATCGGCGATACAGTGAAAAACAAGCGCAAGATCATCATTACGGAAGAGGACGGACAGCAGAAGGAATATTCAATCCCGGTGTCCAAGTTCCTGAGGGTTCAGGACAAGGACTGGATCGCCAAAGGTGAAAAGATAGATGATGGTCCTGTTGACCCTCATGAAATCCTCAGGATCAAGGGACCTAGGGAACTTCAGAAATTCTTGGTTAATGAAGTCCAGGAGGTCTACAGGCTTCAGGGTGTTGCGATCAATGACAAGCATATCGAGGTTATCGTACGACAGATGCTGCGAAAAGTGCGGCTTACAGATCAGGGTGATTCGGGGTTTGTCATTGAACAGGTTGTCGATAAATTTGATTTTATCGAAGAGAATGAAAGGGTGCTTAAAGAGGGTGGAAAACCTGCAACAGCAATACCGGTACTTATGGGTATAACAAAGGCTGCTCTTAATACTGAATCATTCATCTCTGCTGCATCGTTCCAGGAGACAACCAGGGTTCTTACCGATGCGGCCATAAAAGGGAAGGTTGACCACCTCAGAGGTTTAAAAGAGAATGTTATTATCGGGCACCTGATTCCGGCAGGAACAGGCGTCAGAATATATGATAATGTTGATGTTTACCAGGAGATTCCCGGTGACCTGGACGGTGCTGCGCCCGAGGAAGTTGAGGAATATTCTGTGTCTGCTGATGATGTACCGGCAGAAATTCAAAATGCTGAAAACAGGACCGAAAAGTAGACGGCCTGAATTAATTTGTTGACAAAAACAGACGTAATTTTTGTAATACATCGTTATATGGTATTGATGGGGTTTAAGGGGTCAATCCTTAAAAAAGCTCCGTAGGGGTTACCTGCAAATTAAAAATTATGTTTTGAACTTGCGGCAAAGTTTTTGTTAATGAAATTATAATTTATACCAGTTTAAATGTATCAGGAGTTGAAATGCCAACAATTAATCAGTTAATCAGGAATGGACGGGATCACAAGGCTAAAAAATCCAAATCTCCCGCATTAAAAGAATGCCCGCAGAAGAGGGGCGTATGTACAAGGGTAATGACATTCACTCCCAAAAAGCCTAACTCAGCCCTCAGAAAGGTTGCAAGGGTAAGGCTTACAAACGGGATCGAAGTGACGGCATATATTCCCGGAATCGGACATAACCTGCAGGAACACTCGGCTGTTCTTATCAGGGGCGGAAGGGTAAAAGACCTTCCCGGTGTAAGGTACCATATAATAAGGGGTACGCTTGATTCACTCGGCGTATCAGACAGAAGAAAGAGCCGTTCAAAATATGGTACTAAGAGACCAAAGGCTTAAGAGAGATTATTAATAACTGAAATTTTTTAAGAGGATGTTTTATGCGCAGAAGGAGACCAGTAAAAAGGGAAGTATTACCAGATCCAAAATACAGCAGCAAGCTTGTATCCAAGTTTGTTAACTGTATGATGCTTGACGGTAAGAAGGGAGTATCTGAATCAGCTTTTTATAAAGCGATGGAGATTATAGAGAAGAAGACCCAGAAGGATCCGGTTGAAGTTTTTGTTCAGTCACTCGAGAATGTTAAGCCTCTGGTTGAGGTTAAATCAAGACGAGTTGGTGGTGCTACATACCAGGTACCTGTTGAGATCAGGCCTGAAAGAAGACAGGCACTGGGTATCAGGTGGATCATAAACTATTCAAGGGGAAGATCCGAAAAGACCATGTTCCAGCGTCTTGCCGGTGAGCTTCTTGATGCATTCAACAATACAGGCGCATCAGTGAAAAAGAAAGAGGACACACATAAAATGGCAGATGCTAACAAGGCTTTTGCTCACTTTAAGTTTTAATTAACATAATGATCTTATATAATTACAAATACCAGGTGATACCTGGTATTTGTTGTTTTAAAACATAATATTTATATTCACAGGTTATTGTATGGCCAGGAAACTACCGATCAGCAGAACACGAAATATAGGAATAATGGCCCACATTGATGCGGGCAAGACAACTCTATCGGAACGTATACTTTTTTATACAGGAAAGACCCACAAAATGGGCGAGGTCCATGACGGGACCGCAGAAATGGACTGGATGATCCAGGAGAAGGAACGCGGTATAACCATAACTGCTGCAGCCACAACCTGTATGTGGAAGAATACAATCATCAACCTGATAGACACACCCGGACACGTTGACTTTACCATTGAAGTAGAAAGAAGCCTCCGTGTCCTTGACTCTGCTATTGCCGTGTTTGACGGCGTGGCCGGGGTTGAACCGCAGTCCGAAACTGTATGGCACCAGGCGGATAAGTACCATGTGCCGCGGATCTGTTTCGTAAACAAGATGGACAGGATCGGTGCGGATTACGAAATGTGCCTGCGCATGATCAGGGAAAAACTTTTTGCTGAACCGCTGCCTCTCCAGATACCCATAGGTGTTGAGAGCAGTTTTTCCGGTGTAATTGACCTTGTGACAATGAAGATGCTTGTGTGGGATGATCCCACGGGTAAAGACTACAGGATTGATGAAATCCCTGAAAACATGAAGAAAACCGCTGCGGCAATGCATGAACAGCTGATAGAAAAGGTTGCCGACTGCGATGAAGCAATAATGGAAAAATTTCTTGAAGGCATTATGCCCGAAGAAGCTGAACTTAAACATGCCATAAGAATGGCTACGATAGAAGTAAAGCTGTTTCCTGTCTTTTGCGGAGCAGCTCTTAAGAACAAGGGCATCCAGCCCGTACTCGATGCTGTTGTGGATTACCTCCCGTCACCAAAAGACATACCTGCTGTAACCGGTCATGATGTACTCGATCATGAAATCCTGATAAAAAGAGAAGCTGACGATAAAGAGCCTTTCTGTGCACTGGTCTTCAAGATAATGACCGATCCGCACGTGGGAAAACTTTCCTTTATGCGTATATATTCCGGTACAATGAAATCGGGTGAACAGATACTCAATGTAACCGTAAATAAAAAGGAGCGCATAAGCCGCTTTCTTCGCATGCACGCCAATCACCGTGAGGAGACTGATGAGGTTTATACAGGAGAAATAATCGCGGCTGTGGGGCTTAAAGCTGCGAGGACGGGTGACACCATCACTGTTCTGGATCATCCGGTACTACTTGAGAAGATGTTCTTCCCGGAACCTGTGATCTCGATCGCAATTGAGCTTAAATCAAAGGCTGACCAGGATAAACTTAACACTGCACTTTCCAGGCTTGTAGAAGAGGATCCCACGTTCCGCACGAGTACTAATGAGGAGTCCGGGCAACTGATCATTTCAGGCATGGGTGAACTGCACCTGGATATTATTGTAGACCGGCTGCTGCGTGAATTCAATATTCCGGCGAATGTGGGGAAACCGCAGGTAACATACAAGGAGACCGTTACTACCGAGGCTGCTGCAGAACATATCTATGACAGGCAGATAGGCGGAAAGGATAATTACGGGCATGTTAAGGTTAAAGTAGCCCCTGCAGGTGCAGGTAAGGGATTTATATTCAAAAATACAATTGAGCCGGGAATTGTTCCGGACATCATTCTCAAGGCAATCGAAGGGGGGCTCGCTGATTCCATGCAGGGCGGGGTTATCGCAGGATATAAGATGGACGATGTTATGGTTACCCTTCTTGAGGCTAAATATAATGAACTCAAGTCCACGGAAATGGCTTACAGGATTGCTGCAAATATGGCGTTTAAGGATGCCGTAAGGGATGCAAAACCGTCCCTGATGGAACCGATAATGAAACTTGAGGTCGTATCCCCTGATGAGTATACCGGTGACGTGATAAATGACCTCAATTCCCGCAGGGGCAGGGTTGAACATATTGATTACAGGGGCCAGCTGCAGGTTATTGATGCACTGATACCCCTTTCCGAGGCTTTCGGCTATGCAACAGCTGTTAGATCTATGAGCCAGGGCAGGGCAAATCATACCCTGCAGTATTCTCATTATGATCTTGTTCCTGAGGCTGTTATGAACAGGATTTTAGGAAGAATAAGCGGATTATATTAATCATCATTCCTATATATTCTTTTTTAGGGTAAATGCCGGTCTGGTTTTTAAATTCATCGCAGGATTTCATATTTATTTAATAAAAACTGAGTTTTTATATATCTTATTAAATTTTGTTTTACAAAAAGACCGTTGTTTCCAATTATGTATTTTCATTGGGGAAATAAATAGTTTTCCTTAAATATAGATAAAAAAAGGCCGCCTGGTTTTAGCCTGCAGCGAATATTTGCGCGGTTTTTCCTTTAAATCCAGTCTATTCAATTAATTTTTGAATTGAAATGGATTTTTGGTAAATTTACTTGACAGAATAACGAGTTTTTTTTTTATTTCATAAACTCATGTTTATTTTGAGAGATACCAGAGTTATGTATATTCAGCGTAATTTTTTCAGATTGCGCGATAAAAAATACAAAAAAGTAATTATTGAGTGAAATTTAAAAACAGTAAGGAGAATTCCAATGGCTAAGGAAAAATTTGCAAGAACCAAACCGCACGTTAACGTGGGAACTATAGGTCACATTGACCATGGTAAAACTACTTTGACATCAGCTATTACAAAGGTTTTCCATTGCGCGTATGGTACAGGTAAGGCGGTTGATTTTGCCCAGATAGATAATGCGCCTGAAGAAAGACAGAGAGGTATAACAATCGCTACTTCTCACCAGGAATATGAAACACCAAAAAGACACTACGCGCACGTTGACTGTCCCGGACACGCTGACTATATCAAGAATATGATAACAGGTGCAGCGCAGATGGACGCAGCTATTCTTGTTGTTGCTGCTACAGACGGTGCAATGCCACAGACAAGGGAACACGTACTTCTTGCACACCAGGTTAACGTACCGTACATGGTTGTTTTCCTTAATAAAGTTGATATGCTTGATCCTTCTGACAGGGCAGAGATGGTTGAACTTGTAGAAATGGAAATAAGGGAACTCCTTTCCAGTAATGACTTCCCTGGAGACGATGTACCTGTAATCCCGGGTTCCGCTCTCCGTGCTCTTGAAGCTGCTGATGCAGGCAAAAAAGATGATGAGTGGTTTCAGTCAGTTATTAAACTCGGCGAAGCTCTTGATACATATGTACCGGAACCTGTAAGGGCGATCGACAAACCCTTCCTTATGCCGATAGAAGACGTTTTTTCAATCACAGGCCGTGGAACTGTTGTTACAGGCAGGATTGAAAGGGGTATTGTTAAAACAGGTGAAAGCGTTGAGATCATAGGATTTGTTGAAACAAAAACATCTGTTTGTACCGGTGTTGAAATGTTCAGAAAGATTCTTGATGAAGGTCGTGCAGGTGACAACGTTGGATGTCTCCTTCGTGGTGTAGCGAAAGAGGAGGTTGAAAGGGGGCAGGTTCTTGCTAAACCCGGTTCAATCAAGCCGCATAAAAACTTCCAGGGCAGGGTTTACATCCTCAAGAAAGAGGAAGGCGGAAGACACACACCTTTCTTCGCAAACTACAGGCCGCAGTTCTATTTCAGAACAACAGACGTTACAGGTTCAATTACACTTCCTGCTGGCGTCGAGATGGTTATGCCTGGTGATGACATTGATATCACAGTTGAGCTTATCACTCCCATAGCAATGGAAGAAGAGCTCAGGTTCGCTATCCGTGAAGGCGGAAGAACAGTTGGTGCAGGTGTTGTTGTTAAGGTTATTGTATAAATTACAGGATAAATGTTTGAGTCAATAATTGTCAGGCCGGCAGCCTGACAATTATTATTAAAATGAAGCAGGTGAAAAAACGTGGCAAAGCTAACAGGACAGCGGATAAGGGTAAAGCTGAGATCATATGATGCAAAATTGCTCGATCAGTCCGCTGAAAAAATAGTAACAACAACAAATAGAAGCGGTGCGAAAATTGCAGGACCGATACCTCTACCTACCAAGGTGGAAAAATTTTGTGTTTTGAGATCTCCGCATGTTAATAAAAAGTCGCGGGAACAGTTTGAAATAAGGACTCATAAAAGGCTGATAGATATTATTGATCCAAACTCCGACACAGTGGAAGCTTTAATGAAGCTTGAACTCCCGGCAGGCGTTTCCGTAGATATCAAGTCCTGATAAACTCAGAGTACTGAACTGAATATAATTCCCCCGTTGTGGGAATTATTATGTAATTATCCCATTATTAGTAATTTTGAAAGATTTAATTTCGATAGATAGGTTAAAGTGATGAAAAAGGCACTGTTTGGCAGAAAAATTGGTATGACTCAATTCATCAGGGAAGACGGAACAGCTGTGCCTGTTACTGCTTGTGAATTGGGGCCATGTGTTATTGTGCAGAAGAAGACCGTGGATAAAGACGGGTATTCAGCATTTAAGCTCGGGTTCGTTAACCAGAAAGAGAGCAGGCTGACTAAACCGATTTCTGATGATCTTAAAAAGAAGAATATTGCTCCGAAAAGATATTTTGCTGAAGTTGATAATTTTGATAGCGGCCTTGAAGTGGGTAATGAAATCAACTGCACGATCTTTGAAGAGAATGAAATTGTAGATGTTACGGGTATTTCAAAGGGTCACGGTTTTTCGGGCGTTATCAAGAGACACGGATTCGGTGGAGGGCGTATAACACACGGTTCTCATTTTCACCGTGCTCCCGGTTCTATAGGCGCCCATACATATCCTGCAGAAGTGTGGAAGGGCAAGAAAATGCCGGGAAGGTTCGGTAACAAGAATGTTACAGTTAAGAATCTTCAGGTGGTTAAAATTCTTGCGGACAAAAACATCGTTCTGATTTCAGGTGCTGTTCCAGGCAGGAAATACAGCATAATTAAAGTAACGGTGAAATAGGCGGTTGGTGATGAAAGTTGACAAGTATTCAATTGACGGAAAGGTTGTCGGACAGGTTGACCTGTCGGATGAAATCTTCGGCGCAGAGATAAATGATCATATAGTTTATGAATATATCAAGGCTGCAAATGCCAACCTGAGGCAGGGTACGCACAAAGCCAAGGGCAGGGCTGAGGTTCGCGGCGGTGGTGCCAAGCCATGGCGACAGAAGGGTACAGGCCGCGCAAGGTCCGGATCTTCAAGGTCGCCGATATGGAGAGGGGGCGGTACAATATTCGGACCTGTTCCAAGAGATTACAGTATCGAACTTCCCAAGAAGATAAAAAAAGCAGCATTTATTTCAATCTTCTCAATCAAGGCAAAAGCGGGTGCAGTTAAGGTTGTTGAAGATTTTAAAGTAGAAGGTAAAACCAGGGATATCGCAAAGATCGGAAACGCTCTTTCTGTAACAAAAGCTATACTTATTTCAGGTAAAAGTGACTCAGAAGATTCACTTCTCAAGAGAGCAATAAGAAATATCCCATGGTTCAGATATAACAACGTAAACAGGATTTCAGGACGTGATGTCTTCTTTTCAAAAGAGGTTATTATAACTGAAAGCGCAGTAAGTCAGATAAATGAAAAATTTGCAAAGGTGAAGTAATATGAACGCCAATGATATAATAATCAGGCCTGTTATTTCTGAAAAAAGCACTGAACTTATGGAAAGCAGGAAGTATGTGTTCCAGGTTTCAAGAGATGCAAACAAGCTCATGATTGCAAGCGCAATGAAGCAGCTGTTCAATGTTACTCCTGAGAAGGTTAACATTATTAACATGAGGGGCAAAAACAGAAGACTCAGGTTTAAAATGGGTAAAAGAGCGGCATGGAAAAAAGCGGTTATTACGCTTAGTGTCGGGGATAAAATTGAAATTTTTGACGGTCAATAATCAAGTCGCGGCTTAAGAAAGGGATAGGAAAATGGGAATCAAGAAATTCAGACCAGTAACACCAACTTTAAGGTATAAAACGGTACTTGATAAGGTTGAGATAACTGAAGAGAAGCCTTATAAAGCGCTTACAAAAGGGAAGACAGGCGACTCCGGCCGTGGTCATAAAGGACAGATTACTGTAAGGAGACGAGGCGGCGGTCATAAAAGGAAACTCAGGGTAATTGACTTTAAAAGGGACAAATTCGGAATCCCCGGGAAGGTGGAATCAGTTGAATATGATCCTAACAGGTCTGCAAATATTGCACTTATCTGTTACGCCGATGGTGAAAAAAGATATATTATTGCACCTGAAGGTATTATCGTAGGCGATAAAATTGAATCAGGCGAAAAAGTTGAAATCAAGGTCGGAAATACTCTTCCCCTGAAAAATATACCGCTCGGATCAAACATATATAACATTGAACTGCATCGGGGCAAGGGCGGACAGCTTGTACGTTCCGCCGGAACAACAGCTATTCTTGCTGCAAAAGAAGGGGATTACTGTCTTGTTAAGCTTCCTTCCGGTGAAATAAGAAAAGTTCATAAAGAGTGCTATTCATCTATAGGCTCAGTGGGGAATAAGGACTATATCAATGTCACTATTGGTAAGGCCGGAAGATCCAGGTGGTTGAACAAGAGACCGAAAGTGCGTGGCGTTGCAATGAACCCGATAGATCACCCTCTTGGTGGTGGTGAAGGTAAATCTTCAGGTGGTCGTCATCCTGTATCACCGACAGGCCAGCCGAGCAAGGGATATAAGACTCGAAAGAAACATAAATATAGTGATCAATATATAATCAAGAGAAGGAAGGGCTGATATATGGCGAGATCAATTAAAAAAGGACCATATGTAGATCCTAAACTCTTCAAAAAAATTGAAGAGATGAACACAACAACTAATGCAAAGAAAGCGGTTAAAACCTGGTCAAGAAGATCTACAGTTTTTCCTGAAATGATCGGTCATACTCTCATGGTTCATAATGGGAAGAATTTTATACCGGTATATGTTTCAGAAAATATGATCGGTCATAAGCTTGGAGAATTTGCCCCTACACGAACATATAGGGGGCATACAAGTAAAGATGATAAAGTGGCTAAGAAGAAAAAGTAAAGAGGAATAGAGATGGAAGCTTCTGCAATATCAAAACATAACAGGGTATCTGCTTCAAAAGTAAGACTTGTAGTCAATGAAATCCGCGGATTTTCATTGCCTGAAGCTGCGGATATTCTTAAAAATCTCCCACAGAAAGGAGCAAGGATTGTTCTTAAAGCCCTTTATTCCGCAGGTGCTAATGCTAAATATAAAAATCCTGATATAATTGAAGACGCACTATATATCAAGAAGATAGCTGTTGATGAAGGGCCTACTCTCAAGAGGTTTCAGGCGAGAGCAAGGGGAAGAGCTGGAAGGATACGTAAAAGAACCAGTATCTTGACAATCGTGTTATCAGACGAAAATTAATAGAATAGGGTAAGAAGATGGGTCAGAAGGTAAATCCAATAGGTATTAGGATCGGCATTAATCGTACTTGGGATTCAATATGGTATGATGAAAAAAAGCAGTTTTCAAAGAATCTGCATGAAGATCTTAAAATTAAGAAATTTGTTGCGAAAGAGAAAAAAAGCGCAGGTATAGCGAAGGTTACTATTGAAAGATTTCCTGACAGGGTGAATGTAAACATTAATGCGTCCCGTCCCGGTGTCCTGATTGGTAAAAAAGGCGCAGATATTGAGGATCTTAAAAATCAGCTCCAGAAACTTGCTTCTAAAACTGTATATATAAATATTATCGAAGTAAAAAAACCTGAAAAGAATTCCAAACTGATTGCTGAGCAGGTTGCTTCACAAATCGAAGGACGTTTTCCATACAGGCGTGCTGTAAAACAGGCCATGACTAACGCTCTCCGAAGCGGCGCTCTTGGTATCAAGGTTATGGTATCGGGCAGGCTTAACAACGCGGAAATGGCCAGGACTGAAACTTATAAAGAAGGCCGCGTGCCGCTTCATACATTAAGGGCTGATATTGATTACGGAACAGCAGAAGCCCTGACAACATTCGGCCTGATCGGGGTTAAAGTCTGGTTGTATAATGGTGATGTCCTGTCAAAAGATCAGGAAGAGGAAGACGATAAGTATTCCGTAAAAAGAAAAACCAGATAAAGTGAACAGTGAGAAGGTAAACTGCTATGTTAATGCCAAAAAGAGTAAAACACAGAAAAGTAATGCGGGGCCGTATGCACGGTACCGCTCAAAGAGGTGCTGATATTGCTTTTGGAGAATATGGATTAAAGGCAATGGAATCAGCCAAAATTACCAGCAGGCAGATTGAAGCAGCCAGGGTTGCAATAAACAGGAAAGTAAAGAGGGGCGGAAAGCTCTGGATACGGATTTTCCCCGATTTTCCCTTTACAAAAAAGCCTGCTGAAACAAGGATGGGTAAAGGTAAAGGAAATCCCGAGGGCTTTGTTGCAAGAATCAAGCCCGGAAGGATACTTTTCGAAATAGCCGGAGTTGACGAGGCAATGGCAATGGAGGCTTTAGGTAGCGCATCACACAAACTGCCTCTTAAAACTAAAATTATTTCAGTTGAAAAACACGTCTAATATTGCAGTATTCAGAGGATTGAAATGAAGGGAAAACTTGAAGAACTTACAATAGAGGAATTAAACACAAGTCTTGTGGATTCAAAGGTAGAGCTCAGGAAACAGCGTTTTAAAGCTGTTACAAGCAAAGTAGATAATCCCAAGAAGATTCAGTCGCTTAAGAAACATATAGCGAGAATTTTAACCCTTAAAAAAGAATACCAGATGGACATCAGGAAACCACGGGGTTAATTAAAAGCGGAGATTATGTGATATGAAATCAAACAGGAAACAGCTAACAGGTAAAGTAGTAAGCAATAAAATGGATAAAACCGTTGTTATTGAAATAGAAAGCATTGTTATGCATTCACTTTACAAAAAATCTGTTAGAAGAACTAAAAAAATCAAGAGTCATGACGAAAAGAACGAATGTTCAATCGGTGATATAGTGCGAGTCGAAGAGAGCAGACCATTATCGAAAGAAAAGAGATACAGGTTAGTTGAAATAATCGAGAAAGTTAAGTAGGGGTTTTGTCATGATACAGTTACAGACAATATTGGAAGTTGCGGATAACAGCGGTGTTAAAAAGGTACAATGTATCAAGGTACTTGGCGGAACACGAAGAAGATACGCATCGGTTGGTGATATTATAGTTGTTGCAGTTAAGGATGCTCAACCATCATACGGATTGAAGGATTCTACCGGTAAAAAGGTTCACGGCAAGTCTGTTCTTAAAGCGGTTGTTGTCAGGACCAAGAAACCTGTAAGAAGAAAAGATGGTTCATACATCAAGTTTGATGATAACGCAGTAGCGATTATCGATGCCAAGGGTGAGCCCAAGGGATCGAGGATTTTCGGGCCGGTTGCGAGAGAGTTAAGGGATAAAAATTTCCTTAAAATAGTTTCACTCGCTCCTGAAGTTCTGTAGTGAGGTTTGTTATATGAATAATAACAGTTTAAATAAATGCAGTACAAGTCTTAAGAAAAACGACAGCGTTGTTGTAAAGAGCGGTGCGTTTAAAGGCAAACGGGGCAAGGTCTTAAAAATCAACAAAGATGCCGGTCGTATTGTTGTTGAGGGAATAAATAAACGCAATAAATATATCAAGCCTTCGCAGGAGCATCCTCAGGGTGGAGTAGTTAATATCGAATTTCCAATTCATATATCCAATGTCATGTTTTTTTGTGACAAATGTAAGAAGGGTATAAGGATCGGTGTTGAGATTAAGGAAAAATCAAAATCCAGAGTCTGCAGTAAATGCGGAAAAAGTCTAGATAAGTAAGGGTATTGGATATGCAGGTCAGATTAAGAGAAGAGTACCAGACTAAATATAAGAAGAACCTGATGGAGCAGTTTAAATATACGACTGTAATGCAGGTTCCAAAACTTGAAAAAATAGTCCTCAATGTAGGCGTAGGTGAAGGTAATTCCAATCCGAATTACCTTAACTCAGTTGTTGATGAACTTACGGCTATTACCGGTCAGAAAGCGGTAAAGACTGTTGCGAGAAAATCAATAGCCAATTTCAAGATTCGTGAAGGTTACGAGGTCGGCTGCAGGGTAACACTCCGGGGAGACATGATGTTCGAATTCCTTGAAAGAATGATTAATGTAGCCCTCCCCAGGGTAAGGGACTTTAAAGGATTACCCGAAAAATCATTTGATACAAACGGCAATTATAACTTTTCAATAATGGAACAGATTATCTTTCCTGAAATAAATTTTGATAAGACAGAAAAGATTCATGGTATAAATGTTACAATTGTTACGTCAGCAAAATCAAAAGAAGAGGCTTTCGCTCTTCTTAAAGAATTTAAAATGCCTTTTAAAGAGCAGGGGAACTGATTATGGCAAAAACAAGTACAATCGCCAAACATGCAAGGGGCGGCAAGTTCGAAGTAAGAAATCACAACAGGTGTGCAATTTGCGGCAGACCCAGGGGTTATATTAGAAGATTCGACATGTGCAGAATATGCTTCAGGAAGCTTGCCAGCGTAGGCGCAATCCCCGGCGTAACAAAATCATCATGGTAGAAAAATTTAGTGGAGAGTGGGTAAAACATGAGCGCTACTAGTGATCCAATCGCAGATATGCTTACCAGATTAAGAAATGCCATAAAGGCAGAACATCTTAAAGTTGATGTGCCATCGTCAAAAATTAAGGTTGCTATCGCGAAAATCCTGAAAGATGAAGGATTTATTAAAAATTTTAAAATGATTGAAGATAATAAACAGAAAGTTCTGAGAATATATCTTAAATACACTGAAGAGAATCAGCCCGCTATACTTGAACTTACAAGGATCAGCAAACCGGGGAGAAGGGTATATACAAAAGCTGAAGAACTGAAACCGGTATTTAACAATATAGGGATATGGATTCTGTCAACTCCCAAGGGTGTGCTGACAAACAAAGCTGCGAAGAAGCTGAATGTTGGCGGCGAAGTTATTTGCGAAATATCATAGTAGAAAGAGTGTATTGATATGTCTAGGATAGGAAAAAAACCGATTGAAATACCAGGCAGTGTGACAGTGACAATTGATAGTAATAATATTACTGTCAAGGGACCGCTTGGAGAAGATTCTATTGCTGTTCTCGGTGGCGTCAGGGTTGAAAAGCTCGACAACATCTTAAAAGTTCAGATAGAAAACGAGAATGATAAACAACTACAGGCATACCATGGTCTGTTCAGGACTCTGATAAATAATATGGTAACCGGGGTATCTACCGGTTTTACAAAAGAGTTGGAAATTATCGGTGTAGGATACAGGGCAATCCAGCAAGGACAGGATGTTCAGTTCCAGCTTGGATTTTCACACCCGATCGTATTTGCCGCACCTGATGGAATTACTCTTGAAGTAACTGAAGCCACCAAGTTTAAAGTGAAAGGCTTTAACAAGGAAAAAGTAGGGCAGGTTGCTGCCAATATACGTAAACTGCGCCCACCTGAACCATATAAAGGTAAGGGAATCAGATATAAGAATGAGAATGTCAGGAAAAAAGCGGGAAAAACGGGTAAAAAATAATGGATAAGCTAGCATTAAAGAAAAAGAGATTCGTTAGACGAAGACTCAGAATAAAACATAAGATTAAAGTGAATGAAAGTCTCAGGCTCTGCCTTTCCAGAAGCAATAAAAACTTTTATGCGCAGATAATCGATGACCAGAAAGGACATACTCTTATAGCTCTATCTACTTTATCTAAAGATTTTTCCAGTTTAAAAAACTGTGGTAATATTGAAGCTGCAAAACAGCTTGGTAAAAAGGTTGCTGAAATCGCGGTATCCAAAGGAATCAAGTCAGTAGTATTTGACAGGAACGGATACCTCTACCATGGAAAAATAAAAGCATTTGCAGATTCAGCGCGTGAAAACGGACTCGAGTTTTAGGGGAACTTTATGAAAATTAAACGAAAAAGAGCTAAAATCGAAGGTATAGAACTTTCTGACAAGGTTGTAATAATTAACAGGGTTGCCAAGGTTGTAAAGGGCGGTAGAAGATTCTCATTTAACGCACTTTCAGTTGTAGGTGATGGTGATGGTCATGTTGGAGTAGGCTTTGGTAAAGCAAATGATGTTCCGGATGCTATTGATAAGAGTAAGGAAGATGCAAAAAAGAATGTTTATAAAATAAACATTAACAAGCATACTATCCCGCATGAGGTAATTGGAACATTTAAATCTGCAAAGGTAATTATGAAGCCGGCTGCTCCGGGTACAGGAATAATAGCAGGAGCATCAGTCCGTGCAGTAATTGAAAAAGCAGGGATTTCAGATATACTTACAAAATCCCAGGGATCACGAAATCCAATAAATATTGTTAAGGCTGCAATGGACGGGCTAAGGCAGCTCAGAAGTCTTAAAGAAGCAGCAGAGTGCAGAGAAATATCTATCTCAAAACTTTGGGAGTAATGTAATGGCTAAAAAAATTGCAGTAAAGCAGATTAAAAGCGTCATCAGCACTAATCCTCAGCAGAGGGCTACAATGAGGGCTCTTGGACTTAGAAGAATAAATGCAGTACGTGAGCATGAAGATAATCCGGTAATTCGCGGAATGATTGATAAAGTTAATCACCTTGTAGAAGTGAAAGAAGTTAAATAACGATTGCAGAGAGTTTTGAAATGGAACAGTATACAATAAAAAAACCTGATTCAATCAAGAGGAAAAAAAGAATTGGTATAGGACCCTCTTCGGGACATGGTAAAACTTCATGCCGCGGACATAAAGGACAGATGAGCCGTTCCGGAAGTACACACAGGGCATGGTTTGAAGGCGGGCAGATGCCGCTCCAGAGAAGGATTCCTAAACGTGGTTTTAATAATGTTTTCAAAAAGGAATACCAGATAGTTAATATTTCTGTATTTGAAAAACTGGAAATAACCGAGATCACACCTGAATTTCTTGAAAAAAAAGGTTATATAGAAGATAGAAACAAACTTGTTAAAATACTTGCCAAAGGTGAATGCACAAAAGCTGTGAAGATTACTGCAGATCATTTTTCTGCTACAGCTGCAGCGAAAGTTAAAAAAGCCGGCGGCGAAGTGATTCTAAGAAAAAAAGATAAACCTAAGCAGACCAAGAAAAAAATAAAAAAATAAGGTACCTTAATGTCAAGTGCGGTTATTAATATTTTTAAAGTTCCTGATCTGAGAAAAAGGGTATTATTTACCCTTTTTATATTAGTAATTTACAGGATCGGCGCACACATTCCTATTCCGGGGATTAATATAGAAGTTTTAAAACAGTATTTTGCTGAGGTTCAGGCTGGCGGATCAGGATTTCTTGATTTTATTGACCTCTTTGCAGGTGGAGCTTTAAAACGGTTCACCATTTTTGCCCTTGGAATAATGCCTTATATATCAGCATCGATTATTATAGACCTGCTGAAAGTTGTAATACCCTATCTTGATGAACTCTCTAAAGAGGGTGCAGAGGGTTACAAAAAGATCCAGCAGTATACAAAATACGGCACAGTACTTCTCTGTACAATCCAGGGCATTGGTCTTACCTACTGGATGAAAAATGCGATGAAAGTTAGCAGTGGTGCATCTGTAGTACCTGAAGACAGCGGGATATCCTTTGTTATAGTTGCTGTAATAGCAATAGTGACAGGTACAATGGTTCTTATGTGGTTCGGTGAAATAATCACCGAACGCGGCATAGGGAATGGTATTTCAATGATCATTATGGCAGGTATTGTTGTTCGTCTGCCTGAAGCATTGTTTGCAACGATGAAAAAAATAAGTGATACAGGTGAGCCGATTGTAGGTATTCTGCTGATTGGTATATTCTTCTGTGTTGTTGCTGCATCAATACTGCTGACACTTGGAACACGAAGAATACCGGTGCAATACGGTAAAAGGATGGTCGGCAGCACGACAGCTCAAAAATCAGCGCAGTACATTCCCATAAAGGTAAATGCTGCGGGTGTTATCCCGATCATTTTTGCATCAGCAATTATTGTATTCCCATCGCAGATGATACGAATGGCTGGCGGCACAAAATATAAATGGCTCAATGAAATCCAGTATTGGCTTTCATTCGGACAGATCCCTTATATTATACTATACTGTCTGCTTATCATATTTTTCTGTTTCTTTTATACATCTTTACGGTTCAAACCTGATGATATTGCTGATAATCTTAAAAAGTATGGTGGTTTTATACCAGGTATACGACCCGGGCAGAATACTGCCGAATACCTTATGCAGATTTTAAACAGGCTCACACTTTCAGGTTCAATTTTCCTGGCACTTATTGCAGTAATTCCAGATTTTGTGATAAGGTTCTGGCCTGAACAGGTACCGATGGAAATGGCATATTTATTTGGGGGTACATCACTTCTAATTATTGTAGGTGTAACTCTTGATACATTGAAACAGATTGAATCACAATTGCTGATGAGGCATTACGAAGGATTTTTAGGTAACAAGAAACGCATACAGGGCAGAATTAACTGATATAATCTATCAGAGAGAGGTTTATGGCTAAGGAAGAACCAATTGAAGTTGAGGGAGTTGTAGTCGAACCGCTTCCCAACGCCATGTTCAGGGTTAAACTTGATAACGGGCATGTAGTACTGGCGCATATTTCCGGCAAGATGAGAATGCATTATATCAGAATACTCCCCGGCGATAAAGTAACAGTTGAGCTTTCTCCGTACGATTTGAACCGGGGAAGAATAATATACAGATCAAAATAGTCAAATTGAGGCTGATAATACGGTTGACATAAGACTGCACATATTAGTATATGGCTTTTTGTTTGAGATAAGAGGTATGATTTATGAAAGTTAAGGTTTCTGTAAAAAAGGTTTGCAGCGAATGCAAAGTAATCAAGCGTCATGGTGTTGTCAGGGTCATCTGTACAAATCCACGACATAAGCAAAGACAGAAAGTTAGAACTGCAAAAAAACACTAATTTTTTTTTAAGAGGATTTTATGGCCAGGATATCAGGTGTAGATTTACCAAGTGACAAAAGAATAGAGATAGGTTTAACCTATATTTATGGGATAGGACTTTGTACGTCACAAAAAATACTCAACGAAGCAGGAATTAATCCTGATACTCGCGCGAAAGATCTTACAGATGATGAAATCGGAAGTATCAGAAAATATATAGAGCAGAAAGTCAAGGTTGAAGGTGACCTCAGGACAGAGATAGCCATGAATATTAAAAGGCTCATGGATATCGGCTGCTACAGGGGCATAAGGCATAGAAGAGGCCTGCCGGTTCGCGGACAGAATACAAAGAATAACGCAAGAACCAGAAAAGGTAACAGGCGTGTATCTGTCGGCGCGAAGAAAAAGAAATAAGGGGTATTTGAAGTGAAACAGAAGAAAACCAAGAAAAAAGAAAAAAAGAATATTCCGGTAGGAAAAGCATTCATACAGGCTACTTATAATAATACAATTGTTACCCTGACAGACATGCAGGGGAATGTGATATCCTGGGCAACATCAGGCGGAGCAGGATTCAAGGGTTCAAGAAAATCAACCCCCTTTGCTGCTCAGATGGCTGCAAAAAACGCTGCTGAAAGTGCAATAGAGGTAGCCGGCTTACAGTCTATTGAAGTATATGTAAAAGGCCCCGGTATTGGAAGGGAAGCAGCCGTACGTTCACTGTTCCAGAGCGGTCTGAACATCAGCAAAATTAAAGATGTGACACCTGTTCCGCACAATGGCTGCAGGCCTAAAAAAAGAAGAAGAGTTTAATGGAGTGTTTTAGTTATGGCGAAATATACCGGCCCAAAATGTAAACTTTGCAGACGTGAAATGACCCCTCTGATGCTGAAAGGCCAGAGATGTCTTACAGATAAATGTCCATTAAAGGGGAACAAGAAATATCCTCCAGGACCGCCCCGTAAAAGAAGAACAAAAATGTCTGACTATGCTGTTCAGCTCAGGGAAAAACAGAAAATCAAAAGGGCTTATGGCCTTCTTGAAAAGCAGTTCAGGCTGAATTTCGAAGAAGCAAACAGGATGAAAGGCGTTACCGGCGACAACATGCTTTCTCTTCTTGAAAGAAGACTTGATAATGTTGTTTACAGAATGGGTTTTGCTTCTTCAAGAATGCAGGCAAGGCAGCTGATCCAGCATAAGCATATAATGGTTAATAGCCATGTGGTTGATATACCTTCGTTTATAGTGAAAGAGGGTAATCAGGTTGAGCTTAGGGAGTATTTTAAAGCTAATACAATACTTGAGGATTCAATAAAGTTATCAAAAGCAATAGATTCAAAGCCTGAATGGGTAGATGTTGATTATGACGCAAAATCAGGAAAGATCATAAGAATTCCTGCAAGAGCTGACATTAAAGAAGGCTTCAATGAACAGCTTGTAGTAGAATTATACTCAAAATAACATATGTTTTTTGAACATAAAGCTGTTTATTTATTATTGTGTTGGAGGTAACAATGGCCCCTAAAAATCTCCTGAAGGGCTTTAAGCGACCGAGTAAAATATCTTTTGAACATGATGAGTTGCAGCCGAATTACGGCAGGTTCGTGGCAGAACCATTTGAAAGAGGATATGGTCTTACGGTCGGTAATTCATTGAGAAGGGTTTTACTCTCATCTATCGAGGGAGCAGCAATAACTGCTATTAAAATAGAAGGTGTTCCTCACGAATTTTCGACAATGCCGGGTGTTTATGAGGATGTAACTAGGATTATTCTCAATTTAAAAAAAATGCGATTCAAGTACGAAGGAGAAATACCGAAGGTTTTACATATAATCAAACAGGGGGCAGGGATACTGAGCGGAGCTGATTTTGATCTCGATCCTGATATTCAGGTTATGACAAAAGATCAGAAAATTGCAACCCTGAATGATACAAGCAAGATTGACATGGAAGTTCAGATTGAAAGAGGCCGCGGATATGTACCGGCAGAGATGAATAAACTGAACACGGAAACTGTTGGTGTTATTCCGATCGATTCAATTTTCTCGCCTGTTCAGAAGGTGAATGTAAAAGTTGAAGATACACGGGTTTCCCAGAGAACAGACTATGATAAACTGATTCTTGAAGTTTGGACTGATGGTTCGATTTCCCCGGATGATGCACTTGCTCAGGCCGCAAAAATAGTTAAAGATCATATGTCTATATTCATCAACTTCGAAGAAGAACATGAAGAGGAAGTCGAAGTTATTGATGAAGGAATCGAAAAGATGAAAGTTCTGTTGTCCAAGTCAATTGATGACATAGAATTTTCTGTTCGCGCATATAATACACTTAAAAGTCTTGATATATCACTGCTTGAGGATCTTGTCAAAAGGACAGAAGATGAAGTTCGTAAATCTAAACATTCAAGCGATGTGGTGTTAAAAGAGATTAAAACTAAACTTGAGGCTTACCATTTAAGTCTTGGACTAAAGGATTAAATGAGGTTTATAAATGAGACACAAGAATAAAGTCAGGCAGCTTGGAAGAACCTATGCCCACAGAAAAGCAATGTTTAATAACATGGTAACTTCCCTGTTTGAACATGAAAGAATAGTAACAACTAAAGAAAAAGGTAAAGAGCTTAAAATAATTTCTGACAAGTTGATTACACGCGCAAAAAACAATATTGATATTCCTGAAACTGAAGCAGGGAAAAAGCTTCATAATAAACGTGAAGCACTCAAAGTGATAAAGGACAGGGACGTACTGAAAAAACTTTTTGAAGATATCGCGCCCAGGTACGTTAGCAGGAAGGGCGGTTATACAAGAATGTATCTTCTTGGCACAAGGGCAGGGGATGCTGCAGAAATGGCAATAGTTGAACTTGTTGAAAGAAGAAAACCTGAAGCTCCTGTTAAAGCAGAAGATTCAAAAAAAGACAAGAAGAAAGATAAAAAAGAAGTAAAAGAAAAGAAAGACAAAAAAGAGAAAAAATAAATAGTATAAAACTGTATAGTTATAAAAAAACTTCAGCGCTTGCTGAAGTTTTTTTTATTTAATCTCATGTTATTTGTTTTTATCCAGAGCTTTCTGACGCCGGCCGATTTCTATGGAGTAGAAAAGTTTAATGTTGTCCACTGCGTCAACCTTGTAGTCTTCGGGTATCCTGTCGTCGAATATTGGTGTAATCTGGCTTTTACGTATATTATATTTTTCCAGTATTGCACCGGTGTTATAATCATTTTTGTTCTTATATATTTCAAGGGCACACTGTTTTGACTGCCTGCAAAGATCAATTACTGCGAGGTAACGTTCAATAACAAAATCAATGTTTTCAGTTTTAATTTTTTTTCTTGATTTGATAAATTCAATATCTTTGCCGTTGTAAATTCTTTTGGCTTCACCGTGATAAAAATAACCGCTGTGAATATAATCCTCAATCTTTGGAGCATCGTAGAAAAAGTGGAAATCGGATGCTTTGAATTCATCATTGTATGGCATTACATCAATAAGGGGATTGAATGGTTTTCTGAAGTACCTGACGGTCGCACTATGTTTGTTGTATTCGACAAATATCTTTATAGCATTAGTATCCTTGAGCGCTGTATCGAGCAACAGACGCGTTCTGTCAAGATAGGATTTCGAAAGACCTTCCAGGAACTTCATCATTTGCAGTTTAAGGTTATAGTACTTTTTGTATGATGAATCAAAATCATTGCCGTAATAATCCTTTGTTGCGTCTTCAAATCCGGCCTGAATATTCTGAAATTCTTTGTACGTTTCATCGGTCTTAAAATTTTCAACCATTGGTTTGATTTCTCTCAAGACTTTTGTTGTAAATGCATAGTCTTTGGATGAACGAACACCGACCGAGACCGGGGATGCCGATTCAGCAATTAGTATCAGTATCGTCAGTGGTAATAATACCCTAATACGTCGTTTCATGTTAATGCCTCGTTATGAGTATAGCTCTTCATTATAGATTCGACTGTTTTTGATCATATCTTGAAGAAAAAACAGGAGGCTAAGGAAGGAATATTTTTATACAATAGAGAATATATAAATACTTTTTATTGGCGCCTGGCCTAAAATTTGATTGAATAAATATGCATCTAATCATAATTTATTAAACTATAAGCGAAACTGAAAATTTAACTTTCCGGAGCCGCAATTTACATGGAAGAAACCAAGAAAATTACGTTCAGGCAGAAAAATGCCACACTTTGTCCTGCGTGCAGAAATGAATTTTTCAGGGAGGAGATGTTCACCGGTGGAGGCCGACTTATAGCAGATAAACTAACTGATGAACTCCGGATGATTTATAAGGAAAATAAAAAATGGGGAAGGATTTATCCACTGAGCTATCTTCTAAACGTCTGCCCGAACTGTCTTTTTACAGGCTACCCGAAAGATTTTAATGATGTAACTGATGAAGAAATAATAAAGATACAGGAAATGAGATCTGCGCGTAAAAATGCAGTGAATAAATTTTTCGGTGACCTTGATTTCAACCAGGACAGGAATCTTCTTATAGGCGCAGCTTCATACATGCTCGCTGTCGACTGCTATAACCTGCGCAGAAAGAATGTTGCCCCGACTTTTAAGAAAGCTGTTTCATCAATAAGGGGCGCCTGGCTCTTTTCTGATCTTGGTGATGAATTTCCGGACAGGCCATATAAAAAGATGTCTCTCTTCTTTTACAAAAAAGCGTATGATTACTATTTCAAGGTGCTCGAGCTTATTCAGAATGGCGCTGAACCCGCTGATGCTGCAGGCAACATGGGTCCTGATTCTGATAAGAACTGGGGGTACGAAGGCATCCTTTACCTGAGTGCTATTCTCACGGTCAATTTCGGGGCAAGGGAGAAGGACCCTGTCAAGAGGGCTGAAAACTTCAGGAGAAGCAAGATGTACCTTAGCAGGCTTTTCGGTATGGGGAAGTCATCAAAGTCCACTCCGAGCGATCTTATCGAAAAAACCCGCATACTTTATGAAAAAATTAACCAGACTATGGAAAGCCTTGAAGCGGAGCCTGAAGAGTGAAGCGTTATGCGCTGCTGGTCCATTACGACGGCACTGAGTTTAACGGTTTACAGATACAGGACGGCGGCAGAACAATCCAGCATGAACTTGAAAACGCTGTTAAAGTTCTTCTGAAAGAGGATGTGCGTATAACTGCGTCCGGACGAACAGATTCAGGGGTGCATGCACTTGGCCAGGTAATTCACTTTGACTCAAATAGCGACATGCCTCTGAGTAAAATATGCATAGGCCTTAACGGTATTCTTCCCGCAGATGTTTCTGTTAAAAATTGCTACATAGTGCCCAATGATTTTCATGCCAGGTTTTCAGCTAAATCCCGGGAATACATTTACCAGATATATAACTATCCCACACGGACTCCATTTATGAAATACAGGGCTATGTGGATTAACCATAATTTTGATGCTGATTACTTCAGGGAGGCCGCATCATACCTGGTGGGAGAGCATGACTTTGCGTCTTTCTGCAAGAAGATATCAGCGGATGCAGGAACCGTTCGTAAGATTGAGTCTATAGATGTATCGCGTGAAAATGAAATGATCAGGGTGACATTCAGGGCTAATGCCTTTCTCCACAATATGATCAGGATAATCGTTGGGACAATTGTCCAGATGTACAGGGAGCAGAGGGAACCACAGTATATTAAAGAAATACTGGAGGGAAAAGGGAGGGAGCATGGCGGATTTACAGCACCCCCTTACGGACTCTATCTTAACAGGGTTGATTATGACCCGCCGCTTAACTTTTATGATTCAGCATTTTAATTATTGACATATAAATACTCTGAAAACAGATATTATTGGTCTATATATTAGTAATTACTTCTAAAAATATTTTTAGTGCAATATTGGTATTTTAATCCCCGCAGCCGTAGGCGGCCGGGGATAATAACATTTTATTTCACAAAATGATTAAGGAATTAACACTGACGTAATATGCTGAAAAGGTCTGAAATTCAGGTTTTTTTATAACAAATATTGCGCAGATTTGTCATCTAGATTATACGTTTTTTAATGCTGTCAATTACAGGTTCCGGATATTAATAATGAGAAACAGGCTTTTGTTGTCAGTGCTGGCACTGATGTTTATTTTTGCGGCAATGGATCTTTCTGCAGCAGTTTCCAGGAAAAAATATTTTAATAAACCGCAGCTTGGTATCTGGTACGGACCGGTAACTCCGATACTGAAAACCGGTGAACTTCTTGAGCCTGATATGGGTGTCGGTTTATTCTTCAGGTATAATCTTCCTTTCGATTCAGTCAAGCTCGGGCTGGATACTTCATACCAGGAATACAAGTCTAAGGGTGTTAACGGGCTCACTATGTTCCCTGTTTACATGAATGCCCTTTACCTTCTGCCCATTGATCTGCCTGTGCGGCTCCAGGGAAAGGCCGGGGCAGGAATGTGCAAGCTGTACATGGAACCTGACGGTATAAACCAGTGGGACCCGATGCTGATGGTCGGGGCAGAAGTGTCGTTCCCCGCGGGCAAACTTGCAAATATAGCATTGCGGGTTGATTATCTCTTCATTTACGAGGAGTATATGAACGGTGCAACTCAAAACGGGCATTTCATCAATGCTGCAATTTCACTCTACTTTAATTTTAATCTGTAAATGGTGCGCTTAATGAATATAAACAAGTACAAGATTCTACTGTTTAGTGCCTTTGCAATGCTTTTATTTGCAGGATGCGGTGCTGAACCGATCTTTACGGAGCTGTCAACAAACAGGCTGAAGATAGTTATAAAGGGGACACTGGAGAGTGAAGACCCGGTAACCGATACATTTGATTTTACGCCTGCTGTTCCAGCAGCATCATATGCAGATGATTCAGTCGACGATGAAAAAATTACCGACCAAGAATCTATTGATAATGATTTTATGCCTTCAAAATTTATGTTTGATATATCAGAGATAAAATTAAATGGCAAAGCAATAGGTAATTACAGGCAGGTTCTTACTATTCCTCTTAATGATTCGGAACCATTTTTTGATGGTAAGGGCATAACTCTTAAAAATGATGATCCGGGGAATGGGTCATATAATACTGTACAGTTGTATATAAGAAAAATGATATTTGACGGAGCAAGGATATATCGGAGTACAGGTACTGTTCTTGATTTTGAGGAATTGGCGCAGGTTATATTCCATGAAGATGATGTATATGGTTTTAACTTTAACAACCTGCAGGTTAATTCATACTGGGACAGTCTGCACGATAATGCTTCGAGCACAATAAGAATCTATCCGCTTGAGATTCCGATAATCGGCGGAATGAACTATGACCGCAGCAATGATGAGACGATTCTTGAAATACGCATTGTTATAAAGAACTTTATAAAGATGTATGAATACGACTACTACGATGAAGGCATATTCAAGGTGTGCCATTTTTACGGTCTCTCTGACTGGCTTCGCGATGTAAGGGCTGATGAAAGTGATATGGGGCGGAATATACATGCAGTGGCAAGGGCGTATGTTCCGGGGAAGACCGGCACGATTACTCGTACTGACGTGTCTGCGGCTAATTGCTATGTTATGGCTATTCCCGATACAAATGAAGAGTTATATTCAATAACTAGTTCAGGTTCTGCATTGAGAACCAGTGTTGGATGGGCGGATTTACCCGTGGCACCCGTTTATTCCGGGGCGCACATTGAAAGTGTTCTTGATTATTATTGTAATTATGAAGAATATAAATATAGTTGGAATGATAAATATGATGATTATACCGGATCAGATCCATTCACCGATTATATCGCGGCTTGGGAAACATATGAAGGTTCAGTGGAAAATTTCAGGATAGCTCCTTATTTAACTGTAGCCGATGGTTCAGGTAATTATATCTTCAATAATGTTCAACCTGGTACCTATTACATATATTATCATTCTGCCCCTTTAAACAACAGGGAACTTTTTGTTGGTAGCTGGAACTCTATTAATTCTGAAACTCCGGTAACTGTTCCTTAAGAAATAAAATATTCAGGTCATATACATGTCAGAAGAAAAAATTATAGTACAGAAATACGGCGGCACTTCGGTAAAGAATCCGGAAAGAATAAAGGCTGTTGCCGAAAGGATAAAACGCTACAGGGATAAGGGATACTCTGTGGTTGTTGTAGTTTCCGCGATGGGAAAGACAACTGATGAACTCATAGTGCTGGCGAACGAGCTGTCGAAGAATCCGTCAAAACGTGAGATGGACATGCTCCTCTCAACCGGAGAACAGGTTTCTGTTGCACTTCTTGCGATTGCGCTGCATGAAACAGGTGTGGACGCTATTTCATATACCGGTTCACAGATAAAGATGCGGACAGATGGAAACTTTTCCAATGCGAAGATAGCTGACATCTCGACAGAGCGTATAAAAAAATCGCTGGCAGAAGGGAAGGTGGTCATAGTTGCCGGTTTCCAGGGAATTGATGAAGATGAAAATATTGTTACGCTTGGACGCGGCGGGTCTGACACATCAGCTGTAGCACTTGCAGCGGTACTTAAGACACGGGACTGTGAAATATATACTGACGTTGACGGCGTGTACACTGCTGACCCGCGTGTAATAAAATCACCAAGAAAACTTAATGAGATCAGCTACGACGAAATGCTGGAACTTGCAAGGCTCGGGGCAGGGGTGCTCCATTCACGGTCAGTTGAGTTTGCCAAGAAGTTCAACATAAAACTGCATGTGCGGTCAAGCTTTTCAGACGCAGAAGGGACAATTGTTATGCCCATGGAGGAGATGATGGAAAAATTTGTAGTAAGCGGAATCACTTCAAAGCAGGATGAGGCAAAAGTTACTGTTCGCGACATACCTGACAGGCCGGGAATTTCCGCGAAGCTGTTCAATGAACTTGGAAAATCAAAAATATATGTCAACATGATCGTTCAGTCAACAGGTCATGACAACAGGACATCGATATCATTCACTGTGAAGAAAGATGACCTGAAAAAAACTACAGAGATTTGTGAAGCGCTTAACAGGGAATTCGGCGGTACGGCGATTGACTATAAAGAGGATATAGCGATTGTATCAGCCGTTGGCGTGGGTATGCTTTCATCCTACGGTGTCGCGGGTAAGATGTTCAGTGTATTCTCCGAACAGAATATTAATATCGAGATGATATCTACCTCTGAAATAGGAATATCCTGCGTTATCGACGCGATTTATGCCGAACTTGCGGCGAAGGTACTTCATAAGACATTTATTGAAGCGCAGTGATTATGATAAGGGTTGGGGTTTTATACGGCGGCCGATCGGGCGAGCATGATGTTTCAAGGTGCTCGGCCGCTTCGGTGATCAGGTTTCTTGACAGGGCTAAGTACCACGTAACTGCAATAGGTATTGACCGCGACGGCAGATGGCATGTTCAGGATGAACCCGAAGTTGTCGAAGATAAAGATTTTGGGAATATACTTAAACTGAATAAAACCGGCAGCTGGACAGTTAATCATTATGAATGTAACGGTAAGCTCTGTATCCGAAACTGTGAGAATAATGCAGAAGTTGAAGTAGATGTTATTTTCCCGGTTGTGCACGGAACATTCTGTGAGGACGGTACGCTGCAGGGGTTGCTTGAACTTGCCATGGTCCCATACGTAGGGGCGGATGTCTGCGGTTCTGCAGTTGGCATGGACAAGGATATAGCAAAGAGGCTCCTGCGCGATGCCGGGATTCCGGTTGTCCCATGGATTAAGGTTCGAAATATTGACTGGGTTGACAATCCGGTAAAGGTGACAGATTCGGTTACTGCACAGTTCGGATTTCCCTGTTTCATAAAGCCGTGCAACGCAGGGTCATCTGTCGGAATCAGTAAGGTGAAGGATGCATCTGATCTTGCACGCGCAATAGATGAAGCTTTTGAATGGGACGGCACTATACTGGTTGAACAGGCTGTTAATGCGCGCGAGATTGAGTTTTCTGTGCTTGGCAATGAAAAACCTGAAGTATCGGGACCGGGCGAAATCAGGCCGCGCCATGAGTTCTATTCGTACGAGGCAAAGTATATTGATTCAGACGGTGCAGAGCTTCTTATACCTGCAGAGCTAAATAAGACAAAGTCGGATGAGATGGGCCGCATGGCTATTAACGCCTACCTGGCGCTGAACTGTTCAGGCATGGCAAGAGTCGATTTTTTTCTGGACAAAGATACCGGCAGGTTCTTCCTTAATGAAATAAATACACTCCCGGGTTTTACAAGTATCAGTATGTATCCAAAGCTCTGGCAATCTTCAGGACTGGCATATGATACACTTCTTGATAAACTTATAGCCCTGGCGTTTGACCGAAGGGAGAACAGGAACAGGCTGCGCACAGCTTTTCAGGGCCCGGAAAAGGCTTATTTGTCTTGACACACACAATATTTATATTTTGATTAAAAAAAGAAAAATTCAGGTAATGATATGATAAAAAAGAAATCGATGATTCCAAGCATGGTAACCATGGGAAACATGATAGCGGGATTCTTTTCAATCCTCTATTCTGCGAATTATGACCCTCAAATGGGTAATGTTGAAACACTGATTATCGCGGGTACTTTGATATTCGTTGCGAGTATTTTTGACTCTGTCGACGGGGCTGTTGCAAGGGCGCTTAATGTTGAAAGCGAGCTTGGTATGCAGCTCGATTCTCTTGCAGATGCGGTTTCATACGGAATTGCCCCGGGAATACTGGCATATTCGGCATATTTCTATAAACTGCCGGCATTTTACGGTTTAGGGACAGGCGCACTTCTTTCGGTTCTTTTCCCTATATGTGCAATATACAGGCTTGCGAGGTTTAACTGTCAGGATTCAGGTACAGGTTTTAAAGGGTTGCCATCTCCCGCAGCGGGTATAATTGTGGGCATAGTGCCCGCTCTTCTTATTTCAAATAATCTTCTGCTGGGTCAGATTTTCTTTGAAATGCCGATGGCCCCTTTTATAGTATTATTTATTGCTGCAGCACTGCTGATGGTGTCCAATATAGACTACTCCAAGTTTTTTTCTGATGTCTGGAAAAAGGGTAAGTCTGCGATATTGATAACGACTGTAGTTTTTATTTCATTGCTTGTAATCTTTAAGGCGTGGGCTGTATTTGTTGTGACAATGATCTATATTTTATGGGGTATTTTCAGGTACCTGTTCAGGTTTGCCGGCCGGTCAAAGGCCTGATTTATTCAATAATACTCAAATTGTATAATAACGGATATTTAAATGGATGATTTTTCTCATTATAATTCTGACGGAAAGTCGGTAATGGTTGATATAAGTTCCAAGGATATCACACAAAGAAGTGCAAAAGCTGAAGCTTCTGTTTTCATGAAAAGTGATACCATTACCGCAATTGAACAGAAACTGCTGCCCAAAGGTGAAGTTTTTGAGGTTGCCAGGATTGCAGGTATCATGGCTGCCAAAAATACTTCGGGACTTATCCCGATGTGCCATCCGCTATTGTTGAATTACATCAATGTAGACCTTGAGATTGATAAAAAGAACTTATTGGTTCATATTACCAGTGAAATCAGGCTTTCAGGGAAGACTGGCGCGGAAATGGAGGCACTTGTTGCTGCTTCAGTTGCTGCGCTTACGGTATATGATATGTGTAAGGCTGTAGACAAGGATATGGTTATTGGTGACTGCAGATTAATTGAAAAAAAGGGCGGGAAATCAGATTATATATCTTCGAAATAGGTTTTATTAGTGTTAATTCTACGATTTAAAAAAAATAAGTAAAAACCAAAAAATTAATCTTGAAATAAATACTCCTATTTATATAGTTTGAATTGTTAGCACTCGTTAAGGTGAGTGCTAACAATTCAATAAGTAAATTACCAAATATTTTTTATTTATAAGGAGGCTAATGTGGCTATAAAACCTATTGGTGACAGAGTAGTTGTACAGATTATTGAAGAGGAATTTTCTAAAGTGGGATCACTTTATGTGCCTGACACTGCCAAGGAAAGACCCCAGCGCGGTAAAATCGTTGCAGTCGGCGACGGTCATTATGAAGGGAAAGACCTTATTCCCATGAGGGTCAAGGTTGGCGACAAAGTTCTGTTTGGCAAATATGCCGGGACTGAACTTAAATATGAGGATAATGATTTCCTTATCCTTAGCGAACATGATATTCTAGCAGTAATTGACTGAGAATCTGACAAGGTATAGAGGTGATATAATATGTCAAAAATATTAAAGTATAATGATGAAGCAAGAAGGGCTATCCTTGAAGGTGTAGTAAAGCTTGCTGATGCAGTACAGGTGACACTCGGGCCCAGGGGAAGAAACGTTGCGATCGATAAAAAATTCGGCGCACCCACTGTAACCAAGGATGGAGTTACTGTCGCACGTGAAATCGAACTTGACGATTCGTTCGAAAATATGGGTGCACAGATGGTTAAAGAAGTAGCGATTAAGACAAATGATGTTGCAGGTGACGGTACAACAACTGCTACAATACTTGCTGCTGCAATATACAGGGAAAGCCTTAAGAATGTAACTGCAGGTGCAAATCCCATGGACCTTAAAAGAGGTATAGACAAAGCTGTTGAAGCTGCAGTAAATTTTGTTGCCTCGATTGCCAGGGAGATCAAGGATAAAAAAGAGATAGCTCAGGTTGCTGCAATCTCTGCAAACAACGACATGGAAATCGGAAATCTCATTGCTGATGCCATGGATAAAGTCGGTAAAGACGGCGTAATCACTGTTGAAGAGGCAAAATCAATAGAAACAACTCTTGAGGTTGTTGAGGGTATGCAGTTCGACAGGGGATATATATCTCCCTACATGGCGAATGATCCTGAATCAATGCAGGCAGTTCTCCAGGATGCGCTTATCCTTATCCATGACAAAAAGATCTCTACAATGAAAGATCTTCTTCCGGTACTTGAGAAAGTAGCACAGGCTGGAAAACCGCTTCTTATAATTTCAGAAGAGGTTGAAGGCGAAGCTCTTGCGACAATTGTTGTTAATACACTGAGAAAAACCATAAGCTGCGTAGCTGTGAAGGCTCCGGGATTCGGCGATAGAAGAAAGGCTATGCTTGAAGATTTAGCCATACTTACAGGCGGTCAGGTGATCTCTGAAGACCTGGGCATGAAACTTGAAAACACAACTATTAACCAGCTTGGCAGGGCTAAGAAAATCATCGTTGATAAAGAAAATACTACTATTATTGAAGGTGCCGGCGCACAGGCCGAAGTTAAGAGCAGAATCACCCAGATTCAGAAACAGATTGAAGACTCATCTTCTGAATATGACATAGAAAAACTCCAGGAAAGAAAAGCAAAGCTTGCAGGCGGCGTTGCTGTTATAAACGTAGGTGCGGCTACTGAAGTTGAACTTAAAGAGAAGAAGGCAAGAGTTGAAGATGCACTCTCTGCTACAAGGTCAGCTGTTGAAGAGGGAATAGTTCCCGGCGGTGGACTTACACTTATTCATGCACAGAAAGCAGTTAAAGAAGCTGCTTCAAAGCTTTCAGGCGATGAAAAAATCGGCGCAGAAATAATCGGGCGTGCTATCGAATCTCCTATGAAGCAGATCGCTTCTAATGCAGGCCTTGAGGGTTCTGTTGTTGTTGAGAAGGCTAAAGAGGAAAAACCGGGCATAGGTTTTAATGCATATACACTTACATGGGTGGATATGATGGAGGCCGGAATCATTGACCCTGCAAAAGTTGTCAGGTCAGCTCTCCAGAACGCAGCATCAGTAGCAGGAATGCTCTGTACAACAGAGGTCCTCATTACTGATAAGGAAGATGAAAAACAGATGATGCCGGGCGGCGGTGGCGGAATGGGCGGAATGCCGGGTATGTACTAAAACCGGTTATAATGAACAAGGGGTTGTAACTCCTTGTCCTGAAAAAGGCTGTCCTGATGGGCAGCCTTTTTTTATGTGCAGCTGTTTATTTCTTTGAGAGTACGGTTTTGTACATGGGGTTTATGCTGCCTATTTCAGTAAAAGGAATACGGACTGTTTTTCCATAGAAAAAATCCGATAGCAGCGATGTTGAGTAACCGGTATTCATTGAGAATTTAAATACATTGCTGTTCATATACCCGCTTATGGAAACGCCGGATACTGGACGATACTCAGTATCAGTAACAACACCTGATAAAGTATCCGGGCCTCCATCAACAGCTATTGGTTCAGGTTTAAAAAGATATGACAGGACATTGTATTTAAGCCGGGGCAGGGTAAACATCGCAGTATTGGTTCTGCCGAGTACCCATTCATCCATCAGCGGGCCTGTTTTTCTGTTAAGGAAACGCATGGCGTTGAAAAATGAAATATCAAATACCATTTCACGGTTTTCAAGATTTTCTGTTTCAGGATTATCATAGAGCAGCTGCTCTTTCATTGTCAGCATGTTGAAAAAGTCATTATATAGAAGATGTGCATTCGTCATATTGTATGAAAGATCATCTCCGAATTCATCTTTCAGAGTTTCTCTGATATAATAGTTAAGTGTTGTATAGAAAATTGACGCTGCCTGGCTTGTTTTAAGCACGTTGTAGTCCCAGTCATTGAAGTAGATTTTGGTCATCTTTGCGGAAGTGAGCGGATTTGATTCAATTATTGCCCGGAATACAGGGATGAATTTTCTTGCCGCTTCCGAGTGGTTATCATTAATAATTTCGATTATCTTTTCTTCAGAATATACACGCTTAAGCACAAGCATTCGGTTAAGCTGTTCATTTTTAAGCGGTTCGGTAATTATTGAATTTCTGTATGATACAAGGTCTCCGGGCGCCAGAACATCACTCCCCGCATAGTCTGCAGCCATCCCGTTTTTAAACCAGTTGTAACCGGTAAAATCAGAGCGGATAAATACACTCCCGTTTTTAAAAACATTTTTATCAGGGGATGATGAGATATATCCTGAATATCCCTTGAGTGTATTATTCCCGTTTATCACCATAAAGCACTTGAGTGAAGCGTCAGTTCCGGTTATATATTTTTTTATGTCAGCTAAATTGCCTGTAAACGGGGTATCGAGCAGCATCATTACATAACCTGCGCCTGGAAAGACCGAGTTAAGTACAAGGATCCTGTCCAGTGACTGGTTGTTGCTGCCGGGATTATTCAGTACAGGACCTTTGTCGGTTATCCACACAATTTCGTTATTGATTGATCCGTCGGCAGCAGCAACCGGTGTACGTTCTGTTTTAAAATCGCGCCATGTGTTATTGAGCCTGTACTGGGTTCTGTTCGATTTTTCCGCGGTATCAACTATTATGAAATCCTGGGTATCGGCGTTAATATTGAAATGCAGCATTGTTATTTCTGAATTTTTAAATGCGAACATGAAAGGCAGTCCGCTGAAGGTTATTGAATCTATTGTGGTATTGTTCATCAGTATTTTTACAGGATACCATCCGGGGTATGTGGAGTAGTAATCGTAATATGTAAATGTTGAATAGTAATTTTCCCCGGATGCATCAAGGGTTGAATCTACATAAACAGAAAGTCCCCTGTTAAAAGTGCCTGAATACTTTATAATCAGATCTTTGATTGATCTGAGTGTTTTCAGAAAAACTGCCTGTTCTGCCGAGTAATAATGTATGTATTGATCCCCGGGAATTACGCGGCCGGGAATATTCTTTTTTTCGTCAGGCATGTTTATTACAAGTTCGAGATTATTCAGGTATGAGTTTGTCCATTCTTTCATAACAAGGATAGCTATTACATCCCGTGGTGACCAGTCCCTGGGAAGAAGAAAGCTGGAGGGTCTGTCCTTGCGGATATGGTTGATCCCTGCACAGTATCGTTCAATGGACTTTTTTTGTTCGGGTGATAGCTTTGTAAATATTTCTTCCGCCCTGCGGGTAAATCCGATTGTGCCTGCCAGTGTGTCAAAGAGTCTGCTCTCCTCTTTGTTATTAATAAAATCTGATGAGTTGCCTGTCGCAAGGGCGCGGTTTTTTTCAATTAGATCAAGCCTGTCCCTGGCGTGGATATAGCCCAGGGCAAAATACATGTCTCCTCTGGTAGATGCTTCGATTGTCGGAATTCCATTTTCGCCGCGTGTAATGGTAATCTGTGAATCCAGCAGTTCAATTTTTTCGCTTGTGTCATAGGATATACTGATCACGTTCCATGTTATAAGTAATGCTGCAATGGCAATTATTATAATGCCGAGTACCGTGAAAATTGAAACATAGAATTTCTTTTTCAGTGTCATATCAGAACCCGATTTTCAGAGATTTATTTCCCGTCCGGTGTAACTATTGTTATGCTGCTGTTGATGATTTCGACTTTTGTGTAATAATTATCAAGCGTTGAAAAGAACCTGTTGAATTCGCCTCGTACATCGATTATGGTTTTACCCTTCTCAAGGTGGGAAATCCTGCGTATATTTTTTGTGAAGATGTAGCATTCAATTTTTCCCTTCCCTGTCTGGAGTTCGGATACCACACAGAACTGGTAATCGACGTTGGTAGATTCAATGATGTCCTTGACAATAAGACCTTTCAGGCTGATAACCTTAGAAGAAAGGTCTGCCTTGATTATATAGACTTCGGCAGGATTATCCGTATGGTCTATTTTTTCCTTGTACTGGATCAGGTCATTAATCTGCATCTCATTCCGTAAAAATGACATTGAGCATGATGTCAGCAATGTGACTAACAGCACCAGGGGGAAAATTTTTTTCATCTGTAAAACTCCTGGAAATAAAGTTATATTAATACCGGGCTGGACTGTTTAAAATCCGCCGCGATGATTAATAAATTCAGTTAAATTGGAAATTTGTCAACATAATATAAGTAATATAACGGTGTAAATATAGCAATGTTCTTTATGATTTTGTATTGGATTACTGTTCCTGTGAGGCATAAAATACGGCAGCCGGTTTTTTAATACATCCCGTTTTATGCCGGCAGGAAAACATCACCTCTTATTGCATTTTTTTTGAATATATACCACATGCATGGATACCTGGGGCGGGCGTTTTATGGTCTCCATTAATTTGCTTCCAGTTACTCATTGTGAGAGCATTGTTGTGATATCATTGAAGGGGATGAGCTGACTTCAATGCATTTGTGATGGCTATTTTGGGATATTGTGATTTATTCTGCTAAAAATATTGTTGTATATATGGAGCGGATACATTGGAATCAGGTAAAAATTGTGCTTGAAATGATCGTCAGAATGTGAATTATGTCGTGAATATAAACATGGCGAGTTAAAAAATGGTTAAAATAAACAGGATTGATGAAGACAGCATTGTAAACAGCATTATCGGCGCAGGATCTGAGTTTAAAGGTGAATTCAAGATTAACGGGCTTCTGAGGATTGACGGGAAATTTCAGGGTACGATTGATACTCACGGGAAGGTGCTTATCGGGCAGAGCGGGGACGCAATCACTGACATCAAGGCAAGACTCGTGGTTGTGGGCGGCGCTGTTTCGGGAAATATTTATGCGACAGAGCGTGTAATTCTGTTGTCGACCGGAGATGTCCGGGGCAATATAATCACACCGAGTCTGGTAATGGAAGAGGGTGTGAAGTTTGAGGGCAACTGTCATATTAATAAAAGGCCCGGTGACTAACGAATGATAGAAATTCCAAGAGCTGATCTTAAGCAGCAGTCCAGGACCGAGATAAGGTCAAAAAAGAAGTCCGGGATCAGCGGCACTGCGGGTACTAAATTCGCTGCTGAAGTAGAGGGGATTATCAGTTCCGTGTACGCGGGCGGGATTGACGAGCTTATGACAGACCTGCAGGACCAGGAGAAGCGTTTTCTTGATTCACAGTCGCTGTACGAGCTTGAGAGGTATAAACTCCTGGTGAAAAAAATACTGAGGATGATCCTCGAACAGGGTTTTGAGTCGCAGAAACTTGAACCTACAACTAGAGAGAAACGACTGGGCAGGGCGGAAAAAACAATCATAAAACAGATTGATGAGAACCTTGTGGGTCTTTCAAGGATGATTACCGTGAAGAGTGACGCCTTCGGGCTGATGAAAAAGATCGAGGAGATAAGGGGACTTATCTTTGATCTGATATACTGAAAGTATCCGGAAACTGACCGTATGAATTTTTCCGGAATTAAAGGCCATGAGAAACAGCGGGCTTTCCTGAACCGCCTGGCACGCAGTGAGTCCATACCCCACGCAATCCTATTGTCCGGGCAGTCCGGAATCGGCAAGCGAATGATTGCCGAAAGATTCATAAAATCACTTTACTGTACAGGTACGCAGAAGCCGTGCCTGGAATGCAGCGCGTGCAGGCAGATTGCTGTCGGATCGTTCCCCGACTACCTTGTGCTGAACAGGGATGAAAAGGGCAGGATACCGGTTGGAGTCAGGGAGAAACCTGCAGAGGGTACCGTGCGCTGGCTGATTGATAAAATGACCAGGGTCCCGGTTACAGGCAGGTGCGCTGTGTTTATCGACGGGGTGCACACAATATCCGATGCGGGGCAGAACGCGCTTCTTAAGACAATTGAGGAGCCCTATTCCGAGGCGGTGATTGTCATGCTCTCCGAGGGCAGGTCGGGCATTCTCCCCACGATCCTTTCGAGGTGCATGGATATTACGTTCAACCCGCTTGCGGATACGGATGTGGCATCGATCCTGGCGTCATCCGGTGTAAAGGAATCTTCAGTTGACCTTATGGCTGCCATGTCGGGCGGTTCAATGGACTGTGCTATAAGGCTGAAGAATGAAAAGGTGATGATGGGCGTCCTGGATTTCGCAGTTTCGCTTACGTCAGCAGTGAAGAGCGGCAGTGCAAACCGTCTGTTTGCCTCGGAGGTTGCAGGCGCGGATGATGATTTTTTATTGACTGTGCTGATCAATATTTACAGCTATACGCTCAGGGAGAGGGCAGGTATACGCAGCAGTATTCTTCCTGCGGGAGTGGTGCCCGGCATTGAGGATGCCGCAAAGATAGTTAAAATACTTCTTGCCATCAGGAAGGGGGGAAATAACAATCTTAATATAAGGAACATGCTTAAAGGGATGCTCTATTCATACCGGGGAATTGATGCTTCACTTCCGGTCAGTCCGGATTTTTCCTGGTTATAACATATAATATGAGGTTTAAATGGAAGTTTCAGCTGTAAAGTTAAGAAATAGCTACCAGATATATTTTATTGATACAAATGATTTTTTTCTGAATCAGAATACAGACTGCATTGTTGAAATTGAACATGGTATCGATATCGGCAAAGTGGTTAAAATCAAATCATGCAGGCACAAGCCTGATGGACCCATAAACGGCAAGGTGATCAGGAAGGCCACGCCCGAGGACCTGGCAAAAATTCCTGACCTGGTATCAGTTGAGGAGAGGGCGTTTGCGGTCTGCAGGGAAAAGGCGAAGGCCAAGAAACTTGACATGAAACTGGTTGCCGTGAAGTGCCTTTTTGACAGGACAAAGATCATCTTCTACTTCGTGGCAGAGAACAGGATAGATTTCAGGGAACTTGTGCGGGAACTCGCCGCGGTGTTCAGGACAAGGATCGAGATGAGGCAGATCGGGGTGCGTGACGAGGCAAGGCTTGTAGGCGGTTACGGCCCATGCGGCAAACCGATGTGCTGCCTTTACCAGCGGGAGGAGTTTGAACCCGTTTCCATTAAGATGGCCAAGGAGCAGAGCCTTAACCTGAACTCGATGAAGATTTCAGGGATGTGCGGAAGGCTGCTCTGCTGCCTTGGATTCGAATACAACACCTACCGCGAGATGAATGAGCACCTGCCGGACTCTGAGGGAGAGGTTGTTGCCGCCGGGAAAACTTTCCCTGTTATTTCGCTTAACAGCCTCAGGGGCTCTGTCACAATCAAAGAGGGTGACAGGTATGTTGAAATAAAATCGGGCGACATGGAGGTCCGTAACGGTAAGTATCATATCAAGGATGAGCTTCTTGAGGAGATATTCAAAAAAGAGGATGATGACCAGTCCAAGTGATTCACTGCCCGGTCATCCTGAAATAAAGCAGAAGGATTAACAGATGAAAGAGACTTTTTATGTTACAACACCTATATATTATGTAAATGCCGAACCGCACATAGGCCATGCGTACAGCACGATCCTTGCTGATTTTATGAACAGGTTCCATGTAATGCTGGGGCATGATTCATTTTTTCTTACGGGGACTGATGAGCATGGAGACAAGATTGTTACGGCTGCAGCTGCGAATAATTCTTCACCGCAGGAGTATACTGACAGGATAAGCGGAAAGTTCAGGGCTGCATGGGACAGGATCGGTATTAAATACAGCGATTTTATCAGGACAACTGATCCGCGGCATAAAAAGATAGTACAGCAGATTCTGCAGAAGGTTTATGACAACGGCGATATCTACTTCGGGAGTTACGGCGGCAATTACTGCGTAGGGTGCGAGAGGTTCCTTACAGACAAGGAGATTGTAAACGGAAAGTGTCCTGAACATAACAAGGAGCCGCAATTCATTGAAGAAAAAAATTATTTCTTTAAGATGAGCAAATACCAGCAGTGGCTTGCAGATTATATAAATGCAAACCCTGATTTCATCAGGCCTGAACGATATAAAAATGAAGTGCTTTCGATGCTTAAGGGCGAGGCTCTTGAGGATCTGTGCATATCGCGGCCAGTATCAAGGCTTACCTGGGGAATACCGCTCCCGTTTGATGAAAACTTCGTCACATATGTCTGGTTTGACGCATTGATCAATTACGTAAGCGCGATCGGTTACCCTGACGGCGAAAAGTATAAAAAGTACTGGCCCTCGGTGCAGCATATCATTGCGAAGGATATTTTAAAACCACACGGGGTTTTCTGGCCTACGATGCTCAAGGCTGCGGGGATCGAGCCTTACCGTAACCTGAATGTTCACGGTTACTGGAACATGGACGAGGCAAAAATGTCAAAGAGCCTGGGGAACGTTGTAACACCTGATGACCTGGTTGCCAAATACGGCAATGACCAGATACGCTATTTCTTCCTGCGCGAGATGACATTCGGTCTTGACGCGAGGTTCAACGAGGATGTAATCGTGGACCGCATAAACTACGACCTTGCGAACGACCTTGGCAACCTTATAAACCGCACGTTCAACATGAATACGAAGTTTTTTGACAGTGTGATTCCTGAATTTGGAAATGATAATCCCGGGCGAGATGAACTCCTTGCGGGCTTTAAAAAAGCTTCCGATGAATACATCGAGCACTGTTCAAAGTTCCAGACAAGCATAGGCATAGAGAAACTCTGGGAATTCGTCCGGTCGCTAAACAAGTACGTTGACGAACACAAGCCCTGGCAGCTTGCAAAAGATGGAGAGACAGGTAAACTGGCATCGGTACTGCGCAATCTGCTGGAATCCATATACAGCGTGACGGTGCTGCTTTCTCCTGTTCTTATCACGCTTGCACCGAAGATTATCGAGGCACTGGGCTCGCCTGCTGTATCCGGCATGATTCCACTTGCTAAACTTGACAACCTGAAATCCGGGCTTAAGCTCGGGGATCTTGGTATCCTCTTCCCGCGCATTGAAAAGGTAAAGTCCGGGGAGAAGAAGCCTGAAGCTGCACCGAAGAAACAGGAAGAGAAGAAAGAGGCAGGCACAGGACTTATTGACATAAGCGATTTCGGTAAAGTTGATATCAGGGTTGCAAAGGTGCTTGAAGCGGAAAAGGTAGAGGGTTCAGATAAGCTGCTTTACCTTAAAGTTGATTCAGGTTACGACCAGCGGTATATTGTTGCAGGGATCGCACAGCATTATGCCCCTGAAGATGTTAAGGGGAAAAAGATCCTGCTGGTTGCAAATCTTAAGCCTGCTAAAATTTTCGGCAAGGATTCAAACGGAATGCTGCTGGCTGCAAAGACAGGTCCGAAGGATAAACCGGTTGTTATTTTTGCTGATGAAAGTATTCCTCTGGGTGCAAGACTGGGTTGAGGTATGTATGCTTCTGGGTATAATCGCTGATACGCATAATGATATTGAGGCTACAGAAAAGGCGATCGCGCTTTTCAGGGAGCGTGGTATTAATGTAATCGCACACGCGGGGGATATTACTTCACCGAGGCTGCTTGAGTATCTTAAAGGTTTTACATGCTACATTGTCCTGGGTAACGGCGACATCATTGATGCAGATGACATCAGGGCAAAAGCTGCGGCCCTGGGATTCAACCCTGTCGGGGAGATGCTGGAGTTCAGCCTTGACGGTAAAAGTTTTGTAATGTTTCACGGGAACGATGTGCCCATGTACAGGGGAGCCCTGGCCTCGGGTAAGTATGACTACATTATCAAGGGGCATACACATTATTTTGAAAACTATGTGTCGAACGGATGCAGGATAATCAACCCGGGCGCGGTTTACGGCCACGATGAATCATCTGTGGTAATACTCGATATAGAAGCAGACAGGGTGGAAAAGATCAGCCTTGACGAAATCTGATTTTGACTGCCCGTCGCACTTCCGTAGTAAACCTATTTTATCTTCTCAATAATCCTTTCAAAATCATCAAGTGAATAATAACTTATTTCAATACGGCCTTTGCTGCCTGAATGTTTTATCTCGACCTTTGTTCCCAGCCGTGCGACCAGTTCATCCTCCATCTTTTTAATCTGGGCAGTTTTTAATGCGGATTTTTTCTGGGATGATGATGACTGGTTTTTCTCTTTAACATTGTTTACAATATTCTCAAGGGCACGCACCGAGAGTTCTTTTTCTACAACCTCTTTAAACAGAAAGAGCTGCCTGTCTGGTTCCTCAACAGAAAGGATAACCTTCGCATGACCTGAACTTATTTTTTTATCGGCAATACCTTCCTGTATCTCTTCGGGAAGGTTGAGCAGCCTGAGAGAATTGGTGATGGTAGTCCTTTCTTTGCCGACCTTCCTGGCAAGGTCCTGCTGTTTCAGCTTGAACCTGTTTATGAGGACCTTGTAGGCCTTGGCTTCTTCAATGGGATTAAGGCTTTCACGCTGGATATTTTCTATCAGGGCCATGGTCAGGTTCTGCTCATCATCAGCCTCGATAATGATAGCCTTTATGCTCTTCATCTCGTTGAACTTGCACGCCCTGTACCTGCGTTCGCCGGCAACTATAACATACAGTCCTTCCCTCTCGCGGACGATGATCGGCTGTATGAGTCCCACTGACTTGATCGATTCGGCCAGTCCATGGATTTCGGTTTCGTCAAAGTATGTCCTCGGCTGGTCCGGGTTTGGTATGATCCGGTCAAGGTTGAGGTCTATTACATTATTCTTGCTTACACCGATAACAACTTTTTCCATGTCATCGGCGGGTGTGGGTGATGTGGATATGATAGCCCCGAGCCCCTTGCCTAAAGCCTTCTTAGTCATTTTTCATAACCTCTTCTGCGAGTTTTTCATATGCCATACTGCCGGGGCATGTCTTGTCGTAAATTCCTATGGGTTTGCCGAATGACGGCGCTTCTGAAAGTTTTACATTACGCGGGATGATCGAATCAAAAACCTTGTCCTTAAAATACTCGCGTACGTCATTAACAACCTGGTTCGCAAGGTTTGTCCTTGGATCATACATCGTAAGGACAACGCCTTCAATCTTGAGAGCCCTGTTAAGTCTTTCCTGTACCATGACAATAATCCTGAGCAGCTGGTTAAGACCTTCCAGTGCATAGTATTCGCACTGCAGCGGGATCAGTACAGAGTCCGCTGCAACAAGACTGTTGAGCGTGAGTATGCCCAGTGATGGAGGGCAGTCTATGAATATATAGTCATAACGGCTCTTCAGCGGTTCAAGTTTCTTTTTCAGTATGAATTCCTTCCCGTCCGCGTCGAGCAGGTCAACCTGTGCGCCCGAAAGGTGTATGTTGGACGGGATAATAGACAGGCGTTCGATTTCAGTTTTAAATATAGCTTCTTCAAGGGGGATCTGGTCTATAAGTACCTCATAAAGTGTGGTCTCCATCTCCTCCGCGTTTATTCCTATGCCGAATCCGGCATTACCCTGGGGGTCTATGTCGATTATCAGGACTCGTTTGCCTTTATCTGCAAGAAAAGCGGCTATATTTACGGTTGTAGTGGTTTTACCCACCCCGCCTTTCTGGTTTGAAACGGAGATGATTCTGCCCATCGAAAACTCCCCCTGTTTTTTACGGATTTGTAGCTGAAAAATTGCAGAATTTATGAATAAATTGAAAAGCTAATCTGTAAATAAAAAAACTGTATTAATTATTATTATTACAGGATTTTAAATATTTAATAATATTAAAGAAAGCGTGATGCGGCGACCTTGATAAAAGCGGCTGCAAATATAATCCCCAGGGTATAAAGAAGCACTTTTGCCGCTGTTTTTACAGGTTTAGGGACAAGCGTGCCGCTGGCAGAAATAATTGAATGCATTCCATATCTTCCATTCCCGCCGGGATAAACTGTTATAAAGCAGTAATCGGTCTTTGCAGATGATATAGTCCAGGTCTGGCTCAGCTCGTATTTTTCAACAGAAGCCACCAATGACAGGTTGCTGTCGTAAATTTCAAACATATACGGTGATGACTCCGACTGAAAGTAGAAGGTATTGATCCCCTTTCCAAGGTCAAAGTAGTAAGTCCGTGAAGCCTCACCTGCGTGGAACGCATCTGTAATTCTGCCGGTTACGTCCTGGAAGAATTCATCGGCATGTGAACTGTTCCTTTTCATAAGGGAGTAGCCTGCTACCCTGTATATGTTGAAACGCTTGAATTCGCTGTACACCGTGCTGTAATAGCTTGTGTAGATTATTTCACCTGCGCCGTCTTTGATCAGTACGCTTACAGGCCCTGACTTTTCCCCCTTTGGTGTGTCGAATGAGGACTCTGACAGGACGAGTGCATGGTCAACATCCTTCAGTGCTATCCATCCCGGATAGTCCATGTACAGGGCGTATTTTCTTTTAAGGCTGAACCGGGCCAGGTCGTCATAGAGAGTTGCCTCGAGTCTGCCGGGCAGTCCCATGTAGGGAAAATTTTCAAAGAATTCAAAATAATCATAAGCCTTTGAGAGCTCCCTGAACGCGTAACCTGAAAAGTATGCGGAGCCCCCGCGCCTGATGAAATCTCTCAGGTCTTCCCTGAACTTTTGGTCATCCAGTTCGAAAAAGTTTTTTCCCAGTTTAACAGATGTTATCTCTTTCCCCTGCCAGCTTACATCCAGGTTGTTTTCGTAGTCCGAGGCAAGGCCTGAGGGGAAAAAGATTGCCCTGTACTTGTGAAAGGTCTCGTCATTACCGAGGTCGTTGTAGCTGATCAGGTCATAAGGTATCCTGTACGTGGTGAGTACAAGTTCAATGTTGTCATACCTGCTTTTGACCACTGCGACGTGCGGGCCGGCTATTGCAGGCAGTGTATAGAAAAGGAGCATGGCTATTATGAGTTTTTTTAACAGGTTCATCCGGAATTCCATCAGGGATACTTTGTGTTATGTCCGGGAGGAAATTCAGTCAATAAAAAAATCAGGGTTTATCATATTATTGACGTAATTTGCCACAGAGGCGCAGAGAGTGCAGAGTTGTATTATATTTCGGTCTGTCAGATTCTGCATAGATTATATAAGCTATTATTCGATGATGTACCGATGTATAATCATTCATTTCATGACTTATCAATGCATACTCTCAGATTATTAGAGATTAAATGAATAAAATATTGAAATGCTCTGTGCTCTCTGTGCCTGAAACTGGATTGTTTCGGTGTCATGAAATTTTACCGGCTCTGTTATTTAAATTATTGACTTTTAAGCAATCGCATGAACAATGGTTCATGTGTTCATAAGATTGGAGGATTGATGTGAAAAGCCGCAGAATAAAAACGGATGAGAGGAGATTTGAAAGGCTTGCTGATTTTTTCAGCATCTTTGGTGACCCTGCGCGCCTTAAAATACTTACTGCGCTGATGGAGGGGGAGCACTGTGTTAACGACCTTTCCGGCACTGTTGACATGACTCAATCGGCAGTATCACACCAGCTTCGTGTGCTGAAACAGGCACATGTAGTAAGGACCAGGCGTGACGGGAAAAACATACTTTATTCCCTGGATGATGATCACATAGAAACAATTCTCAGCTTCGGGATTGAACACATACTTGAAAACCGGGATCAGTTATGATGGAAAACAAGAGCAGTCACGATCATGATCACCACCACGGGCACAGCCATGCGCATCATGTTGAGGGAAGCTTCAGGCTGCTGCTTGTTATAATAGTCAACATGATAATTACTGCGGCGGAATATACGGGCGGCGTTCTGTCCGGCAGCCTTGCGCTTATATCGGACGCGGGGCATAATTTTTCAGATGTACTTTCATTAATGCTTGGCTATGCCGGGGAAAAGATTTCAGGAAGAAGCAGCGGCGCCAGGTATACGTTCGGTCTAAAGAGATTCGAAGTTCTCACTGCGCTTATCAATTCGATGACACTTGTTGTTATAGGTATTTTTATATTCCATGAATCTGTGGAGAGGTTTCTTAACCCGCAACAGGTTGACCTCGGGATTATGCTTCCTGTTGCTTTTATTGGTCTTGCCGGAAACGTAATTTCTATTTTTATACTTAATTACGGGAGTAACACGAGCCTGAATATCCGAGCAGCCTCAATGCACCTTTTTTTTGATGCAGTTTCATCGGTGGCGGTAATAGCAGCTGCAATTATAATATGGTTTACATCCAATTACTGGGTGGATATAGTAATAAGCTGCTTCATCGGTGTCATGATTATATGGAGCGCGTTCGGTATTATCAGGGAATCACTACGGATATTTCTGCAGGGAGTTCCCGAACATATAAAGACTGATGAGGTCTATGATGCGATTCTTTCGGTTGCAGGAGTGGAAAGCCTCCACGGGCTGCACATCTGGTCAATTAATTCGAAAGAGGTTTTTCTTTCATGTCACATATGCCTTGAGGAGAATTCAGGTTCATCGGATATTGTAATTCGGGAAATCAATGATCTGCTTGATAAAAAGTTTGCTATTAATCACTCTGCGGTTCAGGCTGAATACGGAAAATTCTGCGGAGGTCATAAAGATAACTGCTGCAGGTAAAAAAAAGTCCGGCGTTTTGCCGGACTTTTTTTTCAGCTTATTCAGCTTTTTTTTCGTCACATCCGCACTGGCATGTTCCGCCGCATGTGCAGATTCCCAGCGGTGTGTATGCGGGACAGTATCCTGTCCATGAATTGAACCACATTACTCCACCGAGAACCAGCAGAATTATTGTGCCCGCTACACCCGGCTCAAGAATAATGATGTTAACTAAAAATGCTGCTCCTACCATAAACCTTATAAACCTGTCAACGCTCCCCATATTAACCTGCATGGCAAACTCCTTTAGAATACATAATTTCTTTTAAACCGGCCACCAAGGGCCTGTTTTTATAAATAGACTTGCTGCTTTTCTCTTTTTTAACCTGGGGCCGGGGGCGAAGCCCCCGAAAAGAGCCCCGCAGGGGCTCTCCTTCCAATGCAAAACGGAGTTTTGCTACAAGTCATTTGTATCTATACATTATAGCGTTTGACTATTCAAGAAAATTTTTTATTGACACCATTTTTTGTTAGCAGTCAATAACAGGCAGTTTTAGCGGTTTGTCCAGCGAAACGCATTTAACTTGATGATATTAAATCATTGTCCGGGAAACCGGTTTATTGTTTCAGTTTACGGGGGTTTTTATGGCCAGGGTACTTTCAGGGATACAGCCGTCAGGTGCTCTTCATATAGGTAACTATTTCGCCATGATGAAGAGGATGATCGAGATGCAGGAGAAGAGCGAACTCTTCTGTTTCATAGTCAATTACCATGCAATGACAAGCCTGCAGGACGGTGCGGAACTGAAACGCAACACACTTAACGCCGCAATGGATTTCCTCGCGCTGGGCCTTGATCCTGACAAATGCTACTTCTGGGTGCAGTCCGACGTTCCAGAGGTGACCGAGCTTACCTGGATACTTTCGTGCCATACATCGCTTGGACTGCTCGAGAGGAGCCACAGTTACAAGGACAAGATTGCCAGGGGACTTGTTCCCAATACCGGGCTCTACACATATCCCGTACTCATGGCTGCTGACATTTTACTTTATGACGCAAATATAGTTCCAGTGGGCAGGGACCAGAAGCAGCACATCGAGATTACGCGCGACATAGCACAGTCGTTCAACCATAAGTACGGCGAGATTTTTGTGATCCCAGAAGAGGAGATCCAGGAGGAGATAGCTGTGATCCCCGGCATTGACGGAGAAAAGATGTCGAAGAGTTACGGCAATGCCATCGAGATCTTTGAAGATGAAAAGTCGCTGAAGAAAAAAGTCATGAGCATTCTGACAGACTCTACACCGGTCGAGGAACCAAAGGACCCGTCAAAATGCAACGTCTTTGCACTGTATAAACTCTTCGCCAGCGACGCGCAGCTGGCAGACATGAAAGAGCGCTACCTGAAGGGCGGAACCGGTTACGGCCAGGCAAAGAAGGAGCTCCTGGAACTGATGACTGAGTACTTCAGGCCCTACAGGGAGAAGAGAAAAATCTACGAGAACGATCCCGCAGAGGTCTACAGGATAATGAAGATGGGTGCCGACAAGACCCGTGAGGTTGCTGTTGTGACATTAAAAAAAGTCAAGGATGCCGTGGGGATTAATTATTAATTACCGGGTTAAATGTTTTATATGTTCATTTTAACTCAGGTCATGTCAACATCCTGGATTATAGTATAAGACTATTCACTCAGCATATCCCTCATGCCTGTCTCATATACAAGATCAAATTTTTTCTTTGCCTTGTAGAAGTCCATGGGTGAAACAGTTGGCACACCGAAAGTCTCCATGAGAACAAAATTTGTATCCGGATTCACTTCCTTTATCGCATAGTATATCAGTTCGCTGCAGAAGAAGTTTTTAAATTTTTTCTGTGAGTTCATGTCGAACACGTAATCATAAGGTTTACCCTTCTGCATCTTGAGCCAGTTAATTGCTTTCTGTAGCTGCTTTTTGTTTGCAAACACCTGTTTGTTTGGACGCAGCACTGCAATGGCATCCTTGGTTGACATGCATTCGATGAGTGTACGCTGGTTTACACCTTCACCTGTTGATTCAATGATCTGTGGTATTCCCTTTTCTATACCGATATACGCGATGGCATGCTTGTATTTGCCGGGATTGAACAGGTTGCTCATGTGCCCGCGCGATGTAGTGAGAATGATGTCCATCGGCTGCAGCAGGCTAAGTATTCTATAGAAGTTGATCATGGGATCTTTTTTCGAGAAGGGGGGCATGATCTTCCCGATGAGTTTAACAACAGGCATAAGTACCAGCAGGCCTGTGTTTCTGAATTTCTGGAGTAGTGTGGCCATCGGGCTTCTCCTGGCGGTATAGATTATGCAGACTGGTAAAGAATACTCCGTGCAGGCAATTAATTTCCGGTCAACAAATTTTTATAGAATAATGATCTAGCCCAAGTGAAGCAGGAATCCCGCGTGCTATTCCATCCTCTCAAGTTTTTCCATGAATTCAGCCATATGCTGCGGCAGCGGTATTGTGAATGAAAGACGTTCACCTGTAACAGGGTGGTCAAAGCTGAGCGATGTTGAGGCCAGGAGCAGGTAGGGCACTTTATGTTTTTCCCATTTCTTTGAGTATATCTGATCGCCGATAACAGGGTTGCCTGTTGCGGACATATGCACGCGTATCTGGTGAGTCCGCCCTGTATGGATTTTGATGTCTATGAGGGTAAAGGTTCCGTTCATCTTCTGCCAGATTTTTGCAATCCAGTATTCGGTGATAGCCTCCCTGCCGTCTTCGTCTACTGACATTTTCTGCCTGTATTTTTTGTGCCTTGCAATGGGGAGTTCGATTATACCATGTTCTTTTTTAGGTTTACCGGTGACTATTGCCTGGTATCGTTTGTCCATCAGCCTTTTAGTAAAACCGTCAACAAGACCATGGTAAGCCTCATTGGTTTTAGCGGCGATCATGAGTCCGGCAGTATCCCTGTCGAGCCTGTGCACAATGCCCGGCCGTTCGGGTTCACCATCGGTCGAGAGCTGCTTTACATGGTACAGGAGCGCGTTCACAAGCGTGCCGGTATTATTGCCGTGGCCGGGATGCACAACAAGTCCGGGCTGCTTGTTAATCACGACGATATGTTCATCCTGGTAGATAATATCAAGGGGAATGTTTTCGGGAATAAGTTCAATTCCGCATTCCGGAACTTCAGGGAATGTGATGATGATTTCGTCATCGGTTTTCACCTTGTAGTTTGATCGCACAGGTGCGCTGTTCACTGTTATAAGGCTGTCCCTGATGTATTTCTGGATAAGCGAACGTGAAAGGTCCTCGTCAAGGTTGCCGGCAAGAAAACGGTCTATCCTTTCAAGGTTGTATTCTTCGGGTACTACTACAATAATTTTATCTTCCAACCTGTTTCCCCTCTTACAGCCAGTATATTACACAGGTATTGGTTGACAATAATTTTATTTACATTATGGTTGTTGTAATTTCAGGCAGGATTATACATTTACGGCAGTATTTATGCGGAATATTGACAATTATTCACAGGACAATATTATGAGCTATTTTGAACTCTTGCGCAGCAGGGCACATTCAGCCCTTCCATATATTTCAACGCTCTTCTACGCTGAAATCATACTTCTTTTCATTTTCCTGAACTTTCTGTACGGTAAGCCGGTTGCCCTCACTGCCGGACTTGTCCTGACCGTGCTCCTTACTCTGCATGTAATAATACTGTTTAACGATAATCCCTCGAGCAGAAAGATTCAGCTCCTGCTGATGGATATTCACTTCGCATGGTCTGTTGCATTTGTGGTGATTCGTATGGTTCCCGGTATACCCCTGTCCGGGTTTGACGTTGCCGTAGTACTTTTCCGCACGCTTGCGGCATCAGTTGAACTTCCAATTATTCTGCTTGTAACTACTGACAGTTCAGAGCTGCCAGGATAGGCGGGATTTTCAGTTGAGCATCTGCTCGCGTTGTTCCTGGCTTATAAATTTCATGTAGATTTTTTTGTCGATAAAGAGATTAACAAGGTCCGGGTCAAGCTTGTTGGCCCCGGCTTCCTCCTTTAGTATCTTGATCACCCTGTCGATCGGGACTGATTTTTTATACGGCCTGTCCTGCGCTACGAGAGCATCGAATATGTCGGCAATGGACATCATCCTTGACTGGAGCGATGTCGAATCCCGTCCTTTAAGCCTGTCCGGGTATCCTGTTCCGTCCAGTTTTTCATGGTGCCTCAGCGCTATCTCAGGTATGCGCCTGTATTCAGGTGGCCATGGAATTTTGCTCACGAATTTATATGTCTCGATTACGTGGCTTTCAATCTCGCAGCGTTCCTCGTCGTTAAGGCTGCCGCGTTTAATCATGAGATTGGTGCGGTCCGATAGTGTGAGTACATCTATCTTTCCGCCGGATGGGTCTATGCATTCAAGGCCTTCAATTTCAGAGAGTATCTCTTTAAGTATGGTCTCGGGATCCCTGTCGGTTATCGTAGGTTCATTGAGCTGAACGAGTATTTCCTTGATTGCTGTTATGCGGTTGAGCCTGGCGGTCTTCTCGTCATGAAGGTTCCTGACGTCGTCTGCTGTACATTTGCCGCTGCCGCGTGTCAGGGAATCGAGCATTTCTATCTCGCGCGAATCATAGCCGAGTTCCATAAACCTGTAGAGATAATCAAGGCGCAGTTTCAGGTTTTCCAAATCTTTGGGATAGAGCTTTTTGGCTTTCTGGAAAATATTCAGGTCAATATAAACCTTTCCGAAGTCATGCAGAAGCGACGCGAATTCGAGCTCCCGTATGTCGTTTTCGGTAAAGTGGAAACTGCCCAGGTAGCCTGTTGAAATATCATTTACAGCAGTGGCAAGCTCCTTGCATATCTCGGCTACGCGGAACGAGTGACCTGATGTTGCCGGGTCCCGGGATTCTATCGCCGTTACCGAAGCCTTCACAAATTCTTCGAACTGCATCTGTATCTGGTTGATCAGCCTGTTGTTTTCGATGGTGACTGCGGCCTGGCCGGCAATAGCCTCCATCAGGCTGTTATACCTTTCATCAAAGGTGACAACGTATTCGTCAAAATCTTTCAGCGTGTCTAGCTGTATTTCGAACGCTTCGTTCTCGTATTTTTTTCCGGCACGATGATCCTCCTTGCTGTTAAGGAGCTGGATAACACCGATTATTTCATTGAGGTGATTTTTCATGGGTACAACCAGCTGGGAACGGCTTATATAGTTATGCTGCCTGTCGAAATAGGGATTGAACTTGTAGGGAGCAAGCTCGGAGATTTTATAAGCGTCGGGAATGTTAAGGACCTCGCCGGTCACTGCAACATATCCCGATATGGACTTCTTGTTCATGTCCATGACAAATTCCTCGAGCGGGATCACTCGTGAAAACGTATGTGAATATTTGAACCTCAACCTCTTGGTGCCTGATTCATCCTCTTCAACCAGGTATATACTGCCGGCGTCAGCTCCCGTAATTTTCTTGCTTAGATAAAGTATAAGCCGCAGCAGCTTCTCCATGTCCTTTTCACCGGAGAGTGACTTGCCGATGTTTATCAGGTCCTCCTGGTCACGCTGCGCGTCAACCAGCCTGTTGTAGTACCAGATTTTTTTCTGTTCGTTCTGGAAATATTTTTCTATTATGGAAAACGATTTATCTATGATAAAACGCATTTTGGTATCACTTACTCTTGACGGCAGGAAATCGCATATGTGGTAGAGCCTGTCAAGATCCTGGTCTATGAGTTCCCTGTCATCGCCGATCAGGAGCATCTGGTAGAAAATTCTTGAATAGTCAACGAAGTTGAGGTGCTTGTAAACCTCTTTGTACATCTTCATGGGTATGACAAGAACGGTGAAGAGGATCGTGTCGACGGATTCAAGCATGAACGAATCGATTACCTCAACGGGGTTTACGCTAAAAATTATTTCATCATTAATGCCTGCGGGGATTACAACGGAATCACGCACACCTTCCGTGATGATAATTTTTTTTACAACATTTTTTATATCCTGCTTCATCCTGTCCCCGGGATAATAATTGCGTCATCCGCAAACCATTATTAACCTGAACATGGTTATACCGGAAAACTTCATTTTAATAATAGTGATATTTTTGAGCAACTCCCATATATTTTATGATATATTTGTGTAAAATATATGATTATTAAAATATTACAGACGGGCTGAATATTTGCAAGTAAATAATGTTTTGAGGGAAAAACAGTGCAGGGATTAAATATAAGTCCGGGCGGTGATAAGTCACAGCCCGGCCGAAACTTTCACTGCGAGGATTCGCAAAGCATCCGGAATTTCGTCTTCCCTGCTCACGGTTTCAGACACATGCTTTAACACCTGCGAATTTGTGCTGCTGATAATCTTTGCAGAGATCCGGAAAACAGAGTGTGATTTTTCATCGAGCTTAATGATTGATACACTGAGAATCCTGTCAGCCTTATGGAAACTGTCGAGCATGTCAAAATTCACGGCTGCCCTGGGTCCACTGCTGCGGCGAAGCTCCTTTATCACAGTATCAGTATACCCTGACAGAACATTGCCTGCTGCATCGTCCATTTCAACCTGTGAAACTGCAAGAGAGTAGGTTATCACTTCAGGTCCGGCGCTGACCTTTTCCTCACGGGCGACAGTCAGCACTGTACCTGTTGCATCTTTATTTGTTCCATGTAAATACCCGGTTATTTTTACAGTACCGTACACGCCGGCTGCTGTTATAGCACCTGCACCGATTGCAATGGCAGCAGTCACTGCAGCGGCACTTTTAACAATTGATACTGAAACGCCGAACTTTTTTATCCACAGGAAAAATGAAACAACAGCAGAGATGAAGAGTGCGTGCTGTGCATCCTGTTTGAGTATTTTGACAAGGTTATCGTTTCTTGACTGTTCCATTGACCGGCGCACGCCGGCAGGCACCGGTTCATCCAGTTTATACTTATTTATTACAGCACCGAGCAGTTCTTCATTATTCATAACAGTTCTTCCAGGTTATTTACGCCCTTTTTTTTCAGATAGCCAACAATCCTGTCGGCCACGCATTTATATTTATAATTTACCTGTCGTTTTGTAATGCCCAGCATCCAGGCAACCTCTTTCCGGGTATAATAATTAATTGCGATAAGTTGATATATGATACGGTCTTTTTCATCTTTGTAGTTTTCTGAAGCTTCAAAGGCCTCCTGTAGAATAATCCTGGTATCCCTGAATCCGTTTACATAACCTATATTCGCATCGTAAAAAATTTCATCAATATCCGCGGTATCCACTGTATTCTTTTTGTAATGCTCAAACAACACATTCCGTAAAGTTCCAAAAAGCCATTTGCGCGGATTTTCTACATCATCCATCTTTTCGTAAAATCTTGCAAAGACCTCCTGCAAAAGTTCTTCTGCTGTTTCAGTATTGTGAATCTTTGCATATATTGCGTTATATGCAACAGCATAATAGTCGCTGTAAATCTCACTGAATTTTTTTGTCCTTTCTGAAAATAGGTTTTTCATATGTATGTGTCAGATTTATAAATTAATTACAATTTTTTTATGCGAACGTTTGTCAAGCGACTGCTAAAACAGCATCTTCAACCCTATTCCAATAGACGCGAACTGCCCGGCTTTGTCCTTTTCAAAAAATATGGTGTACTGTGGTGTAATTACCAGGTACCACCTGTCGTACAGGAGAACGTCCAGTTCGGTTCTTATCAGAAAAGATGGATTGTGATAAAGTTTGTTTTTTTCCCAGTATAGGCCAACTGTTTCTGCTGAATCACCCGATGAAACTTTTGAAAAAATATAACCTATTCCTGCAGAAGGGATGAAATCCATGTTTCGTGAAAAACTGAATTTATGCGAGGTGCATAAATAAACTGGAAACATGTAAAAGTAATCCATTGAATCCCGTCCAGGCGTAAAGCTGTAATACCCGGTTAACGCCTGTATATTAAACGGAATATCAAATGGATTATTAAACTGCACAACAGCCTGGACACCCGGGCCTGCATTCACAGCATTTCCTAATAAGCCAAAGGGATAAATATAATGCACTTCAACGGCTATATCCAGGTTTCCGCTAAGGTTGTCATAGCCCAGGTAGTACCGCTCGATGGCAATCGCGATATCCTCAAGCACATCTTCAAGCTTTTCAATAGATCTGATTTTACGTTTAACATTGAACTCAATTTCACCTGTCGAGGCATTGAGTATCTTGACATCTATAATAAATGAATCGATATATGTAATTGAACCCACAATGATTTTGTCTACATTGAGGACCTTGCCAAGCCTGGATATCTGCTCAGTGTCGATCATGTTGAATTCCTTGAATCCGTTCTGCCGCGCGATCCTGTCCATCTGACTTTTTTCCATAAGGGTAAAGAGGTTAGTGGCGAAGAGTTTTTCAGAGAGCATGTCAACGCACGCTTTACCAAATGCCTCCTTGGTGTTATTGGCGCGGAATTCCATGATGGCCATGCTGATCTTTTTTGTTTCTTCGGCATGGGCGATGTCTGCTGAAGACAGGAGTACCAGGAGTATTGTGATTATTCTAACCAATGATGTATCACTCCGGAAGCCCCGTTTATCCGCCCCCGTTCCCCCTGAGGAAGTAAAGATGGAATTCTACAGCCAGGACTTTAATGATTCAGATTCTTTTTCAGGTGCTGAACAGATGTATTAAGCTCTTTCTTTTTATTAAATAAGTCAATGTTTTTTCATTTGTGCTACCCGCTCCGTAGTCATTTCCAATGGGTATGAGCTAAAACACTGAAAAAGCCTTGCATTTTTAGCAATAAATGATAAATAAGAGTACCGGAATTGAAAAAATATTAATCCATAACATTTTTTTTGGAATTTTCAGCCCGGATTGCCTCATGCAAAGGACTGAAAATTCTAGTTATGAGGAGTTTTAAATGAGGTTCTATAATCATCTCTATATTGCCGTTGTAATACATTTTATAAGTTTTGGATTTTCCGCGTGTTCAGACGGGACAATGGGTAAGGAAGGTACCGGTGATGTTCAGTTCAGAATGAAGAACTGGAAATGGTATGAATATAAGGAGAAGGGGTATACACTTTATTCTAAAGATTCTTCAAACGAAGGGGCTATCACTAAACATACAGGTGTCCAGCTTCCATTTTTTGATGATACAAGCCCAGCGGGGAAGGTTTTATTCAGATCTAACAGGACTGATGTGGATATGTTCCCCGAAGATGGCTGGGTACTTATAAAAGCGGATTTTGGTACAATAACCAAAGCTCCAAACATGCCATATTTTTTACTGTATAACAGGGCAACTGCTACCTTGAGATATGTATTTTATAATTCAAAAGAATATAATGATCACAGCTATGCCATGGTAAACCTAGTGCAGATAAACGGTACAAGTTCTATACTTTCATTTTTTGACAATGAGGATTGTTTTACCAATGATTATGATGCCGATAAAACCCTAACTACAATTACAGGTGTAATTAGCAGGGATTGGAGTTTTGCTGATTTTGTGATAGCATATGATTCGGCAGTGACAGAGAAGAAGAATCTGTGTTTGTATTTAACAGTACATATTATTGATGAATCGGAGATTATGCTTGAAGGAGATATAACTCTTAACCAGGTACTTGGCAATGGGCAGGTTCATTCTTCGGGAAATATAAGCACTGGGGATTTAATTACTGCCGGTAAAAAAGGAGTATTATGTTATAAAGATTCAAAAAAATTCTTTATTTATTGTAATGCATCAAGCGGCACATGGTACTCCGATCTGCTTAATGATATTGGCAGCATCAGCTCGTTAGCCGGAGGCAGCATAGTCCCCTGGATCGGGGTAATTGCGGGAATTTTTTCTTCAGGAATATTCGGCAGTAAGGAATCACAGCCGGTACCCTTGAACTATATGGGCGATATTATTTTAAACGAAACTATTAAGAAGATAGCTCCAATTGACGGATTCGAATTCAATGTGCCTGGAGTAATAGTTGATTCGGATTATCACGGAACATTATCCTATTACAACAAAGCACTTGGTATATTCAGTATTAAATCGAAACCGGTTGTGGATGTTACTGTGACAACATATGATGTTGGCGAGTTTACTGAGGGTGTATCACAAAATATATGGTCATTTCTACTTAACGTTTCGAATGTTGAATTGCATGACAATTATTTTCCTGAAATTGTATGTAACGAAATTGATGGATACTATATTAAATCAGTAGAACTTGGATATGTTTTTTCAAATGAAACCTCTATTGATTTTAGATATGACGGAAGTGAATTGTTTGAAGATACGTATTCCTCCTATGAAGCAAATCCAGTAAGAGTACATGAGGAGAATCCTGTTGAATTTGCGGCAGTTGATAATTTTTTGAATGGTAACCTATGCTATTCACAAAAATATGGAAGATCATGGCAAGATAGAAGATTACCTGCTTCTTCTCAATTATCAAATAGCGAAAAAATTTTTGATATAAAAACAATTGCAAGTGTAGTAGCACCAGAAATAGCAATAAAAGTTATCATGTATTCAGTAAAAGATACTGATAAGAAAAATCCTATTATCCATTTAAAAAGAGTGATGGCTGATTATAATATTTATTGGTACAATGCAGATACAGATGTAACCACTAACCTTGGTTTTTTTGAAAATTAATTGAACAATTAAACAGGTACTCAGTAGTTCGATCAGGGGTATGAGCATATCGATAGAGGATTTTTTATCGCTCATACCGCAGAACATACTTTTCGGGATCTTCAAGCGCCTCAAGTTCAATATCTTCATCAGGTCAGGCCATCTGAACTGAGAAGGACCTATCCTTTTTAAATTAAGTAATTGTTCGACGGAGGTTTTTTTAAGGCAGGATAATCTTCAAATTTGATATAGTATTCCTTATCATCTGCAAGAAGCCAGCTTCCGAATCGTTCAATATTTGTTATTTCATATTTTAAAGTGCCGGTTCCATTCATAGATGAAATCATCCTGTTTCTCCTTAATTATAGATTCGATTCTATTAAGTTTTTTTCGGATAGATTATAAAATGTATCAAGATAGACATGGGGTTCAAGCCGGAATTTAGCTGTACTATCCGGTGTTTCAATATGTATGTGCCGGTTCGTTTCCTCGCGACTGTTTTAAAAGAACCGGATATTACCGATTATGAGAACTGTGGGCATTTATTCCCCCGAATAGTATGCATCAGTATAAAACAAATATCAGTTTAACTATAAGAGTTTAATAGTAATTTTTTAAATACATTAAGGAATGCCCTCTTCCTGTAATGTGTAAATGCTGCCGTTATCGTGACTCGATGGGAGAGGTCGCTCCTTGCCATCCACCGCGACATTAGTCCTTCCATGTCCGTCAGGGTGCGCTCAGGGCATTGCGGGGATGATGCGGCATTTTTATTTCTTAAACAACTCGGAATGACTCCCTGTTCTTTCGAAAAGTACTGCATTGTCGCCGATGTACTGGTAAATCATCAGCCAGTCCGGAGCAATATGGCATTCGCGGCGGCCTTTGTAATTACCGATAAGTTTGTGGTCTTTATGTTTTGGGTTAAGCTGACGGCGTTCTGCAAGCTGGCGCATTACTGATTTTATTTTTTAAATATCTTTATCGCCGGATTTTAAGATTCGTTTGAAATCACGGTCAAATTGACCTGTGGTCTGAATAATCAGCATTGATCATGATTCCATTATTTTGAAGTAATCATCAAGTGACTTATGAGCATTAATATTTTTACCTTTATCTGTATCTCTAAAAGTTCTTTCTGTCACAGCATTTGGAGTTCTAAATTCGTCCTCATATTTTAAAAACCGGATATAGTTAAGCAGGCTTGAAGCCTTGCTGTCCGGGATGTCATTAATCTCGGATATAATTTTATTTTTCATCGCAGCTTTCATATTATACACCTCAACGATAATGTATTTTTGTATCTTTCTTAAATCAAGACATTTTAATTTATATTTCACTACTCCTGTCCGCACATCATAAGATACCTCTGGAGCAACTCTTCGTCTGAACGAACATAAAAGTTATCCGTTACCATTTTTCGGACTCTCCTGCGCGCGGATAAATGCCCTGCTTACCCCATGCGCTCCAGGGGCTCCCGGTAATATGCCTCGATTACATCATACATTTTTGACAGGTGCGGCACAAAGTTATCCCCTCCTTCGGTGCGTGCGTAGGTCACTGTGAATACCATTTCGCCCGCACCGCGTAATGCGAAGCATGACATCTTTTCCACTGCGATGTTCCTGCGTGAAAAGAATGATGCAAGCGGGGTAATGGCGCCTGTATGTTTTTTTGCTTTGATTATAAGGGTCCGGTTATTCATGCATGTCCTCCGTTAACATGTAAATATTATCCTTTCCGGGCGGCACCATGGGATAGACATTGTACTCGCCTGTAATGTCAATGTTCACCAGACATGGCCCCGGTTCATTCAGTATCGTCTTGATATCCTCTTCATTAATGCTTCCCGATGCCTTGCTGATTCCTTTAACGCCGAAACCTGCAGCAATTAAACTGAAGTCCGGCCGTGTGCTGAAACTTGATGCTATGTACTTCTTATCATAGAAGAGTTCCTGCTGCTGCCGCACAAGTCCCAGCTGGCCGTTGTTCAATATTATTACCTTTACATTCAGGTCCAGGTCGGCCAGTGTCGCCAGCTCCTGGATGTTCATAAGGATCGAACCGTCGCCGCTGAAACAGATGACAGTTTTTGACCGGTCAGCAAGCGCGGCGCCTATAGCTGCAGGCAGCCCGAATCCCATTGTGCCAAGCCCGCCTGATGTCAGGAATGTCCTGCCGACAGTGAAAGGGTATGTGCGCGCGACCCACATCTGGTGCTGGCCGACATCTGTTGCAACCAGAGAATCCTTCGGGGCGCACCTGCTTATTGTCCGTATTATTTCAACAGGGTGTTGCGGCGGAAGATTTATCCCCGCGTCATGAATTTTTTTCAGTTCATCAATCCTGGCAAGCCATGAACTGCGGTTGGTATGTTCAACATGAGGCATGAGCATTTCAAGGAACACGCCGGCGTCGCATGTTACAGCCATGTCGCTCCGCCTGATCTTGTCTATTTCCGAGGAATCTATGTCCGCATGGATTATCCGCGCGTTAGGGCAGAAACCGCTTGTAGTGCCTGTTGTCCGGTCGTTGAACCTTGCGCCTATGCATATTACAAGGTCAGCCTCGTCAATCACCATGTTCGTACTTACGTTGCCGTGCATGCCTATAAGCCCCATGTACAACGGGTGGTCATGGTAGAATGACGAAAGCCCGCGGAGCGACACTGCAACAGGTACCGACGTCTTCTCTGCGAATTCACGCAGCACGGCACATGCGCCGGAAATCACCACGCCGCCGCCCGGGTAAATTACGGGCCTTTTTGATTTATTGATTGCCTCTGCGATTTTTATAATCTCGCGGTCATCAGGTTTACTGTGCCCGGGGAGCGGTCTCGGTTCCGGTATTGAGTCGATTTCAATTACCTGGTTCTGGATGTCCTTTGGAATATCAACGAGTACCGGCCCCGGTCTTCCTGATGACGCAATGTAAAAAGCGTCGCGCATGATTCCGGCGAGTTCATCAATTTTTTTTACCAGGAACGAATGCTTGGTTATGGACAGGGAGAGTCCGAACATGTCGACTTCCTGGAATGCGTCGGTGCCTATGTAGGGCAGCGAGACCTGTCCTGTTATTGCAACAATCGGAACAGAGTCCATCTTTGCATCTGCCAGCGCGGTGACAAGGTTTGTAGCTCCGGGACCTGAAGTGGCAAGGCATACTGCCGGTTTTCCAGTACAGCGAGCCATCCCCTGCGCAATGAACCCGGCGCCCTGTTCATGGCGCGCTAGTACGTGCTCTATGCCGCTTTCATGCAGAGCACTGTAGAGCGGAAGGTTCGATCCGCCCGGTATGCCGGTGACAACATATATTTCGTGTTTCCTGAGTGATTCAACAATAATCTGTGAACCTGTAAGTTTCATCGGGGCCTCCATTTGCCTTAAAATAAAAAAGCCCCGTCCGGTCTGTACCGGGCGGGGCTTGTATTTTTCGCTATTATCGTTTCCCTACGGTACAGACCAGTATGTATGATTGCACACCACCACGACCACAAGTACGAGGTTTACGAGAATTAATGATGTGTTCAGCAATCTGTTCATAGAGTTTTCTTTAATGTGAATCAAATCTAGCCATGGGTAAAAATCATGTCAATATTTTTTACCGGTTATCAGGAAAAAGTTTAATAAACTTTTCACCGTCGCGCCTGCCCAGGTCATAAACATACTGTAGCCCTTCGGGATCAGTGTATTCCCATTTTGTTATCGTTATCTCTTCAGAGGGCTGCACATATACTACACCGTTCTCTTCGGGTAGTATCGAGTCCTTGTACCTTCTTGTAAGCAGTACCAGTTTTTTCCCGCTGCAGTCATCTAGCAGCTTTACAGGAACATTGTCGATCACGCCGCCGTCCAATGCCACCTTTTTACCAAGCTGCATCACTGGAAGAAGCGGTGGAGCACACGATGATGCGAGAATGAGATCCGCCAGATTTTCACGGGTCGGGCATTCCCTGACATTTATGACCTCGCCCTTAAATCCGATTTTTGATGAGAAAACCGGGTGAAGCGGATAAAAGATATGCTTTTCAATGCTGTATGCAACAACACTGATAAAAGCCGCAAGGCGTGCTCCCATCCAGAACGGGGGCCTTGATACAAGTATGCGTATCTCGGGACCGTTTTTCAGTTTTTCCATTACATCATCATTCAGCCCGTAAAGAATCGCGTCCCTGTACATTTTATAATGCGGGAACATGGGCTCCCTGCGGAACATATTGGACAGGTAAAAGTTTTTTTTATTTACACCGGTTGCTTTTTTAAAATAGCTCAGTACATCCTCTGCATCAGCGGCAAGGGAAAAGCATGCAAAGGCAGCTCCTGCACTTACACTTGAGACAACTGACGGATTTATATTAAGTGCCGGTGCAACGGTGTTCCAGAAACCCAGCTGCCAGAAGCACCTGCTGCCGCCCCCGGCAAAAACAACTGATTCAAATACTGTATTTTTATTCATTCCTGTATAACCATTCTCCTTGTTCCCGATAGTGCGCCTGATCCGCTGGTAACTGCAGATGTATCTGCCGGATACTCAATACGGTGAAGTGAAGGCTGTCTTATAATCCCTTCTCTGCCGGCAATCCTGGAAAATATTATTTTCAGCGATTCAATACATGCAGAAAGAAGTATTACGGCTGATTTAATTTTATCCTTTAAATCCGGTCTGCCGAATGTATTATTATACAGCCTGATTGTGTCAAGCGAAAGTCTGCGGGTGATACTATTAGGTGAAAATATCATTGCTGCGAAAAGTGCGGGCCTGTAGCGGAGCGCTTCATTGCGCATCATGGCGATTCTTGCTCTCATGAAATCATCCTTTACGGGACTTGTTGTCTCCTCATAACAGAGTGTGATGTTATTCCATTTAAGACCCTTATTTTCACGCATTTCACAATCGCTCACAGCCCTGATATATCCTCTCGCCGACGTGCGCGCCATCTTCATAATGGCCGGGCCGCCGTTCCTGTATTTGCTTTTGAAAGCGTTATATAAATATTTTTCATGGTCACGGGCGTTTTTAAAGTGAGGGTGATCAAAGCTCAGTTCACCCGCACCGTGCTGATTGCGGTAGGGGATCCGCTTCAGGCGGCCTTCACTTTCAAGTTTTTCATAGAGCCCGGTTGTAGGCCATGGCGTATAGTTCATGAACTGTACCATGTCCGAGTTAAGGCTGTTTACCCAGTCGATCTCTTCGATGATGGTATCTGCATCGTGGTGGTCCTGGAACAGAATGGTTGATGCAAGCACGGCTATGCCATGGGACTGGAGCTCCTCGAAAAGTTCCTTGAGGTCAATACCTTTAACTTTGTCATGGGTGTTGGTCTTCGATTCAACTCCTACCCATACCCTGCTTATTCCCATCCTTACAAAGAAATCGACGCCGAGCTGCCTGATGATATTGGCAGAACAGAAGAGTACAAAAGAATAGGTCTTTTTTTCATTCTCCATCAGTTCGAGGAGCTCAACACCCCTGTCTTTTTTCATGAGGAAATTTTCATCCATGACCATGAAGTTAACTGCTCCGAGTTTCCTTTCAAGCATGGCGCAGGTATTGAACACGTCGTGTCCTGTCTCGAGCAGCGGGAGGTATTCCTTTTTGAACATGTGCGATGTGATGCAGAATGTGCAGCCGTTTTTGCATCCGGCACCGGTGAGCAGCACTGATCCCCTGGGATTAGATTTCATGCCGTAGGTGTAATTGTACACAGGGTTCCGCAGTACCGGGTGAACAAGCGGAGCGGATGTATCGTCGCCGAAATATTCCCTGAACCACCGGACACCCTCACCCCTGCATGCCTCATCGTGGGGAACAATAGTTTCCAGGTCTGGTATAATCGTGCCGTACCCGCCGAGCAGTATCTTTATACCTGGATATGTCCTGCGTATATATTCCGCCATGCGTTTTACTTTGAGCACGTTTGGTACAATGAACGAAATGGCTACATGTGTGTACCCGTTTTTAAGCTCATTCGTAAATTCTTTCCATGAAGGGAAATCGATCACCGTGCTCTGTACCGAAATATTTTCAGCAAGAAGGTACAATGCGAAGCTCAGGTATGACTGGCGCGGTGAGTGAACTCCCTGTGCCCGCGTGACCTGGTTGTTCAGAAGTTCCATCTGCATCCCGAGTGCTTCAGCGTATTTATCCTTTATTCCGTAAGGGCCGAAGACAGAGGTGAAGAGCACACGATTATTTGTTTGTGTTAGATTATTCATGGTATTGTTCGGGCCGCCTTACTATACATAACACGGCGGGTGTCAATTGGGTTGCAAAGATTTGTATCAATCTGAAAAATTGAATGCAGCGGGAATAAGTTTATATGTTGGGGATGTTAATTGTAAATATAGTCCCCTTATCACTGGAAACTGTCATTCTCCCGCCGCATTGCTCAACCATAATTTTTACAAGGTCAAGTCCGAATCCTGCTTTAAGAGTAATCGTTTCAGGATCATGGAGGCCAATACCGTTGTCGTAAATGACGATCTCAATTTCGTTATCACCGGTATTTCTGAGATTGATGCTGATGATCCCCTTTCGTCCACCGGGGAAGGCATACTTCAGGGCGTTGATTACAAGTTCGTTTACAATTATTCCTATGGCGAAAACTGAATTTTGGCGTATGTACAAATCCTCTATATCATGGGCAATGCTGATGGAATCACCGGAAATAAAAGTCCGTGAAATTTCATCAAGCAGACCGCCGAGATACTCACGCAGATGTATATGCGAGTATTCCTCTGAGCGGTACAGCTTGTCGTAAATACGCATCATTGCCATGACGCGGCCCGACATCTCTTTGAGAATAGCTGCGCACTCTGAGTTTACATCAGACTCTGACCTGAGTGTCAGCAGCCCTGAGATTGACATCATGTTGTTTTTTATACGGTGATGAACCTCTTTAAGCAGCAGTTTCTTTTCATCGAGCAGACGCTTGATTTCGTTTTCTGACCGTATTCTTTCTGTTATGTCAAACCCGAAAATCGCAAGATAGACAACTTCATTGTTTTCGTCGATCACGGGATTTATGCTGTTAAGTATTGAGCGTCCATTCCTTTCGTCTATAAACCGCACCGGTTCTTTTGTTTCCGTGCAGCGGGTGGCCATCTCACGCCTGGACTCCCTGACTTCCTGTGGTGTAACGTCATAGGCATTCACACCGGGCATATGCTCGTGGGGAGTGTTCACGCGTTCAGCCATTGTTTTGTTGGCATAAAGAATGGTTCCATCCGGTTTCATCAGGAAAGCAGATTCGTCAATTGAATCAAGCATCGTTGCCATGGAATTGTGCTGAATGGAAATAATCCTGTCGCTCATTTCTGCGCGTTTTCTTGAAAGGAACTCGCTGAAATTGAGTCTCTCCTGAAAAACTGAAGAGATTGAAACAAGGACAGCGACAAGTAACGGGTTGCTGAGATTTATCCAGTCCTGAAACAACATGTCGCCCTTTACGAACAGTATGATGCCGAAAGAGAGCATGGGTATGAATATTATGCAGGGGATAAACCTGCGTGCGCCTGAAGCGAATATAAATACGGCAAATACAACTACTATCAGGGCGGTAGAGACGCCGTTAAGTTCATAATATCCGTAATCCTTGCGAAAAAAAACCATGGTAGTGATACCGCAGGTCATGGTTATAACGCCAGTTAGTGATATGACGTACATCGGCACAATCATAACCGGGTACCTGTCTGATAATATAAATGAAAAGAGTAAAAATCCCAGCATTGCCGAGATCCCGAGGATACGCCAGGGCAGGAAATCATAAAATCCCAGCAAGCAGATATCCTGCATTAAAAAAAGAATTGTCGCAATGATGCCGATCGCTGAAGCCAGCCGGCCAGTATTAAGGGTTTTTTTCCGTTCATTTTCTGAATACTGAATTTTAATATCTTCAGCATCACGGATTTCTTTTATCATGTCTTTATACATTTATCTTTCCGTATAACAGCCGATTCCGGGAGCCCGATCTAATCTTTTCACTCCAAAAATCGATACTGTGCAGATTATCACCATCAGACAAGTATACATTATTTAACAGCAATGAACTACTTAATGCAGAAATTTTTTTTAAATATTTTCGGTGTGAGCAAATCAGTGTGCAGCAATAAACATCCCTCCATCTTCGTGTACAAGCCCTTCTTCAATCAGCATGGCGAGGTTTTCGGATATCATGTGCTCTTCGAAGTAATTCTGCAGTTTTAGATCCATGAAGCGGTTGTTGTAGAATGGTGATACGGCTGTCAGTTCTTCGAGTGTTTTTCCTTTGCCTATGGCGGCAAGTACTTTCATCTTCTGCGTGGTGAATGCCGCAAGGTATGATTCGAACCGTGATGTAGCGTCACCCTCGTGCGGCGGTTTGTGGGATGTGCATACCCGTTTGTACGGAAGTTTCATCACTCCGCGTATACTCTCCATAAACGGTTTAATTTTTCCTTCAGGGTTGCCGTACCATGGTCCGAACCCGGTAAAGTCTATGTCGGTTGAAAAAAGAGTCCCTGTATTATGCTCAAAGAAGCAGTAGTGGTCGTCAAGGTGGCCGGGTGCGTGTATTGCCTCGATACGCGATGTTCCGTTTTCTATTATATCACCGCTGGTGAACCTTGCATCCGGTTCTCTTAAAGCCCTGAGCCCCGTCAGTTTCCCGATTACCTCGATCCAGTGGCGGCCTTTTTCCGGTGAGCCGACATACCTTGCAGCCAGTGTCTCCATGTTGAACACCGAGTCCGGGCTTTCAGCTGGCAGTAGGATTCTTCTGTGAGATAACAGGTGCCAGCGCCTTATGTGGTCAGGGTGCGTGTGTGAAATCACCAGTGTGTCAATGTCCATACTGCTGTCAATGCCGCGGATCTGCTCATCATCCATTCCGGCGTCTATGAGTATATTTTCATCACCGGTAAAAAGGAATCCGTTACAGTATGGGAACCTTCCCTGCTCGGGTGCCTCTACAAGGTATATGTTGTCGCAGATTCTCTGCAGGTGCATGTTCCGGCTGTTTTTCATGGAACTGAAAGTATACAATAAGGCCAATAGTGCAAGGAAAATATAGAAGCCGGGCAAATGAGGGAACGGCATGCTCTGACCCTGCCCGTACCCGTTAAAATAACTTGACTCGATGGCAAGGCCGGGTATAATCATTCCCATGAAATTACTTGAACTGGTAAAAAAACTGTTCGGAATAAGGCAGCCGGCACCTGCAGTGCTTTCACCCGATGCAGTGCTCGCGGACATAATAAAAGACAGCTTTTCCCTTAACCTGAAGTTTGTCACTGGCGATGACATGAACACTGCCGTGACAAAGGTGAAGCATGAACTTTTTGAAAAGTTCCTTAATTCAGGCGCCACAGGATACATATCATCCACATACGGCGCAGAGGAGACTCCATGCTCGCAGTTTTTTATTCCCGGAGAATTCGTCCGGTACCTTTACAGCCAGATGAAGTCCGTGCACAGCGACATCCCTGCTGACCAGTGTAGCGCGCTTAACCTGCTTATTGAATGGGCAGAGGGTAGCCTTTACCATATGTTCCTTCCCAGGCAGGGTGATTCAGGTGAGCACCTGCGTGTAAAGCGTGAACTACAACCTTCTGACGCGCAGGCCGTTATGTGGGGCGTGTCTGACTGCGTGGTGTTCCAGGTCAGGGCCGCGGAGTTCACAGCATACCTTGCAGTCCCGCAGTTTGTCTGGAGTGGCCTGTCCGCAGGTGTAAAGGATAAGGACTTCGCCTGGAGGCTGCGCAGCATCGCCGTCACTGAATATACAGGCGGGGCTGACACGGCGGTCGAAGAAGTCCCGGTCTCGATCGACATAACCAGGCCGAAGGAATTTGTACTGGGAAGATTATTTTTACCTGCGCTGTTGAAAGTTGAGGGAACTGTTGTCAGTTCTGCCTTTAAAAAGATTTCAGCCGGGACTGACATGCCGGCATCAGGATGCTTCAAGGTCTCCCTTGATATAAAAGTGGATGAAGAAATTTACAGGCTATGGTACTGCTTTGAGGGTTATAGCTTGAATACGTTTAATGAAAAATTCGTAACATTCGACGGCCTGTTCAAGCCGATTCTCCGGGAGATCCTTTCCAGCCTGAAGACTGCGTGCCCTGAACTTAAAGTGGCAGGAATCAGGTACAACGCATCACCTGCGCCTGAGCCTGTGACCAGCGCTGTTATTCTGCACTCTGAACTGAAGATAAACTTTACACCTGTCAGCACTCTCGTAGCTGTTCCCGCGCGTTTTCTGAACCTCATAGCGCTGAATATACTCAGCCCGTGGGAGGTAAACCTGCTGCAGTCTTCTTCGCGCAACAGGCTGCTAAGCGTGCTTTCGGTCAACAGCGCATTCTTCTCGCGGGGGATAGGGAGTTTCCTTAACAGTTACCGTGGCGGCGGCAAAAACATTCCGGCCATATTTTCGTGCATGCCCTTCTACGAGTTCATGGAACTCGTGAGCGACAGCGACCTGAAGATAATCGCGCAGAACTTCATACTTCCCGTATTCGCCTCAACGTACATGTGCCTGTTCAGGATCGGCGTTGCGGATCATTCGTCACCGGGCACTGAAAGCTCCAAGCTTTACACCGTTGATTCTGACTGGAACAGGATCAACAAATTTCTGCCCCGCAATGTACTTGAAGATGCCGAGGCCAATATACAGTGGACCGGTGCGGATCACTTTGATGCGCTGAACAGGCAGACCATGATGGACCTGTTCAAGGCCGCGGACTCAGGCAGGCTCCTGCTCTCCTCCAGGGCCATGTTTATTTTGAGGAACCAGTTCTATGACGCCATACAGGCCGGGTACAGGAAAGAGCTGGAACAACTTAAACAATCCGGAGAACCGTTTGTATCGCTCGATGGACTGCCGTATAACATACGGCAGCTTGCGGTGACAAGGGTTAGCGACCGTGACCTCTGCCTTGTTATGCTTGATGCTGGTGACAGGATGCAGGCAATCATGCCGCTCCTGAGCCGGACGCGCAAGGCAAAGATAATAGACGATACTGAAGTTTTGAAGATGAAGTACATGGAAAATAAAATTACTGCGGGCGACAGGGTAAATGCCATACATGCGGTTATGGAATCGCTGGAAAAGGAGAAGGGGAGGAAATAATCCCTATACGTTGATGGAGATCCGGGCTCTGACCCTTTCAGCATTGTGAGAAGGGTCAGAGCCTTATAATAGAAGGAGTTTGTATGAAGAAAATTATTTTTATCATAATAATTATTACAATCGGTTGTATTTTTATAGCTTTAAACCCGGCAGTTGAAGCCAGCGGGAGCAAGTTTGATCCTTCAATCCTTAAGGAGGGCGACATTATTTTCCACCAGTCGCACTCTGACCAGTCAGAGGCAGTGAGAATTGCAACAAATTCAAGGTTCAGCCATATGGCGATCATTTTTAAATATAAAGGAAGGTTTATGGTTTTCGAGGCAGTGCAGCCGGTGAAGATCACATCGATAACAGAATTCGCAAGGCGCGGCGGAAACAGCTTTGTAATAAAGAGGTTAAGGGATTGTGATTCAGTCCTTACCCCGGGAACCATTGAAAAAATGAGAGCTCAGGGTAAAAAATACCTTGGTAAAAATTACGATTATCAATTCCGCTGGGATGACAAAAGGATCTACTGCTCTGAGCTTGTATGGAAAATCTATAAATACGGTGCGGGAATCGAAGTGGGCAGGCTGCATAGAGCGCAGGAGATGAACCTTAATGATCCGGTGGTGCGCAGGCTGATCGAGAAGCGTTACGGGAAAAATAATTCTATACCGGCTGATGAAATTGTCATTTCACCGCAGTCGATTTATGATTGTGACAGACTTGTTACTGTTTATGAGCAGTAGATAGCTTCTCGCAATCTCCGGGCTCTGACCCGCCCCCCCTAAATCCACAAAGCAAACCTCTTCCGGTACGCATCCTCATATACAAGGAATTTATCAGCACATTCCTTAAAATTCCGGCCCAGCCTGTGAAAATATTCATGCAGGGTAAACCGCAGTGGTGATACGAAATTTTCATCGAGGTAGCAGTTTATGAAGCCGATCTCGTTTTTACGAGGATCGCGGGAGAGCCCTTTACGCACGGGATTATACCCGATATACCACAATAACCAGAGCAGGTAATCTTCAGGATTGTCGGATTCCTCAATTATCGTGGAACCGAAACGCTCGTTCCAGAACGGCCCCGATTCACCTGTTGCGCGGTTGTATTTCTCAGCCATTCGCGCTTTAATAAACTGCATGATGAGCGATATTGTCTCCTTAGCCTCAACAGTTTTTATTATGAGATGGATGTGATTGGCAACTGTTTCCGCGGCGATGAGTTCAAAATCGTATTTTTCCTGGCACATATGTATTGATTCGATGAAGTACCTCTTTCCGTACCTGCCTTTCAGCAAGTCCCGCTTTCCGCGGCATCTTGTGTAGCAGTGATAGGTTACACCCTGCATTATTGTCCTTAAAGGTCTGGGCATACAAGCCTCCGTATAAATATCAGTATCTGATATCTATACGTTTTTAAGGTGGAGATAATTAAAAGATTTTGCCGGGGTCAGAGCATTTTTTTATTTGTTATCATTTTATATCCTGCCATGTTGGTTTGCAAGAGGGTCAGAGCCTCCACTCGTGGTTCAGTTACATGTGCGACAACTCATATCTTTCTGATGATGTCAGCAGTGCTTTGCTGGTACAGGTAACGGAATTATTGAAAATGATGATTTCCACAGTAAAAAACTTTCAAAAATTAATAAATTTGATACTTTACTGTGATTACGGTCTGTAACCGGGTATAAGCACGCTGATTTTATATAATTTTTTATGAACAGTAGAGGTGAGGGCGGGGTTCAGTAGAACCTCACCTCCCTGTCATTAAGAAACAGTCTTGATATGGCACTGCTTCCGTCGGGCATCACCGAAACTTCAACGTGGACATTGTCCAGGTCTCTTTCTAGCTCCCTGCCTTCGTTCTGGGGAACAAAGTAATCCTCCAGCCCGAACTTGATGTTGTAGTACTGGTCTATCCGTCCCTGGATAACTGTTTTGTACCTTGACCTGAGCCAGTCAATATCACGCGATGCGGCAGCCGCCTTCCAGTATTTATCCATCTTTGATTTATCGAGCGCAATGTAAATCGTTTCGTTGATGTCGAAGGACCGTTTTTCACCGTCCTTTACAGTAATTGTCTCCAGGTCAGTCCGCGTGATCTCGTAGTTCAGGATAACGTAGTCGCCGCTGAAGAGACTTCGCGGATCAACGGGTTGACACTTGAGCAGTATCTTTTCGCCTGCAGCAAGTATGTACTCCTGCTTCGCGGCCATGAACACCAGTACTGCTACCTGAAGCAGTACTATTACCGGCATGAGTATTTTTTTGTAACTATTCATGGTCTCCCTCCGCTGAATCAAAAGTGTTTATCAGCTGACGCCGTTTCTTATCGAGGATATACCCGCCCGCTAAACCTATGATGCCTGTTGTGATAAAGAGAACCGATCCAGAGAGCATGTCCCAGAAGAGGTCAAAATACCGCGTGCCTATGTGGACTATGAAGGCGCATACAGCCACGTTCAGGAGCGCCCTGGACTGTATCACCGTGCTGTAGTAGATTGCGGTTCCAGTAGCGATAAAAAGCAGGATGTTAAATATAAGCGAGTAGGCAATCCACGACACCTCTCCGCGCGCGATGAAGAGTGCAATGCCCGATGTAATAAAAACTATCATCGAGAGGTATATGATTGTCCTGTTCTGCTTCAGCCTTGCCATGAGGACCATGTACAATATAACAGCAAGTGTTATGAACAGGAAGAGCATTACGATTACCACTGTATCAGCCTTGAATATCGACACCTGGTTTTCGATTTTAAATGACGCAGTGTATAGCGTAAACCAGATCGCGACTGCCGTAATGATGTCCATGATCATTGAAGGATATGATTTCCCCTCAGCCAGGTGTTTAACAAGCCTGTTAACAAGAAAACATACCGTGGCAAAAATTACGAATCCCACAAGGTAGGCAACCATGTACCCGTTGTCAGCGAATGCGCTCCCGGTGAGCCCGAGCCATTTGACAATGAACATTGCGATTGTTAAAAGGAAGGCCATCCCCTTTTCAATGTGCCATTCGCCGGGAACAAGGTATGCGAATGAAAGTGATGATGCTATCAGCCCGACAATGGCAATGTGTGTCGATATCATGCGTGCTGTTGTGCTGTAATGCGGAACCATGACGAGGATTAAAGCAGTGAGAATAAAAGGGATGTATATATGCGGCTTAACATCCATGGATGACAGCTTGCGTATGCCTGCTGCGGATAAAAGAATGAAGGCTGCAAACTGCCCCGATTGAATCCATGTGCCCCGCGGGAAGAGTATAAGCGGAGTTGTGTCAGGTATTTTATAAGGCCATGAGAGTGTAAGCAGGGGGACCATGAAAGTGATCCATCCGGTTAACGTAACAACATATCCTGAATATTCAAGTTTCTCATTGAAGCGCATCATTCTTCCTGCAACCATCAGCAGGGGCCCGAACCCGTAGAGCATGTACATGAAAGCGGCTTCAGTCACATGTTTATTGTTATAATCCGCAGCACCAGCCCAGTGTATGTTAACCTGGAAAAAGTATATTATCATGAGCGATACAGAGAGCACAAGACCTGTCCTGTCGCTGCGCCTGTAGTAAAACAGTGCAAGAACAAGCAGCGGGGCAATGAACAGGTAAGCGGCATTCCCGTATTCCACAACCTCCCAGTAGTCCCAAATTGTAAAGAGGGCAAGGGACATGTAGTATCCCCACTGTTCATCCAAAACTGCTGAGAGCAGCAGAGTGCCGATTGCCCAGACAAGCAGCCCGTTCGTGGGGTGCGAACTTATGTGGTATATCTGCGCAACGAGCATTATGCCTATACCGAAGGTGACCATTGCAAGCATCAGGATCAGCCTGCCGATGAAGATCTCTTTTTTAACAAAGAGCAGGAACCATGATGCACCATAGCATGTAAGGATCAGGAGAAAGACCTGTGCCATCTTGACACCCGGCGGCATCCTGCGCCAGTTGGACGCGTAGAATATAACAAGCCCCACTGCTATACACACCACAGCGAGAACAAGAATGACCCTTGCCAGGTTGATGCGGCCCGTATGTTTTACCGCAGCCTTCTGAGCCGCAGGTTTAATTGAATTCTGCGCCTGCACCTTGTAGAGCTTTAGAATCCGGTCTCTCTGTTCAGGCGTGATGATTCCCTTGGTTATCCATATATTGACTTCGTTTAAAAGCCACTGAAGCATGTCCTTGATATCTGCCATCAGGTGATCCTCCTGTGCTGTAAAATAACAGTTGAGACCGGGGTGCGGCAATAAAAAAAGGTTTGTATGATCCGGCTATATTTAAATTTCCGTCATTCAAAACCGCGCATTTTCTGGAAATTTTCTTTCCAGCCGGTTATTTTGTAAATATCCGGGGAGGATTCTATGAAAACGGCTGATCTTCTTAAAAGAGAACATGATGCCATTCTTGATTTTCTGGAAGTTCTTGAGTCTGTCTGCAGAAATATGGAAGCCGGGAACGATGTCCCTGCTGAAGACCTGACTATAATCCTTGATTTTATTGTTTCGTTCACCGGGAAGTATCACCGGGCAAGGGAGGAGAGCATTGTGTTCCCTGCGATGGAGAATGCAGGTATACTTCACCAGAACGGAATGCTGGAAGCCCTGACCGCGCAGCACCACGCGCTGCAGGGTTACACACGTCTCATGGAGGATGCACTGACTCACATACCCTTTCACAGGGACAAGTTTATTAAGGCTGCGGAAGACTATACTGCCAGGGCGCGCTTACATATTGAGAAGGAAATCCATGAATTATTTCCACTTGCTGATTCAAAGATGGACCAGGCCTCAATTGAGAAGATGGGAAGGGAGCTGGATCAGTTTGACGTCACTGTGACTGGAATAGCCAGGATTGAAGAACTCTACAACATCCCCGGCCTGTTAAAAGGCGCATACCAGTAGAGCCGGGTTCTGCAGCATGGAGGGTAATTTTAAAAGGATTCTGCTTGTTGAGGATGAACCTGTAATAGCGCTGCTCGAAACACAGCAGCTGCGTAATGAGGGTTACGCGGTGACGCATGTAAATTCCGGGGAAAAAGCAGTAGGGGTGATTGATGAAAAGTGTGACCTGTACGACCTGATCCTCATAGATATTGACCTTGGTGAAGGAATCGACGGCACTGAAGCCGCAAACAGGATACTTTTCAACCATGACATCCCCGTACTCTTCCTGTCGTCGCATACCGAAAAGGATGTGGTCGGCAGGACTGAAAAGATCACCTCGTACGGTTACGTTGTAAAGAACTCAGGTATACGCGTACTTGACGCATCAATCAAGATGGCCTTTAAACTCTTCGATGCGCATAAAGACCTGAAGGAGAGAAAACACCGGATCAAGGTAGTGAACGCTGAGCTGAAGCAGACCATAGATGAACTGCAGAGGACAAACCGTGAACTTGAAGCTGCGAATGAACAGCTCAAAAAAGATGAGGCTGCAATGCGGCAGCTCCTTTCGCACAGGGATATTTTAATGAAGGAACTGCACCACCGCGTGAAGAATAACCTGGGGGTGGTGTCAGGGCTGCTGAGCCTGGAGAGGGAACGGGTTACAGATGACCTTGCAAGGAGTATTCTTGCCGATGCGCGCAGCAGGATCTCGTCAATTATGGGGATTTATGAACGGCTCTATCTTTCGGATGATGTCACTCACATCGACCTGAACCTTTACATAGGAGACCTGGCAGGCTCGATTCTGAAAACATACATGCCCGAGACAGGCAGGATCAGTCTTTCGACAGAACTCGCAGACATCAGGATCGAGACCAGGCGCGCTGTTCCGCTGGGCCTTATACTGAATGAGCTTATTACAAACGCGCTGAAATATGCATATCCCGGGAATGTGCCGGGAGAGATCATGGTGCGCCTCCATGCAGACGGATCCTCGGCATGCCTCCATGTTTCGGACTCAGGATCCGGGCTCCCGGAAGGATTTGATCCGTACACAACCGGGAGCATGGGATTTATGCTTGTGCGCATGCTTGCAGAGCAGATCGGCGGTGAATTCCATGTTGAAGGAGCCACTGGAACATCTATCAATATCACTTTCAGACTTGATTGATTATACCAGTAGGCGGAGATATTATAATCATCCTGCGGTAACAAAGTTCAGTCAGGTTTATCACACTGGAATGATGTGAGTATGCATTGCATCAATTAATACTTAATAGTTATAAAGGGAATTCCAATGACCAGAAAAAGCAGGATCAGGCCCGCATATGTGTTATATCCTGTTGTCGTTGCACTGCTTTCTGCCCAGATTGTGATCGCGGCCGGGTTTGTTCAAAAACAGAAATATGACGGAATCAGGATTAACCTGCTTGGCAGGCAGCGGATGCTTACGCAGAAGCTTTCCAGGGAGGTCATACTTTATTCGCAAAACCGGATTAATGCCCGGACTGCGCTGAAAAACTCTATCCCGGAATTCCGGATAAGAAGTGAATCATGCCCGCGGACTGCATTTATACCTGCCTGAACTTTTTCCACTTCTGCATGAAATACTCTTCGACCAGTCTTTCCCTGTATGGTTTTCCAAGGAATGTATTTTTACATCCCATGTACGCGCCGCATTCAAATGGTTTGGCACCATGAACAGTGCAGAGACCGTTTTCGTCAAGAAAGACGCAGGTGCCGCGCTCTGACGTATAGTATGCCCGTACAACTGTTCCCGGGTCTGCGAGGAACCTTTTCCCTTTGAGTTTTGCAGGGGCAAGTGCATAGACCTTCTCCTTCTCTGAAAGCGGGATCTTGACAAGGTACGCGGCTATGAGTTCATCAACAGAGAGGTCAAGGAACGCGGCAAGCACGGGCAGGTCGGCCGGCACAAGCCTGCCGGGATCCTGTCTGCATGCGCTTATGCACTGCGGGCAGCTGCATTCAGATAATTTACTTCCTTTTTGCAATGCCTTTTTCCGTCTTCGCGGAATATCCGGGCTGCGATACAAAACCGGATTTGTGCGATCGTACATCCTCGATGGTTATGAACGCGTTCGGTTCAAACGTCTCAACTATCTGCAGCAGCTGCTTCACCCTGCTCCTGGGCACGGTGGTATATATGATCACGACGTTATCTTTCATTCCCCTGCCGGAGACCGTGGTTATGCCGAAACCCTCCTCGCGCAGCACCAGGGGAAGGGCCGTGACCTTTTCTGTCGGTATTATTCTTACTGACTGGTAGCCTATGGATATTATGGATTCGAGCTTCATGCCGGCAAATGTTCCCGTGGCAAAACCGGCGGCGTAGAAAATGTAGCTCCATACGCTGTTGAGATTTTTCATGACGTGGCTGATTGCAGTGATCCATATGAGCACCTCGAAGAACCCGAGAAATGGGGCTATGCGCTGGTATCCCCGCGACACGAGTATGATCCTGAATGTGCCGATGGAGACATCAGTGACCCTGGCAAGGAAGATAAGAACCAGGCTTGTTACAGTGTATATCATTTATCAGTTCCTGTTTCAACTGCGGATTTCTCAGCGGAAATATAACAGGTATCGGATGCGGGAATTTTTTGTCAAGCCTTTAGGAGGAGTTTCGCCGGGAACTTCGCGGCCTCAGTCTAATCAACGCATGCGATGCGGTTCTTCCCCTGCTCTTTGGCCCTGTAAAGGGAATCGTCCGCCTTTGTCCTGAAGGCTTCAAGTTCAGTTGCCGTTTCCGGGAACGAACTGACCCCGATACTTGTTGTGATTTTTATATCGTTCCCCTTCAGAAACCCTGAAAAATCATAATCATCAACTGTCCTGCGTATCTCTTCGGCAATAGCCAGCGCCTGCTCCCTGTTGGTTTCAGGCAGAAGTATGGAAAACTCGTCCCCGCCGTACCTTGCGATTATCCCCTGCCTGCTTATTATGTTTTTTATGATTGCTGCAAATTCGCAGATCACCCTGTTGCCTGTTTCATGGTCCAGCGTTTCATTGATTTTACGGCAGTTGTCAACATCGAGCATGAGAAGTGAGACCGGCTTGTAGTTGCTCTTTGATATGTTGAAAAAACTTTCAACGGCATCGTCAAGGAATGCGCGGTTATAAATACCTGTCAGCTCGTCCGTGATTGTGCGGCGGCTTGCATTTTCTCCCCACTGTACAACCTGTGCAAGGAAGCCGCTCGACTTGCGGAACTGCCTGATGGTTCCGCTCAGAAGAACCGAGATGAGTTTTGTTGCGGCAGCCGGATTTTTTTCGATCAGTCCGGAGAATCCTTTTTCGTTTATGATGAGCAGTTCAGCTTTGTCTGCCGCGGTGTATGTATTGAAAAGGGGGAGGTTCCCGAAGACAGAACTCTCGCCGAAGAAATCTCCGGACACCAGCTCTCCGAACTTGCGGTCAAGGGTTCCGGGCAGCTTAAGGGTGCTGAGCACCCGGCCGCTGAGAATTATGTACAGGTCACGTTTTGTACTGCTGTGACCGAGTATGACGTCATCGGTATTATATGTTTTTACAGAGGAGCAGTGCTCCAGCAGGGAAAGCTCCTCATCGCTTAATGCTTTGAATATTTCAAGCTGCCTGAAGTATTTTATCATGGTGTCCCGTTCTGTGCCAATGTGATGTTTCCGCTTTTTCTAGCGGCGTACATCCTGTCATATGCTATTGTTACAAGGTCGGAGCTGTTGTCCGCATCATCGGGGTAAACCGCAATCCCTATGCTTGTTGTTATAACCAATTTTCCCGAACCTGTGATTCGTGATATGTCCATCTCCCTGAATGCTTTTCGTATTTCCGCGGCTTTTGCAACGGCCTCGTCCCTGTCAGTGTCTATAAGTATGGCTGCGTACTCATCACCCCGGTAGCGAACGCCAATATCATCCTCTCCCAGTTCGGACTGTAAAAAAATTGCCATCAGGTTCAGGACCTGGTCGCCTGCAACATGCCCGTAGATATCATTAATCTCTTTAAAATTATCAGGTTTAATCATAATCAGCGAGACGCTTTTACCTATGTCCGGAAGCATATTCATGAAATCTTCCTTCAGAAATGTCTGGTTGTACAGCCCGGTCATCTTGTCGCTTAAAAGCTGCTTGTGGAGATCAAGGAGCCACCCGGTTTTTCCGTATAGCATCTTGTTGACGTTCCAGATGCGGCATGATATTGTAGCAAGGAGCTTGTAGAGCATGCGGGCGAATATGACCGGATGTTTCAGGAATACTTCGTCAGCCTTGAAACTTTTACCGGGGAAGCAGAGCAGCATGGAATCCTCCTCTGCGAATGCGCCGGCGTTGCGCGGGGTACGCCCGAGGAAATCCAACTCACCGAAAGACTCCCCTTCGACAATCTGCGCTATCATGGCATCACCGTCGGTCTCAAACCCGATGATACCTATGCGGCCGCGATCCACAACATACAGTTCATTAGATTCCGCACCGTTGCTGAAAACGGCAGCGCCCTTTTTCAGCTTCACATACTCGCTGTATTCTGCAATGGTATCAAGCTCGTATTCCGCAAGCTGTGAAAATATATCCACTTTACGGAGAAGTTCAACCTTTTCCTCGTTCATTTATGAATATCTCTTTGCAGGGATGATTTTTTCATTACGGTCTGCCTGTTAATTATGCGCCAGGTACCATTTTGTGCTGAATGAAAATGACGCAACTTTACATTTTATCTTATTAGTATAGATAAGGGCAGTGCCCGGTGTCAATTAAGTTTTACTGTTGATATAAAAAGTCAATCCATCCCGTTTTCCCCCACAGCATCGTACCGGGTTTGCCGAATCAGGGAGTGCCCGCAAGTGCGGGAGACCGTTTCGCAATAGAACATTAATTATATTCACACTTTGTAAACCGGGAGATGAAAAAATGTTCGAAATACCGGATCTGCTGAACTGCATATTCCTGATCAGCGCGCTGCCGGGAGTCATCGTTCAGCAGGTTTAGTCCCGGTAACAAGGAACACTGTAAAACTCACCTGTTCCCCTGCCGCATTCATCCTTTCAACTGCCGCAGCTGTCGTGGCCTTCACGTCAGCGAGTCCCGCATCGCGGAAGTATTCCATCATCTTTTTTCTCGTGAAACCGTAGTGGTGCACACCCGTGTTGTCTTCGTGAAACTTTCCCTCATCAGGGTCAAGGTCTGCCGCGCATAATGTTCCGCCGGACTCCAGGTGACCTGCAAGTTTCTTCACAAGCTGCGGGACGTCCTGCACATGGTGAAAAGTCATGCTGCTTGTGATTAAAGCATAGCTTCCCGTAAGTCCTTCAGCATCATCGGACTTCAGGTGTATTGTTGTAACGCCGTCTATTCCGGCGTCCTTTACCTTTGATTCAAGGACTTCGAGCATTCCTGCAGAACTGTCAGCGCAGGTTACACTGCCGGTGCGTTCAAGTATCTGCAGCGAGAGCAGTCCTGTACCGCAGCCGAAGTCAAGGACGGAGATGCCATCTGTCAGCTGTACAGTCTGATCAATGGCTCTGAATATGTCGCGGTTAAGCTGAAGCCTCTGCGGCTTTTCGTCCCATGTCAGGGCTGCAAGGTCAAAATCGCGTTTACTGTTATGCATGGATATTCTCCCGGATTTTTTTGCTGAAAATGTGATCCGCGTTGTCCGGATTGTCAATAGTTATCGTTATGATAATAAATATTGACAACGCATCTTTTCATACTATTATTGACCCTGCCGCTATTGTCGGCACCATGGTTAATATTTTAAATGAACAGGTTGAAACCATACATATTATACTCCTGCTTATGTGTATTTCTCTTTGCACTGGCAATACCCGCATACGCACAGCAGTATTCACTCAAGGGCCGGGTAATCGACGGTTCCACAAAAAAGAATGCCGGGTTTGCCATAGTGATCATAAAAGAGGCGGGTATTGTGGTCAACGCCGCCGGTGGAAACTACTACACCGAGCTCCCGCAGGCAGGTACATATACTGTACAGGTCCAGTCCCGGGGGCTTCAGACCATTACAACAACTATAACAGTGAACAGCAATGTATCGCGCGACTTCACACTTAATCCCTATGCGTCAAAAGGGAAAGGCGTTGTAATAAAAGGTGAGCGCGTGATACAGAAAATTTCGCGCAGGACAATGAAGGTAGATGAGATTAAAGAGGTCCCGGCTTCATTCGGAGATTCGGTCAATGCCCTTACCAGCCTGCCAGGTGTTATACGGTCAGCGCCTGGCGGATTCTTCGGGCCCCTTGTTATCCGCGGTTCTGATCCCATATACAACAGGTACTACATTGACGGCATGCCTATTGACAACCCTCTGCACTTTGGAGGCGTACACTCTGTAATCGCCAATGACCTCATGAGCGAGATTGACCTCTACGCGTCATCATATACCTCTGACTTCGGCGGACCGCTCGCGGCTGTTATAAATATCAATACGATTGATGAAGTTGATGAATTCGGAGGGTGGTCAGACGTGGGCCTGATCTCCGCTGCGGCCCTTATTAAACGCCCTGTAACAAAAAAAGTAATCGATGAAAAAGGCGAAGTGAAGGATGAGAACTCGGGGTACCTGATAGTGTCGGGCAGGGTGGGGTATCTTTCGCTGCTTATACCGCCGATATATGAACTGATCAGCAATGAAAAACTTGATATACTGCCGGAATACTGGGACTACCAGGTTAAGGCAAAGTATTTCCTGGACAGCAGGAATTCGGTTACAGTGCTGTGCCTGGGGAGCATTGACTACTGGAGAGTTGTAATAGACGATGAAGATGTTAAACAGGAGGAGGGGGCCGATCCCTTCTTTTCGGATATAAACATGAAGTATGACCAGCAGTTTCATAACCAGGGATTTTATTACACTTTTGATAATGTAAAAATTAAAAATACTATGATGGTATATAGTTCATGGAGTTATACCCATATGTATTTTGATTCAGCTTCACTCCCGGCCGGACACTGGCTTAAGGGCATCACCATTGACACAGTACCATGGATACTTGGAGCAAAGGATAATTTTAAATGGGAATGGATAAGCGGCCTTGCGGAACTGCGAGGAGGGATCGAGTCGACATGGTATCACTTCGATGCAAAGGGTGATTCGCTCAGGCTTAACCCCGGGGTTACTGATCCCATGGACCCTGGCGCGTTTGATGTAATACCCTTTGATCTGAATTTTACAAGCCTTGTTATGGGCGGCTATGTTGAGCAGCGGTTCACGCCCGGCGGTTTTGTTTTCATGCCTTCGTTCAGAAGCGAGTGGCTCAGGGGAACCGGGTCTGTTACAGCAGACCCAAGGGGTATGATGAGCTACAGGTTTGAATCTGACACCACTGTTTCAATTGCCGGCGGCCATTACAGTGCTTTTTTCCAGGCAAACCCGTACGTGTTCCAGCAGGACCCGACTTACGCATCACAGGGTGATTCCCTTAAACCTGAAAAGGCATGGCACAGCGTCCTTGGAATAGAACAGGCACTTACAGGGTTTACGGCAAACATGGAGGTCTTTTATAATTATTTCTATGATCTCGTGGAGCAGTATGAGCATATCGAGGATGGCGTCACAGTGCCCGGGATCAATTCCGGGAAGATGAGAGCTTACGGGATCGAGCTCCTCCTCAAAAGAGAGGGTGGAGAGGGTGACGGATTTTTCGGCTGGGGCAGTTATGCTTTTACTAATGCCGAAAGAAAATCAGGGCTGCCTGTGACGTTCGATCCGACCGGGGACAGGTGGATCCATTCAGGATACGAACAGAACCATTCACTTAAAATAGTTTCAGGGTACAGAAAGGGTAAGCATACATTCAGCGGGAAGTTTCAGCTATACTCATCGTTTCCCTACACGCCTATAACAGGATCGTTGCCGCCCGTTAACGGCAGGTATGCTCCCGAATATGATATCGATCACCCGAACTCAAAACACCTCCCATTTGATCACCAGCTTGACCTGAGGTACACTCACAGGACAGGCTACGAATGGGGATATGTAAGCTGGTATGTTGAGGTCATTAACGTATACGGGCAATGGTATCATTCAAAAGCGTACAAATGGAGATATGACCGGCCCTACAGCGAAGATAATCCCAAGGTTACAGCAGACGAGGGCGGACTTACGCTACTGCCCAACTTTGGTGTAGAGGTTAAGTTTTAAAACGTTTTTTAAATTTCTGTCATTGCGGGGAGCGTCAGCGACGAAGCAATCTGTTTAATGATTTATTTAGTTGATCAGAACTCTGCCGGTTCAAAAAACAGATTACTTCACTCCCTGCAGGATAGTTCGTAGTGACTGAAGTGGAATCATGTGTTTATGGAGAACTCTATGAAGAGAGTAATATTTTATCTTGCAGCAATAAACGCCGTCCTGATCCTTAACGGCTGTGTAACGTCACCAGTGTGTGTTACATCGAGTCTTACTCCGCTCCAGGGCAAAACTGTAACAGAAAACCTGGGCGAGTGCAAGGGGAGCGATACCGCGTATTCCATCCTCGGAATTTACATGATAGGCAGGCCCGATATTAACCTTGCCATACAGGAAGCGCTTGACAGTAAAAAGGGAGACACCATGATAAACGTGCGGTGCTATGAAACATACGGGTACTTCCTGTTTTTCGGCACAACTACCGTGACTGTTGAAGGGGACGCGGTAAAGTTTGCAGAACCTGCAGTTGCCGATGATAAAAAGGGTAAAGGAAAATGAGACTGTACCGGTTAACCAGGCTCTCTGCTATACTGCCGCCGCTACTCATGTGCGGGTGCCTGTACGGCAGGGTCCACCCGCTGGCGATTGAACCGGGCGCGAAGGTCATGCGTTCTTCCGCGTACCAGGTACTCGGCGAGGCGGAAGGTGCTTCAAGCAGTTTTACCCTCCTGGGGATATTCAATGTTACACCGGGCCTGGACCCGGAGCGGGCTGTTGACCAGGCCATACGCAGCCTTGGCGGTGACAACCTCATCGAGTGTGTCTACTACAGTGAGACCAGGGTTTATATTGTCGGCGTGGTGAACGTCGTGCGTGTTAGAGGTAAAGTGATAAGATATTTGCAGTAATAAATTTTACGGAGTAGATAAATGGAAAACCTGCTTACTTTAGGCGAGCGTACAATTTTTTCAGTCATGGGACTGGCAAGCGTGCTTGCGCTTGCAGTGGTGATCGACAGGGGGCTCATATTCAGGCACAACGGGAAGATCGGGGCAAAGATTTTCAGCGGTATCATAGCAAAGTTCAGGTCGGGGGACCTTTCGGATTTCGGCCGGTACGTTGTGCAGTACCCTGAATCTGTCTATGCCAGGTTCGCATCATTCATAGCGGAACATGCGCCTTCCGGGGAGGCGGCCCTTTCGCATATGATGGAGGGAAAGCTCATTGAAGAGAGGATGTTCCTTGAGAAGCGGATTGTAATTCTTTCTTCGCTTGGAAACAACGCGCCGTTCATTGGACTGCTCGGCACAGTTCTCGGTATAATAAAGGCATTCTATAACCTGGGTACGCTGGGGAACACCGGGGCCGAGGTGGTCATGCGCAGTATATCCACCGCGCTCCTCGCGACAGCATGCGGACTGCTGATCGCCATACCGGTTGTTATGCTGAACAACTACTTCAGCAGGAGACTTAAAATCATAATGCAGAGCCTTGAAATCATGGCTAAAGAGGCGCTTGCATGCGTCACGCGAAATAAATGAAGGAGAACGTGTAATGGGTGCGGGATCTGACGACAACGAAGATGGAATAATAAGCAACATAAACATTACACCGATGGTTGATGTAATACTCGTACTGCTGGTAATATTCATGGTAACGGCGAATTTCCTCAAAAAGGAATCGATCAACATCAACCTCCCGAAAGTGGCGTCTGCGGACCCCAACATCAAGGAGTCCAAACAGGTAGCTGTAACAAAGGACGGGAAGCTCTTTCTCGAGGGGCGTTCAATCACCGAGTCTGCACTTGTGACGGAGATGTCGCGCGAGTCAAAGTACCGGCCTAATATGCGCGTCACGCTCTCTGCAGACGAGAACCTTTCGTACGGCACAGTGTCAAAGGTCATGGGGCTTCTGCGAAGGTCAGGCGTAACCAGGATGGCGCTGTCGGTGAAGAGGTAAAGCGTTGGCCGATGAATCTGTTATAATAAGTATAAGGAACCGCAGGTTTTTTGTTAAGCACCTGTTCAGGCTGTCTATCGTAATATCCCTGCTTGTCCATGTAATCGCCGCGTCCGGATATTTTTTTACAGGCAATGGAACTTCAAAAGAGACCCTTGAATTCCAGAACACCTTTGAGCTTGAGCGGCCCGATATAGAAATGGATATACCTGCTGAACTGATCGGCGGGGACACAACACCGGCACCGGTAGAGAAACAGGAATGGATTGAGGGTGCAAAGAAGGAGGGTGATGACCCGGTTGAGAGCGACATCAACACGAACCAGATATCAGGTGACGGTACAGACAAAGACGGCTACCTCTTCTCGTTCAATGGCGATGCATCTCCGCGTGCGATTGTGGACTTTGACCTGCGCCAGTATTACCCGCGCGAGGCGCTGGATGCAAACATAAGGGAATACCAGGTTACTGTGCTTGTGCAGATAGACGAGAACGGATCACTTGTTTCAGCAAACATAATGTCGGGAAAGGCTCCTTATGGTTTTAATGAACAGGCCATCAAGGCCGTGAAACGCATGAGGTTTTCGCCGGGGTACAAGTCCGGCAGGAGGGTAAAGATGGCCCACTACCTGCCAATTACATTTACCCTGGAATAATATTTTACTCAATCGTTTCTTCTTTCTTGTTCTCTTCGTTTTTTGTAAGGACATCATTAAGCAGCCATGTCGATCCCACAAGACTTTCAGATATGCCGCTGATCTCCTCTGCGCTGGCGGCCTTGGTCTGGGCATTGTCCGAAAATGACGATGCGTTGGACACAAGATCATCAGCGGTGTTCCTGAGTGTCAGGGCAACTGGCGTGCATGTCTTCACGATTTCGTTTATTTCAGCAAGGTATTTCTCAAGCTGCCTGTTTTTATTTTCTGTTTCGTCCAGTGTGGCCCTCACTATCTTGAAGATGAGCATACAGAGCACCGAGATGAAAATTGAAACAATAGCCATATTTGATATTGATGATCCGTGACGGTCTAAAGGAATTATGGTGCCTGATTTGATTACAATCAGCACTGCTGTCATTACAACAATTAATGTGATAATGGAAATAATTATCCTGTTGCCATAAACCTTAACCCGCCATTTAAGTTGATCTGTATTTCTCATTAAACTTAGATTCAAAAATTAAGTGCAAAAACTTTATTTATTAACGGCTGATTAAGCACGCAGCCTGAACCTGAATGATGCTATTTCATAGCAGCCCGTACCCTTCCGCTGTGCATAAAAAAAAGGTTCAGTGCAGGATAGATGCATATACAGAGTACGGTCACTATGCGCATAATAAATTTCAACCGCTGCGGGCCTGCAAGCTGGTCATATATATAGTAAAGTGCGGTGATCACAATGCCTATATAAATTATTCCTGCAGCGAGCGCGATATATGAGGCAGCAAGGCTCAGAATCCTGCCTGCGTTTTTATTCATAAGTAATCCGATTCCCCCTGCAATCATGGGAATCGCAACGGAAAGTCCCATGACTGCAACGGTTATTCCTGCGGTCTTATCCGTAAGATGTGCTGCCATGGAAGCTATTGATATTGAGACAGTGAGGCCGAAAAGTCCGAGTATGATGTTAAGTATGCCGAATACTTTTATCACTGCCGGTTTTTTTGTCTGGAGAATATCCATTTTCTGGTCTGATGCCATATCTTCCTGCCTGGATGCGTGTCCTGTGCAATACCTGGTTATACAACAAAGGCTCTGTCAAGATGTATACTGCAATAAAACAGGATTTTACGGTTGCTGCCATGGGATATGGAAGCTGGCGTGCCAGGACCTGCAGAAGAACTGGTAGAGAAGACCCGGGCTGCGGCAGATATTTGTGAGGATCTATATGATGTAAGGATGGGCACTGCAAAAGCGTTGAATGGCTGATTGGGGACAATTTTTGCACAAATAGAGTGCTTTTTTGGATAATAAAAAATATCTTCAAATATAATTGACTTGCAATCCAGTTGGGATAAAATATACAATATAAAAAAAACAAACAGGAACGACTCATGCCAACAAAAGGCGAACTGACTAAACAGCGTATTTATGAATGCGCTGAAAAGGTTTTTTCACAAAAGGGCTATTACCAGGCCCAGGTTTCAGATATATCAAACATGGCTCACATTGCAAAAGGTACAATCTACCAGTATTTTGAAACTAAAGAGCAGCTCTTCGTCTCCCTCATTGAAAAATATGTTAATGAGTGGGAAAAAGAAGTCGGGCTTAATCTTGGCGACTTCGTTGGTTCAGGTGATTCACAGGATTATGCGCGGGCCTACCTGCGCCACAGGATGGGCAAAACAATCGCATTTTTTCTTAGAAATGAGGACAGGACTAAAATAATTCTCAGGATGAGCCTTGGGGTCAACGAGGTTATTGAACAGGTAATCGGTATCTTCGAAGATTCGGTCCTTAAGGCTATTATTAATGATATAAAGCTCGGTAAGAAGTTTGGACATATCAACCCGGACCTTAATGAAGAGCTCAGGGCAAACGGGCTTCTTGGCGGTATAATGCGTGTGGCATATTTTTATTTTGTCATGAAAAAAGAGAGTTTCAGCAATCAGGACATAGGCAGTTTTACCAATGAAGCCATTCTGTTCACACAGAACTGTTTTAATATGTTCCAGTCTGAAAAGTAGACAAAGTAATTCCCCGCATACATTTTTCTAAGCTGGTAATATTAGTACCCCTTTAATTACTGGCCAATAGTTGATTATATAAGCAGAAAAACTTTACTATGATAAATTAACTGTAAATTAATCTACACGAATGGCGTTATTTATTTAGCTATCCTGTTGTGTATGCCGGAAGTTTTGTCATAGTATACTATACCTGTACACCGTTAACTTTTTGTCCAAAAAATTTGAAATATTCTTGACCCAATTGGACGGATTTGCTACTTTGTAAAAAACCGTCTCGTCGGTTTTTATTGTTGATCTGGAGGGTGTATGAAACTGATTAGAAAATATTTATTCATGATAATCATGGCATCGATTGCAGCATTTTCGGGCTGTGGTGAAGACATAGCAGGAGTTATAGCCGGAGATGTTAGTGACGGGCTTAGCTCTAACTATTTTATTGCAAATCTTACGGTTGAAGCTCCTGCCTTATATAATGAGGAGGATCCCAATTCAGCAAAGCTTAATTTTACATATGACTTTGATAGTACAACATGGAGTTATGTACTTCATGTGCCGGAGTCAATAGATATAATTACAATTACTCCGACCAAGGATCACAAGTGGGCTGAAATATATTTGAACGAAGTTAATCCGGCCAATATACTTGCCAGCGGCAGTCCTTCAGGCCCCATTACGCTTAATCCCGGCTTGAATGTAATCAAAGTAATTGTTGTATCCCAGGATCAACAGCAGATGGATTATACAATTAACGTTACGCGACATACTGAAGCGTATGCGGATGCCACTCTTTCTACACTATCCATTGCGGATATCACACTTTCTCCGCTATTTGATCCGGGCATAACTGCGTACTCGGGAAACGTTAATACAAATACGATAAATGTTACTGCTGAGGCAAATTCTGCAGAATTTAAAAAACTTGAGATATTGTCCAATGGAATTGAGTATTCCAATTGGACCGCTATTCCTGTTATCGGAGGTATGAATACCATAGAGGCAAGATGCACTGGTGGCGACGGCAATACACAGATATACACAATGAACATTTTCCGCCAGCAGACAACTACCACTGCTGATCTTGTTGCTTTGTCAATAAAGGACAGAAATTTAAATGAAGTATCATTCGATGAAACATTCGATAAGGATACACTTTCGTATAAGGCCTCAATGAGTATTGCAAATTCACCTGTTGCACTTGTAGCCCAGGCTGAATCATCCACAGCAACGATTTCCGTGACAGTTAATACTGTAAGCGTGGCTCCGGCAAATTTTGGCGCAATAACGCTGCAAGATGGCTACAACTATATTGAGGTTACAGTGAAGAATGGTGCCATAGTCAAAACATATTCAATAGAAGTGCTTTGCACCACTTCAAGCGCAAATGCGGACCTGAAGAGCCTCAAGGTCGGAATTGGAACAATAAGCAGCAGGCCTATATACCCCGGAACATTTGTGCGCGGAGCAAATTATCATGATCCGAATGTTGTCAAGTTCGATAAGACGAAAACTGACTATGTAACAGTAATTTACGGTTACAGTTCAATGAACATCACAGCAGTAGTTGATGATGCAACTGCCCAGAGTGTTGTGTTCACGGCCCAGCAGTTCGGTGAAGCAAGCCCCTCGACTGTAACATCAACGTACAGTTCCGGTACAGCAGCAGCAGCGATCAATCTTGTTGAGGGACGTGTCACAACGGTCACAATAACAGTAAAAGCCGCCAGCGGGAAAACGAAGACTTATAACCTCCATGCCAAGCTGCTTAACGCTGAAGAATTCTACTGGGGCATTTATGCTCCTTCAATGGATAAGTCCAAGTCAACATGGACTAAGCCTGTACCCGGTACTTTTGAGCGTGACGGCTATGTGGCAGGACATGTAAAGTGGGTTGTTACAACAACTCCCACAAGCACAATAACCCTGACAGGTTATAATGACGGCAAACTTGACTTCCTGTATAATGACGGCGGTATAATTATAAACGGTACCCATAAGGCGGATCTGAAGAGCATTACTGTGAAGGACGGCTGGGACCTGACAGCGAATCCACCGTTCCTTATTAAGACTGCAGGCGGGGAATACGTGGCAGAGCTGGATTACCATCTCTGGATTGATGACAGCGATCCTGCGGAACAGGCCGATTCATATACAAGGATGAAGTATCTCGGTTCAGACTGGCTGACAATGCCTTTTAAGGATACCAAACCATATCCGTTTACCGCAACATACAACTGGTTTGAATCATGGTCAGACGGATTGTGATAAATATTCTGAATCCCGGTCCGGTATGATTGCCGGGGCGGGATTTCAACTAAATCTGAAAAAGGAAGGTTCATAATATAATGCCGAAATTGATAAAGAATAGTTACCTGAAGGCCGGACTATCGATGCTGCTGTTTCTCCAGGCGGTGGCTGGTCTGGCAACCGACCTCAACCAGGAGGACGGGATACTCTCCAATCATTCAACGGAATATGTGCGTACCCTGAACAGGAATACATCAACAGACCCTGACGCCGCATTCTACAATCCCGCGGGACTTGTTTTTATGTCACAGGACGGGCTGCATATAAATTTTTCCAGCCAGACATATTATGTAAAGAAGACCCATACACTGGATTTTTACGCTTTTAAAAAAGGTGAATTCGGGGACGTTACTCCGCCGCCCCATGGTGTCATAAACCCGGATACGGGAGAGCCTTACTTTGTCGGAACTCTGCCTGATGAGTATCCGGCAGAGCTTACTGTACCGGTTCTACCTGGACTTGATATTGTATGGAAGCAGGATAAATGGGCTGCATTCTTTGACCTGGCTGTAATGCAGGCTGCAATTAATATGACCTATGGTGATGGCCTGGCAGTTCTTGACTGGGGAAACCTTCTGGCGTTTGAAACAGGTTTTTCTATGGATGACTATACCCTGGTGGGGTATTCTTCAAATGCAGAGGCTATCAGGAATGAAATGTATATAGGGATAACCCTTGGCGGCGCTTACGAGATCATGAACTGGATTTCAGCAGGCGGCGGACTGCGTATTATCCATGCCCAGGGTAATATGAAGGTAAAGATAGATAATATTCATTATTACTATGATGATAATCTTTCTGATCTGTCTCTGCTTCATGAGCAGGGTCAGGACTGGGATGTTGATACTGATACTGAGGGTTTTGGTTTCGGTGTCATTCTAAGCACTCACTTCAGGCCTGAGGGGCTCCTTCCTGCACTGAAAGGTCTTGATGCAACATTCAGACTTGAATACTATCTGCCCATGGAGCTTCAAAAAACGACAAACAGTTTTATCGCCCCTGCCGCGATTGAGACAAGTGGCAATCTTGACATATTCAAGGATGGCTCCGCGTCAGATGATATGGTATACAATCATGGTAATGGGTCAAAGGTTCTGAAAGCCACATATCCAACAACCCTTAATTTCGGGCTTTCATATCTTCTTTTAGACTGGATCAAGCTGCTCTCTTCAGCGCAGATATCACTGCGCCAGATGCGCGATCTTGACGGCAGAGAGAAGGATTACAACCTTGGATATCAGTGCGGGCTTGGAGTTGAATTTATACTCAATCCCAAAATTACACTCAGTACAGGCTACCTCTACAATGATTTCGGAATTAAATCCGACAAACGCAATGAGGTTGATCCGCTCCTCCGTTCTCACCAGGTCGGAGGAGGTGCAAAGTTCAGTATAGATGAAGATCTTGATATCAATATCGGCGCGTTCTACCAGTATTTTGTCCCTGCTACGGCATATTATGAAAAGTATGTCCATGTTACTGAAGAGACCTGGAGTTACCTGCGCAAGGACTTTGAAGAAACAAGATTCAGTGTATCTATAGGTGCAACATACAGGATGTTTAGCGGTGAATCAAGATCAGGAGCAGGTTTTGTTGATGACAAAGATGATGTTAAATCGAAAAAGAAAGATAAGAAGCAAGATTTAAAGAAAGATGAAGAAAGATTAAGGTATAAGGAGTAAATATGAAACTGAACAGTTTAATAAATTCTCTGATAGTGACAGGACTTATAGCCCTTGCGGCATCAGCATGCGGCGTCAACTCGCTTACTACGGCTGCCGGCACGTCAAGCGTCACACCAGGTGTGCCGTCAAGAATTGGAGCTACACAGGGAACCCTCGAGGATAGTGTTATAATCGACTGGGATGGTGTTGAGGATGCTGAGTACTATATTATATACAAGGCAATAGGCACTCCTGAATCCTTCAAGGTAATAGAATCAAGGGTTCTGAAGCTTTCATATATTGATCCGGCGCCCTCAGGTGTGACCTGCTATTACAAGATAGCAGCCGGTAATGGCAGCAACTGGAGTGACCCGAGCTCTGAAGTAATGGGTTTCGCGCTGGATGGAGTACTGATGCCTCCTGCTTCATTCACTATACCCAGCAGTGAGATCGGGCAGATTACTTTAACATGGGATGCAGCGTTAATGGCTGTTTCATATAATATTTACAGGTGTGAACTGAAATACGGGACATACTCAAAAATCAACACAGCCCCTGTAACAGGCCTTACTTTTACGAATGATATACTTGTTGTGCCTGATACAACGTATTATTATAAAATTGCCTCTGTTAATTCAGCGGGCGTGGAGGGTCCTTACAGCGAGATCATATCCGGAATCGCTCTTCAACAGATACCGGTTGTTCCGATTAATGTTACAGCTACTGACGGTACTTACGGAGAAAAGGTTATGGTGACCTGGACTGCGTCACTAAATACGGCATACTACCAGGTATACAGGGCAACAATTGCTGACGGAACATATGAACTGATTGCAGATAATGTAACCGGTACCGAATACGCAGACAGGAGTCTGGTGGACGGAAGTACAATGTATTATAAGGTAAAGGCTGTCAGTTCCGGCGGCGCAAGTGATTTTAGTGAGTATAATGCAGGTAACATTGATCCTAGTAAACCGGCACTGCTTCCTCCACCAATAGGCGTACGGGCATCCAAAGGAAAGAACAACCTGGTTACTGTTTCATGGGATGCAGTTGCAGGCGCTTCAGGCTATACGGTGTACAGAAGCACTTCTTCAAACGGAACTTATACTGCAGTGGCAGGTGCGGATCCAAACCAGATTAATCCCGCTGTAGTTGACGGCCGTGTAAGTTATGACAATTCAGTTGTTGTAACTGCAAAGACATTCTATTACTACAAGATTACTACCTGGAGTCAATCAGGTGCAGGGATTAAGGCAGAGAGCGAAATGAGTCTCACCGCAGCAGAGGGTTATACTATTCCGGCAATACCTGATGTTCCTTCGGGAATAACAATGGCGATGAATCATACCAGCGGAAGTCTCACGCTTGCATGGGCTGCTGCTGCCAGGGCAACATCATATAATGTCTACAGGTCCGATGATGGTTCAGAGGGAACATATAACATTGTCAGCACAGGCCAGACTGCCCTGACACATATAGAGACAACAGCGGATAGTATAGAAGCCGGTGTTGAGTATTATTATAAAATAGAAGCTGTCAATGACGGCGGAAAGAGCGTACAGACGGATTATAAGGGCGGCATCATACTTGGAGTGCCGGGTAATCTTGCGTTCACATATACATACGTCGCTTTTCAGGGATATAAAATAACAGTAACATGGGCTGCTGTTCCAGGGGCAACAGGCTATAGGCTTGAACTTGCTACAGGAGGGAGTCCGGATGAATCGGACTGGAGTGCAACAACTATATCTAATGGGGCTACAACTCAGTATATTTACACTGGACAAGGAACTACAAAAACCTATAATTTCCGCATTCGCGCTCTGAACACCGATGGGAATGCTACTGGAGAGTTTTCCGGTGTTGTTAAAAAATATCTACCTTAATATTTTTACTTAAATGCCGATAAAAAAAAGGCTGCCTTAACGGGCAGTCTTTTTTTATTACGTAAAAAGGGGCTCTGACCCCTTATTTTTTTGTAGTATAAATTGTATCCTTTGAGTCCTCTTCATGTGACATAGGTCAGAGCATGCTTTTCCTGCTGTTCTTAAATAGGGTCAGAGCCCCATCTTTTGATCTTTTCAGCTACAGCAGGAATATAATGGACTTGTTTCCAGACTGGAGTTTAAAACCTTCAGAAAGCCTGAAGAGGGCTTTTTTAAGGGGCGTCGCCCCTTAGATCCGCTAAAAAACAGGAAAGGAAACAAGTTAAATGATAGTTTTACAGGAGGCTTTTAATCCGCTTATTCACCAAAGAGTGAAAGAACATAGCGCGCAAGTTTTGCCGGATCCATTCCGGTGGGATCGACCGCCTCCATGAGGCCGGTGCTCAGGAATATAATCTGCGTAATCCTTGCGTGGAATGCCATGTCGAATTCATTCTTATCAATTTTCGGGAGATCTGATTTTGCCTTTTCAATGATCATCTTGTAGATTTCAAGATGCTTGTGAAAGAACTGGCTTATGGGCTTCATCATTTCCGGTTCCTCCAGCCCGTAGAGGAGCAGGTTCAGGAATATCTTGATGTTTTTGCCATCCAGTACAAAGCGTTCAATGTTGAAAAGCGTAGAGAGAACGGCCTTGTCCCCAGGTGTGTTCTGGGAGTTGATCATCTTCAGGTGGTTGTCCTCGATGCCGTGAAAGAAATCCTCAAGCAGCCCGATAAAGAGGGACTGCTTCGTAGGGAAATAGTACCGCAGTCCGCCCTTTGATATACCGGCCTCGTTTGCGACATCCTGCATCGAAATATATGAATAGGAATACTTTTCAAGGCGGGTTTTGAGCGCTTCAATTATGTTCCTTTTTTTCATTGCAATGCTGTCTGATTTATCCATAACGTCTCCATTTTATACTGGTATAAAATTTATGTAAATATTAATATGGTCAACTAAAATAATCCGATAATAATTCCAGAATGCATTTTTTAGGGCAAATTTGTCATTTTTTTGATTTTACATGCAGGTTTTAGTCTGCGGGGTCAGAGCATAATTCAGGGAAAATGTTAAGTTTTTGACATAGAAAAAAATCTATTATTTGCCGGGAATCAGATATTTTGCTGTACAAATGATAGTTTTTATTGTAATCTTTCTTTAATATGAGGAATTTCCGATTATCAATTTTACGGGACATAATATGAACTATACAATTACTGAAAATGGCAACTTGCTGAACATTACCCTCACTGGATCGTCTGATATTGCCGGGCTGAAAAGATTTTCTGAAACAGTAAATACCCTTTCATCTGAATGCACAAAAGATATTGAGATAGATATGGAGCAGGTTGAATACGTTGATTCAAGTTTTATAAGCCTTCTGCTCAAACTTCATAAATCACAGCAGCAGAAAGGCCTGGGTTTCAGGATAACAAAAGCCTCGGACAGGGTAACTTCTGTCCTTAACCTATGCTCACTTTCCGGAACTTTACACCTGTAGTGCTCCGGAACATGAGAACAGCAGTACTTCTTCCTGCAATAATCATATCTTTTTTTCTGACACTTTCGCTGTATGGCGAAGATTCTACCGGTAATACGAAGAATACCTCTGTAGAAAAAGCTGTAGTCATTGATGAGAAAAAATCTGCTGAGTCTGCATCAAAGGATATCAGGGATACTGATATCAGTGATTCAAAAGAAAAGAAGCAGCAAAAGAAAGCCGTGAAAATCACTGGTTCGAAGACTGCAAAAAAAACAGGCAAAAAAACTTCCAAAAAAACAGCTGCAAAAAAAGCTGATAAAATAGAAAAAAAATCCGTAAAAAAAACTGATTCTTCGAAGAAGACCGGGGACAGGACCGCAAAAAAAACCGGAAAAGCAGAGAAGGGAAAACCTGACAGCCGGTTGTTCAGCCTGAGAGATTTTGTAATAAGCAACAGGATATTTGATGTTAAGGCAATACTGGATGATCCAGAACGGCGTCCTGCATATGATCTTGACAGGGCTATTATTCTTGAGGACGGCAGAAAAACCACGCTGCTGAATGATGCGGTTTCACTTAATTTTACAGACATGGCCGGGATACTGCTTGGAGCAGGTGCCGGCATAAACACGATATCTTCAGATTCCGGCGCGGCGCTTCATGTTGCTGCCGCAGCGAATAACACTACAATGATACGATACCTGCTGCAGAAAGGTGCTGATGTGAATGTAAAGGAGAGGCAGGGGAATACTCCGCTTCTCCTTGCACTGCATTCCGGTCACTTTGAATCCGCGAACCTCCTTGTTATGAAGGGAGCTGATACCGCGGCAGTGAACCTTGCGGGGTCTACAACTCTCATTGAGGCTGTAACCGGCGGAAACATGGACTGCATTAAGT
>DAONFG010000004.1:56136-116996 GCA_035403465.1 Spirochaetota bacterium | reverse complement strand
TTTTCAATCCCTGCAAAAACCTCGAGTAACGCCTGATTACTTCACGCTCCAGACGAGTCGGACAGTAGTTTCTACTACCTTTCATGTCAATAAAATTAATGCAAAAATATTAAATTTTTTAAATTTAATAAAACAGGCACAAAACTTCTCCCGGCAGGTACTCCCCGTAAGTTCATAAACAGTGCCTTGAGCCAGCATCATGCTCTGAGCCCGGATCTTTATGACGAACAAATAAAATTATCCTTGTCATTACTGCTATACCGCGACTATTTATATAGACTGAAGCCAGCTATCAACAGACGGAGTATCCGCAGGCATGAAGATGATCACCCGTTTCTCACTATACGGTTTTTTGAAGAACCTTGATTTTTCCGAACCATTCCTGATATTATTTTATCTCTCCATTAACCTGAACTTTTTCCAGATAGGTATACTTGTCTCATTCCTGAACTTCTGCATAAACCTCATGGAGATACCCAGCGGCGCAGCTGCAGACATTTACGGCAGAAAGAATTGCATGATCGTCTCACTCTCGAGCTATATTGTCGCATTTATCATTTTTGCGTTTTCACACTCGTACGCTCCGCTCTTTGCCGCAATATTTTTTTACTCTATCGGTGAGGCATTCCGGTCAGGTACGCACAAGGCTATGATCTTTGACTGGCTGCGGCGCAATGAAAGGCTCTCGGAAAAAACAAAAGTCTACGGTTTTACACGGTCCTGGTCTAAATACGGAAGCGCCGTTTCCGTGATTTTCTCATCTGTGATAATAATATTTTCAAAGGATTACAGGTGGATTTTCATCTTTTCGATTATCCCGTATATCGCAGGCGTATGGAACATTGCCTGCTACCCGGACTACCTGAACAACAGGCAGGAACAGGATGCAGGCATCAAACAGCTTTTTCTCCATACGTTTAAAAGCGTAAAAAAATCGTTCGTGGACAGCCGCATCCGCAAGCTTATAGTGCAGAGCATGGGATTTGAGGGGGTATTTGAAGTAACCAAGGATTACCTGCAGCCCATACTGAAAGCCCAGGCGCTTGTCATCGCAGCAATCCTTCTTATCCCTGAAAAAAACAGTACGGCAATTGTGGTCGGCGCAGTTTATTTTGTGCTGCACATCGCTTCTGCCATGACATCAAAACGCGCGCATCTTTTTGCAGGATTGTTCAGATCGGAAACTGCATCGATCGCTGTTATGATACTTGCAGGTTCAGGCCTGGCATTCATATCGTCGGGCGGTTTGCATTTAAAGCTTTTTTTTATCGCGATCATTGCATATATCGCCTACTACATCCTCCAGAATTTGTGGAGGCCTATACTGGTAGCCCAGTATGATGACCTTGCAGACAGTTCAGAACAGGCAACCATTCTTTCGATTGAAGCACAGGCCAAGACTGTTGGTATTGCAGTGATAGCGCCCGCAGCAGGATACATTGCAGATCATTACGGCATTGAAGCATCACTGCTGATGCTTGCTATTATCATGATGGCACTGTGGCTGTATTCGATAAAAAAAAGTAAGCCCGAAATTTAGTTTAGTCGCAAAAAAAGAGACAGTTATCATATTGGAAACTGCACATTAAATCACAACCAGCATGATCATCTTTTGTCAGGCACTGCCCTTGCCTGAAATATTCAGCACGCTTCAGACGATTAAAAGCGTGCTTCAACCTCTCTACTCATACAGCACAAATCCTGCCCAGAAATACGGCGCAGAAAACTTCTCCGACTTTTTGAACTCCTCCTTCACATTAACCAGCGCATCGCGGTAACTCATACCACCCTTAACCTTTGCGTAGAATGATACCATGAATGCTTCAGTAGCCTCATCGCTGACCTGCCAAAGCGTAACCAGAACCCTGTTGCTCCCCGCAACCTGGAATGCGCGGGTCAGGCCAATAACACCGTCACCGCTTACCATTCGGCCCAGCCCTGTCTCGCATGCAGAGAGTACAACAATTTCGGCCTGGAGATCAAGCAGCGCAGTTTCCTCTACGGACATGTAGCCGTCATCTTTGCTGTCTTTAATTTTTCCGGAAACCTCAGAAAAGACAACCGCGGAATATTCAGGATACTCGGCGTCGTAGTACCCATGACATGCAAGGTGTATGGATGAATACTTTTTCAGTTTACCGCTTTTCGAAAGGGATTTCAGGTTCTCTTCGGATACATCCCGCCCGGTGTAGACGTCAGTATTCTTTTTAGTGAAGATCTTTTCATTGATAACTGAGACCTCCCGTTTTGTGCCCGGCAGATCGGCCCAGCCGATCTGCTGTGCCTGGTAATACTCCATCGGGGTGTTGTATGCTTTTACAGCAAGCCTCTCCTTATCCGCATTTTCCAGCACTATCCCGCGCAGCGATGAACCGCCGCGGTTACTGCTCTCCCCTTTAACCGAGTATATGCCGCCGCCGAATGCCATGAGGTTGTCCCTTCTGGCGTACTTGCGGTTCTTTATCATAGATGATACTGTAATCGAGGGTGTAAGGGTAAGCCCGTATCTTTCCGATAAGCACGTATTATCCCTGGTTTTAAGTGAATCAAAAGGTAAAAAGGCAAGTGAACCGTCTGGGACAATTATAAGATTCTTAATGTTCGCAGAGTTTATGAAGCCGTTAACCGGTTCCAGGAGTTTAGCGTAGAGTTCCGCCCCAAGCCTGTCGGTTTCGGATTGATTATTTCCCTTAATCGCTTCCCTGTATTTCTCAATTTGTCCCGGGTAGTTATATGACGGGTCAAGTTCAACTGCGTTTATGCTGCTGCCGGTAATTACCACTGCATACGGCTTCATATATTTATCGGGTTTACCGGGAATTATGTACTCGATGATTGCCCCGTCTTTTCCGCAGAATGCCTGAGCTGATTTTATTGTTACAACGCCTGTATCGCGAAGCATCCTGTACTTTTCGTTCTTCATAAACTCATTGTCAAGTCTATTGAAATCAGCCTCGGCCTGCGCAAGTTCAGCCGATACTTTTTCAAGCAGGGCATCGTGGTATTTTTTTACATTTTCATTCATTGCCGACACAGGCTCGGATATGACCTTCTGTCTCATCGATGAGAGGCGCTCAATATCATCCCTCAGCTGCAGAAGCTTTTTCCCTTTTTCCGGGTCTATCCCGGCGCTCTCTATTGCGGAATTAATAGACAGCCTTTCTATGTAACCCATAGCGCGCATACGCTCTGATATGTTGAACATTGAATCCATATCCTTCAGTAAATAACATGAATTCAATGCGTAATAAAACGTATTAATATTGCGCGATGTAAAATCAGTACCGCCGGAAAGGTTAAACCTGCGCACACGCTCTATTGTCTCCACACTTGAAAGCAGTATCCCTAATGCATCCCTGTACCTGCCCGCACTGACATACAGGCTTCCGAGATTCTGGTATATGCGGATTGCCGCCTGGTTTTTCTCAAATTTTTTTATTATGGATGCTGACTTTTCAAGGTATTCAATTGCCCGTGGCAGGTCACCGTTGTTCCAGTAAGACCAGCCCAGGTTATGGTATGCGTTTGCCGCATCGGGATTGTCAGCACCAACAAGTACAATTCCAATATCCAGGGCCCTTGTATGGTTTTCAATCGCAAGTTTGTAATTCTTCATATCATCATACACGAGCGCCAGGCAGCTGTAGCCGAACGCTGTCGAAAGGTCATTTTCACCCTTTATCTCACGCCAGATATTGAGCGCTTTCCCGTAACTTGAAAGCGCACGTTCATATTCACCGCTGTCCCTGTATACATGCCCCAGGTGAAAATAGCAATTTGCAGTGAAAATATCTTTTTCTCCGCGGATTTCAAGCGCTATGTTTAAGGCTTTTTCGCAGTATGTAACTGCAGTCTCATATTTTCCACTCTGGCTGTATGACACACCCAGCAGTGAGTAGAATGCGGCAGTCTCGATGGTTTTCTCCCCGGAAACAGCAATGCTTATCTTCAGGGCTTTTTCATAATAAGTTACTGACCTGCCGTAATCACCCATGACATCATACAGCGATCCCAGCATTGCATAACAGACAGCGCTGTAACTGTAATTCTCCCCATGCGCATCAAGTGTTATCTGCAGTGCCCTCCCGTAGCAATCAAGTGCGTTTTTATAATCCCCTTTTTGCTGGTATGCTCTCCCGAGGTTGTTGCATTCATAGGCAACCTGGGGAGACTTTCCGCCAAACTGGTCGGCTACAAGTTTCAGCCCCTTCTGCTGGTAGAATATGGCTTTATCATAATTATACAGGGAAGCATAAAGCGATCCCAGGTTGGTATAGATCCCCATAAGGTTCTGATGATACTCACCATAGAGTTCAGTCTTGATCTTCAGCGATTTCTCGTATAAGCTGAGTGCCGACGCATAGTCCCTTTTTTCCTCGTACACGTTGCCCAGAGAGAAATACATTATTGCCGTGGCATTATTATTCTCGCCATAAAGTTTGAGCCTTACATTTAAAGACCTTTCATAATAGGCCCCGGCATTATCGTAATCCTGCATGTGGTCATACAGGCTGCCTGTAGTTTGATAGAGCTTATCCATATTCCTGGAATCATTCCACAATGCCGTGCTGTATAATGTGATTGCATCAAGATAAAATTTAACAGCCTTCCCATAGTCACGCTTTGAATAGCTCTCATCGCCGCGGCTGATGCATGAATCGCCTTCAATGATCGAACTGAAATTTGCCGTGAGGTTCTTATACCTGCTGTCTGCCCGGAGGTTTATAAAATCAGTATCTGATTTGATGTTTTCAACATTCCTGTACCCGTAAAATAAAGCTTTGTCCAGGTAGGCAAAGGCTTTTTCCACATCATTCATCAGAGAATAACAGCATGCCAGATTATAGTACACGGAATTATTTTCAGATTTAAGCTGTTCAGCCCTGAGCAAAAAGGGGAGCGCCTTCCCGTGGTCCCTCAATCCGCCAAGGTAAACCATTCCGATCATTTCGTTTGCATAAAGGTAGTCCGGATCTATTTCCAGGGCTTTGGTGAAGAACTCCACTGAATCATTGTATTTACCCTGTACCATGTATATTGATGCAATCGAAGCCTGAGCGACCTTCTTCTGCCCTGGATCCTCTGCTGCAAGGACCTGCTTGAACTCTTCAACCGCCTCATCGTATTTCTTCTCATTGTAAAGCTGCACACCCTTTTCATAGTGGGGATTTATCTCAGCGTTTATATATAACGCGCTCCCTGTTATAATCATGAAGATAACCGTGATAATTCGAAATGACCGTCTCATGAATATTAAACTCCCTGAAATATTATTTGAAATCAACATGATACACAGATGAATTATTGAAGCGTAATCGAAGCCGCATTAAGCAGAATAAACAGGTTCATATTTTGTATTCATCCCGTACCGGTAAAAACTACCGGCACAGGATGTGTTTTTGTTTTACAGGATAAAATACTTCATTACTGGAAGAGGATTACTATTGTTGCGATATCGTTGGAATATACTACTGCAATATTCTGCGGACCTTCATAAATGAAATAACCGCCCCTTTCAGATGTATGTTTCCCCGCGATCTTTTCAATCTGATTTCTGGAAGATCCGACAACGATGCCATTGTCAGGCCTGCCTCCATCAGATGACTCAAAGATGATCATCATGACAATTCCGCTTGATATAGACAGGGATACACCCTCTTTGTCATAGTACCATCGCTCCTCACCCTGCTCAATCGTATATATCCTGTCAGCCTTACCCCAACTTGCAAGGACAGTCTGCATGCTGTCGTTTACCCTGATGCCCTGGAATGCTACATATTTTTTCGCCGGGGCAGCGGGTATTTTCACATCGGTGAGTTTAGAAATGTAAAGGGCCCAGTCTGACCTGTTTTCATATTCTGTCAGGTATTTTTGCACTACGGATTTGGCTGTAGTTTTATCGCCTGCGTAATAAAGCATGAGAGAATAATTGAGCAGGGGTGTAAAATCATCGATCACGTAATTCCTGTTGAGTTTTTCGGCCACTGAGAGGTTTTTCTGCATATCCTGGAGAAAGGCCAGGTAGTCACCGTTTGTCTGCGCATTCACCTTTACAGCCTGGTAGCGTGAATCGTAATAAGATGCAACCTGGCTTATTACATTCATTGCCGTAACCTTGTCCCCGTAAAGGTAGAATACAACAGCGCAGTTTGAATAGATTGGTATGCTGTTTACCGACTGTGCGCAATATGCGGCAATCTGTACTGCAGCTTTTTTGTCGTTTTCATCCGGTGAATATATAAGGAGAAGCGCGAAATTTGATGCAAAGCCGTAATCTGCAGTTTCACTTATTATACTTTTATACGCGGCAAGTGCGTTTTTATAATACTGCTCGTTGCCGGGTATAGCTGCTCCCTTCGCACGGGTTCCCTTCCCTCCGAGCATCTCGTCCCTGAAAGAAGGCGCATCAAGTATACCGCGCAACTGCTGTTCAGAGAGCGGCACAGTTGTCAGCCACAGCTTGTGCAGTGCAACAGCCCTCTCTTTTTTCAGGTACAGGTTTCCGGGACTATTCTTAATTGCTTTATCGAGGAAATCGACTGACCTTTCAAGGTTTATGCCGATCTGAACATCGTCAAAAACCTGCTCCATCTCGGCCGCTATCTTGTGATATTCCTGCCTGCTGCCCTGTATCTTCGCAAGCCGTTTATGAGGCGAGGGATGCGTGAGGAAATACTGGTTGAACCCTATCGTTGAAGTCTTGGCCATCTCAGCCTGCTGCTTTTCATTTAGCATCTCCAGGAGCGTAGCCATGAGATCCGGATTATATTTTGCCTTCTGCAGGAGCAGCCATCCTGTATAATCGGCCTCGTATTCATTGGCTATGGAGTACTGGAGCTGTTCAAAAGTGAAGTTGTTCTCCTTTGATTTTGTAAATTCCATGTACTTTTTCAGCACCTTGTAATAATGCCTGTTATAATAATGACCAAGTTCATGTGCGGCCACGGGAGCCATGAGCAGTTCCCGCTCACGCTGCATGTTTAATGCAGCCCTGTCGCTTCTGCTGTTGATCATTTCATCAAACATCTGGAGTGCTCCGGAATTGACAACGAACTGTCCCCCTCCCCCGAAACACATTGCATTAAAGCTGGGATCATTTACTATTGCTATGGTGATTTTAAATTCTTTTTCACCGGAATTAAAGGTAAGCTTGCTGAACAGGGTCCGCAGAACCTCCTCCCATTCAGGGTTTGACACCGTTCCCCTGGCTTTTACATAATCATCGAAAGAGGTCTTTGACTGCCTTTCGATATAATTCTGTATTTCATTCTCTTTCACATCCGCATTCACGGAACTGAAAAACGGTAAAACACATAAGACCAGTAAAAGCGACAGTCTCCTTTTCATGACATTCTCCTGTTATTCTTTGATCTCAATCTGTTTTGACGCTATACCCCAGTCAGAGGCCGGCAGGTTCTCCAGTTCGACACTTATCCCGCGCGAGAGTTTATCCCTGTCCTTGCCCGTAACTTCAGTGTAATCCTTTCCTGCGTTAAGACCGAACCTGAAGATATCAATCTTCTTCTTTGTTACAATGACCTTTATCGTATCAATGCCGTACGGCTGCCCTGCCTTCATCTTGAAACCGAGCCTTCCGGGTATTTCCACGGGCTCACCCTCTTCCACCGCAATAGGGCCCTTTGTGTTCTGGTTAGGCACAAGAACAATTACATTGCCGTCGGGCTGGACATCTATTATATAAAGGTATCCGTCCGATGATGATACTACGGTAAACTCGATCCTGCTGCCCGTCGTATAATAATCTTTTGAAAAATTAATGTCGATCTCTATGCCTTCATCATTCTGCATCAGTGCAATGTTTTTCAACGAGGCCTCGGACTCGAGCTTGTCTATACAGTTTTGTGCCAGTTCACTTATAAAGCCGGTCCAGGATACAACAATCTCCCCGGTTTCAGCCTTGACTATCCGTGCACTGTGTTTATGTTCAAAAGTGTCTATCATTATAAGGTATTCAATTCCTTTTAACCGTGAGTCTGATGGTCCGAGTACTGCACCGGACTGTTTCAGCTCAAGCTCCTTGAAAAGCGAACCAAGATCCCTTCTTTCAATGACCTGCAGGTATTCGCTCCTGGTGAGCAGAGACACCATCTCTCCGTAGACAGCGGCATCGCTGCTTACAACACCGACATTAATCCTGTTTCCGGCAGATTCCGTCGCGGTGTTTACAAGAAATAGCGCTGCTGTTGCGATTATCATACACAGAAGTTTTTTCATCAACCGGCTCCACTAGTTATTATTTATACAGTATTATTGCTTATAAACAGACAAACACTTTATCACAATATATCAACTGCAACTTTTCGCTATATCCCTGATCAATACTGTATAACATTTCTGCCGCTCTCCTTTGCCCTGTACATAAGGGTGTCGGCCTTCTTCACGAGGTTCTCAATGCTGCCGCTGTAGTCAGCAGCACCTCCGCTTACCGTTATCTTTACATTATCTATTGCAAACCGCATAGCTTCAATACCTTTGCGGATTCTCTCTGCAACCGGGATCGTACCCGACAGAGGAACTTCGGGGAATATTACCATAAACTCCTCACCGCCGTACCTGCCGCAGATATCAACTGACCTTGTTGAAAGCCGGATAACGTCCGAGACAACCCTGAGGACTTCATCGCCGAACTGGTGACCATGCTGGTCATTGACTTTTTTAAAGTTATCAATATCAAGCATCAGCAGGGAAAACTTTGACCCGTACCTTTCTGCTTTTTCCACCTCCTGGTTAAGCCGGTCATAGATATGCCCGCGGTTGAACAGGCCGGTAAGTGTATCTGTGATTGCCATTTTTTCAAGAGCCCGGGTCTTCACTGCAACTTCCTTAAACAGCAGGTAGTTCCGGATATTGGTCTTTAGACGGGCGATGAATAGATCATAGTTAAAGGGTTTAACAATATAATCGCTTGCCCCGATCGAAAGTACATGTGAGATTGTCTTGGTGTTATCTATGCCGGAAATAGCGATAATAACGCTGTTGCTCCCGGACTCGCGGAGTTTCATTATTATCTTGTCGCCTGATGTATCCTGTAGAACAAAATCGATAAGGTAGACATCATACTCCTTTCCTGATTCTGCAAGCCCGCGGCCTGATTCATAGTAATCAACATTGTAAATATCATGGAACGAAAAGATCCTTTCAACAACTTTCCGGTCAATCTTGCTGTCATCGACCACCGCGTATGACAGGTCTCTCATTTTCAGCGTGAGTGTATCCTCTCTCCTGAAAGTTGCCAGGTTCTGTTTGATAGTATCGGCTCCCGAGGTCTTCAGTATATAATCTGTTATTCCCAGCTCATACATCTTGGTTCTGTCCTCGAGCGAATCATTGCCCGTGAATACTACAACAGGTACAGTCCTGTGCTCAGACTCATTGATCGACCTGATAAAATCATACGAACTGCCGCCCTCAAGCTCCATGGCTGTGAGTATAAGATTGACCTTTTCATTTTTCAGAATTTCGAATGCTTCCCTGGCACCCGATGCACCCGTATATTTAGCACCAAGTTCAAGACAAATCTCCTGGACGACCTTTTTATAGAGCATCCCGGGCTCAATGTGAAGTATTGTATACATGATAGTCCCCGATTGGATATGCTGATTTATTCAACATACTAACTGGGAGTTTTAAAATCAACCTCATTTTAAAAATTCAGCAGGATTTACGTTCCCGGCGTCAGGTAAAAGCTGAAGCCGGGAACGGGCAGGTTATTCCTTCTCCCTTACAAGGATGCGCCCCTCTGTAGCCTCCCTGAATTTATCCACGAATTCAAACACCGCAGGCACAACAATGAGCGTAACCAGCGTTGAAATGATGAGCCCCCCCATTATTGATATGCCCATGGACTGCCTCATCTGTGCAGCCTCACCAATACCCATTGCAAGCGGAAGCATCCCTGCCAGCATGGCAAATGTTGTCATGAGAATGGGACGCAGCCTGCGCTGGCCCGCTTCAAGTACAGCTTGTTTTCTGTCCAGACCGGCCTGCACTCCATGCACGGCATTATCCACCAGCAGTATTGAATTCTTCGTCACAAGTCCCATGAGCATTACCATCCCTATCATGCTGAACATGTCCATCATGAACCCGGTAATAAGCAGCGCGAACAGCGCCCCTGTAAGCGCGGGTGGAACCGCCAGCAGGATTACGAAGGGTGTTATGAAGGACTCGTACAGGCTGGCCAGCACGAGGTAGATGAAGATTATGGCCATGACCAGTGCAAACATTATGCTGGAAGCGGTTTCAGCGAGAGTTTCGGATTCGCCGCTGAAACTGTAAGTCACACCCTGGGGCAGCTGAACATTCTTTGTAATGAGTTCGCTCGCTTTTGTCATGGCGCTGCCTATGGCACCGCCCTGCGCTGTATTTGCCGTAACCTTGATTATGTATGCCTTATCGCGTCTGTTTATCTCTGCCGTGCCTGTTGCCTGTTCTCCCCTGGCTACCATGTTCAGCGGAACCATCTTGTTACTGTTGTTTGCAACCCTTGTTTTATAAAAATTCTTTTCCAGGTCGCGCTGTTCCGGTTTAAGCCTTGCACGTATATCGTACTCAACGCCATTTTCCCTGAATGAACCAACAACCGAACCAGCTATGCCATACCTCAGTTCAGCGCCGGCCGTACTGGTGGAGACTCCCAGTCCCTGCATTTTTTCTGAATCAAAGTATACCCTGAACTCCGGGCTCCCTTTCTTAATAGTTGTATCAGCATCTACAAGATCCGGGATAGTTCTTACCTGGTCCTTTATCATTTCAGCGGCCTTCTCCACTGAATCAAGGCTGCGGCCTGAAACAATAATAACGAACGGGGAATCAGCCCCGCCGCCGCCATGTGTGCTGTTGACCGAAGGCCTTGCGTATGAAAATTCGACCAGCATGGTTCTTGTCCTCTCCTTGTTCTCGTCAGTGCTTCTTTTTCTCTTTTCCAGGAGCTTGCAGTGAATCTCGGCTTTCGTGACTTCACCGTTTGAATTGCCTATTGATACGCTGTAATAATCAATATCCGTTAAGTCTTTTAGTTTCTCCTCGATCTGTTTCACTGTATCCGTTGTGCCGGCAAGACTTGTACCCGCAGGCATCTCTATGCTGATGGCGAATTCACCCCTGTCCCCTGACGGGAAAAAAGTTTTCTTTACCATGCCGACCAGGGCGATGCTGCTTAAAAATACGGCGGTTGTTATGATTATCACCACCAGCGGTCTGTTAAGACAGAAATTCATGAGGCTGCCGTACTTCCTGTCCATCCAGGACTGAAACCTTTCGAAGGTAGTGACTATAATGTTGTCCGATTTTTTACCATCACCGGCAAAGTACGCGCTCAGGAACGGCGCCACTGTAAGTGCGTCAAAGAGGCTCACTATCATGGCGAACACTACCGTAAACCCAAACTGCTTGAATACTTTCCCTATTACACCGCTGAGCATACCGATGGGGAAAAAAACCGAAATGATAGCAAGGGTGGTGGCAATAACGGCAAGCATTACCTCCCTGGTGCCAAGCTCAGCAGCGCGGAACGGGTTCATGCCGTGCTCCAGCTTCCTGAATATATTCTCCCGTACGACTATGGCGTCATCCACAAGCAGCCCCACAACAAGCGAAAGAGCCATGAGCGTCATCATGTTGAATGTGTACCCCGTGACGTTCATTATAATAACTGCACCCAGCAGGCTGTTCGGTATGGCAATCGCTGTAATTACAGTTGACCTGATGTTCCCAAGGAAGAGATATACAACAAGTATGGCAAGTATTATGCCGATGATAATGGTACTTATAGTTTCGTTCACATTGGTTTTTATCCACTCAGACTGATCGGATGTTACTATGATCTGAGAATGCCCTTTACCCTGTTTAAGCTCGTTATTAATGCTCTCAAGCATTGCCTTAACGCTGTCCGTAACCTCCACCGTGTTTTTACCCGACTGCTTTATTACGTCAAGGTAGACGCATGACTGGGTGCGGCCCGGGGTTTTGCTCTTTAAATTCTCCGGGTAATGTATGTATCCCGTACTTGTCGTGTCCTCCACGCCGTCACGTACAGTTCCCAGGGATTCCACGTTAACAAATATGCCAACGTCACCTGTGAATGACACAAGGGTATTCCTGATCTGCTCAAGTGAAACAAACTCACCCATTGACCTGAACACAGTCTTTTTAGCCTCCCTCTCCTTTGTACCAATGGGGATGTTCGAACCCGCGGCATTGAGGCTGCTTACGACCCTTGTCATAGAGATGGTGTACTCGTTAAGCCTGTCCTGGTCTATCTCCACCTGGATCTCCCTGCTGCTTCCGCCGGAAATCTCCACGTTGCCCACGTCCTTTATACGCTCGATCTGCGGCTTGATCGTCTCTTTCGCGAGGCCATACATTTCTGCGGGCGGCAGGTCAGAGAGCAGCGCAAGGCGTATTACGGACGATGCGCCTGGATCAAATTTCTGTATGACCGGATCGGACTCCAGATCATCGGGCAGGCTGTTCATGGCTATGCTTACTTTATCACGCACATCCTGCACGACCCTGTCCACGTCTATCTCCATATCGAATTCCATTGTTATTATGGAAAGACCCTCTGTATTGCTCGAACTCAGGTGCTTCAGACCAGAGATGGTCCCCAGTTCATCCTCAAGCGGTTTTGTTATGAGCTGTTCAATCTCGTCAGGCGACGCCCCGGAGTACGAGGTAACCACCCCGATTGTCGGGAATGAAATATCGGGCATGAGTTCCACGCCGATACGGAAATAGGAGATCATTCCCACTATCATGATGATAAGCACGATGCATGAAATAAACACCGGCCGTTTGATTGCGAGTTTCGCTATATTCATATACTTACTCCTGGATAAAAATCCTGACGGGGCCGGGTAAAATGAACTGTCATTCCCGCTCAAAGGCCGGAATGACATACAGGTCAGGCCCATACATCATGTCATGAATATATACGAAAATAAAAATGAATCGACCGGGCTTACAAGCATGTACCGCAAGGCGGACGTTAATCAGTCCTAACTTGCAAGTTCAGACCTGAATCCTGATGTACTTCTGTATTCGGAAGGAGTTTTTCCGGTGATTTTTTTGAACACGGAATTGAAGGTTGATTTTGAATTGAAGCCCGCCCTGAACGCAATGGCAAGTATACTCGCGTCGGAATTTTCAGGATCGTTCAGTATGGATAATGCCTCTTTTATCCTGTAATCGTTTATAAAGGTATAGAAATTTTTACCAAGCCGGTTGTTTATCACGATAGAAAGGTGGTGCGAAGGAATTTTTATCTCTTCGGAAAGGTCCTTGATGGTGATGTTTTCATTGAGATAGGGCTTCTCCCCCTCCATGTACTGTTTAAGTTTCTCCAGGTATTCATCCTGCATCCTGTCGTCTATGCTCTGCCTTGCGTACTTTTCACCTCCAGCCTGAGAATCAGTCTCCTCAATTTCATGTGTCATCTCAACATTGTACTTGAAAATCTCCGGCTGGTTTATGAGACGATAGGCAGTGACGAATATTATTGCTATGAGCATAATTAAATTAATAGTCATACCCGCCGGGCTCCTTGGAATAACATGGAGATGTCCAAGCCAGAATCCGACGCACCAGAAGACAAGCACCAGGAATGACATGGCTGAAAGCAGCCGTACCCAGTTAAGGCTCATGCGCTCTATGTCGGAATAATAATTACCGATCCTGTCATAATACCTTTTAAGGAGAGCAAGCGTGTACACGATGTAGCCTATGGAACAGAGAAGTCCCGCGCTTATGACTGTGAATATAGAGTTTCTGAAAAGTACCGAGTCCTTCAGTACCGCCCGCGCCGGGTTGCCGTCTATGCTCAACATTGCAGCAACTGTCACACCAAGGCTGGCCAGGTAAACACCCAGGTGAAGAATGTGCTTCACCCTGAGTCCTTCAAGCAATCCGGTAATAAACATTGCATAGAAATATATACAGACCCCGGTCAGCGATATGCCCGGTACTGCTACAAGGAAGAAGATGGATGACACTACCTTCATGTCTGCCTTCATCAGATATAATGAAAAAAAGTTTGATGACAGTATGAGTATAAACACGGCGAAGAATATATTGGCCCGCCTGTTCCTCTCCATTACAAGGAGTATGAACACAAGCAACACGGCCTGTGAGAATTCGGCAACAGCAAGAAAATCGAGTAAACGCCAGATAATGGTATCCATTATTTTTATCCTGAATTACAATGCTTGGGGAAAATTTTCCCCGCCGCTCCGGCGGCGGGGATGACCTTCCGGTAAATATTAGTATGAATAACTAATATACGCATGGTAATTCAAGAAAAATTTAATGTGTTGACCTGCAAAACTGCTTTCCACAACCCCTGGAAACCAGGATGCTACCTGGTTAAATCGCTGTAATCTATGTACCCCTGTATAAGATTACTTTTATACCTGAAGAGCGCTGTCTTCTCGGTTGTTATATCCTGCAGGGCATCTATCACAACCTGAAGTGACTGGTTTCCCTGTTTATATTTTTTATACACAGTGGCATATCTTGCCTCCAGTGAGTTTATCCTGGTTTCGGAAAACGCGATCATTTTTTTGATGCTATCCTGTTCCCTGACAAGCTTTTCAATATCAGTCCGGTATGCGTTTTCCGATATTTCATACTCGGCATTAATCTCCTCAATTGCAATTTCGGACTCCCTGACTGCACTTTCTGCTTCAGTATTCAACAAAGGGTATGATGCGGTAAATCCCACATAGTAATCCGATTCACCAAGCCCGGTAAAGGACGCAGAGAATTCATCCTTTGCGGATTTTCTTGTGTATTGTGCAACAATATTCAGTTCAGGAAGCAGGCTGTTATTTTTTACTTCACCGGCATAAACGAGGTTATTCTTTGTGAGCCTGAATATCTCCGCATTCTGAGTCCGTACAAAAGGGACTGTATTATACCCGATGGTTTTTACCTCTGTATACATTTTGTTAAATTCCCCCCTGTCCGGTGATGCTGTGTTTCCCAGGAATACCTCCATCTCCGCCTCGACTGCACTTCTTTCGGAAAGCAGGCTCTCGTATTGTATCCTGTACTGTGTAACAAGGGCCCGGGCATTATAAAGGTCCTCAATCCCTGTAAGCCCGCTCCTGTATTTTTTATCTGTATCAGCTTCAATCATAAATGCGTATTTAATTGAAGCATTCAGCAGTTCAAGGCGTTCTGTGATTTCGATCCATGAAAAGTAGAGTTTTTTGTAATAGTTAAGAGTAGTTTTATCTGACTCGGCCTGCCTTAATTTTTCAATTTCCAGTTTCATCGAAGCGTTATTCACCGAGTACCTGTCGATAACACCAAAAGAATTTTTGAGGACAGACTGCGAAAATTTAACATACACCGATGGATAATATTTTGTTCCATAACCTTCAGTGTTTATTGTATCATGCCCTACCCCTGCTTCTATGGTAGTTCCGGTTTGTGTTATTTTTTTCGAGGCGCCGGCTTTAAACTGGTAATCCGTCACTCTTCCTGATGTTGTGTAATCTTCGGCTGACGACCAGGAACCGCTGCCCGTAATGTTGACATCACCGGAACTGTAAGCTCCATCAAGGCTGTTCTTCGCCCTGTCAACCTGCAGCCTGTTCTTTTTAAGCGCGGGAAGAGTACCAGTAACAGTTTTAATATACTCGTTGAATGATATGCCCTTATTCTCCCCTTCAGCCCGAACCTGAAAACAGGCCGCGGCAATAATAATTACCACTGTAAGTGCAGCATTAAAATATTTCATATTTACCTCACATATGTATCTCTGAATGGGCATCCGATGACGTTCATTCATGATGCGAGGGTACACCAGATAGCACAACTAATCGACCGGGCTTACAAGCATGTACCGGTACGCGGTGATATCCATGTCCAGACTTGCAAGCTAAGACCATGACAATAATTCAAAAAAATTATAGACATAAACAGCTTATAATTCATGGATAAGAAGCGATTCATTAATAAAAATTCAGTCTGGAGCGAACTTTATGAAAGTAGCAGCATTTCTGGGAAGCCCGAAAAAAAAAGGGAACACCGCAGCGCTTCTGGATTCTGTGCTTAAGGGAATCAACGAAACAGCGGACGTTGAGAACGAATATTTCTTTCTGCACGATATGAAGATTTCCCCATGCAACGGGTGCGATGCATGCAAAAAAGCAGACAGTACCGGCTGCGTAATTAAAGATGACATGGGATTAATCTACGCCGCGCTCCGGAAAGCGGATATTATCATCCTTGCCACACCGATCTACTGGTGGAGCGTCACTGCGCAAATGAAGCTCATGATAGACAGGATGTACGGCATGGATTTCACCTGCGGCAAAAAAAAGGTCGCGATGCTTATGACATACGGCGGCGAACTGCCGAACTCGGGGCCGGAAACTGTGGAGAAGCTGTTCGTGGAGATATGCGGTTACCTGAAAATGGAAGCTGCAGGGACTCTTGGAGTATGTACCGAAACGATGCCTGTGAGTAAAAATGAAAAAGCTCTTAAAGACGGATTCAGTTTTGGAGTTAAAATTTTAAAATAATTCTAACCGGTCTTCCCGTCATTGCCGACGTCATTCTTTTTACGGCTTTTCTTTTTCAGGCAGAGTTTACACCTTTCATCGCTGCAGTAGGCGCATTCAAAGCAGTCCGCACACGCGTGTTTCTTCGGACTGGAGGTTTTCTCCGGCACAAAGACAAGTCCCCTGAATCCTTCTATTCTTACGAAAGCCATTGCATCACCTAAATTTTTATCACCTCTCCGCAGTCGGTGATCCTTGCTTCAGGAAATTTCAGCTTCACATGAATGGCCGGGTAACCTTCGGGCTCATCCCCAAGACGGAACGCTCCCCAGTGAAACGGAACCATCACCTTCGCATTAAGGTCACGGAATCCCCTGACAGCCTCATCAGCATCCTGGTGCGAGTAATGCATGAACCACCTGGGATGAAACGCCCCCAAAGACATGAACGCGTAGTCTATGGCCGGGTACTTCGCGGCAATCTCCCTGTACAGCAATGAATACCCCGAATCCCCGCAGACAAATATTCTCTTTTTACCTGTATCAACAAGGAACGAACCCCACAGTGACTTGTTCATGTCAAACATCCCGCGCTTTGACCAGTGCTGGGATGGAAGGAAAATAATTTTAATTCCATCGACTCTGAGCTCCTCCCACCAGTCCATTTCAGCGATATCCGACGCGCCGAGTTTTTCCACGGTCTTACGGAGACCGGCAGGAACAATGAATTTAGCTCCCGCAGGTATGCTCTCCATACTCTTACTGTCAAGGTGGTCGTAGTGGTTATGTGTAAGAAGAACTGTTACGCTTCCGGTTATGCGTGAAGCATCATTATATGTTATTGCGCTTTGAGTCCGTCTCTTCTTTACAAAAGGGATGTCACCGAACACCGGGTCAACCAGTATTACGCTACCTGCAGATTTGATTATAACCGAGGCGTGCCCTATCCATGACATAAAGTTATCGTGCGTGTTTATGAATTCCGCAGTCAGCGGTTTAACTGCCGGCAGTGCGGATTCTTCAAGCTCCGAGTATGCCTGCTTATCAGCAAAGAAGCGCCATTTCATTATCTCTGCAAAGCCCTTCATCTCCATGACCATCCATGGATTAAAATACTTACCGCCATCAACATGAAGCGCGTGGAACTGCGACCTGTCCACTGCCTGCACAGATTCTCTCCATTTCTCTTCGCTGAACCCGTTGTCATCTTCGTCATTAATTCCATAGACAAGGCTTGTTATCATCAGGACACCTGCAAGTATTATAATAAGTTTTCGTTTCATTGCTGTTAAACCGGTTTATATGTAGATGCAATAAATTTTGAGAAGTTACATGAAGAACGAATCCTGAATTGAATTCTGCATCTTATTTAATACGGGGATAAATCTTAATGCTGATCTTTCTCCAGCATTACCCTGTAATCAGGAATATTAGTATTCTAAATCAATCTATCAACAGAAATATTGAATATTTCTGAAAGCTGCTTCGCTGTCTTTTTACTCACAGGCCTGATGTTTCTTTCAATTTCAGAGATATTCTGCTTTGAAAAATTACCCAGCTTTTCGCCAAGCTCCTTCTGCGTCATCCCGTGCATTTTACGGTAGAATGCCACAGTCTCGCCGGGCGTAATATTCTTCTTCATCTTTTTATACCAGTCAGAATCCTTAACACTGGTATACTCATCAGTTTCTGTTATACTGACCTTTTTCCCGTATACCTCTTTCAGGAGATTGATGACCTTAATGGGAATATCACCTGTCATATCTATTTTAATACGGGGCGTTTTCACGTGAACCTGCATAGTAGACCTCTATTATTACTGTTTTTTTTTCATGTCTCCAACAGGCAACCCATTTATGTGAAAGGTGACAATGGTATTCGTTGTCATTTAACCTGCTGTAATTCGGCCATTCCGGTCTTACTGGCCCGGAAGAAGCCAGGTCTTCAACAAGAAAGAAGAACTTTTTCTGAGCGGATGCTGGTATCTTCTCGATGTTCTTCTTTACCTGCTTGTTGAATTTTACATCGTACATAAGTTAATGTAGCCAAAAAATGGCTACTGAGTCAAGAGTTTTATTTAAAATGAATGATTATTATATTACGTGTGGATGAAGTTTTTAGAACAATCGAAAATTTACAAAATTCTTGTACTGATAGAAATAAACGGCATACGCAGTCAATCCCAAGGTCTTTTTAATGAATTGGCACGATTAAATCTTTTTGCTGATATTGTATATCTGCATGAAGGATAAGAACGGCAGCCGTAAAAACTGCCATTTTTAGTATCGATCATACGCATGGAATTTCCACAACGAGGACAATATGTTTTGCTTCTTGTGGAAATACTGACTTCCTTCGGGATCTCTATCATATTCCTGGGGATATGCTGTCCTATAAGTTTACGGAGTGCCAGCAGCTCAATAATTTCTATAGGCTTATTCTGTATCCATGCTTTAGCCTGTTTTGATACAGAACCTGTTGTTACAATTATTGCTGCATCCGCACCTGCATCATGCATTGCCCCGTACAGATCCCTGATAACAGGTTCACCCACCTTGCTTATAACCCTTTTGCATTGTATAGCAATCTTCTTGTCATCTTTATATACGAATAAATCTACACCGTGATCCCCGGTTGCGGTTGTAAGTTCAGTTTCATAACCCATTTGAGTATATAAATAGCTTACCAGTTCTTCAAACTTTATAGGATTCATTGTTTGAAGATATTCGGTCATATGAACATCTTCAGCCCAGTTAGAATATTTGATCCTTTCTCTGTTTTGTGCATCCTGTCTAATACGTTCTCGTTCTTTATCCCTTTCAGCCATCATTTTATTATGCTCATCAAGACAGTCAGGACAAAGGCTAACATCAGCAAAAGCACGTTTTACGCCATGTTTACATGGCATGTATGGACGTCGCAAATTATAAATCTTATCACGAATAGACTTTTTAATAAAGACTGTTGCATCTTGAACAGCCGCGACAATAAAAGGACTAAAAAATAAGAGAATAGCCATCCAGCCGATAATTTTTAAGGCATCATTGTCCATTGAGATACTCGCAAGTTCTATGAATATTATTCAAATGACGTATAATACGCAATTTGTCAAATAATTAAAGTTTATATTCTAAAGACAGGGATTTCATTTTATATACCTTGTGTAAAAAAATTATTACTCATTTTCCTCTTATCTTGAACAAATTATTTTTGTATGCATGTTGACAGAAATAAAAAATAATGGTTAGTGAAATCATGACAAATGATAAAATAATAGAATCTATATGTAATATTGTAATAGCTGTAAGTGCTGCTGCAGCAGCGATTGGCGCTTTGCATGGAATTAATTCATGGCAAAAAGAGTCGCGCTGGAAGTTAAAGCAAGAGATTATTAATAACTTACTTAAGAACATTTATAAAATAAGAAATGCATGTAACTACCTTCGCTCATATAAAACATTTTCCAGAGATTTTCCGAGCGATTGTGATGTAAACGAAAATCCTTTACAAGCGATCAAGAATATTTATGAAGCAAAAGTACATAAGCTAGATGACCATATACTTACATTGAATGCATATTTGATTGAAGCTGAAATGCTTCTTGATCGAAGAATTATCGATGAAATATTTATTTTATTCAAGTATATATCGAGATTAAAGAAATCCTATCAGTTATATTTTGAAAGAAATTTATTATTTGAAGAAAACGTTCTTGATGATGCTGATAAAATAGTTATGGCAGATGTTTTCTCATCCGATGATACCAATGAACTAACAAAATTGTTTAAGCAGACTATTCAAAAAATTGAAACGTTATTAAAATCATATCTTAAATAGATATTCCTGCTACGCCTTTATAAACGCCAGTCCCCTGAAAAACGCGATCTTTGTTTCACCGTTCGCCGTCACCGTTATGTGGTAGCTCCCTGTGCGTTTTGTGCGCTGCGCCTCCTCTGCTACTGCAACCAGCCTGTCGCCAGGCCTTGCTGGCGCCATGTAGTCCATTGTTACAGAGAGCGCAACAGCAGGCGTACCGTGCGAGTTGCATGAAAGCGCGAAGGCTGTGTCTGCCAGCGTAAAGAGCGCGCCGCCGTGCGCTGTACCGTGAAAGTTTGCCATGCTTTCAGTTACGGTCATTGCGACCACTGCGCGGCCCGGCTCAAGTTCAACAAGTTCTATGCCCAGGGATTTGGGGAATAGATCGCCGGATTCAAATTTCTGCTTTAATTCTGCGATGTGATCGTTCATTTTTTTGTCCGGAACTCATCGATGATCCCCTTTACATCATGTATCAGCACGGGGATGTCATTTATAATAATCTGCCAAATTTCTTCGGCGTCTATACCGAAATAATCATGGGCTATAATGTTTCTTAAGCCCTTTATTTTGTACCAGTTTATTGCAGGATATAAGTTAATAAAATCATCGGACAATCTTGATACTGATTCACCAATAACAACAAAGTTCATCATAACAGCATCAAAAACAAGTGACTGTCTGAAAAACTGATCAGCATTACTGATACCGGATGTATAGGTTAGTATCTTTTCAGCGGCTTCAGCTATATCAAAAATATTCTGTAAATTCCTGTCAGACAAAAATCGCCTCTCTGGAAATTTCGGTCTTTATCCGGTCTTTAATATATTTTTCTCTCGCTATATCCACTTCCCTGTTAAATTCTTTTTTTAGAAAATCCCTCAGTTCCATTTTTATTTCATACAGATTTAAGGTGTTGTTTTCGAACTCAATAATAATATCTATATCACTGTGAGGGTTCTGTTCCCCCCTGGCAAATGAACCAAAAAACCCGATTTTTTTCAGGTGATATTTACTGCACAAAAAATCCTTATTTGATGCAAGATATTCTTTCAACACATCAGTGTTTAAATTGTTCTGCATATTTTTATTCATTCCAGGGTGTCCCCGAATACAAGATTTACATTCATCTTAAAATGGAATTTATCAGTTCAATAGCAGCTGTCAATTAAATATTGTCCTTAAATAATTACCCTAAGTCTTTATGCCGGTTAATTTAAATTTTGTTTAGATGACCCTCATGAAGACAGTAACATATTACTAAAAATCGCTTTTGATGTTAAAGTCAATATGTAACAAAATAATTATTGACATACATATAATTATATGTATTTTGTAGTCATGGAATTCGAGTGGGATGAAAACAAAAACGTGGAGAATATACTAAAACACGGGATTTCATTTTATAAAGCGCAGAATGCATTCTTTGACAGGAAAAGAGTAATTACCGCTGATGTTAAGCATTCAGGGACTGATGAAAATAGATTTTTCTGCTTTGGCATGGTCGAGGATAAAATTCTTACTGTAAGGTTCACTTTACGTAATAACAGGATAAGGATTTTCGGAGCAGGATACTGGAGGGAGGGTAGAAAAAAGTATGAAGAAAAAAACGAATTATAGCAGCGCGCCCGGAGATGTAAACGACGCCATAAAGGTTTCGGAATTTATAGAAGACTTTCTACCCGCGCCTGAACTTCTGGTGAAAAAAGAGGAGACTGTCAAGATCACAATAGCCCTGAGTAAATCAAGCATTGAATTTTTTAAACACAGGGCAGAGCAGGCAGGCGTGCCCTACCAGGTGATGATTAAAGCTGTCCTGGACAGGTACACATCTCACTACATGAAATAGACAGCATCATTCCAGGTCCCCTTCGATTACAACCGGCGCATGGTCTGACCCCATAACCGCAGGGAGTATGTACGATTTTTTAACATCAGGCATGATCTTCTTTGAAACAAGAAAGTAATCGATACGCCACCCGATGTTGCGCTCCCTTGAGTTTGCCATATTGCTCCACCATGTATAGTGGCCTCCATCTTTCGTGAATTCGCGAAAAGTATCAACAAGTCCTGCTGCCACGAAGTTGTCAAAGCCTTCACGCTCCTGCGGCGTGAACCCGGCGTTCTTCACATTGGTCTTCGGGTTCGCAAGGTCAATCTCTTTATGGGCAACGTTAAAGTCTCCGCACACGATTACAGGTTTCTTCTTTTCGAGCTTTTTCAGGTATGCCAGGAAGTCAACGTCCCAGCTTTTGTGGCGGTAGTCGAGACGTTCAAGCCCGCGCTTTGAGTTCGGCACATAGACATTCACCAGGTAAAACTTTTTATACTCAAGCGTGATGACCCTCCCCTCGCCGTCATGTTCAGGCTTGCCAAGCTCTTTTGTCACCGTAAGTGGCTCATGCGTGCTGAATACAGCAGTGCCTGAATAACCCTTTTTTTCTGCCGCGTCCCAGAACCTGTGGGGGTATCCTTCAAGTTCAAGTTTCACCTGGGATTCATCGGCGCGGGTCTCCTGGAGGCAGATAATGTCGGGCTTTTCTGTTTTAAGGAATTCGTAGAATCCCTTTGTGATTATGGACCGCAGTCCGTTTACGTTCCATGATACTATTTTCAAGGCGCACACCCCTTACTCTCAAAGTTTCTGTTTTTCACTATTTAATACTGAATGCATTATGTAAATAAAAAATTAAGGACGCGTTGATTACCCGGGTTTCACCGCGGCAGGGATGGAGGCGTTACCCCGCAGCGGGCGGGTCTATGTTTTGACTCCTCAGCACCGGGTATTATTCCGCCCGTGAGGAGTTTAAGCCGAGAGCCCGCCCGGCCGCCCGAAAATTAATAAAAAAATGCTTGTACATATACCCCCTTTTTATGGTTCTGTATTCTGTCACAATTAATGGCGATTTTAAGGATACCCGGCAGTAGAAGAGGCAGTGCAGTCACCGTTTTACCCCGCTAAGCCCCTGGTAATATTTACTATTGCGTTGAAAAGAAATCTTTATTCAGTTAAATTATATAAATCAGGAAGCATTAATGAACAAGAAAATACGAAATATCGCGATCATCGCGCACGTTGACCACGGCAAGACCACGCTTGTTGACGGTATGCTGAAGCAATCCGGAATATTCCGCAGCAACCAGCATGTTGAAGAAAGGATGATGGATTCAAATGACCTGGAGAAGGAGCGCGGAATCACGATCCTCTCCAAGAACGCGTCAATACACTTCAAAGACTACAAGATAAATATTGTCGATACTCCCGGCCACGCTGACTTCGGCGGCGAGGTACAGCGCATCATGAAGATGGTGGACAGCGTCCTTCTCATTGTTGACGCGTTCGAAGGACCCATGCCGCAGACAAAATATGTTCTTAAAAAATCCCTGGAGATCGGGCTGCGCCCCATAGTTGTCATAAACAAGATCGACAGGCCCAACAGCAGGCCGCACGAAGTGCTTGACCTGATCTTTGACCTCTTTGTAGAGCTGAACGCCTCAAATGAACAGCTGGACTTTCCCATTATATATGCATCGGCCAAGCAGGGCATTGCAAAATACGAAGTCGAGGATGAAGGCGTTGACCTGAAACCGCTTTTTGACACCATTATTAAAAGCGTCAAGGAACCTGACGGGCAGGTGGACCTGCCGCTGCAGTTCCTTGTGTCTGCCATAGATTATGACAACTACATCGGCCGGGTTGGTACAGGCCGCATCCACAACGGGCAGGTTACCACGAACGACACTGTTACTCTCATCAAACGTTCGGGTGAACATGTAACATCCAGGGTATCGAAAATTTTCTCCTATGAAGGAATGAAGCGCGTTGAAATAAAAAAGGCCTATGCCGGTGACATTGTTTCACTCGCGGGGATTGAAGGGATCGACATTGGCGAGACTGTTGCAGACAGGGAGATTCCCCAGGCTCTGCCGGCAATAGATATTGACGAGCCGACCCTTGCAATAACATTCATGCAGAACGATTCGCCATTCATGGGCAACGAGGGCAAGTACGTCACTTCACGCCACCTCTGGGAGAGGCTGCAGCGCGAGGTCCAGTCCAACGTAAGCATCAATGTTGAGCGTGTAGCCACTGGAGAAGAATTCATTGTTAAAGGGCGCGGCGAACTGCAGATGTCTATTCTTATAGAGAATATGCGGCGCGAAGGATACGAGTTCCAGGTATCGAAACCCGAGGTAATCTACAAGGAAATTGACGGCAAAAAGTGCGAGCCCATCGAACTTGCAATGATCGACGTTGCAGATGAGTTCGTGGGTGTTGTTATAGAAAAGCTGGGTGTGCGCAAGGGCGAGATGACCGACATGAAACAGGGTTCTGACGGTTACACACGGCTTGAATTCAAGGTACCTTCACGCGGGCTCATAGGTTTCAGGAATGAGTTCCTCACCGAGACCCGCGGTACAGGCATCCTTAACCAGACATTCTATGAATACGGCCCGTACAAGGGGACCATTCCCGGCCGCGGCAAGGGTGTTCTTGTTGCCATGGAGGAGGGCTCTTCTGTATCTTTTGCGATAAACAACCTGCAGGAGCGCGGTGAACTTTTCTTAGGCCCGGGAATCCACGTTTACGAGGGAATGATTATAGGTGAGAACAACCGTGAAGGTGACCTCATAGTCAATATATGTAAAAAGAAACAGCTGACCAACATGCGTGCCGCAGGCTCGGACGACCTGGTGAAACTTACTCCACCCAGGCTCTTCAGCCTTGAACAGGCGCTTGAATATATCGCGGATGATGAACTCCTTGAGATCACACCGCAGTCCATAAGAATGCGTAAAAAAATACTCAAAGAGCTGGACCGCAAGAGACTTGGCCGCAGGTCCGGGGAATAATCCCCGGCCGCAGTCTACTGCTTCTTTTTCCTGAACGCAAGGTAGACCGCGAACAGGCAGAAAAAAAGGACTATTACAAGCATCGGCACACCGTACATCGCTTTTTCCTCACTTATCTATAATATATATGCAATTATCCCGGGTGCCAAAAATGATCCAGACTTTTTTGTTCAGCAGGAATAATATTTAAGAATTTACTTTAATTTTCAAATATTTTACTGTACATAATGTAACACAGCCCTTTTTGTATTTCAAATTAGTTATTGAATTAAAGATATTGTAATTTAATTCAATAAACAGGGGATCTATATGACAAAGGCACTGCTGATAATTGATGTCCAACATGATTACTTTCCAGGCGGCACCATGGAGCTGCAGGGGAGTGTTGAGGCAAGCCTCAGGATAAGAAAACTGCTGGATTATTTCAGGAAAGGATCTATGCCAGTGATCCATATTCAGCACCAGTCAGTTAAGCCGGGATCGGTATTTCTTGTACCAGGAACACCCGGGGCAGAATTTCATGAGAATGTCCAGCCCATTGATACTGAAAAAGTTTTTAAAAAAATCTTCCCCAATAGCTTCCGTTCCACGGGACTGGATGAGTACCTGAAAGCGAATAAAATTTCAACACTTGTTATCGCAGGAATGATGACCCACATGTGCGTCGACACCACGGTTCGGGCAGCCTTTGACCTGGGGTACCAATGCATTGTTGCCGGTGACTGCTGCGCAACAATGGCCCTGAAAATTGATGATAAAAATATTTCTGCAGCGGATGTTCAGAACGCCTTCCTGGCATCCCTGAATGGTACATTTTCAAGGGTACTTGACTGCAATGCTGTAATAGAAAATTTAAATACGGACGGGCAATAGGGAGAAACATGAAGACAGATAACAATGAAAACCGTTTCACCTTCGGTATTGAGGGTATGACCTGCGCTTCATGCGTTCGCATTGTTGACCGCTCACTCCGCAAAATGCAGGGCGTGAAGTTTGTTTCGATAAATCTCGGCACGGAAAAGGGCTATGTCATTACAGAACCCGGCGTAACGATCGATGATATTATTGCGACGATAAACAGTACCGGCTACAGGGGACTTCGGGAAGTTCCGGACGAAGAAAAGGTAATGAAGGACTTTAAAAGATCGCGGTGGATGATGGTCGAATCACTCGCAGTGATGCTTCCACTTACAGTTCTCATGGTACTTCACATGTCCGGCATGCACCTGCCGTGGTTCCCGGCTCTTGAAGCCGCAGCAGCACTCCTTGTGCTCCTTCGTCCCGGACGCGGCGTTATCAGGGGTGCTGCCATTGCCGCCGCACATTTTCATGCCAACATGGATTCGCTCGTTCTCATGAGCGCGTTCTTTGCCATGCTTACGTCATTCCTGCATATATCCGGTGTCAACATAAGTTCCTTCGGTTCCATATCCGTCATGCTCGTGTCGCTGCACCTTACGGGCAGGTACATTGAATCGCGGCTCAAGTACAGCGCGTCGAGTGAAGTGCGGGCACTTCTTGCGATGAAGCCGCGCGATGCATTCATAGTGCGGGATGGAAGCATAGTTAGTGTCGCTGTTGAAAGCATCGCCGCAGGCGAACTTGTCGCTGTCCGTTCAGGCGAACGGGTTCCGCTTGACGCAAGGATAGTCGAGGGGAACTGCACTGTTGATGAATCGATGATTACAGGTGAACCCGGACGCGTTTTCCGCAAAGAGGGCGATGAACTCACAGGCGGTACCGTGGTCGAGAGCGGTTCTGTCAAGGCCGAGGTTTTACGCACCGGTGAAGACACGTTCCTGGCGTGCATGATACGGCTGGTCGAGGATGCTCAATCATCGAAGGTTCCGATCCAGGCAATGGCAGACAGGATCACCGGGATGTTTGTTCCTGCAATTTTTATCCTGGCTGCACTTTCAGGCTTAGCGTGGTTTATCAACTACGAGAGGTTCAGTCCTTTCCTCCAGTTTGCATCGGGATACATCCCATGGGTAAATACGGACGGCGGTGCAGGATCAACCGCAGCCTTTATCTTCATTGCAGTACTGGTCATAGCCTGCCCCTGTGCCCTTGGGCTTGCCACACCAATGGCGCTCATAGCCGGCAGCGGGCTTGCAGCGCGAAACGGCCTGCTCATAAAAAACGGCGAGGCCATACAGACAGCCGGCTCGATTACCACGGTATTCCTGGACAAAACCGGTACTATCACCGAAGGTAAACCGGCAGTTGTTTCAAATTCAATCGAACCCGGGCACCTCCCTGTACTGCTGGCACTGGAAAACAGCTCTATTCACCCGCTGTCAAACTCTGTTAAGGATTACTGTGCCCTCCTGGACATCAAGCCGCACGACAATGTGACAGACGTAAAGGAAATTCCCGGCTCGGGCATAACAGGAACCTGCGGCAGTAGTAGATACTTTATAGGCAGGCCGCTTGATAATGCCTCCTACTCATCTATGATGTCCCGCGGCGAGACAGTGATGGAGTTCAGGATAGACGACAGGCCGTCAGGATTCATCTCGGTTGCTGACCCTGTAAAGCCCGATTCCGCAGAGGCTGTGGCAAAACTGAAAGCGCTGGGCGTACGGCCTGTAATGCTCACCGGTGACTCAGAGGAGACTGCACGTGCAGTTGCCGCGGCCACGGGTATTGAACATGTAATCAGCAGGGTCAAGCCCGAAGAGAAACTGTTCAGGGTACAGGATATACAGAAGCAGGGAGACCACGTCTGCATGGTGGGCGACGGGATCAATGATGCGGCAGCCCTCAAGGCGGCAGATCTCGGGATCGCTCTCGGCACAGGTACAGATATTTCAATAGAGAGCGCAGACATTATCATTACCGCAGGCCGGCTTACAGCAGTCCCTGCGGCCATAAGCATATCAAGGGTCACGTTCAGCAAGATCAGGCAGAACCTCTTCCGTGCATCGGTCTACAACCTTGTGGCCATACCTGCTGCAATCATGGGGCTTATGCACCCTGCAGTTGCCGAAATCTGCATGATCCTGAGTTCAATAAGCGTTATACTTAACTCAACCGGTATAAGAAAAATAAACCTACTGGAGATAAAGAAATGAAATACACATTCAACGTTCCGGATATGTCGTGCAACCACTGCAAGATGAGGATCGAAAAGACAATGAACGAATCAGGAGGGGTCAGAGCCCTTCAGATAGACCTTGCAACAAAAAAAGTAAGCCTTGAGTCAGACCTTGCTGAAAAGGACCTTATTTCGCTCTTCGACATGGCAGGGTATGACGCGACCTTGAGCAGTAAATAGGATTCCGCACATTTCCATCGCCAACTACATGGCGGCCGGGTATTACCCTCTGCAGCTATGATTTAGCTGACACGATGCTGCCTAATACGCTCTGCTGAAATCCATTCAACCGCGATGAACGGATTTCAGGCATAGCTCTTTAACCTTGCGGATGATTTCAGCGGGATACAGATTGGCATTACTAATTTCGTATTCGAAGAAACACTCTCTTTATGCCAATATTTAATGCAGGAATGCAGTTTTAGGATACCGGCTCACGCATTAAGTGTCGGCGTGCCACCGGGCTCTGACCCCGCCCCCCTCTAAATCCACAAAACCAGCCTTTTCCGGTACGCATCCTCGTAAGCCAGGAACTTATCAGCCCTTTCCCTGAAATTCCGGCCGAGCCTATGAAAATATTCATGCAGTGTAAACAGCAGCGGCGAAATAAAATTTTCATCGAGGTAGCAGTTTATGAAGCCGATCTCGTTTTTACGCGGATCGCTTGATAGCCCCTTGCGCACAGGATTATACCCTATATACCACAATAACCAGAGCAGGTACTGTTCCGGATTATCGGATTCCTCGATTATTGAGGAACCAAACCTTTCGTTCCAGAACGGCCCGGTCTCACCCTTTGCGCGGTTGTATTTTTCTGCAATCCGCGCCTTTATAAACTGCATAATAAGCGATATAGTCTCCTTGTTCTCAACAGTTTTTATTATCAGGTGGATGTGGTTAGCAACAATTTCTGCAGCTATGAGTTTAAAATCGTATTTCTCATGGCACAGTTGAATTGATTCGATAAAAAATTTCTTTCCGTAACTCCCTTTCAACAGGTTTCGTTTCCCGCGGCATCTAGTGTAGCAGTGGTAGGTTACACCCTGTACTATTGTTCTTAAAGGTCTGGGCATATCGGTCTCCGTATTTATATCAATGTCTGATATTAATACGTTTCCAGTGAGAAAAAGATTGGAGTTTTTTACTCCGAATGAATTATTTTTAAAGAAACGTGTTGCGTTTAATTGTTGAATCTAAGATTCAATATATTCAATAGGGTCAGAGCCCTTTTCGTTTTACTACAAAACTACCCGCCCCGGCTGATATTGCAGCTTTACGGTATAAATTCATCAACGTGGCAGCTGTCTTCTTCTCATCATAATAAAGAGTTCCGCAGTAACTGCATTTAAAGTTGCCGCTCACGGTCCTGCTGAATTCATTCCCTGAACAATTTCTGCATTGCATCGGATGACTCCCTGATTTATAAAACTGGTTGATTTCTATAGTTATGCAGGTTTTATATAAATATATTCCGGCCGGTTCTGCAATAAATATTTTGTATTGATAATCGCCGGATGCCGGTTTATAAAAAATCCGGGTATTCTTTAAAAAAATGAATTTTCCCGGTATTTTATTATATTATATACTAATCCTTTTCAGCAGGAGTTCAAAATGCCAAAAACAGTCCTTGTAATAGATGATGACGAGATTATCAGGTTGACCACGGAGGAGATTCTTCATGAACTGGGATACCATACGTTATCAGCTGATTCAGGCGACAGCGGGCTTAAACTGTTCATTGAGAAGAATAAGGAGATAGACCTGATCCTCCTTGACCTGACCATGCCGGGACGGTCAGTGGTCGACATTTTTGCAGATATGCTTAAAACAGATCCTGGTGCCCGGGTACTTATCAGTTCAGGGAACAGCTATGATCCCAAGGTCGAAAAACTCCGCTCCCTGGGTGCAAAGGATTTTTTACAGAAACCATATACTATAACAGACATGGAGAATAAAATAAAGGAAAACTCGAAGTAGAAAGGTCAGCATCGCTGCTGCAGTCGCGACCGGTTGTGCATTTAAATAGATTATGCAGATAAAAAAAGAACCAGCGCCGGTTCTTTTTTTATCTCCCATTGCTCCATTAAAATCATTTTCTTCTGTTAAATACTGAAAGCGGGGTCTGCATGATACTCAGCATTGAAGTGTAGAAGAACCCTATCTGGAATAGAACAATCAGCGGCAGTGAAAGGAAAAGATCATTCTTGTATGTAAAATACACGGCATAAGTCATGTATATTGCCAGAATGAATTCAATGATTGTAACAACGTCAAGTGTTCTTGTCCTGTACACATTGCCCAGTATATGTTTCATCCTGTTGGACACGCTGTTATTCTCACTATCAGATACGTTGTACTTGGGAGTCCTGTTAAAGGGGCTCTGCTTGTGCATTACCGCTTCGATCACGGCCTTTGAATTGTTTATGCAAAGTCCGATCCCTATTGCCACGACAAACGGGAGAAACGCGAGAGGTTTTGTTGTGGACCGGTTCTGGACACTAAGGGTCTCTTTTATGACGATATATTCTGTATAAAAATAGAACATGAAGACTGAAAGCGTGGCACAGATAAATATCGGCACATCAAGGTATGCAAGGTTCTTGTAACCCCTTTCAAACCTTATGACAAGGATAATCGGCATCATCACTGTCAGGAGAACCATCAGTGCGTACATGAAGTTCGCGCCAATATGAAAGAATGCCTCGAGTTTAACTCTGAAGGGTACATTCGCCCTGAGGATCAGCCCTTTAAGTTTCAGGAATGTCTGGATTGATCCCTTTGCCCACCTGAACTGCTGAGACTTGAATGCAGTCATCTCTATGGGTAATTCCGCCGGGACTGTAAGATCAGGCAGGTAAATAAAATTCCATCCCTTGAGCTGTGCCCTGTAGCTCAGGTCAAGGTCTTCAGTTAAAGTGTCATGCTGCCAGCCGCCTGCGTCGATTATCGTAGCCTTCCGCCAGATACCTGCAGTACCGTTAAAGTTGAAGAAACGGCCTGACCTGTTGCGCGCCGTGTGTTCAATCATGAAATGGCCGTCAAGAAGGATGCTCTGGCATTCAGTAAGAAGCGAATACCTTCTGTTTACATGGTCCCACCTGGCCTGGATCATGCCGATCTTTTTATCAGTAAAAAAGTGAATCGTTCTTTCAAGAAAATCTGCAGGGGGGAGAAAGTCAGCATCAAAAACAGCTATAAATTCCCCTTTTGTGAGATTCATACCGTTTTCGAGCGCGCCTGCTTTAAAACCGGTACGGTCTTCACGATGTATATACTTAATATTATATCCCTCTTTTTTCTTCTCTTTGCATTTCTTAAGTGCTATTTCCTGGGTCTCATCTGTTGAATCATCAAGCACCTGGATTTCGAGCAGTTCTTTCGGGTAGCGGATCTTAACAACGTAATCGATGAGTCTCTCAACAACGTACTTTTCATTAAATACAGGGAGCTGGATTGTAACACGCGGCAGTTTCTTGTATTGTGATAAGGGTGTGATTTTGTCATGCCTGTGTTTTTTAAAAAGATAGATCGTGTAATACCTGTTTATTCCGTAAATTGACATTAAAATTAGTATAGAAAGATAAAACACTATGATAAAGGTTTCCATTTTTTTATTTATCCTTTACAATGAAGCATTATTCATTTTTTTATGTTTTGTTGCGACTTCTTAATTCACAATTAATTATGATAAAACTCAATCTATGCCTGTGAACGTCAAGAATTTTTCATGGAAAAACCACTTAATGAAATAATAAATCTATCATCTACGCACAGATCGCATAATGCGGAAACAATTACGCAAATTAAAATATATGCAAATTTAATTATGACCACAGCCGCATCAGCAATTCTTTATTTTTTCACACACCAGTTAAAGTTGCAGCAAATATATATGTAAATACCTAATACACTTATAAAAAATCAAGCCGAAAATTCTCTGTTATGAACGAATTAATCAGCCCGGTAAACTCTAATATTTACAGCCATTTTCAGGTTATTTAATCATTCACCTGATTTTCCGGATTACTGTTAATAAAAAAACATCCAATTATAAAAAACTTGACTCTTTACCATGCCCTTATTTCTCTCACGTTATTCGGAGAGTTAATAAAGGCATTAAAAACATTGAAGAATAAAATAAATCAAGCCGGTATATATACAGAAGATGTACATGCGAATAATATATGACGCAGAAAACAAACGGTGTTAAGAATTTAATAAATACAGGAAAACCGCATGAAAAAAATTAGAATGAATGTCCCTCTTGTTGAGATGGACGGTGATGAAATGACCAGGATAATCTGGAAGTTCATCAAGGAGATTCTCCTGGAACCATATATCGACCTTAAAACCGAATACTACGACCTGGGACTTGAATACAGGGATAAAACCGAAGACCAGGTTACAATTGATGCCGCAGAGGCAACAAAAAAGTTCGGCGTCGCAGTAAAATGTGCGACGATTACACCTAACGCGCAGAGGATGGAAGAATACAATCTCAGGCAGATGTGGAAGAGTCCCAACGGGACACTGCGTGCAATACTCGACGGTACCGTGTTCAGGGCACCGATTATCGTTGACAGCGTCAAACCCACGGTAAGGACATGGAAGAAGCCCATAACGATTGCCAGGCATGCGTACGGCGATATTTATAAAAATGTAGAACACAGGGCCGAAGGGCCGGGCAAAGCAGAGCTTGTCTTCACTTCAAAAGACGGTAAAGAGACAAGGCACACCATACACGATTTTGACGGCCCCGGTGTAATAATGGGTATGCATAATACTGATAAATCAATCGAAAGCTTTGCAAGGTCGTGCTTCACATTCGCCCTCAACCAGAAGCAGGACTTATGGTTTGCCACAAAGGATACTATCTCGAAAAAATATGACCACAGGTTCAAAGATATATTTGAAGAGATTTTTGAGGATGAGTACAAAAAACAGTTTGATGATTCGAAAATAGAATACTTCTACACCCTGATTGATGATGCCGTTGCGCGCATAATAAGGTCAGAGGGCGGAATGATCTGGGCATGCAAGAATTATGACGGCGACGTAATGTCAGACATGGTTGCAACAGCTTTTGGAAGCCTGGCGATGATGACGTCAGTGCTCGTATCACCAGACGGAAAATACGAATACGAAGCGGCACATGGTACTGTAACAAGACATTATTACAGGCACCTTGAAGGTGAGGAAACATCAACCAATTCCATGGCAACACTTTTCGCCTGGACCGGCGCCCTGCGTAAACGCGGCGAAATTGACAGGCTGGATGACCTTGTTGCATTTGCAGACAAACTTGATGCAGCATCGATCAGAACCATAAGCGAAGGGACTATGACCAAGGATCTTGCATCACTCTCGGAAGCGCCAGTTAAAAACATAGTCAACACTGAAAACTTCCTGCGCGAAGTGGACAAAAGGCTTCACCAGTAACATAACTCTTCAGGCGCCAGGGCCGGACAACTTCCGCCGGGCGCCGCTACAATTATTATATCAGGGTATTATTCATGGATTCCAGAAACAGATTTCTCTTTGTTGACCTGCTCCGTGGCGCCGCACTTACAGTAATGATCGAAGTGCATGTCTTCAACACTTTCCTCATTCCCGAATACCGGGATGCTCTCTGGTTTCCTTTCCTTAATTTTATCAACGGCCTTGTTGCACCCTCATTCATTTTTATCTCAGGATTCGCATTTATACTTTCATCAAAAAGCGGCCTGGATGAGATGCGGTCATTTAAATGGAAGTTCTGGCGAAAGCTCGGCATGATAGCCCTGATCTTTCTCGTGGCCTATTCTATGCATATCCCTTTCTTTTCGTTTAAAAATATTCTGATATGGGCATCGCCTTCAGACCTTAAAAGTTTTTACAATGTTGATGTACTCCAGTGTATCGGAGCAGCTCTCCTGATTCTTTTTTTCTCCAGGCTGGCAATCAGGTCTGACCGGTTATTCCATATTTTCACAATAACCATGGCACTGGTATTCACGCTGTTTGCCCCGGTCCTGTGGAATACAGACTTCAGCATCTTCATGCCTCTCCCCCTGGCGTGTTATTTCAACGAAATGAACGGCTCATATTTCCCGATCTTCCCCTGGGCAGGATTTCTTTTTGCGGGTGCGGCCGTATCAACCTACTATCTGAAGGCGCGAGAAACTTTCATAGAAAAAGATTTTATTAAAAAGCTGTTTATATTCGGATTAACTTCAGCCGTTATATGTTTTATCATACTTGCATGGTTAGACACATTCTCATGGTTCCAGCTTAAACCGAGTCCGCTCTTTTTCCTTGAGAGGTTCGGGGCTGTAGCTGTCCTTCTTTCTGCATGCTGGTATTATTACAGAAATACCGGTGCAGCAGCAGGATTCTTCCTTGACGTAAGCCGTCAGTCGCTTGTTGTATACTGGCTCCACCTGCAGCTGATCTACAGAAGGTTGTGGAACGACAGGAGCCTGTCATCAATTGCATATGGGAACTTCGGGATTGATGAGTGTCTCCTCGCTACAGCCATTCTGCTTGCCGCGATGATGACAACAGCATACACCTGGGGCTGGATAAAACAGGAGAGGCCGGTGCTTGCAAATATAATATTTTATGTCACAATTTATGGATCGATAGCTCTCTTTTTTATAATCTGAGAGCAGGCTCTGTGTATTGCATATATCCGGGAACTTCTCATTCCAGGGAGTTCCCTTAACAGAAATCTTTCAAAAAGTGGACATCCCGCCCCTGTATTCACATTTTCTTATTACTCCATATAAAAACACAACCACCCTGCACCTATTTAAAAAATAAAAATTGACCATCTTAGATATTTTGATTACAATAATTTTATCAGATAAGCTGAATCAAGCAATGAACATTTTTAAAAATTCTCTCGAAGGGTTAGTAACGATGAAATCTGAATCCGTAAAACATATTACAGACCGCAACAGCCTGTCAGACCTATACAGCTCGCTTTTTATAGGAAAGGATGTATTTTTAAAATCTGACGGTATCAACATCAAAGTTAATTTTGTAAAATTCAGCAACGGCAAAATCTACCTGGATATTCCCGTTGAGAACTACGACGTAAAGCGTACAGCAATATACACCAGGAATATGGAAGAGGTTGCCTATTCACACATCATACCAACCGGAATGGACGAAAAATTATATGTATTTGAAACAGAGGGCTCACAGATTTTCTTTGCCCCGAGAAAAGAAAAAAGAGTCCGGCTGGAGGCGGTGCCCGGTAAAAAAACCGTTATTTCCCAGTTAATATCAAACTTTGTCATAAAGGAGTCCCTGCTGCAGAACCAGGCAAGGGTTGACTGGCTCAGGCATGAAATCTCCGGGAAAATAACAGCAAAGTACAGTCACACAAAAATATTCTTCCTTGGTGATAAAAACACGGATACAAGAATGTGCTGGATAATGGATGACAGGGAAAGTATTTTTATACGCGATGTAAACTCTGACAGGGAAGCGGAGGAGAATGAAACTGACAAAACATCATACATGCAGAATATATTCTACCATGACAATGAACTTGTAGACGGAAAAATGGTTTCGGAAATTTCGGTCCCGCTGCTATATAAAATGATGATGCCGTTCGGTTATATACAGGTAAACCACGAGTCACCACTTACCGAGGAGAATCTATTCATCATAAAAAGGCTGGGCCTGGCTTATTCCGAATCAATTTCAAAAGATACTACGCTTTTCAGCCCATCGGAGGACACCATAACGATCTCGGACCTTTCACTTAACGGGCTCGGCATGTTCTTCAAGGAAAAATCTCTGGCAAAACACTTTAAGGAGGATGCCCTTATAATATTTACCGCCTACCTGCCTGACAATAAGCGCGCATCAATTTTATGCAGGGTTGCCAACATCTCTCTCAATGACAAATGGTACAGGATCGGCTGCAGTATTGAAAGTATTGATTCTGAAGGTGAAATACACTACGGGAATTTTCTACAGACAGTATAACTGCGGTTATACTGTCTGTAGCTGGTCCGGACTCCCTTCACAATATGAATCCAGAATTCCACATAACCGGCGAAACTCATCAATATCACTGATCTCCGCGAGTTCCCTGTAATCAAGCATGAATCCGCTGGGAACGTGCTTAAGGAACCTGGAGTTCCAGAGTTCAGTCTTTACGAATCCGTTTACATGGTCATAGGTATAGGGATCAAGCAGACCGATCCTGCTCCTGATGTATTTTACCTTGGCAAAGCAGAGAGAGTTCAGCCTGCCGATGATCATGACCATGTCATTTTTTTTCATGAATGAGTGCCTGCACACAACACGGCGGTAAGCATTCTCCTCTTCGGATATCCAGTAAAGGTCGGGTGTCGATTTAAGCCGGTATTTTTCGATAAGTTTGATTTTTTCTTCGGGGAGTTCCTCTTTTAACGCCGCGTCCCTGGCTGCCTGATCCATTTTCCCTAAATTCACAGCAGTTTCCTCACAGGCTGTTCTCTACATTAGCGGCCTTGAATATACACACGCGGAAGAACCGTCAGCATAGATACCCTCTTCGGTTCCCATGAATACGAATCCATGTTTTTCATAAAGTGCGATTGCCGCTTTATTCTCACTCCTCACATGAAGCTTCAGCACCGGTACATTTTCGCTCTTCAGCCGGCTGATCATGAAATCAACTGCCATATCGGCAATCCCCCGGCCGCGGAACTTTCTGTCTATGGCGATCGACTCCATGTAGCCCTCACCATCATCAATGAAAAACAGTATGTATCCTGCGAAGCTCCCGGCTTCCATGATTTTATAAAATCCTGATCCGTATTTTTCAAGGTACCAGTCCAGGTCATCCCTGTTCATCATATCATATTCATTGAATGAAATGCTTTCAAGCGAAAGTATCTCGTCGAAATCAGCAGGGCTGACTTGTTCGAACAGAATTGTTCTTTTAGTATTGATCACGTCCCTCCTTAACCTTTCACTCGGCCGCAGACCTGCGTGACCTTAAATACCCCGCAAAACACCCTGACCCGAACCAGAAGAATATCATCAGCAGATAGTGCAGCCTGAGCCTGATATCATACATATCGCCGTAGATAACACTTGTTTCACTTATCCTGTCAAGCGATTGAAATTCAAACACTTCATGCAGCGGATAGAGTGCGTACAGGTGTATTCCAACGGCATATTCCATGAACCAGTTATGAAAAACCATGTACAGCGGATAGGTCACAAAATACCCGGCGAGTATAAGCACGTGGTATATAATAACACCTTTAATTCCGGCAGATACAATTTTTCCAGGCGGCCTTTTTTTAAAAACCATGACCCCTGTGACACTGAGCAGCATCATTACACATAAATTGATTACAAGACTCAGCCAATTAACTTTATCAATGCTCAGCACCCAGTCGCCTGCAAGTGCGGCAGCAGGGAATCCCATTGAGACATCGCCGCATGAACGAAAAAACGGGAGGAAACATACTATTAAAAAAAAGGCTGCCACGCGATAAACTGTTTTCACACTTCCCTGCCCTTTTCCGGAGACTTTAAATCCTGCAAAATACGATTATAGATTCCCTTTAAAAATTTTACAGAAAAAAACCGGATTCAGCAGAAAAATTCTCCAGAAATCAAAATTTTTCAGTAACTTATAAATAAATAATTTAACTGAATACTTAATTTCCAGTTTGTATTTTTATTCTATACTATTATTGGAATGTTCATAATAACTAATGTATTATTACAGCATAATCACAAAAACGGGAGGGACTAATGACCGGAAATCCGGGCACTCTAAACCTTGAGGCATTCTACAAAATTTCCTACGGACTCTATATAGTAAGCACAAAAAGCGGCGGTAAAATGAACGGTTATATATCAAACGCCGTTTTCCAGGTTACATCTGATCCGGCCCGGTTTGCAATATGCTGCAGCAGGAATAACTTCACTGCCGGCATGATTTCTGAAAGCGGCCTGTTTTCTGTTTCAGTTCTTGCACAAGACGCAGGCCAGGAGCTTCTTTCACTTTTCGGTTACCAGAGCGGCAGGGATGTTGATAAATTTACGAATACAAAGCATATTATGGCTGATTCAGGAATCCCTGTAGTAACACAGGATTGCCTTGCATGGTTTGAATGCAGGGTGAACCAGTCAGTTGATCTCGGTACCCATATCCTTTTCACGGCAGAAATACTGAACAGTGAAATAATTGACGCAAAGGGGGAGCCCCTCACATACTCATGGTACAGGGAAAAACGCAAAGGGCGGGCCCCGAAAAACGCACCGACGTATATTGAACATGATGAATCCGCTGATGCTGCCGGTACAGGTACAAGATTTAAGTGCGTGGTCTGCGGAAATTTTTATGATCCCGCCGAGGGTGACCCTGATAACGGTATACCTGCGGGCACTGATTTCAAAGACCTGCCCGGGGACTGGAGGTGCCCGCTATGCGGTGCTGATAAGGCCAGTTTTGAAGAGGTACGTTGAAAGTAAAACTGAAATACAACCGGATAACACCGGTTTTATGATAAAAATAAATTAAATTAAGGAGAGATTTACATGGCATCCATAAAAGGAACAAAAACAGAACAGAACCTTTTAAAAGCATTCGCAGGGGAATCGCAGGCCAGGAACAGGTACACCTATTTTGCCGGGCAGGCCAGGAAAGAGGGCCTTGAGCAGATTGCGGCATTCTTCGAAGAGACAGCCCTTAACGAAAAAGAGCATGCCAAGAGGTTCTTCAAGTTTCTCGAAGGCGGGATGGTCGAAATTACTGCAATGTACCCGGCAGGTATAATCGGAACAACGCTTGAAAATCTCAAGGCTGCTGCTGACGGCGAAAAGGAGGAGTGGGGTGAACTCTACCCTGAATTTGCAAGGATTGCAGAAGAAGAGGGCTTCAAGGATGTTGCTGCTGCATTCAGGCTAATCGCTGTTGCAGAGAAGGCGCACGAGGCAAGGTACAGGAAACTTTACGACAACCTGCAGGCAGGCAAAGTTTTTGAAAGCAAGGGGAAGATTGTATGGAAATGCAGAAATTGCGGCTACCTGCACGAGGCGGAAAAAGCGCCGCAGATGTGCCCTGCGTGTCTGCACCCACAGGCATACTTTGAAATCAAGGAAACAAACTTCTGAGTATTCATGCATAAACATCCGAAAAAAAAGCCATCACTTGATGGCTTTTTTTGTGCTGTCCGGGAAACGGGATATCCCCGGCCCTCAGTCCCCCGTGGATTCATCCAGGGTTACGGGCTTGCCGTTTGACCTTACTATAACCTTGCCATCCTTCAGATCGATACTTCCATCATTAGCTACCGGTTTTTTCCAGACCACGGGACCGTCGGACATTGCGCAGAAAACATACTCTCCTGCGGCTATAAACAGCCTGTCTCCTCTCCCGGCCGGATCACCCCTGAGCCTGCTTTGCCATTTAACTTTTCCCTCTTTAATAAAATAAACGTTGCTTCGCGTAATCAGCAGCCGCCCCTCGGGGACAGGATTCTCCCTGTCCTGCTTTACAAACATGGCAATTTTTTTAACAACATCCCCGGGCTTCTCCTCTACCTCGATTATCTCCCGGTTTTCACTTACAAAATCCTCAGGCCTGAATTTCTTAATCTTCTCTTTCTTCACCACAACGTCGTTCTTTGTCCGCTTGATTACCCTTTCAATAACATTCCCGCCTGAAGCATTCCCCCGGCCGGTCTCCTCTTTCAGCACGCGTTCAACAATCTTATTTGTATCCCTGAATTCAGAAGCTGTGATAACAACCTTCTCCTCTTCCTTTAATGAAGGCGCATATTCAAGAAACCTTCCGTAATCAGCATCGAACTGTTTCACCCTTATTATAACCTTAACCTCTCCCTTAAAAACCTTCACCCTTGTTGTCAGCAGGCTGTCTGTTTCTACACTGAATTGTGTTCCGCGCACAGCGGCAACTGCAGTTGGAGTTTTGATAAAAAAATAATCTGGATTAATCATCTTTTTAGGTTTACATAGCAGCATCCCATCCTCAAGGAGAAGGATGATGCTCTCCCGTCCGCTGTTTATCAGCATTGATGATATGGTCACTTTTGATTTAGCTTTAATTCTGATAAATGATTCACCTAGCTTTATATCACAGAATGAATCTGCCGCAGTAGTGATTACATCATTCTCTTTGACCAGTTCACCAATAACCGCTTCTGCACTGTTTTTTACAACATCCCCCATGATAAATGTGATCATCGCTGTTTCAGGGGCTTTTTCTCTGCTGCACCCGGATAACAACAAAACAGCAACCAGAACCGCAGCTGTCAAAAAATCCCTCTTCATGATTCCCGCCTTCAAAGATTGTATAAAATGACCGGTTTAATGTGTATAAAACCGGTTTGAGAGAGTTAATACACCCCTGATGAATTAATACTAATATTTATATTATATTTTCAATAATAAAATCGACAAATTATTATCAATGTAAATACTTTCATTATAGCTCTTTCCTGAATGTTGGGAAATCGCTTCATTATTATTGATTGTTTATTAACAAAAAATGTTTCCCATGCGCAGGGAGGCCCTGCGGGGGCTTTTTAAGGGGTTGCACCCCTTGCCCCCTATAAAATCATCATGTTAATAATGTATATTACTGAAATCCCAACAATCCTGAACGAACTTCAATTTTATTCCTGCTGCGAAACTGCGTTTCTCAGTAAGTCTTTTATTAACCAGGAGATACATAAGATCAAATGGCTGAATCACTTGAAACTATTTTTAAAGGCGCAATAATCGGTGATGCCGCAGGCTACACACTGAACGGTCTTAAAAAAGCCCACATAAACGCAGTATTCCACGAGCTCCAGGGTTTTACCGATACTGCGCCTGCACTCAAACACGGAATGGAAAAGTGGCGCAAGCCGGGTCTCTACTCGTCCATTACACAATTCATGATTCTCGCAGGTGCATGCACAGAAACCAGGTTCTTCAATGCAGAAAAATTCAGTGACGCAGTTAAAAATGCTCCTGAACTGCCGGACCATGATTACAGCTACTTCCGCGATCCGGGAGCTGCTGAAAAAAATTTTATCACTTTTGCAGGAACACTCCCTGCTGGTCAGGCACGGTTTGATCATCCCTGTGCAAGGATCATTCCTGTCTCACTCCCGGCTCTCCTGATGCGGATGAACGGTGAAAACCTGATCATACCGGTATTCAGGTTTGTCTCCCTTTTTACCTCAGACATTCCGACAGCACTCAGCTCGGCAATCCTGGTACATATTATAGACCAGGCTAACCCTGAAAATACGGTTTCATTATTCGAACAGGCAATGATCTCAAGCGCTGCCGTAGCATCATATGTTGAAGAAAATCAGCATCTGCTCTTTGAACTGGGCTACAACCCCGATTATGTGATTAATGAGGCTCATTGTATTAACACAATTATCCGGAAAGTATCCGCATCGGGCAGCATAACCAGTTCGGAACAGGTCATAATAACTGAAGTCAATAAAAAGCTTAAAACCCCGGTTACACGGGCAAGTGTAAATCTCCCGTTTACCGTATTCCCCTTTGCGATCTCCATAGCAGCCAACACGGCAAATCCCCCTGATGTATTCCTTGCTGCTGCAGCGGAAGGCGGTGCATCATCAGCCATAGCGTCCATTGCGGGTGCTTTAACCTGTGCCAGGTTCGGTGACTGCATACCTCCCGGCCTTGAAGAGGGTCTGATAAACAGAAAAAAAATTCTTTCAATGACAGCAGATATAGCAGCAGGCAGAAACAGGGACCAGGTTATCAAGGAGTTATCCTCACAGGAATCATCCTTAACAAAAAAGGAACATGAGGAATTTCTTGCAAAAAACAGAAAATCCGTCAGGAAAAAATCTCCCGGATCAGAAAAAAAACAGGGAAAACCGGTAGATTTACTCTCAAAACATATTGTTGAAAGCTGGACAAAAATCGACAAGGCAAAATGGAAAAAGGAAAAAAACAGGAATAATGAAGATCCTGAGCTCTGAAATCTGCGATTCTGGTTGAGCTCAGCCACGGAAGGGGGAATAATATAAAAGATACTTGTCCTGTTCCATTATAAAATATTTGACAAATTGTTAAAAATTTTTATACTAATAGTAATGGATATTTCTTAAAGTTCCCATATACATATCCTGGAACATAAAAGAATGCCGGGAAGTCTGAAGCTGCCGGTTTTTAAAACGGTGTTTCTGCAAAAATAAAGCATCATTTCATCATGGAGGAGATAGATGTACAGCCAGAATTTAATAAGAAGAACAGCGGTATTATTTATTACTTTTTTTATTGCGATACCCGTTATGGCAAAGGACATGTCATATCTTGAAATTGATATTGACAGTATTTCACGATACAATGAAGACCGCATAACCTACCAGCAGGTTGAGTATATTGTCGATCCTGAACAGCACCAGTCCCAGGATACTTCAGTGGCTACACTTTTAATAATCAGGGACAGGAAGATGTACCTCTTCAAAGACGGTTTCGATGACCACAAGATAGTTGAAGAGAACAGGGTCATCAAGGAGATGGAAAACCAGCTTATCCAGAACGAACTCTGGGAGAGAAAAATCGACAATAAACCGGATTTTCTGATTATCACAGACCGCAGACGTGAAATCATGAAACGTCTTACGACAAAGCCCACGGATAATATATCTGATACCTATGGTAACTACTACCAGAAAATCCGTGACTCATTCATCAAAGAGCACATCAAGGTGTTTCGAAGTATAATAATAAACAGGAGTGACTCTGACGTTGAAATAATAAGAAGACCTAATCCAAAAAGCCTGGGTTATGAAGGTGAAACAAAGTATTATACATCTGTGACTGCCAGGTCAAAAGAGGGTGTAATATATTTCGCTGAAGATTCAGACGGTGACGGGATTACAGAGACATTCAGCGTTGATCTCCCGGATGGATTCAACTGGGGATATAAATCAGGTCCGAATATCATTTTCATTTACAAGAATTCACAGGAAAACATAAAAACGCTTATCAAGGATTTGGCCAGAGAAGCACTTGAAGGAACTTCCGAAGAGGAAAATATTATAAACAGGGAATTCACCACACTCGAAGCTGATACAGTTGAACTGATAGAAGACCTGGTGAGAATGGATATACAGTCCAAAGAAACGATGAAAGACATGGAAAAATAATAAACCGGAATTCAGCAGTAGATTAAAAAACCCGCTGAAGCGGGTTTTTTAATCTACAATATTAATCAATCTTTCTTAAGTACTGGTTTTTATTAACGCCCGGATTATATGGCAGAAAATCAAGGGGATTCATCGGAAAATCTCCATAGCGTAATTCAAAATGCAGATGGTTACCGGTTGAGTTACCGGTGCTTCCCACGTTGGCAATTACCTGCCCCTTTGTTACGATATCCCCCTCTTTGACCAGGATCTCTGAAGCATGGCAGTATCTTGTGATTATATTGTCTCTGTGCTCAAGCCATACAGTAAGTCCGTAGTTATCCATAAATCTGGCAACAATTACCCTTCCGCTGCCTGCTGCAGCAATGGGGGTACCCTTTCCTGCAGGGATATCAATACCCTCATGAAAGGTATTCCAGCGTTTTCCGAACGTTGATGTTAACCTGTCAAATGACATGATCGGCCAGTCAAAATCGCTGCAGATACCGCTCCCCGTCTGCGCAGTTCCCTTTGTTTTCATGTATGCAAGGTATGAATCGGACAATGGTAGAAATATTCTCTCCTGGCTCATGTAATCACTGCCGTTAATGAGGATTATTTTCTTTTCACTTGAACCGTATGTTTTTATGATATACTCCAGGTTCTCTGCATCAGCCGGCTCTGTCCAGAAGCCAGTGAATCCCTTGTATTCCCCGATTCTCCTGGACTCAATTGAAAAATTGTCCTGTGCGCTGATGACTGTCGTAACAGATATGATTAACAGTAAAATAGATAAAATTCCGCGTTTCATAGTTTCCCTTTTATGACTGCCGCATGTATGAACTTCAGATTGGAGCCTGTTTAAAAAAACGGCTTAACTTAAAAAATACCGGAACAGCATAACTGCAAAAAATTATGTTTAGTGTTTAAAAAAAAGGATCCAAACCGATGAATTAATTATGTTTATTAGATAGTCACATTGTTCAAAATCTGTCAAGAACTAAACTCTAAAAATGCACTTTTCAGGCGTCAAACAGGGATTCACGATTTAACACTTTGCAGCAGCCCTGCAGAAACAGATCCGGTATAATCCGGGAGAGCTGCCGGTTATAAAAAGCTTATCCCTAAAAAAATATCATGGACATTATACATCGCCGGAGTTACTGATTCAGTTAAGGAGCCTCAGGGCTCAATTGAATATGCGATTTGTATTGAAAAATTCCAGGTTTTAATATAAGTTTTAAGCAGTTTTCCGGCACACAGGAAACTGTGAGATGATCATGGCTTACAGGAGAGTATGATGAAATTCACGAAGATGCATGGCGCAGGAAATGATTATATATACGTCGAGGATTTTAAAAACAGTATTGTCAATCCGTCGAAACTTTCAATTGAAATGAGCAATAGAAATTTCGGCATAGGATCCGACGGACTGATACTCATTTTAAAATCAAAAAACGCCGATTTCAGGATGCGAATGTTTAATTCAGACGGCAGTGAGTCCGCGATGTGCGGCAACGGCATAAGATGTTTTGCCAAATATGTCTATGACCACAAGCTCACGGACAAAGAGGAGATTGACATTGAAACAGGCGGCGGGATCAAGCACCTGGTACTGAAGGTTAAGGATGAGAAAGTGTCATCGGTAATGGTGGATATGGGTGAGCCCATGCTCATGCGCGAAATGATACCCATGCTCGGCGAACCCGGCATGGTAATCAACGAAAACCTGCACCTGCCGGACGGGATAAACTTTGAAATAACCGCTCTCTCAATGGGTAACCCGCATGTAGTAATATTTGTTGAGGATGTAAAAAAATTTCCCGTGGCAAAATACGGACCCGTTATTGAAAATTTCAACCTCTTCCCCCAGAGGACCAATGTGGAATTTGTACAGATTTTAAACAGGAAAGAGGTAATCCAGAGAACATGGGAACGAGGTGCAGGCGAAACGCTGGCCTGCGGGACCGGCGCATCTGCAGTAACAGTTGCCGGAGTGCTTACCAGGCAGACTGAAAGGAAACTCACAGTGTATCTTTCCGGCGGTGATTTAAAGACTGAATGGAACGAAAAAAACAACCATGTATTCCTTACCGGTCCGGCTGTTGAAGTTTTCAGGGGGGAATGGCTGCTGTAGGTCAGATCTCCCAAAGCTTCTTGCCGGGTACACCCTTTTCAAGAAGAATCACTTTTTTAATTCCCGGAACATTTTCGATAATTGTTTTCTCAAGAGCCTCCCTGAACATCTGCTCTGAGCCCTTGACCACGGCTATATCCTTTTCAAGCATGACAGGCATAATGTCAATGAGGCATATTTTCCCGTCACCATTTTCATTATCCACAATCCAGATCTTCTTGATTATAAATTTTGCAGGTACGTTCGACATTGTATTTTCATACTGTGAACCGGCCGCCACAAGATAAAAAATCCTGTGCACAAGCTTATCCTCCTCCAGGTCTGAAAAGACTCTTCTCTGCTCCTGGATTATACCCGTGCACCCTTCAGCGGGCATATATATATTTATCTTTCTGTTTTCTTTAATAGCAGGGACCGGCGGGAATATATCAAAAACATTTTTCTCTGTGAGCAGGCAAAGCATCAGGTACCCGAAAAAGCAGAGGCCTGAAACTGAAAGGAACATGACCCTGTTGTATTCCCTCTGTTCAGCCTTTGCCCCTGCGATTATCTTTTCGATTCCCTGTTTAATTTTCTCTTTTTGGTCGAGCAGCCGGATTTTTAATGAAGCGGTTTCTGATTTTAATGATGCCCATTTGAAGCCTTTAATTCTGCTGCTGATTTGCGATATTTTTTCCCTGAAATTCATCCTGCTTTCCTGTTCCCGGAGATACTTTTTCACTTATGGGCACCTCTAAAAATCAGAATCTTCCGAAATACAAATATAAAAGATTCTGATTTTAACAGCAGTTGTGCCCACAAGGGAACATCCATATTCTAATTTATTGTGGTTCCCTTATAAAACCGGTCTCTTACTGTTCAATCATTTTATTATACCGGTTAATAAATTTTACTATACCGCTGCATATCCCTGCTGCGACTTTATCCTGGTAGCTCTCCTTTTTCAGGAAGGATGACTCTTTCCGGTGTGTAATAAAACCGATCTCCGCAAGAACCGCGGGCATCAGGGCGCCCCTGAGTACAAAAAAGTCGGCCCTGTGCACGCCCCTTGACTTGAATTCTGAAATGTTATAGTCCATCTGCCTCTGGACAAAATCAGCCAGCATGGAACTCTCTTTCTGTATCTGCGTGGTAATCATCAGCGCTTCCATGTATTCAACGTCATCTGCCGGGGAATTATCCTCAAGGATAATTACATTATTCTCAAGGGCTGCGGTTTTTCGTGCCTCCTCGTTCGTGGGATTCTGTGAAAGGTAATAGGTCTCAAAGCCTGAAATTTTAGGACTGATCGAGGCATTTACGTGGACGCTTACAAACAGTCCGTTGACATCCTTTTTTATCTCCCTGTTTGCTAGTTCAGCCCTCTGTGCAAGTTCAATGAAACGGTCATTGTTCCTTGTAATCTTTATCTTGATATTTTTAAATTTTTCTTTCAGCAGGGATTCGAGCTTAAGCGAAACCTTCAGCGTAATATCCTTCTCCCTTATCCCGCCCTTACCTATCGCCCCGGGATCCTTGCCGCCATGTCCGGGATCGATTATGATGAACCCTATACGCCCCTTTGTCTTCTGTATGGTAACTTCAGATGCGGGCTGTTCCTCCTGTTTTTTCTGTGCGATGACCAGCCTGTCCTCACTCAGCACAACCGTTATTCCGGAATAAAACATTCCCGCAGCTGCCCCGGCCATATCAGCAGGGAGGTATATGCCCCCCTTGTACCTGACCACCTCGTAAGCCGATGTATAGAGGCTGTTGTCGATTATTGCGACCGAATAACCTGTCTTGTACACCATGTAATGCTTCTTGTAATAAAGACGGCCCTTCTGGTATACGTGATCAAAACTGTTTTCAATATCAAGCGTGGTAATAAATGCATGAAGAGAAATGTATTTTCTGCCGTCGATCACGGTCAGCGGAATAGTCCTGTCAGCAGATGCCCCGGTAAACAGAAGTACTGCCGCGGCAATAAAAGCAATAGAACTAAAACTTTTTATCCTTGAAGCAGTATTCTGAATAGTTTTTAACATATAGAACAGACCCGGGAATATAGAATAAAAGTATCAGGGAAACCGAGATTATCTTTACAGATATGATGTTGAAAAGCTGATAATCAAAAGAAACAAGGTAGAACAGTGCCGAGAGTGCCATGCATGCCACACCTGTTTTCCCCATCAGGCCCGGCTGTACCTCAACGTCTCTCCTTGCAAAAAGAAACACTGCACCGAGAACGACAACCACCTCCCTGAACAGGACGATAATAAGCACCCATAGCGGAAATCCCTTGTAGTAGACAAGTGAACTGCCGATTACTATGAGGCAGATTTTATCCGCAACAGGATCAAGGAATTGCCCGAGCTTGGATATCTGGTTGAATTTCCTTGCAAGGAATCCGTCAAAAAAATCCGAGACGATCACTATGCCGAAATAAAACACCTGGTAATACATGTATTTCTGATTACCGGTTATACTCTCGAGATGCATATAATAAAAAATTACCGGGACAGCAATCACCCTTAGCAGAGTAAGAAAGTTTGACACTGTATAAACCTTCCCGCTGAATAGTTCTCTTATTTTCATTTAATAATAACCTGTTCCGAATACTCTTATGCTCTGTAATTTTCTGATCTGTTGTGCAGAGGTTTTAATGACAAGAATCCTGATTATTGTCCGTGTTTAATATAAAGCGTCAAGATATTTTTGTACAGGCCGCAGCTATATACATTGAGGATTTGTTATTGACAACATGGATAGCTCACATAGACAGATTAAAATCAGTCAGAAAACCTTAAGTTTTTAAATTGCTTACCCGGGTACGCATAAAACATTGAAAAAAAGGCCCGATGCCTGTACACTAATATACAAGGTCATATTAAATGAGAAGATACAGAAAAACGTTATCCCTCCTGTCTGCCATAAGCCTCCTGCTGTTTGCCATGTGCGGAAAAGATGAGGAAACCGGTCCTGTAACCGGAGCTCCCGGCCAGGAGAAACACATTGCAATTATCACTACTGCCAACACAGCCCTGCGTGTTGATCCGCTCATATCAACTTCACGTATTGCGCAGATGAAAAAGGGTGAAATTACCGAGGTTATTGAACGCTCTGCGGTGGTGCAGTCAATAGCAGGCCAGAAGGATTACTGGTACAAGGTGAGGCTGTCAAACGGTATAACAGGCTGGGTGTTCGGAAAAAATATCAGCATACTAAGCGATTCAAGCAGCGACAATATTGAATCATACCTGAGTTCATTCTGGGAGAAAGAGACTGATGAATTGAGCGAGGCTCTACACGGCAAATGGTGGAGTGTAAACCGTTTCGGAGACTATACAAACCACTGCCTCGAAATATATAAGGACGGGAGATACGCCTCATATATTAAAGGGGCCACAAAAAAAATCGAGGGTAATTATAATTTCGATTTCAACAAAAGCCGGATTATTTTTCTTGCGGGAACATCATTTGAAGGGGAACTCAACTATGTGCGCAGGGGTGACATCTTCTCACTCTACCGTGATACAGTGAATGATGAAATACGGTTCAAGAAAATCAACAACAACCCCGAATCACAGTCTGAGGTATCCGAAGACCAGGTGACCGGCGGAAAACCAGACGCGGCAGAGGACCTGAAAAAAACTGATGAAAACTAGACTGAATAAATATCTCGCATCATGCGGTATCGGTTCGCGGCGGAAAGTTGAATCGCTGATCACTGAAGGCCTTATAAAAATTGACGGGCGTGTCATTACAGACCTTGCCACGACAGTTGACCCTGACGTATCCGTAATCAGCTTTAACGGCAAAAAGCTCACTGCCGTGAGCATGACATACTACCTGATGCTCAACAAGCCAAAGGGATACATTACCACCCTGAGCGATGAAAAAGGGCGGGCAACAGTAATGTCGCTTCTTCCGGAAAAATTCATCCGGGCGGGTGTTGTTCCCGTGGGCAGACTGGACAAGGATACTGAGGGGCTGCTTCTTTTTACCAATGACGGAGACCTTTCCCACATGCTGACTTCGCCAGACTTCAAGGTAAAAAAGGAATACCTTGTCGAACTGGACAAACCTGCAGCAGATGAGGACCTGAAGAAGATTGAAAAAGGTTTTTTTGTTCACCAGATAAAGACCAGGACAAGGCCTGCCACGCTAACGGTTGCAGACAAATCACGCATGTTCGTAAAGGTGCTGATTGCTGAAGGCAAAAAAAGACAGATCAGGTACTCTTTCAAAAACCTGGGGTACAACGTGTTAAAGCTGAAGAGAACCGGTTACGGCCCGCTTTCGCTGGGAAGGCTTAACAAGGGGGACCACCGCATTCTGAAAACATCAGAGGTCCGGATGCTTGTTAATTCTGTAAAGCACCCGGAATAAGACCGGTCACAGGATACAGAGTTTTATCCCCTGCGTTCAACAGCGGCACGTATAAAATCCCTGAAAAGCGGATGCGGGTTCACCGGTTTCGACTTGAATTCAGGGTGGTACTGCGTTGCCACAAACCACGGGTGACCTGGAACCTCAACAGTCTCCACAAGATTGTTCCTGGGGTAGATCCCTCCGACAATCATCCCGTACTCTTCAAATATCTGCCTGTACTTCATTGTAAACTCAAACCTGTGCCTGTGGCGCTCCATCACAGACTCCCTGCCGTATATGGACCCTATCCTGCTCCCCGGTGTGAATTCGCAGTGGTAGGCCCCAAGTCTCATGGTGCCCCCCTTCTCTGCAATAACCTCCTGCTCCTCGAGCAGCGATATAACCGGGTGCGGCGTATATGAATTAAACTCTGTGGAATTTGCGCCCGCCAGTCCGCATACATTCCTTGCAAACTCGATTACCGCGCACTGCATGCCAAGGCATATACCGAGGAAAGGAATACCGTTCCTTCTTGCGTGGCTGACCGCAGCTATCTTTCCTTCGATTCCCCTGTTGCCGAACCCGCCGGGTACAAGTATACCGTCAACTCCATCAAACATTGATGCCGCGGATGATTCACTGCATGACTCAAGGTCCTCTGAATCGATCTTGAGTATATCAAGCTCAGCCTCGCTGGCTACTGCACCGTGCACCAGTGCCTCGTAGATTGACCTGTACGCGTCATTAAGCTGCATGTATTTTCCCACGACCGCGATCTTTACGCGCCTTTTCGGGTTACGCAGGGTGGTGATAAAGCTGTCCCATTTACCCAGGTTTATGCGGCCGGCCGGCAGGTTGAAATGTTCAAGTGTTATCATGTCAAAGCCGTTCCGCTGGAACATGTATGGTATTTCATAAATCGAACCTTTTATGTCTTCGGCGGATATTACGTTGCGTTCAGAAACATTGCAGAAGAGGGCGATCTTTGCCTTCATCTCGCTCTCCATGGGTTTTTCCACCCTGGCCAGCAGTATGTCGGGGATGATTCCCAGCTGCATAAGCTCCTTGACCGAGTGCTGTGTGGGTTTGGTCTTCTGTTCCCCTGCAACTGCAATCGTCGGAACAAGTGTAAGGTGAACATTCATTACCCGCTTGATTCCGAGCTCCTGCCGGATCTGCCTGATCGATTCAAGAAACGGGATCGATTCTATGTCGCCCACTGTGCCGCCGATTTCAACCAGTACAAAATCCAGGTCGTCATCGGCCCCAACATCGTAAATCCTTTTCTTTATTTCGTTTGTGATGTGAGGTATAACCTGTACCGTGCTCCCCAGGTAGTCCCCCCTCCTCTCACGCTGAATGACCGTGTTGTATATCTGGCCGGTTGACACGGAATTCTTCCGCGACAGCTTGGAACCGGTGAACCTTTCGTAGTATCCCAGGTCAAGGTCTGTTTCCGCACCGTCCTCGGTAACATAAACCTCTCCATGCTGGAATGGGCTCATGGTGCCCGGGTCGATGTTCAGGTAGGGATCCATCTTTATGATTGATATCTTATAGCCGTGGCCTTCAAGCAGCATACCCAGCGAAGCAACCGAAATCCCCTTTCCAAGGGAAGAGCAGACGCCTCCTGTTACAAATATATATTTCGTCCTGTCTTCGGACATAAGCACACCTCGGGAACTCTGCATTAAATTACTGTTGTCATTCTCCAGTTAAATACAGGATAATCAATGTTTAAAGTTTTTTTTATGCTACAGATATGTTAAATTTTAAATTGTTCAGCAGGGACGATCCTGCATGAGCCATGCCAGCTGCAATCGTATACATGATTGTTTTGTTTAATAGAAGTTATATTTTAACACTGACGTAACATTGCCCTTTAATTTTTTATTTGTAAGAGATCAGCCTGTTTTTATTTTATCATCACGCGGTATCCAATGAGTTAACCTTTCTACCGTCAACATGTCTTACTGGAGCATTAAGATGAACTACACCAGGCCGGAAAAGTCCGGAATGTATGATCCGTCATTTGAGCATGATTCCTGCGGCATAGGTTTTGTTGCGAATATTAAGGGTAAAAAGTCCCACGGCATAATAGAAAGGGGACTTGAAGTCCTTGAAAGGATGACGCACAGGGGAGCCGAGGGCGCGGACAATAAAACCGGCGACGGAGCCGGTATCATGATGCAGATCCCCCATTCATTTTATCACGAGATCGTGCCCGGACTCCCCGCTGCGGGTGAGTATGGAACAGGTATTGTTTTCCTTCCGAAAAACCGGGCAGCGCGGGAAGCGTGTATATTTGAAATTGAAAAAATCATGGCATCTGAAGGGCTGAAGATTATTACGTGGCGTGATGTTCCTGTTGACAGCAGCGTTATAGGCGAGATTGCAAAAGGGTCAGAGCCTCTTTCCAGGCAGGTATTTGTAACAGCATGTAAAAGTTCCCCGATGCCTCTTGAACTGCGTCTCTTTGTTGTACGAAAACTTATTGAACGGACAATCCGCGAATCGGCAATTGAAGACAGGAGGCTGTTCTACATAGTCACACTCTCTTCAAGGACTATTGTTTACAAGGGTATGCTTATGCCGGGGCAGGTGAGGAATTATTACTCTGACCTTCGCGACGAAAGAATGGAAAGCGCAATGGCCCTTGTGCACTCAAGGTTCAGCACAAACACTTTCCCTTCATGGGACCTGGCCCAGCCGTTCAGGCTGATGGCGCATAACGGCGAAATCAATACAATAAAGGGAAACAGGTTCTGGATGGAGGCAAGGGAGGCTGATTTTAAATCCGCGCTTCTTGGCAGCGATATTGAGAAGGTTCTCCCTGTGATTGAACCGGGCAAGAGCGATTCGGCCTCATTTGATAATGCACTGGAGATGCTTGTTGCAGCAGGACGGTCGCTTCCCCATTCACTTATGATGATGATCCCGGAATCATGGAACAACAAGAACCCGATCCCGGAATACCTGAAATATTTTTATGAATACCACTCCACGATGATGGAGCCATGGGATGGCCCGGCTTCAATGGTTTTCTGTGACGGGAGGTTTATCGGCGGGACTCTTGACAGGAACGGACTCAGACCTTCGCGTTATATTGTCACAAACGACAACATGATCGTTATGGCCTCAGAGGTAGGTGTGCAGAATTTCAATCCCGGCGACATAAAGCACAAGGGGAGGCTCATGCCCGGAAAACTGCTTCTTGTTGACACAGAAGAGGGCCGGATAATTCCAGACAGCGAAGTAAAGGAACGGATCGCTCACCAGAGTCCTTATAAACGCTGGGTCGAGGAGAACCGGATCAGTTTTGATGATATTATATTCCGTGGTATTGCTGAAACCGTGATCGAGACTGAAAAGCTGCGCCGCATGCAGATCGCTTTCGGATATAACCGCGAGGATATCAGCGATATAATCCAGCCGATGGCTGTTAACGGCCAGGAGCCGGTGGGGTCAATGGGAACCGATACTCCCGTTGCTGTATTCTCGGACAGGCCCCAGCCGCTTTATAACTACTTCAAGCAGGTCTTCGCACAGGTTACGAATCCCCCCATTGACCCGATCAGGGAGGAGCTTGTCATGAGCAATACAAGCTACATGGGCCGCAGGAGAAACCTCCTTGAAGAAACCCCTGAGCACTGCAGGCTTATAAAATTCATACGCCCTGTTTTTACAAACAAGGAACTGGAAAAACTCCGCGACGGAGGCCATGCTGACATCAGGTGCACAACCATAGACTGTACGTTTCCGGTTTCATACGGCAACCCCGGACTTGAAGAGGCTGTGGAACGAATACGCCGTGAAGCTGAAGAGTCGGTTGATACAGGCTGCCAGGTGATCATTCTGTCAGATAAAAATGTAAGTGCGGAACGTGCCCCTGTGCCCTCCCTGCTCTCATGCTCAGCCGTTCACCATCACCTTATCAGGACCAAAAAAAGGGCCGGGACCGGTATTGTATGCGAAACAGGCGAGGCGCGCGAGGTGATGCACTTTGCACTGCTCATAGGCTACGGTGCAGACGCGGTCAACCCTTATGTTGCATTCGCCACAATCACCGAGCTTGAAATGAACGGAAAGGCCCGGTCAGATACAGGTGTACTCGGTCTTATTAATAATTACATTAAGTCCATCGACAAGGGTCTTCTTAAAATTTATTCCAAGATGGGCACATCAACGATCAGAAGCTACCGCGGTGCCCAGGTGTTTGAATGCATCGGGCTTTCACGGGAATTACTCGATAAATACTTTACCGGTACCAGTTCACGAATATCAGGCATCGGGATTGATGTTATTGCAGCTGAAACGATCATGAAGCACAACCGGGGATTCGGTCCATCACCTGTTGTTGAATCTGAAGGAGTCTACAGCTACAGGAAATACGGTGAAAAGCATTCATGGGACCCGGAGTCAATTTCTCTTCTGCAACGGGCTGCAAGTTCGGGCGACTACACAAAGTACAGGGAGTTTACATCACTTGTTGACTTAAGGAACAGCAAGCCTCATTTTATCAGGGGACTCTTTGATTTCAATCCGCAAAGCCCTATTCCCGTTGACGAGGTCGAACCAGTTGAACAGATCATGAAACGCCTCACCACGGGCGCAATGTCGTTCGGCTCAATAAGCAGAGAGGCGCACGAGGCAATCGCAATCGCCATGAACTCCATACAGGGTCGCAGCAATTCCGGCGAAGGCGGCGAAGACCCGGCACGTTTCACTCCATTTCCTGACGGAACATCATCACGCAGCGCAATCAAGCAGATCGCCTCGGGCAGGTTCGGTGTTACAAGTAACTATCTTGCGAACGCGGATGAGCTCCAGATAAAAATGGCACAGGGTGCAAAACCGGGCGAAGGCGGGCAGCTCCCCGGTTACAAGGTTGATTCAATGATTGCCAGGACACGTCACGCAACTCCGGGCGTAACCCTTATTTCGCCGCCGCCTCACCATGATATATATTCAATTGAGGACCTTGCGCAGCTTATATTTGATCTGAAGAATGCGAATCCCTCTGCACGGATAAGCGTGAAGCTTGTTTCAGAATCAGGCGTGGGGACTATCGCGGCAGGTGTGGCAAAAGCGCACGCTGACAACATCCTCATAAGCGGTTACGACGGCGGGACCGGTGCAAGCCCTATCAGTTCTATCAAACACGCCGGAATGCCATGGGAAATTGGACTCTCGGAAACTCACCAAACCCTTGTGAAGAACAACCTTAGGGGCCGTGTTAAACTGCAGGTTGACGGGCAGCTGAAGACCGGCCGCGACATTGTAATAGCGGGGATACTGGGTGCTGAAGATTTCGGTTTCGGTACGGGTGTGCTCATCGTTCTCGGATGCGTCATGATGCGCAAATGTCACCTGAACACATGCCCGGTTGGAGTGGCAACACAGGATCCGGAACTTCGCAAAAAGTTCCGCGGCAAGTCACAGTATATTATCAATTACTTCAGGTTCATGGCGCAGGAGATACGCGAGATAATGGCTTCGCTGGGTGTGCGCAGATTCGATGACCTTATAGGCAACACTGCCCTGCTCAGGGTACGCAGCATAAACCACTGGAAGGCCATGCACGTTGATCCTTCAGACATACTGCACAGACCGGCAGAGGCGGCAACCGCAGACCTGCACTGCGTAAAACAGCAGGTCCACAAAATCGACATGGTGCCTGACCGGAGGCTGGTTGAGCGTGTAAAACCTGCACTTGAAAGCGGGAAAGAGGTCAATGTGTACATAGAGATGCCAATCAGCAACACTGACCGTTCTGTCGGCGCCATGCTTTCTTACGAAATATCGAAAAAGTACGGGGAGACTGGTCTTCCGGATGATTCTGTGCAGTGTACGTTTAACGGCAGCGCAGGACAGAGCTTCGGCGCATTCCTTGCGAAGGGTGTCACATTCAGGCTCACGGGTGACGCTAACGATTACTTCGGCAAAGGCCTTTCAGGCGGGCGCCTGATTCTTTTACCACCGCAGGATTCATCGTTCAAGGCTGAAGAAAATATTATTGCCGGCAACACGGTACTGTACGGGGCTACTTCGGGTGAGGCCTATATCCGCGGCATCGCGGGAGAACGTTTCTGCGTACGCAACAGCGGTGCATACGCAGTTGTTGAGGGCACAGGTGACCACTGCGCCGAGTATATGACAGGCGGAAGGATTGTGGTGCTGGGCCGTGTTGGCAGAAATTTCGGTGCAGGCATGAGCGGCGGCATTGCTTATGTACTGGACCTTGATGGAAACTTTGACTACTTCTGCAACAAAGGTATGGTTGAAATATCACCTGTTCGCGATTACGACGACCAGGATTTAATTATCGAGATGCTGAAAAAGCATATTCACTATACAGACAGCTCTTTTGCAAAAGATATAATACTGCGCTGGTATGAGTTCATGCCAAAATTTGTGCGCGTACTGCCGCTTGAATACAAGCGCGCTCTGAACGAAATAAAAAATGCACTGATCGACGAAAAGCTCAGGACGATCAGGGAAGAAGAACAGCTTGAGGAGACATTCTGATGGGAGATCCCAGGGGTTTTATTAATATAAAAAGGCGCGAATCAGGATACAGGCCTGTTGAAGAACGCGTTAACGATTACAAGGAGGTTGAATCAGTTCTGCCCGACAGGGACAGGGAAGCCCAGGCTTCGAGGTGTATGGACTGCGGCGTTCCTTTCTGCCACTGGGCATGCCCGGTAAGCAACATCATGCCCGAATGGCAGGACATGATTTTCCGCAAGGACTGGAAGTCCGCATATAAACTTCTCAGTGAAACAAACAACTTTCCCGAATTCACAGGCCGCGTCTGCCCTGCACCATGCGAAGCTTCATGCGTACTCGCCCTGACAGACGAAGCAGTAACCATCCGCCAGAACGAACTTGCAGTAATAGAAAAAGCCTTTGAGCTTAACCTTGTAAAACCCGAACCACCTCAGGTGCGCACCGGTAAAAAAGTCGCGGTGATCGGAAGCGGGCCCGCAGGGCTTGCATCCGCAGACATGCTGAACAGGTGCGGACATCTTGTAACAGTATTTGAAGCTGAAGACAGGATCGGCGGTTACCTCCGTTACGGGATCCCGGACTTCAAACTTGACAAGCGCATAATAGACCGGCGCCTCAGGATACTTGAGCAGGAGGGGATCGAGTTCCGTACAGGGACAATGATAGGCAGGGAGATCCCTGTTGAAGAACTGCACAGAGATTATGATGCTGTTCTCCTTGCCACAGGCGCCCGCGAACCCAGGGACATTGCAATAGAAGGCCGCGAGCTTAAGGGAATCCATTTTGCAATGGAGTATCTTGAACAACAGAACAGGCGGGTTGCAGGTGAAGAAATACCCGAGGATAAACTTATAGTAGCCATAAATAAAAAAGTAGTGGTAATCGGCGGAGGCGATACAGGTTCCGACTGCGTGGGTAGTGCGAACAGGCAGGGAGCCGCGGGCATCACGCAGGTCGAGATACTCCCCGAACCGCCTTCGCACAGGGAAGACGCCGAACCATGGCCGCTCTGGCCCAGGGTTAAAAAAACATCCAGTTCACACGAAGAAGGGTGCGACAGGCTCTGGTGTGTGAAAACGATGAAGTTTCACGGTGAGAACGGACAGGTGAAAAAAATTTCCGCCATCCGCGTTGCATGGGAGAAGGACGCGGACGGGAAAGAGCTCATGAGGGAACTCCCCGAATCAGTTATAGAACTTCAGGCTGACATTGTTTTTATCTCTGCCGGTTTCCTGCATGTAAGGCATAAAGGCCCGGTTACTGATTTGGGCCTGGCACTGGATGCGTCGGGTAATGTCAGGGTTGATGAAAACTATATGAGTTCTGTTGATGGCGTCTTCTCTGCAGGTGATTCTGTCCGAGGTGCTTCCCTTGTGGTCTGGGCAATACGTCAGGGACGCGAGGCCGCAGGGGGAATCTGCAGGTATCTGGGTGAGAGGGGCCGCTGACCCCTCCCTCCGTGCGCCTCAGCCTATGGCCTCGCCGCCCTTTTCACCTGTCCTTATCCTGATACATTCCGCAAGGTCAAAAATAAAAATCTTGCCGTCTCCGATTTCATTTTCCGGGGCAGCCTTCATTATTGCATTTACTGCACGTTCAAAGTAATCATCATTAACAGCAATTTCTATTTTTGTTTTTCTCAGGAGATTATCAACTTCTGTTACTCCCCTGTAGACCTCGGTTGTTCCTTTCTGCCTGCCGCATCCAAGGACGTCACTAACGGTCATCAGGTGAATTTCGTTGTTCTCCAGTTCCTTTTTTACATCATACAATTTGTGTGATTTGATTATTGCTATTATATATTTCATCTTATCCTCCATTTAATCCATTAAGGTGTAGCCTGCTTCGTGATGCTGAGTAAGATCCAGACCAATATTTTCTTCACGTGAATCGACCCTCATTCCTACAAAAAAATCACAGACCTTATACAGAACAAATGTTCCCGCCGCCGCAAAAACTACAGCAACAAGAACGCCGATTGCCTGAACTCCCACCTGCCCGGCATTACCGTGAATAAGACCATCCGTACCGCCTATAGCCTTCGATGCGAATATACCGGTCGCTATTGCGCCCCAGATACCAGCCATTCCATGGACACCAAAAACATCCAGTGAATCATCATATCCGAACCTGGGCTTAATATAGCTTACGAAGATAAATCCAAGCATGCTGCCTCCTGCACCAATTGCTATTGATGACATTGGAGAAACATACCCGGCCGCGGGAGTGATAGCAACAAGACCGGCAACAACACCTGTTATTACTCCCAGCATTGTAGGGCTCTTGTGCACAAACCAGTCAATGATCATCCAGGTCAGAGCTGCCGCAGCTGCCGCGGTGTTTGTATTAACGAAAGCAGAAACAGTCTGCCCCTTGATTCCCAGAGCACTTCCTGCATTAAATCCGAACCATCCGAACCATAAGAATCCCGCACCAAGCACCGCAAATGGAAGGTTATGCGGAGATGGGCTAGACCCTCTGCCGTTTCTTTTGCCGATGAGGAATGAAAAAACAAGTGCCGAAATACCTGCAAGAATATGGATTACCGTACCTCCGGCAAAATCCAGAACCCCCTTATTAAAAAGCCATCCTCCCGGGGCCCATACCCAGTGCGCCATAGGATCATACACCAATGTTGACCATAACACTGTAAAGAGAAGGAATCCCGAAAATTTAATCCTCTCTGCAAATGCTCCCACAATAAGCGCAGGAGTAATAACTGCAAACATCATCTGGAAACTCATAAACAGCTGGTGGGGAATTGTCTGTCCTTCCAGCGGTTCCAATCCAACGCCTCTCAGGAATACCCAGTCAAGTCCGCCTATAACTCCTCCCTTATCAGGCCCGAACGCCAGGCTGTAACCGAACAGAACCCACTGCAGAGATATCACTGAAAGTATTACCATGCACTGCATCAATATTGACAGAACATTTTTTCTCCTCACAAGACCGCCGTAAAAAAAAGCAAGCGTCGGCGTCATAACCATTACCATTGCCGTGGAAATTAACATCCACGCGGTATCTGCTGCGTTTAACATAATCATCCTCCATTAAATAAATGATAACATGATTTTTCATGCACTGTTGATATGGTCAACCGCAGACATAAAACGATACACTATACGTCGTTAATTTAACAGGGGTGTAACAGAAGAGGACGAGGAATAATGTTTCACATAACAAAGAGTAAATCAATATTTCATGAATATTAAATCTTTACATAACTGAAACAATCAATCTCTAAAACAGGGACATACTGCAGAACCTTCATCATGCTGAAAGCTGACAGTTCTGTATTTCCCAGTTATATTTAACCGCCTCGCTAAGCAACTTTTTGTCAGGGTTGACAGCTACGGGGAACCCTACCATGCGGAGTATATGGGAATCTTCCGCATAATCACCGTAGGCATAACTCCTTGACAGGTCAACATTGTGAATTTCTGCGTATTCCTTGACCGCGTCATGTTTTGTTCTGCCCATATAAATCTTTCCGAGCGTTTCTCCTGTATACCTTTCATTGACAATTTCAAGGTTCGAAGCATAAAAATGGTCAATATCAAGGTATGCACAGAACTCCTCAACTATAAAGTCCAGTGACGCGGAAATTATCACCAGCCTGCGGTTTTCCAGCCTGTGCCTTTTTATCTCCATGAGCATCTGAGGGAATATCATCCCCCTGAGGAAATTGTGAAAATATTCACGGTAAACATCCTTCATCTGAACAGCACACTGGTCGCGCATCACTATGCGGATTACATTACTCTTTACAGCGTAGAAATCGCGTGTAAAATGCAAATCATACATAAGGCACTGCCATATTACCTTTATAAAGTCCATTGTGCTTATAATATTTTTTTTAAAGAGATGATAAGCAAAGTATTTCTCTGTAGGAACAGCAGAAATTGTCTTATCAAGATCAAAAAAAACCGCTTCATTCATACCGGCCTCAACTTTTACCATTTTTTTATGTGTTTGACGGAATACAGCTCTAATCCCTGCAATTAACATCACTTTCAACATTATCCCTCAGCATGGAATTCCCTGATGCTCAATAATATTGCACAATTTCCTGCAGGTGCGCAGTTAGTGTCTAAAAGCACAACTGTGTTATAATATTCAAACTTTTTTTTAAATGCTCTAAAAAAAATCATTTTTCCCGGCATTTCCTCTATCGTATCTTTAACCTGATAAAAGCTGTTTTTGTAAAATCACACACTGATGTTTACTGTGCTGAAATAAAAAAACCGCGCCCTTATCAGAAACGCGGTTTTATCACGGATAGATGAATTAATTTTTTACTTCTTGGCTGCAGGCTTCCTGGCTGCAGGCTTCTTGGCCGCAGGCTTTTTGGCCACAGGCTTCTTGGCCACAGGCTTCCTGGCTGCAGGCTTCTTGGCCGCAGGCTTTTTGGCCACAGGCTTCTTGGCCACAGGCTTC
>DAONFG010000004.1:17495-56036 GCA_035403465.1 Spirochaetota bacterium | reverse complement strand
CAGGCTTCTTGGCCGCAGGCTTCTTGGCCGCAGGCTTCTTGGCCGCAGGCTTCTTGGCCGCAGGCTTCTTAGCCGCAGGCTTTTCTTCCACAGGTTTGACAGGAACACTTACAGCAGGAACAGCTGTTTTTGATCCGGCATTACCCGTAATCCATCCGATTACATCTTTTAATACTTTCATCGCATCAACCTCAATTTCATTTATAGTCTCGTGGTAAAGATTCTCATATAGAAAAAGCTTTTTATTTGAAGAGGAGGCGTCATTATAGAACTGCTCTGATGCTCTGTAATCCACGATCGGATCGCTCTTGCCATGAAAAACGAGCAGTGGCTTTCGTATCTTTTTTGCGTTAGCCAGACATTCTGCCGACGCCCTGTCTAATTCCACAAAGAGCCTTGCCGAAGCCCTGTCGTGGTTGAGGGGATCGTTCTTATAAGCTGCCACAGCTCCACTGTCGCGGGATATTCCATCTGCCGATATGCCGGTTGACGCTGAAAATGTTCCGATCCTGGATGACATGAATTCACCAAGCCGCCTTTTCCATCCAGGAACAGGGAAAACAGGCTTGAATCCCGGAGATGAAAGAACAAGCATTGATATATCATCAGGATAGGTCATGGCATACTTGGATGCTATAACTCCACCCATACTGTGACCGTACATAATTACAGGGAGGCCCCTGTTCTCCTCTTTAACAAATTCGGTAAAGAGCTTAAGATCATAAATGTAATCCATAAATGAATCGACATGGCCCCTTTTCCCTTCTGACCGGCCGTGCCCCCTGTGATCAATCGCGAAAACAGAAATATTTTTCCCGGCAAGACTTTTCAGGAGGTTGCCGTACCTGCCGGAATGCTCACCTATACCATGAACAAGAATGAGAACAGCCCTGGCTTTCTGAACAACCCATTTCTGAAAAAATATTTCCACCCCGCCTTTTCCGGTGTATGTGCCCGAATCATGACTAAATGAATCCATAGACCATCTCCTTAAAATATTTTGCTGTCGTTAAACTGTCATTCTGCTCCGGCAACAACCTTTTATTAACCCGTATGAAATTAAAATTTACCCTGACAGCCTGAGGCAGATCTGATTTTAACTGAAACCCTTTTTACTTATATGTCAATCAATTAACAGTTAAGTGCGCAATCATCCGGAAAAATAAATTTATATTACGCTTATCGGGCCGTTTACAGTCCCTTCAACAAACTGAATTACATATGGGTTTGTGCTGTTTTTAAAATCTTCCGGTGTTCCTGTAAAGATTACTTTGCCATCGTAGAGCATGGACATTCTATCTGCAATTCTGAATGCTGAATTCATGTCATGCGTGATTACGATAGAGGTGATTCCGTAGACCTGGTTCATTTTAACTATAAGACGGTCAACCGACCCGCCGGTGATCGGATCAACACCCGTTGTGGGCTCATCGTAGAGCATGATTTCAGGTTTCATTGCTATCGCCCGTGCAAGACCGGCCCTTTTCTGCATTCCCCCTGAAAGTTCAGAAGGCCATTTATCACCCATACCCGAAAGTCCAACCTGTTCAAGCATGTCAATTACGGTCTCACTGATCTGCCCCTCGTCCATTTTTCTTCTGCGCAGCCCGAATGCCACGTTATCATAAATATTCATTGAGTCAAAAAGCGCGGCCCCCTGGAAAAGTATCCCGAACTTTCTGATGATCGATTCCCTGACGCTTTTATCCGCACCGGTAAAAAGGGTGTCATCAACATAGATCGAACCTTCATCGGGATCGAGCAGCCCTACAAGGTGTTTCATAACAACCGATTTACCAGTACCGCTCTTTCCTATAATACAGAAAATTTCACCGGGCTCAACAGCAATGTCAACTCCCCGGAGGACGCTGTTGCTTCCGAATTTCTTATGAAGATTTTCTATTCTTACTTTTGCCATGGATTTCTGCTTTCAGGTTATTCACCAATGTGATTATTTTTAAAATAGACTACGCCTGTCACTGCGAGGCATGAAATGCCGTGGCAGTCTGTTTTTGAAAATACCTTCCTATTGCATTAAACACATACCTGTCTGTACAGATTGCTTCACTCCGTTCGCAATGACCGGGATTAATCTAATCGATAACTGCTATAATTACGCATTATCGTTTATAAAACCCCCGTAAGGTTAACACTGGTGAATTAACATAAAAATTAAATTCTGTCAAGGATGATTATTTCTCAGCCGCGTGAAGGATTTGACAAAAAATGCTCGACACCATTTTCCAGACAGGATGATCTTCTCTTTTCAGGAGGAATATACTGAAAGTCTTCCTCGTAATACTTATATTAGCAACGATACAGGAGCACGCAATGAAAGAGTATAAAAAAGAATTCATAACATTCCTTCTGGACAGCAAAGCCCTTAAATTCGGCGAATTCACCCTTAAATCCGGAAGGCTTTCACCATATTTTCTCAACACCGGGATGCTTCACACCGGACGCGCCATAAACAGGCTCGGCAGCTTCTATGCCAGCACAATTGTAGATAATATAAAAGATAAATACACGGCTATTTTCGGGCCTGCATACAAGGGGATCCCGCTTGCTATTGCAGCAGTTAACGCTCTTTATCACGAGCACGGCATCGATGTGCACTACGCTTTTAACAGGAAAGAGGTCAAGGACCACGGCGACATGGGGCTCATGGTGGGCAAAACCCTCGCGGCAGACGACAGGGTAATACTTGTTGATGATGTCATTACAGCAGGTACGGCTGTTCGCGAGTCCCTTGACATACTTAAAGGTCAGGGCAACCCGCAGCTTACAGCTGTGATAATATCGGTTGACCGGATGGAAAAGGGTACCGGCGAAAAATCAGCCATCCAGGAACTTACAGAATCAACAGGGCTGAAATTTTACCCCATAGTAAACATTCTTGATATAATCGAATTCCTGAAGACGCCTTCACTATCAGGGGGCTACGGCATTGACAGCTCCATGATTACAAAGATGGAGGAATATCGGGAAAAGTACGGGGTCAACTGAAAGTCCGCTTATGATCCTGCATTCAGACTTGCAGACAAGCCCTGAATCAGACTGCCCTTACCTGGAGGGGAGAAAATGGCGCACGAATTATTTCTTTGCATCGCAGCTTACGGCTGAAGAACTTGATATACTGCTTGCCCGCGGATGGAGAAAGTTCGGCATGTACTACTTCAGGCCCGTATGCAGCGGCTGCGGGGAATGTATCCCCATAAGAATCCGGACATCGGAACTGAATTACACGAAGAGCATGAAACGCGTTGTACACAGGTGCGGAGAGATAGAGGTGCGTTTTAACCAACTTGAATACAGCGATGAAATTTTTGAAATATACAGAAAACATTCAGAGGTAAGATTCGGCAAGGTTTCCAGCCAGAGCGATTTTCTTCATTCATTTTACACGCAGTCCTGCCCGGCAATCCAGTCTGAATACTACCTGGACAGCCGCCTGATCGCAGCAGGGTTCCTTGACGTCTCATCAAGGTCTCTAAGCAGCATTTACTTTGTCTACGACACGGACTTCAGCGATTACAGGCTGGGGACATTCAGCGTGTTACAGGAAACGGCGTATGCCGCCTCACTGGGGCTCGACTATTATTACCTTGGCTATTACGTGAGGAATAACGGCAGCATGGCCTACAAGAACAGCTTCCATGTCAATGAAAAGATGGACTGGTCAACCGGGACATGGTTTCATGAAGACGAATTTGTTTACATCAGCGGCTGCTGAAATCCGCAACAGAAGTTTTACCGGTACACTCCGCCGCTCACCGCTTAATCTGTATGACTGAACATATATCTCCGGTACTGTCTGAAGCTGAATCCGGGTTAAACGTATCGGGCAGCCACTGGCCGTCAATAACGTACTTGTACCTGTACGTTCCTGACGCAAGGCGTTTTTCCAGTCTCCATATACCGTCAGACCCCTTCCGCAGCAGGTCATTTTCAGGATTCCATCCGTTGAAATCACCCACTAACGAAACGATTGATGCTTCCGGCTTATATATCCTGAAAACTATAACGCCCTTCCTGAGCATTTTGTATGTCACGAGTTTATTTTCACGGGCGGGTTCAAGCTCGGCAGTAGAGATATATGATCCGTACCTGTCATCCTCGCGCGCAATATTGTACGGGTCCTCTGTCCATAATCCGTCAACATTGAACTTGTACTCAATCCTGCCGGAAAAATCGCTGTCAGTGAGAAAAAAGAACCAGACACCATCCTTACCACGTTCCATTTGTTTCATTTTCCACGCACTGAAATTGCCGGCAATGAAAACCTTCAGGGCTTTCCTGCACTTGTAGGTAAAGAGCAGGCCGTCGGCAACAACCGGTTTTCCCGTTCCGAAGTTCTGAGTCATTATAAGTCTTATTTTTTCAGGCGGATTTGCCTGTTTCAGGAACATAAGCTTCTGGTAATCAATTTCTGCAGTACTGTCAGACCTTGACGATGTAAGCAGAACTGCACAAAGTATCATGCAGAGCTTTCCGGCTCTCCTCATTCTATTCACCCTGAACCATAATAATGCAACAGTGCCGCCTGCTTATATGCCGACAGCCTTTCCATATTTATATATCGGTAATAGAAAAAATATCTCTGAATATTATGATTTTTTTTTGTGATTAATTCACAAAAGGTATTATCTAAGCTGACTTTTTATTTTAAGCTTCAAATGTGCTGTTGTTTTGTCGATAAATAATAAGAGGATAACTGCTGATTTGCGGCAGTTATTATTTAATGCATAACAGGAATTTTAATTGATTTTTAAAATAAAAGAATATTTGCTGAATTATGTCTCTTCATCGGGCAATTATAAATTACGGAATGATTAATGGCAGCGAAGAAAACTGAAATAGAATACACCCCGGACGAACTGGCCGAGATAGAACGCATAGTTAAAATAGTCACCGGGGAAACTCATGTTCTCCCTGCCAGGGAAGTCAAGCCTTCAATCCGGTTCCAGCCTTCTGAAGAGGGTGAACCGGCCGAGGCCATGGAAGAAGAACCATTTGACGAATCCATGACGGAATATGATGACACTGCGCATGAAAGAAGACCCGAAGAACTTGGACTTGACGAGCTTGACCATGATACCGACCTATTCCCGCCTGAAGCTGAAGATATCAGGGACCATGAATTTGAAGACATTACAGAGAGCATAACAGAACCTTCAGTTAAACTTTCCGGGGAGGAAGAGGAGATACTGCCTCTTTCAGATAGCGATCTCTCTTTTATTGAAGATGAAGAAACACCGGCCGAACCGGCAACTGAAAGCTTTGAAGAGATAGAAGACCTTTCAGCAATCACGGAAAAAAAACCTTCGACCAGGGGTAAACCGTCAAAAGAGATATCCATTGAAAGCGAAGAAGACCTGAGCATACCCGACTTCAACGAAATATCTGTTGATGAACACGCAGAACTGCCCGAAGCCGGGGATCAGGATATACCGGATATCGACATTGACAGCCTTGTATCAGAAGAAAAACCTGAACCGGTTCCCGGGGCTGAAATCCCTGCAGATGAAGGTTTTACTGAAAACCTTGATTTTGCGGATATTGACCTGGGCACAGAAAAAGCACCAGCAGAAGAAAGAAGCACACTGGATGAATTCGAGGATTTCCACCAGGATGAATTCCTTGATGTAGAAGCACCTGCAGAAAAACCAGGCAAAGGCGCAGCACCTGAAGCGAATGAATTTGATGAATTCGCAGACATAGAATCAGCAGAGATCAGTCACGATTTTACAGAACAGAAACCGGCTGCTGAATTATACCATGAAGATGATACACTTACCATTGAACCTCTTGAGGATGAATATGAAACCGAATCAAGGCCCTCAAAGCCCGTTGCAAAACCGGTTGCCGTAGAATCCGCATCATCTATTGAAATCACGGACCGTGACCTTGCCAAACTTAAAAAGGCCATGATCCTCTTTAACCCGGCCATACGCCACACGATTCGCAATGTTATAATAAATGACCTCATGTCTGCCGCTGACACACGCAGACTTGTCGACATGATCATAGCGGGAAAACCGGAAGACAGCATCCAGAAGTTTCTTGAAAAGAAACTAAAAACTCACATAACCCTGGTTGACGAAAAAGGCCAGAAAAGAAGGGTAATTGCCCAGAGGCCGGAGTACACAATTGAAGGCCGTGAAAGGCAGAAGAATCTTTTAAAATTTACAAAGGTATTCGGTATATCAGCAGCAGTTGCCTGTGTAATTACCATCCTTTCGTACCAGTTTATATACAAACCGGTAATGGCAAAACGGCTTATCCACAAAGGCGTTGAGATCATTATCAGCAGCGGTCTTGAAGGGAACAGGTTTGACCGCAAGGGAAGATATGAAGAGGCTGAAAAGCTTTTCCGTGAAGTGGATGAAGAATATGTAAAGGATTTCCTGTACGGCTACAACGCCTATGCAAGGGCATACCTTAAAAACAAGGACTACCAGGAATCCCTGCAGAAACTCAACGATGCATATATCATTGACAGGACACATATAGATACGCTGAACAACCTGGGATATTTTTACGCGAAGATAAGCAAGGAATACTACCCGAACATTAAGCCCTCTGTGCCGCAGTGGTACTTCGGCGGCAAAAAAGATCCTGCGCAGGAGACCAACCTGGACCTTGCCATAAACTTTTACCGCAGGGCACTCCTGGTTGATGATGAAAACATTACTGCACTCGTGGGCATAGGAAACGCCTATTTCATGCAGGGGCAGTACCTCAAGGCCAAGAAATATTACGAGGATATACTTAAAGTCGACCCTGACTCTGTCGCGGGATATTCAGGGCTGCTCAACCTCTACATTGAACGCGACTCGTTCCCCCTTGCGGCAACCCTGCACGCGGAGATCCGGGAGAAGGATATGCTTTCAGAACTGCCTTCACCCCTGCTTGCAAAACTTGCAGGTTTCTACCTTGATAAAAAGCGAAAGGGTGATTCAAGCATACGCATAGATTACGGCGTTACTTCACCCAGGCTCAAGGATTCCGATGACAACACGTACCCGGCCGTACTTGAAGTGCTGAGGGCGCTGAACGAAAAGGATCCGGACTATCCTCCTCTTCACGTACAGTACGCCAGGTACCACCAGGCACAGGAAAACTTCACAGCCATGAAACGCTATCTTGACAAAGCGCTCGACCTTTCGCCAAGATATTTTGCAGCCCTGCACCTTACCGGCGAATACTATTACAATACCAATGACCCGGTGAACGCGTACAAGTACCTCAAGGGCGCAACCGACAATTATTCCATTCAGCCCGACTTTACCGAGGATGACTTTTACAGGGAAACAGAAAACATAGGGAAGACATACTTCTACCTTGCCAATATTTTCTATTATTACTTCGACAAGATCAAGACAAGGGAGGGCGCCCTTGACGACGAGATGCCCGACAACGAACGGGAGAAAATGGAGAACTACACAACGGCCCAGTCCTATTATGAAAAGGCATTCAATAACAGTTTCATATCCCCTGAACTTAACTACAACCTGGGGCGGGTTTACTACCTGAAGGGCCAGAACACATTTGCCCTTGAAAGGTGGCTGCTGCTTTATGATGACTTTATACAGTCACCCGAACTCATGCTGCCGCTTGGCAACGCGTTCTACAAAAACGGCAACTACGACGCTGCCAAGGGAGAATTCCTGAAAATGATATATGTCATGGAGTACGAGGCTGACAAGAACAGCAGCCCGGACTTCAGCAAAAAGTCCAACGTCAAACTGTTCCAGTCACTGGCAACAGGATACAACAATCTTGGTGCGGTCTACCAGCAGCTCGGGGAATACGACAAACGCGACCTTGCCTACTGGAAAGCTATCGAATACTCGCAGAGGATGGGCAAGGAGAGCGAATACGGCAGGACAAACCTGGCCAAGTCGCACAGGAACGCTGAACCGATAATTGATGACAGCATCCCGTTCAGCATAGACTACTACATGGAAGACTGGAGGAGATAGGGGACAGTTAATGTCTCCTGTTACTCTATCTTGTTTCCGGTACACATATCCAGCACCTCTTTCCTGCCGTCGTTATATACCAGTGAAACATAATCATTCCTGATTGTATATTCAGCAAGGTCAATATCCACTTCGTGGTGCCAGATTATCCCGCCGTCCAGGCATGAACTTTTAATCAGGAAATACCTGCCGTTTTCATCAATGAATATGAGAAAAATAAACCCGCTGAAGATCCTGTACATGTATGCCCTGCCCGGTATGTCCCAGGCAGTTTTCCCGTCGGACTTGTTGACGGCGAGGAACAAGCCGTCAGTATCATTGTATTCAAAGGCTATATAAAAAAGGGCATCACCCTCAACTACGTCGAGAATGATGCCGCCTTCTTCAATTTTTTTTATCCAGAGATTTTTTGCAGCTGAAATGCTTTTGCAGAGCAGGACTTCAGCAGTAAAGTCATATTGAAGCAGGAAGTCATTCAGCTCAAATCTTTGAATACTTCCTGCTTTCATGAGATTATAGCATGCTGTAGATCTTCATTGAAGCAGCTATGATCTCTGCGGCTTCATCAACGGACAGTTTGCCCATGTTAAGCACAAGGTTATAGTTCAGGGGATCAGTATTGTCATGTTTTACATACTCGCTGATAAAGCTGTCCCTCTTCTGATCCCTCTCCATAACAATCTGTTTAGCTTCCTCATAACGAACGGAGAGGATCTTGCTCATCCTTTCAACCCTCTGGTGCAGAGGAGCAACAACCCGTACATGAAATCCGTTGGCCATATCCTCTGTAATAATATTGCCCGCCCTTCCTATGATAACCACATTACCGTTGGAGGCAAGGGTCCTTATATTCTCCACAAGTTTTCTGTATACTGCAACCTGCGGAGGGAATTTAGAAAAGTTTGTCTGCAGAAGATCGGTCAGTTTTGCCCGTGCGTTTTCTGTCAGTGTCCCTGCAAGTGATTCTGAAAGACCAAGATCTTTTTCCAGCTTATCAAGCAATTTGCGGTCATAAGCAGCCCATGCATGCTCAGGTTTTAACCTTTCATTCATAAGCGTTACAAGTTTTTCGCCGACTTCATACGCACCTGCACCGTACTGCCTTGATATCGTTACAAACGGCTTTTGTCCCGATGCTGCCCTTGTTTTCTCTTTCACCTCGACTTGATCAATAGCATCTTTCTGGTTTTTCCAGAACTTTACCTGTGCATCTATGTACATCATCATAGAAGCTGAATGGTATCCCATAGTGTACCCCCCGGTTTGTTTTTATATACCATAATAATTACATGAAAACATGTCTTATTAGCATTTTAATTTGAAAATTCAAGCCCAATTTCTATTTTAAAAATATTTTGTCAGGCTGTGAATTCACCGATTTTATCGCCGACCCTGACCTTCTGTCCTGCCTTAAGCCTGTCAAACTTAACCATCCCCTTTTCAAAAAGAATAATTACAGTCGAACCAAGATTGAAAATCCCTATCTCATCACCCTTTTTCACAACAGGGCGTTTATCTGCATCATAAAAAAACTCGTTACGCCTTCTGAACAACCTGTTTGTAACAGCCTTATCATACGAAAGTGAAATTTTGCCCACATTGATTGCGCCGATTTTACATACTGCAACATGCCCCTTTTTTGTGCTGATATAGGTAATCAGCCTTTCATTCACCGCAAAGAGGCCTTGAAGTCCCCTGACCATGAACTCCTGGACCGTGAAGAGTTTGCCGGGTATGTTAAAGAAACCTGTAATCTCACCTGCAACAGGCGTATGGATCCTGTGATAGTCTCCGGGTGAAAGATAAAGAGTAATAAAATGCCCATCAATAAATTTTCCGGCCATATCCGACGGAATAAGATCTTTTACCGAATACTCGACCCCTTTAGCCTGTATAATAGTATCCTTTTTTAATTTTCCGTACTGGTCGACCCGTGAATCCGTCGTTGCGACAATGTCGTTTTTCCCTTTGGAGATTCTCCTCGCACCGTCTTTAAGCTCCCTGGTAAAGAAGAGGTTCAGGTTTCTGAATCCATTTTCAGGGATTACAGCCTCCTCGAGATTCACTCCATATTTTTTAACATACCAGTCTATTATGTTGTTCATCAGGTACGGAGGGAGCGGAATTAGCGCAACAATTCCAAAGAACCGGGAAATAAAGCTCTTGGGGATTCCCCTGAAAAGGAAAATCTTCAAACGGTCATTCACGATAATAGTCTCCATAAACAAAGTAGGGTTAAACCGGCACGAGATGTCTATTATATACCGGGTTGCCTCAGTTGTACAACAAAAATTTTAAATTGACAGATATTTTAGAAGAAAGATTTAATTGTTTTAAAAGGTGACCTGCATCAGCCGGCATTAATCATCAGTCTGTGATTCGAACGCAGATTCTGCCCGGATCAGAAGAATGTATATGGAATAATCCCTTTAAAAGGCAGGCACCGTAATTCAAGAGGTAATAAAATGGCAGAAAAATCATACCTGAAAACAGCAGATCCGGAAGTATACAGAATCCTCCGGGCCGAGGATAAAAGGCAGGAGGATAATCTGATAATGATAGCCTCTGAAAATTATGTATCTCAGGGAGTGCTCGAAGCGTCATCATCCACACTGACAAATAAATATGCCGAGGGCTATCCAGGGAAAAGGTACTATAACGGATGCCGGCACGCAGACGAAGTAGAGAGCCTGGCAATAGACAGAATTAAAAAACTGTTCAGTGCCAAAGCGGCCAACGTACAGCCCCACTCGGGCGCACAGGCCAACATGGCTGTAATGATGTCCTACCTTAACGCCGGCGACACATATATAGGAATGAACCTGTCACACGGAGGCCACCTTTCACACGGGTCGCCCGTAAACTTTTCCGGCAGGTTCTTTAACGTGGTAGCTTACGGCGTAACAGAAGATACCAACCTGATAGACTATGACCAGCTCTACAAACTCGCAAAGGAACACAAACCGAAACTTATCATAGCGGGTGCATCAGCATACCCCAGGATAATAGACTTTAACAAATTCAGGGAAATTGCAGACAGCGTAGGCGCAAAAGTGCTGGCAGACATAGCGCATATTGCCGGCCTTGTAGCCACGGGAGACCATCCCACACCGGTCGGCGTTGCAGACTACGTGACCATGACCACGCACAAGACACTTCGCGGACCCAGGGGCGGGGTTGTACTCACAAACGACGAGCTTATAGGCGACATCAACAAGTTCATGTTCCCGGGAACACAGGGCGGCCCGCTGATGCACACAATCGCATCCAAGGCAGTTGCATTCGGCGAAGCGCTTAAGCCCGAATTCAGCGTATATCAGAAGCAGATCATAAAGAACGCCTCGGCACTTGCAGAGACTCTTATGTCAGGCGGACTCAAACTTGTATCAGGGGGAACAGACAACCACCTGATACTCATAGACCTGCGCAACAAGGGCGTAACCGGAAAAGACGCGGCAAACAGGCTGGACGAAGCGGGGATCACATGCAACAAGAACGGAGTCCCCTTTGACGATAAGTCTCCGTTTGTTACAAGCGGTATAAGGCTGGGCAGCCCGGCGCTTACAACACGCGGTCTAAAAGAGGATGAGTTCAGGCGTGTGGGTAAACTGATACTCGATGTAATAAACAACATAAACAGCGATGAAGCTGTTAAAAAAGTAAGGGCCGGCGTAGATGAAATCTGCAGGTCTTTTCCCACAGATTTCTTAAGGATATAGCAGCTGATGATCGGACGCGTTACCCGTTATATAGCTGCTTTTATTTCCGCCATCCTTGCTGCAGCCGTGCTTTGTACAGGATGTGCAGGGAGCCAGCCGGTAACGCAGTCAGTGAGCTTCATCATTTTCGGCAACACAAAGCCCGAGTCACCCTTCAGCGGATTTACAGAGAACCTTGATGCAGTCCTGAACTCCATTGAAAGCCGCAGGCCTGAAATTGTTATACATACTGGAAATGCAGTTTACGGCGGGTCTGATGCGCGGGGAATTATCGTGCAGGACGTAGAGAGACAGATGCTGATATTCTTCCCGATGCTCAAGCGTATCCCTGCCGCGGTGTATACAATCCCCGGCGAGAGCGACAGCCACAACGGGACCCTTGACCTGTACATAAAGCATTCCGGACGCATGCCGTACTATTCATTCAACTATGGCTCAATCCACTTTATAACACTCAACACCAACAGCGGCATTGACAACCTGCTCGACAGCAGGCAGATGAACTGGCTGAAAGAAGACCTGGAAAAATCGCACGAATACAGTTCTGTATTCGTTATTACGCACCACCCGGTTTTTGCAGAGGATAAGATCAAGGGGAAAGCAGTGCTTAAAAATACTGTGCTCATGGAACTGTTTATCAAGTATAAAGTGAAAGCAGTATTTTCCGGCGAAGAGGAGAAGTACAGCAGCAGTTATTACGGCGGCGTTGAATACTATACAACGGGCTGCGGCGGATACAACGACAAAAAGGACAGCAGAAAAAAAAACCAGTACTACCTTGTAAACATAGATGAAAACCACATACAGGTATCGCCAGAGCGGGTCATTACGCAGTAACGATCATTATAAATCCGGAGGACTAATGTCATACGAACATATTTTTGCATCAGCTGATGATTTCATAAAGAAAGTGAAAGAGCTTGGAATAGTAAAAATCGCATTTTCTGAAGTAAACGAAAGAAGGGTTGAACAGACAACGGATGCCCAGATTGATGTCGTCGTACTCAGAAAGGTTGACCTGCTCACATACAAGGATTCGATAATCTACAAATACAGCGAAAAGTCCGACGACCTTAATCCATTATATGAAAGGCTTGTAGGCGAAGGCTTTGATGTGACAAGGATCAACAAAAACATCACTTAAAACAGAAACCGCCATCATGTGATGGCGGCCGGACCAGCGGTATCCCGCTTTTTAAAACGCAAGATTGATATGGTAGGTATTTTTTATAACATTGAGGATTGCGGGCAGAAGTGAAGGATTTTTCTCTTTTGTCTCGTTAAGAATACTTATAACATCCGCCCTTGTAAGTTCAATGTCATATTTTTCAACTTTCGCGCAGAACTGTGAAAAATCCAGTTTCTGGTTGCCTAAAGTTATTATGTTACCTCTCATTCTATTCCTCCATGTAATGTCTGAATAAATGCCGCTGCAGACATAACAATAATATGCAACATATATGCCAGTTATTTAATTAAGCTCATCATGTCATATATTTTTTAACGGAACCGCAAAAATAATTCAAATTTAAACCTGTCCAGGTTATTTATCAGGAAAACATCAATACCGGGTACATAAGCTATTTCAGGCAAGGGGGATTTATCTAAACAGATCAATTATATAATTCAGGTTAGGATGAGCATTCCTGCCAGGAATTTATAAAAATGATACAGAATAGTATCAATAATACAACAGGCGACATAATGTCTATCCTGATACCCCCTGCTTATACCGTTCCTCAATAATCGTTAATTATTAATACCAAACATGCAAATCTCTGAAACAGCATGTGCTTAAAATATATGACCTGCAACTCCGGTGTACTTTTTTCATTAAACACTCTATACAATACACGGTTCTTATAATGAGTAATTAAATCTAATTAACTGCTTGACATTCATTTTACTGAATGACGTTCTTGTCAAAAATGTTTACAAATAGTACTGTTTTTTAAACATACAGAAATTTAAAAATTAAGGGGGAATCTCTATGACCAATATTGATTATTTTAACCTGCCATGGAAGGACCAGTGGAAATGGGAAAGTATTCAGCTGCCTACGGTTACCAGTAAATATGTTGAGAATTCAAAAATTTATGCAGCAAAAGACCTGCAGCTCTTTAATCCTGCCCTGTATAACGGCGACAATAACGGAAAAATGACATGGGGTGAAGTTTATGCAAGGGTCGAAAACTATGCCTGCGGCCTGATGAGCATTGGCCTGGGCAGGCAGGATATGGCTGCAATCATGTCGGCCAGCAGTCCCTACTGGACCCATGCTGATATGGCCATAACCTGTGCAAACGGTGTAAGTGTTACAATATATCCCACGCTTTCCGTCAGGGAAGCCTCCTATATTATAAATGATTCAGGGAGCAGATTCATATTTCTCAGGGGGGATGACCTTATCAAAATGATGCTGGCCGGTTTCAGCGACATGCCTAAGCTTGAAAAAATTATAGTAATGGACCGCGAATATAAAAGCAATGACGCAAGGATTATAAGTTTAACCGACCTTGAAAAAACCGGTATCGAATGGAAAAAAGAAAAAATCAACTATGATGCGTACATTGCCCGGAGAGACGGGGTCATTCTTGACGATATCTACACCATACTCTATACTTCAGGCACAACCGGACAGGGCAAAGGCGTTGTGCTTACACACCACAATGCCTCTTCAAGAATGTACGGGGTAGATGAGTTCTTTACCTACTGCGGCATGAAATTTAAGACAGAATACACGACCCTCTGCTTCCTGCCCCTTGCGCATATATTTGACAGGGGATCATGCCAGTTAGCAGCAATTTATAACGGCTGTACAATCGCATACGCGGATTCACCCGGTACACTGCTTGATGATTTACAGAAATACAACCCGCACTGGATCAACTGTGTTCCCCGGCTTTATGAAAAAATCTACATACAGCTTCAGCAAAAAATGGGTGAAAAAGGGCTCAAGAGAAAACTCTTCGACTGGGCACTTAAAGTCGGCGGTGAGGTCTTTATGCAGAGATACGATGCGGAAACAGATACATATAACATGGGGCATGATTTTGATATAACCGGGAACCTGCCGCTCGGGTTAAAGATAAAGTATAAAATTGCTGATAAACTCTTTGCGAAGGTTAGAGCCCTGTTCGGAAAGAACTTCAAACATTCATTTTCGGCAAGTGCGTCCATATCACCCGATCTCCTTAAATTCTTTTATATCATAGGGATCAGGGTAAGCGAGGGATACGGATCAACCGAGAGTTTTAACGCATGCTCGAATATGCCTCTCCTTGCCTGCAGGCCCGGATCTATCGGTCTGGCGTCAAACGGGAGCAGGCTCCGTGTATCACAAATCGGCGAACTTGAACTCAAAGGTGCCGGCATTTTCAAAAGGTACTGGAACAAGCCGCAGGAGACATCCGAATCATTCACAGCAGACGGATGGTTTAAGACAGGCGACAAGGTTGAGGTTGATAAATACGGCTACTACAAAATCGTTGACCGTATTAAAGCAATTATCTGTCTCTCCAGCGGCAAGAATGTAGCTCCCGCGAAGATTGAATCTCTCTTCGCAACCAGCCCGTACATCGACCAGGTCTTTACCATAGGGGATGAGCGTGCTGTAATAAGCAGTCTTTTTGTGCCAAGCCTGAATTACTTTAAGGATAAGTTTGACAGAGAGGGGATCGAGTACGATAAAAGCCAGGTGGTAATAGACAACTCTGCGGGTGCGCCGATGGTTGTTAAAGTCGGTGCTGATTTTATCGAGAAAGGAAATATCAGGGGTCTTATTGCAGAGGAAGTCGCCAAAGCTAACAAAGAACTTGAAGGCTTTGAGCATATAAAACAGTACACTATTCTTAACGAAAGATTTACAGAGCAGAATGGTATGCTGACACCTACCCAGAAAACAAAGAAGAAAGTAATTTTTGAGAAGTATACAGCGGAAATTGAAAAGATGTATGTGCATTAAAAGGCAGCATCTATAACAGCTCCTGCAGAAAACAGAATTGTCATTAACAAAAATCCCCCCGAATAATCGGGGGGATTTTTTCGCACCGGGAAACTGTTGTTAAAAATACCTCGTACAATACCGCTAACTCCGATTGATGATACCTTTACAACCTGTAGTTCCTGTTCAGGTTCTTGTACGATATGGCCTCAAGAAGATGCTTTCTCTGTATTTTAACTGAATTATCAAGGTCTGCAATTGTCCTGCTCACTTTAAGTATTTTAAAAAAAGACCGGGCTGTGATATGCATCTTTTTCACCGCGGATTCAAGGAACTGTTCGTCATCCGGATCGAGCCTGCAGTGTTTTTTTATCTCTCGGTTGCTCATCCTTGAATTGAAACTGACCGATCCATCCCTGGACCTGGCGCACTGGATTTCACCTGCACGCATGATCCGTTCCCTTATTGCCGCAGAGGATTCAGCCTGCCCCGTATCCACAAGGTCCCTGTACGGCACCCTGTTAACCAGGAGTTCCATGTCGATCCTGTCAATGATCGGGCCTGCAATTTTCTGGTAGTACTGGCTTATCTTTGCCTGCGAACATGTGCACTCAATATCTTCATCAAAGAGGTACCCGCACTGGCACGGATTCCCTGCAGCCACCAGCATAAAATCCGCAGGGAACGTGACAGTACCTGCGGCGCGTGCGACAGTGACTTCCCTGTCTTCAAGCGGCTGCCTGAGTGCCTGGATCACATTGTTTTTAAACTCCACGATTTCATCAAGAAACAGTACTCCGTTATGAGCAAGCGAGACCTCGCCCGCGCCGGGATTAGTACCGCCGCCCACAAGAGCAACCTCGGACGCAGTATGGTGCGGCGCCCTGAACGGCGGCACCTCTATGAGCATGCCGTTGTCGGGAAGTATGCCTGCGGCAGAGTGGATCATGGTAGTTTCGATAGACCTCTCTTTAGTAAGCTGCGGCATGATAGATGGCATGCGCCTTGCAAGCATTGTTTTGCCTGATCCGGGAGCGCCGTATAAAAGTATATTGTGCATACCCGCAGCTGCGATCTCCAGCCCCCTCTTCGCATTCTCCTGTCCCTTAACATCACTGAAGTCATGAATGTATTCCTGCACCTTAACCGGAAGCCCGCCCCTCGCGAAGGGCTCTGCCCTGCCCTCAAAGACATCTATTGCCATGGAAATATTTTCCACGGGAAATATATCTATCCCCTCAACAGCAGAGGCCTCGACCCTGTTCTGGTGCGGGACTATCATCTGCCTGAAACCAAGCCTGTAGAGTGCAATAACCATTGAGATAACACCGCGCACGGACTTGACCCTGCCGTCAAGCGACAGCTCGCCAACCATGGGGATCTTTGTTATATCGCAAAAAATCTGCTCTGTTGATTTGAGCACCGACATGGCAACAGGCAGGTCAAAGTTGGCCCCCTGTTTTTTAAAACCTGCCGGGGCAAGGTTGACTATATAGTTCCTGGGCGGGAACTCGTAGCCGCTGTTTTCGATCGCGGCCCTTATCCTCTCCCTTGACTCCCTTATTACGGAATCGGGCAGCCCCACTATGGTAAATCCCGGAAGCCCCCTCATTATATCAACCTCGATATCCACCCTGCCTGCGCTTATGCCCTGCAAACCCAGCGAAATTGTTTTTGAAAGCATATAATTCTCCTCATGATTAATACGAAAAATACGCCTGCCGTGAAAAAATTTTTCTTCATAGTATAAATTTTTATATGATGTACAAAACTCAATTTTGCATCAACAGGTGAGCCCATCCCGGGAGTTTTCCGGAGCTTTACCCCCCGGCCCTTAAAAGTCTCTGTTAAACACCGGAGAGGTTCATCCTTCCAACAGAACTAAATGATCCTAAAATAATATTTTCTGCCAAATATTGATTGATTTCCGTTTACACGGATATTTATATTCCACCATATAAAAATTCAACGGAGGAACCGATGAAATCAAAAACAATTGCAAACAGCCTGCTCCTTTCGGTATTGGCATTTATAGTAATAACACTTTGTGTTCCCCTCTCTGCACAGGAGGATGACGCACATTTCATACAGGATGATGAATACTTCGTTTCTACCGAAAAATTCACCCTGCCATGGAAATATGTCTACCTTGCAAAGATGATGGCCCCTGCCACGAAAGAGACAAAAAATGAGGCGCAGTTCATGGTAGTAGCATCAGGCGAGGAGATGTGGACAAAATTTTATTACAAAACACGCAAGCTTGCTGAAACCGAAATCAAGGTTGGCGTTGAGGTAATCATTCTTGAAGCCGGGGACGACGAAGGTGTATACCGCGCACCGGAGAACAAGGATGAGGCACGGTCCAATAACTGGTTCATGGCAAAAATTACCGATGTATCAGACAAATACAAGGGATACATAACTGTTTCCGGCGGCTACAAGGTAAGGCTTAACAACATGAGAGTTATTGTGAAATAGATTCATGCGTGCAGGTTAGATTAAAAAAACCGCCACCGTGCGGTTTTTTTAATCACTGTGAATCAAGCATACTGTGAAGATTACTATATTTATCCAGGAGTTTTTTATCCTCAACAAGTCTGCCCGACGTGTAATAGGTCACTGACCCGCTGCCGCTAACCTGTATGTTTTTTTGTTCCAGGATGTTCTTTAGATTGCGCACAGTCCCCGCGTTCCCGTCTATTATATCTATTGCCGCGGGGAGGATTCTTTTCAGCAGATGCCTGTAATAAAGGAAATGGGTACATCCAAGGACCACTGTACTGTAAAGGTTTGCATCAATAGCTGAGAGTTCATGCTCAAGGTAGGACCGGACATCAGCATCATCAAAACGGTAGTCCTCGGCGAATTTCACAAGCCCGGGAAGCGGCAGCAGGTCCACTATATGTTCATTGTCAACGCGCGAAATGAGGTTTTTCAGTTTCTCCTCTTTAAGTGTGAGCGGGGTAGCAGTCACCAGTACGCGTTTATGCAGCTTCCCGTTTTTCTCCACTGCGGGTTTGATTGCGGGTTCCATTCCTATCACCGGTATGGAGTACCGGCTGCGGAGGGTCTCAATCGCAACGCTTGTGGCCGTGTTGCATGCGATCACAACAGCGTCGACCCCATACCCGGCAATAAAATCCACTGCTGAAAGCACCAGGGCCGTGACTTCATCCTTCGGCCTTGTGCCGTAGGGCGTGTTGTCGCTGTCGGCGTAATAGATATAGTCACAGCTCGGCATGATCTTCATTGCCTCGTGAAGAACCGTGATCCCCCCTATGCCTGAATCGAAAAAACCTGTGATCATTGTTTTACCATTGGTTATTACTGAACTGTTTTGCGGAATCCATGTCAAGAATTATTGGATTGAACGAACACAGATTTAAGAGCGGTCCGGCAGATGCCTTATAGCCAGGGTGTGTACCGGACTGCAGACAACATCAATGCTTCAGGTACCTGCGCAGTTCCTCTTTATCATCATCTGTCATATCGCCGAATGCCACGGCAAACCGGTACATGTGCCCTTTCTTTGTGACGCGGAGCACGGACCCCTCGTTCCGCAGCAGCTCATGTTTTTTGTCGGGAAGTACGAACGTCATGAAGACCCTTGAAAGCGGTTCAAGGTTATATTCAGTTTCGCAGAGCAGCCCTCCTTCACTGATATTAATTCCTGTCGCATTGAAAGGATCCTCTCTCATAAATTCGATCTTGAATATCTGCGGTATCTCAAACCTCTGGTGCGCGCGTTTTTCCTGGTGCACAATATACTCCTTTTTCAGAACCTGTACCCGGCCCCGCCTGAAAAGTAGAGGCCTGTAAGCCCTGCTGTCATATTATTATCATCCGGATCATATACCTTAAAGTTTAAAATTTCTGCGAACCTGCCTGTTGCGCCAAGGTAAACATCCACGCTGCCCCATACCCAGTGATATTCAAGGCCTGTGTGCCACCCTATTGTCCATTTGGTATCCGACTCAACCGACCCTGCAGGATTTCATTCTATAGTACCAAAGTATAATCCCGGTCCGCCACCAGGCAGCAGGTAATTTGAATCAGGCCTGTTGATTTTATAATATGCCAGCGGAATCCCGTACACAATGTTCCCGGAAAAATACCCGGGTTCAACACCGATTGATGTGTATCCCTATGCTCCTTTTGACTTATCCTTGTTTTCGGCATAAGATGCCAGTTCCCATATATCAACCAGTTCATTCTGAGTATCCTCAAGGTAAAGATTGTATGCGATACCAAAGCCTGGGTTAACAAAAACAGCCATGGAGCTGTCAGATACCGCAAGTTCCCTGTGAGTAAACCGGGAATGTGCAGAGAATTATCAAAAAGAAAAAGTGTATTATTCTTTGAGTTTTCATTAGTATCCTCCGCAATTTCTGAAAATGTATATAACTTGAAATCCACTTTCAACAGAATCTTTTTTCAAAAATTCCATTATCGAGAAAAAATCCCGGTAAGCCGATAATGTAACAAAGAATTGCGGAGGGGACATGTCCAAGAATATACTCTATTATCAGAATGGTGAGAATATAATAAAAACAGGCCAGTTTGAGCAGAGGATGTTTATTATCCTTGAGGGGAAAGTAAGCATTATTCTCACGAACGGTAATGAACAGTTTGTCGTTGCAACACTTGGCAAAGGGGATTTTTTCGGTGAAATCTCGCTCTTCACGAGCATACCCAGGAGTGCAACTGTCAGGGCGCTGGGGGATGTGAAACTGGCCTTTATTGATAATGTTACCCAGCTCAACGCATTCCTTATAAAAAATCCCCCATTTGCCGCGAAGATGGTACAGATCCTTTCGCAGCGGCTTGCCAAGACCGATGAGATTCTGATCGGCAAGATCAGCGAAAACACAAGGCTTAAGCAGACAAATGTTGTGTAGCGGTCACTCACCGCGGAACATGTTCTGCCGGATATCGGTCCTCATTATCGCGACTGTTATGCGGTCACGCTCCGGCCTGTCGCTTTCAAGCTTCAGGTCAATCTTCACCTTTCCTATTTCCTGTGTTTTCTGATTATTCTCTTTAGCAAGCTCAAATGAATAGTCTCTGCCTTCATATGTAAAACTGCATTTTACTGAATTCCGCAACACTTTTTATACAGCACCGGGCAGACCGCAGTGTACCGGTCTAAAAATTTAAGAGAGCAGGGATTCATATAACCCGGCGTAAGCATCGATCTCTTTTTCGACCGAATACTTTTCATTTACCAGTTTACGGGCGGCACTTCCCATGTCATGCCTTAGGCCGGGATCTCTGATTAACCGTAATGCTGCATCTGACAGTTCCTCTGCAGTATTAATATAGCAGCCGTGAACCCCATCGCTGATGATGCCCAGGTTCCCCGGGACAGCGGACAATATGCATGGTTTGCCCAGGCTCATGGCTTCCAGCACAGCCTGGGGCTGCCCCTCGGCCAGCGAAGTGTTAATAACTACATCGGCAATCCGCATAATCCCGCTTATGCTATGGTGAGGCACTTCACCTGTATAGATAGCCCAGGGCAATTCCCTGAGCCGTGATTTAATATGGTCCGTATATGCACTGTCTATTTCAGCCCCAACAACCAGCAAAGACAATCCGGGATGGCCGCCTTGCGCGACAGCCAGGCCGTCAATTGCAAGGTCCAGGTTTTTTACCGGCCGCAGCCCGCTGGGAATAATGAATACAGTATCACCCGGAGAGAGCCCGTACTGACTGCGGCTGACAGCTGGTGCATCAGGGAGGTCCACTCCCTGGGGAACAACTGCCAGGCGCGGTTCAAGGCGGGGGTCTGCGTCAGCCAGTTTTCTTCCCAGGTCATGGTTAAATACTACTATCCTGTCAGCCATCAATAGAGTATGCAGAGTTTCCTCTTTGCCGGGCCCTGCCAGGTCGTAGTTTATATCTGTGCCGGTAGTTGTTAACAGCACGGGCAGTTTCTTCACAGCTGGATGATTTGCCACGGGAGAGAAATAGAGGGCATGGAGCCCGTGGACAAGGTTATAAGAATGAGTCCGGGTCAGGAGGTCAAGCTGCAGTTGCCAGCCGGGTTCATCCTGTGACAGCAGGTCAATTGCATAGCCCCTTTTACTGAGCCCGTTATACAACCGGGCTGCCGTGATGCTGTTACCGCGCTGGCTTTTTAAAACAGGCGTGACCATTAAAATGCGGGACATTTTTAAACTCCTGTCTTTAAAGTAAGCAGTTAGATTTTAGCTAACCATATGACACCATTTTCTGTGCTGAAATAATATTACAGTTCAGCCTTTACAATCTGGAAACATTCACAATACCTGCCTTTACCGCTCATGATGCCGCGGTACTGATTGAGTCCAAGTATGGCGTCGTCATACCTGATATCTTTAAGCTGTGAGGCATGTATACGCAGAGCGTCAAGTTTCTGTTCCATATACGGTGTAATGTCCTCAATGTATGATACATCCTGCAGCGGAGTCCACACCTCGTAAGCCAGTATGGTTTTGACACTCCATGGACTGCCAGGGCATTCCCGGAACCATGGACCACCGGCGCGGCGGCATGCATCCAGTACCAGTCTGCCTGTAACACGGTGATCTTCATTACCGTCAAGTTTATGTGGAATATAAATAATATCCGGTTTTTTTGTCCTGATAAGGCCTGTTGTCTGTACAAGGTTATCCCGGTTGAATTCCAGGTATCCATCAGGATTTCTGAAAAATATTGTCTCTTGCACGTTTAAACGCAAAGATGCCTGGCGGGCTTCATTTTCCCTTATTGCCAGCAGTTCATCGCAGGGATATGTCAGGCTGCCGGCTTCGCCAGATGTCATAAAGACAGTGATCACCTCATCACCCTTAGCAGTGTGCATGGCAATTCTGCCGCCGCAGCCTAAAACATCATCATCGGGATGAGGAGCAAAAACCATAACTCTTTTCATACCAGAACCTTCTATACGATAATTTATATACTGCCATCGGGCATTTTTTATCAAGGACGAAAAGTTACCGAACCCGGATATCCGGCCCTGCCTGCTTTTTGATCTGTCAGATAACACCGCTGGAATGAATTCAATCAAGCCTTTTACAGGAGACTACTGTTAAAAAAGCAGCGCCCGAATTATGCCAGGTTATTTATGAAACATACTGCAGCCTTACCTCTATTCCTTCAGCTTCCCTAAAAATTGATTCGCAAACATTCCGGGCGGCATCAAAAAATCATAAGCAATATGCCTTGACAATGGATTTACAAAATAATCATATAATATTCAATAATAATTTCTGAACCTGCATTTCAGAAAATAAATTATGAATAACGGGGTTGATCAAAAGCGGTGTCAACGCCAGTCAAAAAGTTTTAAGGTATTTTGACACAGGCTCCGCCCCTGCTGTTTAAAAAGCGAAACAGGTCTGATTTAAAAAAAATGGGTATGGTACCTCTTTATGAAAAAGAAACTCTTTGTGCTCGACGGCCACGCCATGTGCTACAGGGCGTACTACGCCTTTATAAAGAATCCCCTGATTAATTCGAGCGGTCAGAACACTTCCGCAATTTTCGGGTTTGCGCGGATGCTGTTGAAGCTGATAAACGAGCAGTCCCCGGACTACCTTGCTGTTGCCTTTGATCCACCGGTAAAATCTTTCAGGTTCAGGCTGTATACCGAATACAAGGCAAACAGGCAGAAGATGCCGGACGACCTGCGCAGCCAGATAACTGAAATAAAAAATATGGTCGCAACACTCGGAATACCCATACTTGAATCCGATGACTACGAGGCAGATGACATACTTGGCACTGTTGCGGAAAAATGCCCGTCTGACAAGCTTGAAGTCTACCTTGTCACCGGCGACAAGGACGCCTACCAGCTGCTTAAAAAAAACGTAAAGATTTATGCAGCGTCAAAGGGAATCTCCGAGTACGAAATTTACGACCATGAATCCATTGTAAACAAGACGGGACTCACCCCTGACAAAATAATAGACTACATGGCGCTCATGGGAGACACATCAGACAATGTACCGGGCGTCAAAGGCGTTGGCGAGAAGACCGCGCTTAAACTGATAACAGACTATTCGACACTGGATAAAATCTACGAAAACATAGACTCGATCAAAGGCAAGACAAAAGAACTCCTTGAAACACAAAAGGATATGGCTTACCTGAGCCGGGACCTTGTGACCATACACCGCGACGTGCCCGTTGAACTTGACCTGGACAAACTCGCGTTTAACGGCATTGACCCGAACATTGCATCCGTATACTTTAACAAAATCGAAATGGCCTCGGTGGCCAGGGACTTCTTCCCTAACGCCGCTGCCGCAACTGCCCCGGGAGCAAAGAAATCCGCAATTCAGCAGCCGAAAAAATATACAACGATCCGCACGCTTGCGGATTTACAGCAGATGATTGATGAGGTAACAGCCGCAGGCATCGTATCGTTCGACACCGAAACAGACTCGCTTCAGCCTGTTGAGGCGAACCTGGTCGGCATGTCATTTTCTATTGCGGAAAATTCAGGATGGTTCCTGCCGGTTAAGAGCAAAGGGCTCTTCAGCGATGATTACCCGGACCCGTCCGAGACAATCCCCCTTGTTAAACCGCTCCTTGAGAATCCTGAAATAAAAAAGATAGGCCAGAACATAAAGTATGACCTCATGGTCCTGCGCACAGCCGGGATTGAACTTCGCGGCATAGACTTTGACACAATGATCGCGTCGTACCTTATAGATCCATCCGAGAGACGCCATAACATTGACGACCTGGCAGAGTACTACCTGGATTATAAAACAGTCACATTCAAAGAACTGGTGGGCGTGGGCAAGAACGCGGTGCCCATCACAGAGGTCCCGCTTGAGCGGCTGTCGGACTACGCGATTGAGGACGCTGACATCGCGTTCAGGCTTTATAAAGTTTTTGAACCTCTCATCATCCGGGACGAACTCACTTCATTGTTCAGGGAGATAGAGCTGCCGCTGCTTGAAGTACTTGCGGATATGGAGTACACGGGCGTAAAAATAGATACCGCGCACTTTGAGAAGATGAGGAAAGACACCCAGTCCAGGCTGGTACAGGCCGAGAAGAGCATATACAGGCTTGCGGGCCAGGAGTTCAACATAAACTCAACACGAGAACTCTCCTCCATACTCTTTGACAAGCTGGGCCTCAAGCCCCTCAAAAAGACCAAGACCGGGTTTTCCACGGACATACAGGTACTCGAGGGGTTACAGGGACGCCATGAAATAATTGACTCGCTCATCAGCTACAGGGGACTCAGCAAGCTCCAGAGCACATACATCGACGCGCTGCCAAAACTTATCAGCCCGGTCACGGGGCGGATTCACACGTCGTACAACCAGACCGTTGCAGCAACAGGCCGCCTTTCATCTTCCGATCCCAACTTACAGAATATACCCGTTCGCGATGAATTGGGCAGGCAGATACGCAAGGGCTTTATCCCTGAAAAAGGATTCATCCTGATGTCGGCGGATTATTCACAGATCGAACTCCGCCTGGCCGCGCACTATTCGGAAGACGCAAACATGATATCGGCATTTAAGGACGGCATAGACATCCACAGCATGACAGCGTCATCGGTCTTCGGTGTCGACATTAAATCAATAACGCCAGACATGCGGCGGCAGGCAAAGATCATCAACTTTGCCACGATCTACGGGGTGTCACCCTACGGTCTTTCCCAGCAGGCCGAAATCGGCATGAGGGAGGCAGCTGTATTCATAGAAAAATACTTCCAGACGTATCCCGGCTTCCGTAAATACATTGATGATACCATCGCGTTCGCAAAAGAACACGGCTACGTCAAGACCCTGATGGGACGACGCAGGCCTGTACCTGAAATAAATTCAGCCACAGTGTTCAGGCGTGAAGGCGCAGAACGTGTTGCCATAAACACTCCGCTGCAGGGGACCTCTGCAGACATGATCAAGATAGCAATGATTCACATCAGCGGTGAAATACGCAGACAGAAGATGAAGTCGCACATGATAATGCAGGTGCACGACGAACTTGTTTTTGAAGCGGAAAAGTCAGAGGCAGATGAACTTGAGGCGCTGGTGCGCGAAAAGATGGAGAAGGCCATTAAACTGAAGGTCCCTGTTGTTGTAGACGTAGGTAGAGGTGAAAACTGGGATGAGGCGCACTGAAAAACAGCTGTCCACTGCAACCGGGGTCCAGGGGCGTAGCCCCTGATAATGCCCCGCAGGGACTCCCCTGCCATCGCAAAACGGAGTTTTGCAACAAATCTATTTTTTTATTGTAAATTCTGCATACGGACTGATTTTGGGTCAATTTTTCATTTTAGATGAAAATTAATTTTCTTTCCCGGCAGAGAGGCGAACATGAACCCTATAAAGAAATCGAATAAACTTGAGAATGTATTTTATGATATCCGCGGCCCTATAGTCGAAGAAGCCGCCCGCCTTGAACGTGAGGGGCACACCATCATAAAACTTAACACGGGAAATCCCTCGGCTTTCGGGCTTAACGCACCTGATGAGATAATACACGATGTAATGATAAACCTCCGGCACGCCGAAGCCTATGGCGATTCAAAGGGACTCTTTGCAGCGCGTAAAGCTGTCATGCAGGACTGCCAGCTGAAGAACATAAAAGGGGTAGCTATTGACGACATTATAATCGGAAACGGCGTCAGCGAACTTATCGTAATGTGCATGCAGGGGCTACTTAACAATGGTGACGAGGTGCTCATACCCATGCCAGACTATCCGCTCTGGACAGGTGCGGCATTTCTTGCGGGGGGTAAAGCCGTGCACTATCTGTGCGATGAGACGAACCTCTGGTATCCCGACATTGCCGACATTGAAAGCAAGATAACATCAAGGACAAAAGCAATAGTCATGATCAATCCCAACAACCCCACGGGTGCAGTGTACCCCAAGGAGATTGTTGAAAAGATTGTACAGATCGCTGTTAAAAATGAGCTTGTGCTCTTTGCCGACGAAATATACGAAAGGGTCCTTTATGACGGGATCACGCATACTCCCGCAGCGACGCTTTCTGACGAGACACTTATCATTACCATGAACGGCCTATCGAAATCTCACCGTCTCTGCGGATTCCGCGTCGGCTGGATGGTTATTTCAGGAAGAAAGGATGCAGCAACAGACTTTATCGAGGGCCTTGGAATGCTTGCCTCAATGAGATTATGTTCCAACATGCCGGCGCAGTACGCTGTACAGACAGCCATTGGCGGACACCAGAGCATATACGACCTGACGGCCCCGGGAGGGAGGCTTTACGAGCAGAGAAATTTCTGCTACGAATTATTCAATTCGATCCCCGGTATATCCTGTGTTAAACCGATGGGGGGCATGTACATCTTCCCCAGGATAGATACTGCAAAGATACCGGTTAAGGATGACGCAAAGTTTGTACTCGATTTCCTTAAACAGAAAAAAGTAATGCTTGTGCAGGGTACGGGATTCAACTGGCCAAAACCGGACCATTTCCGCGTTGTGTTTCTGCCCAACCTTGACGAGATGAAACTTGTTGCACAGCGGTTAGCAGAATTTGTGGATGGTTATTCACATGAATAGAATTTAATGTGGTTGTGTCCTGTTTTCACTTTTGTCAGAGGTGCAAACCTTTATTAGATCGGCTGATTTAATTCACCATTACCACTTGCTCGTTACATGCGGGTAGTCGAGAATTTTTTTGTCACTGGTAATCAGGGTAATATATCCCAGTCATTCAGCCCCACAGGCTCAGTGGGATTATCAAATTTAAGAACAGAACCCCTTAATTCTGCTATCGATTCATCGGGCCCTGGAGAGTAGCAGGATATTTTCAACACAGGCTGACCATGGTCTGTAATAATATAGTCCTCACCGGTCTTTTCAATCCGCCTGAAAATTTTAAAAATCTTTGGCTTCAACTGTGATTTGGATATGTTCTTCATAATAACCTCATTTATGACCATGGTCCCAAATATTGGTCAAACTGATTGGTCAGAACTATTTTATCGACTGTGCTATTTACATAGAAAATCCGCATTTTATTAATAATCCTCAATTCACATCTCATTAACTGGATATAATGTTATTTTCAAAAAGCAAATTTCTTTTGCGATAATTGAATATGGACATTTATCCTACAAATTAAAAGAAAAATATTTTGATCATATTTATAATTTTCTTGTAAAAATTTTTCTTATGTGTCAATTTTAAAATCTATTTTGAAATATTGAGGAGAGAACGATGGACAGGTTTAATGATTCGCCATTTAATAAGACTCAAAAATCTGAAATACAAAATTTTGATAAAATCGAATTAGCTACTTTTGCCGACAGTATTGCAGATTTTATCATGACTTGTGAGACACCAATGACAATTGGCCTGCAAGGTGACTGGGGAACTGGTAAAACAAGTTTAATGAACATGATAAAATGTTACATACCCGAAAAAGCAGCTCATAAAATTGAAATAAATACATGGCATTATTCAATGTTCAGACAGGATGAATACCTTGGTATTGTTATCGTTAAAGCACTTGTAGAACAGTTAGCAAACAGATTTGCTGTTAACAATAAAGGATTTGCGAGTAACCTCAAAAATCTAGGAAATATGATCGGCGCAGTGATGCAAAAAACAATTGCAGTAGCAAAGAGTGTCGAAATTGGAATTCCAGTAGTAGGGGGATTAACCATAAATGATGCCGCCGAGGCAATAGCTAACAAAGATGACGATTCATTAAAAATAGAGAATCTCTCTGAAGTGCTATTAGCATTCAAACAACAATTCACAAAATTAATTGAAGAAAATGTAAGTGCAAAAAATGAAAGGATATATTTCTTTGTTGATGACCTTGATAGAATAAAACCTTTAAAAGCGATAGAAGTGCTTGAAACCTTAAAGAATTTTATGGATGTAGAAGGTTGTATTTTTGTTCTCGCTGTTGATTATGAAATCGTACAACTCGGAATCACTGAAAAATTTGGAAAAAATATTCAACTAACAAGCGGTAAGTCATTCTTTGATAAAATAATCCAACTTCCTTTTACAATGCCAACTTCAAGTTACGATATTGGAAAATATCTTACATCATTATTGCAAGGTAGTAATTTTTATTCCGGTGATCTTGAAAAAGAACAAAATAAAACAGACCTCAATTATTTTGTTGATATTACAGAGGTTACTATCGGAAGAAATCCGAGAAGTATCAAAAGAGCTATAAATTATGCCACTTTACTAGAAAAAATAAGAGCTAAACATGCAACACGAGATACTAAAAAAAATAAAGACATGTCCAAACTCCTTTATACAATCGTATGCATGCAAATAGCCTGGCCTGAAATTTTTGATTATTTTATACTACACCCAACAACAGAAACAGTAAAAAATCTTGAAGACTGGGATTATCTTAATAAATTACCTCAGGCTAAAAAACTTTTTGCGAGAGTTAATAATGCTGATGAAGTAAGAGATAATATTTCAGCATTTTTTGATATTCTTTATAGCGTAATAGATGTAAAAGAAAAAGACGGTATTATAACAGATGAAGAATTAGAACCGCTTCTCGATGTACTTCAATTAGTAAAACTAACGTCAGAAAAAAATATTCTAAAAAATGAGAATCCGCTTAAACGATTCAATGAAACCCTTACAGAAAATACAAAGGCAAAAAAAATCCCTGAAATTGAAAATTTCTTCAGCAATGTTTGGATGAAATCAGTTTGGGTGACTAATGATAGTATGGAATATAAAAAGGCTGGAGAGCGTTATATCACTATGGTTTACAACCGTAAGCAGATAGGAAGTCTTGTAACAATAAAACGAGATCCATTTGTAATAAGACTAAAAGAAGATTCAATAAAAATCATCGATAATACAACATTTGACAACAATGAAGATATAATTAAAAGTATGATTAAACCCCTGGAGAACGGAGATTCTTTAACAGGAATTGGAGATACCATGATTGACATCACACCATTGCTACAGATACCGGAAAAGAATTCTATTGGAATTCTGAATACTATTTATGCAGGTGTTATCAAAACCATTAACCAGGCATAAAAATAAATAATTAAATTCAATATTAAGGGGTGAAACATGGCAACTTGTCCTGTGTGTCATTACAGCGGCTCAAACTGGTTATATTGCGAAGCATGTAATAGAACTTTCTGTAAGAATTGTGAAAAGAAGAATGGAACATATAAAGCTAGTAATAAGTGCCCTTTTTGTGGCACATACAATAAGCTAAAACCTAAAAAATAATATAAAAAGGAGTGTTCAATATGCAATGTCCACATTGTGGAAAATCTACGAGTACAGTATACAGATGTCCCAGTTGCGGTGATGAAGGCTGCACAAATTCAAGCTGTAGAGGAAATAATAATAAAGCGGGAAGTAGAGGAGAAGCTACAACATGCAAAAATTGCAAAAAGGCAAAATATAAAAAGATATAAGGTACACTGACAGAATAACATAGGAAGTTATTTACTATGTTATGAGCAATAATTTAATATTTTAATTGTTATCTTCCTTATTCCTTGAGGTATATAAATGTATGCAATAAGAAACATCATATCTGCTTTAATTATCGCTGTTTTATTTAATTCAATGTTAATGGCTCAAACAACAAAATTATATCCTATTCAAATAGGAACTCACGCTGGATTTGTTGATGAATCATTAAGGATCGCAGTAAAACCACAGTTTATCAAAATTGGAAATACATGGTCTGAAGGTTTAATGGTCGTATGTACTGCTGAGAATAAATGGGGATATATTGATACTACAGGTACAATGGTTATCCAGGCAATCTATGAAGAAGCTTATAGTTTTAAAGATAATCTGGCTGTAATAAAGTATAATGGATCTTATGGTTTAATAAACACAAAAGGTGAAACAGTAATTGAACCAATCTATGATGACATAGGTGCATACAGAGAGAAAAGAATAGCTGTTAAAATTAATGGTAAATGGGGTTTTATAAATTTAAACGGTATAACAGTCATTGAACCAATCTATGATGAAGTCGGTAGTTTTTCATATAATATGGCAGTAATGAAAATTGATAATCAATATGGATTTATAGATTACAAAGGTAAAATTGTAATTAAACCTGTTTATGAAGAAGCGAATTCTTTTATAGATAAGGAATATCCTAACAAATCAGATTTAATTTTAGCAGCTGTAAAAATTAACGGAAAATGGGGATATATTAATACAGATAATAAGTTTATTATTAATCCAACCTTTTCTGAGGCCACCCCATTTTGGGATGACCTAGCTGCCGTGTGTAATTCAGAAGGTAAATGGGGACACATAAATAAGAAAGGCGAAGAAATTATAAAACCTCAATATGATATGGCGATTGCATTCACAACAACGGACGGTGGACTTGCAAAAATCAAAAATTCAGAAGGTAAATGGGGATATATTGATAAAACAGGAAAAATCGTTATTAAACCTCAATTTGACAATGCGTCTGAGTTTTACGGATCATATACCTATGTCCAGCTTGGCAGTCTAATTTATCTGATAGATAGAACAGGTAAAATCGTATTTGATCCAGAAAATTTTGATGATACAAATATTGAATATACAGATGAAGAAATCAATATGAACTTCATAAGAGCATGTGAAAATGGTAATTTAGAAAAAGTTAAGCAGTATTTAAAAAGAGGTGCAGATTTGAATTATAAAAATGATTCAAACCGAACACCATTAATGTATGCCTCAACGAATGGAAGTTTAGAAATAGTAAAATTTTTATTAACTAAAAAAATCAATGTTAATTATGCTGATAGAGATGGTGTTACTGCACTTTTCTTGTCAATACCCCAAAACCGTGATAACATCAAACTACAAAAGAATAAACTAGAAATTATGAGACTTCTTATAAAAAAAGGAGCTAATGTAAACTCTAAAATTACTATGGGTTATTTTGGTAAAATAACAATACTACAACTAATAAAATTTAACAATAGCGAAGCTGAAGCAAAAGACAATAAAGGTGATATGATTTGTCCAGAGGCTATTAATATTCTTAAAAAAGCAGGGGCAAAATAAAACACTAACGTTCTATTAAAATTTATCACTGTAGACCAATAAATTTTTTAAATCCCCGTGATTCTTTAGTAGAACTACCCTGAGATGCATTCATTACACCTGTTACTGACCATTCAGGTTTTTTGGTTCCTTTAACATTAAATAAATCTGGATTTTTTGCTAATGCTACATTAATAAAATATTTTTCAACATGATTTAATATTGAATTATTTTGAGGTCCTTTTTGGTTCTTCTGAACTAAAAAGAACATAATGGGTGTTCCTTTTTTAGAAACCATGATTTCATTATATATATGTAATTTATGCCTATCAGAACATTCTTTTTCAAAACTACGTTTCGTTTGTCCTACATACCAAGGAGTATAACCTTTACCTGCTCTCATTCCAAAAACATATATACCTCGTTGGCTTCTTAGTTCATCAATGCTATACCAAAATTCATTGAGACTTTCTTCAGTTAACATTAATCCTTTTTTTAGCTTTTTTGGCTTTAGAATAAAAGGTCCTTTTGCATCAAAAATTTGCATTCTATTCTCCTTTGATCTATACAAATTTCTTATAAACTATATGCAATCCCTACCTCTTCCACGCATAAATTATAACGCTCTTCGGGAAGAAGTAGTTGCAGAAACGTTCGCATCTTCGCATGAACTTCGAGGAAAGGCCCAGCACAAGAAACTTATGGTAGCCCTTGGTTATGGGGTGCTCGGCATTGTGCAGGCCCACGACTCCCCGTATCATCCACCATATAGTATGGAATGAATGCTTGAAGTCAACGGCATACACCTCGAGGCCGTTTTTCCGCATGATATCGGCCAGTTCTGAAGGGAAAAATTTTCTCACGTGGCCGCCGGGTGACGTGAAGTATTCGTAGGTTATGGCATCGTAAATAATTTCGCTGAAGAACGTGGGAACGGTTATAGCAATGCGGCCGTTCTTTTTCAGGACACGGGACAGTTCCGCGCATGCCTGGAACTCATCGTTAACATGTTCCATGACCTCGGAACATATTATCCTGTCAAATGTATCATTTTTAAACGGAAGGTTCAGGGTGTCGCCTATGTGGCAGAGGAAACTGCTTTCTGCCGGCGCGTCCCCCTTCTTCATCATGCTGGCAATCGTGTACCTGGTCTTGTAGAGCGAGTCCAGGTCAAGATCAAGGCAGAACACTTTTGCGCCTCGCTTCATATACTCAACGGAGTGCCTTCCCCATCCGCAGCCCGCGTCGAGCACGACATTCCCCTCCTGCACCGCAAGCCTGTCAAAATCAACGGTAAGCATCAATAACCTCCTGGTACACCTTCACCATCTCTGCGGCCGCGTTCTCCCACGTGAATACCTTCTGAATCCGTTTACGCGCTGCCTTGCCCATCTTCTCCCGTACTTCAGGGTGGTCCATCAGATAATCTATGGCCTTTGCCAGGCCGAACGGATCCCTGGCCTCGACCGTGTATCCCGTCTTCATGTGCTCGCCCACCACCTCAGGGAGCGCACCGCCGTCCGAGGCTATGAGCGGAAGTTCGCACGCCATTGCCTCTGCAGCTGGAAATCCGAATCCTTCATACAGCGATGGTGAAACAGCGATCTGGTTCCTGGAATAAAGCTCCAGCAGTTTTTCGCCGGGGATTTTTCCTGTAAAATGTATCCTGTCATTGAGCCCGAAATTATCAATCCATTTAGTAACATAGGTCCTGTTTGGCGCACCGCCGTCAACCACGGTCAGGTTTACCTTGTGTTTCGTAAGTGTCAGGGCTTTCAGTAAATAGACAACACCCTTTTTCCTGTCCTCGACATTTCCCACAAAAAGCACGCTCCCCGGGGTCTTCTTCACATTCTTAAGCGGCCTGAAAAATTCGGTATCCATGCCGTTATATACCACGCTCATCTTTCCGGGTTTTATCCTGAATGCCTTAGTTATCTCCCTGGCGGAATCGTGCGAAACCGTAATTATATGGTCAAGCCTGCGCGCCACAAATCCCTGCATTATGAGCGGATAGTATAACACGCGTTTAACTTTCAGGCTGAACTCCGAGGGGTACTCGAACCATGTTGACCTGTCTATCGACAGTGGATGATGTATAGTCGAGATAAATGGAATACCGAGAGTCTTTATAAGCAGGAACCCGTAACCCAGGTTCTGGTTGTCGTGTATTATATCGAACTTGTGAACTTTAAGCAGCTCCCTGAGTTTAAAGTATGCCCTGAAAGAAAAGGCCTCAATCTCGGGGAATATTCCGAACTTTGATGCAACAAACTCGTAAAAGTTTATTGGACTCAGGGTCGCGAACGGTTTGTGAGGCTTTATGTAGTCTGTTTTTTTATTGAAGTAGTTGTGGTTGCTCACGTAATGTATATGCACGCCTTCCATTGGAGGGAAGTATGGCGGGCCCTGTATTACATGGACCTCGTGCCCGAGCTTTACAAGTTCCCGGGCAATGAACATGGTATATATACCCTGGCCGCCGCAGTAGGGGTTACCCCTGTATGTAAGCAGGCATATCTTCATTTTCCCCTCCTGTATTTTTCAATCACATCTTTGTAAACCTCAAGCGTGTTCTTAGCCGCAACCGGCCACGAGAAGTTTTCCAGCGCATGCTTCCTGCCGTTTATTCCCATCTTTTCGCGGAGTTTTTTGTCAGCAAGAAGTTTAAGTATCGCGTCCTTAAGCGCACCGGGGTCTTTAGGCGGAACAAGTATGCCACACTCCGGTGTTACCACCTCTTTAAGTGAACCTGCAGTTGTAACAACAACCGGCGTTTTACACGACATTGCCTCAACCGCAGGCAGCCCAAATCCTTCAAAAAGCGAGGACATCACCAGTATGGTCTTCCTGCTGTACATGCTGACAAGCTGTTCGTATGTAAGCTTGCCGGTAAACTTAACTCGATTTTGAAGGCCCATCTTTTTTATCATGTGACCCGCAGTTAGCTTCTTCGGCGGGCCGTCGTCAACTATAGTCAGTGTTATATATTCAGGGAGCATGGTCATAGCCTCGAAAAGATAGATCAGACCCTTCTTGCTGTCTTCGGTGTTTCCCACAAAGAGCAGTGCGTTCTCCTCGCGCTTCTCGCCGGTGTTCTGGAACATGTCGACATCCATGCCGTTAAAAACCACAGAAACATTTTTTCTTTTCACGCGGAAAGCCTTCTGCAGTTCGTCCACACCCCCGGTAAAAGAGGTTATTACCCTGTTAATCCTTCGTATGACAAAGCCCTGCATCACCAGGGGATAGAAGAGTATCGTGGTTGTCTTGTCCCACAGCCCGCGGTTCCCTGCAAGGTCGGCATCCCTGTCCTTTGTAAGCGGATGATGGACCGTTGAAACGATGGGAATGCCGTATCCCTTCATGGGAACCGTAGCCCATCCCAGGGACTGTATGTCATGTATGATGTCGTAGCGTTTTGTCTTAAGTATTTTCTTCAGAGCAAAGAATGCCCTGAAACTGAAGGTCTCCATCTCCGGAAACATGTGCAGCCGTGTAAGCACGTAGTCTGCAAAGTTCCATGGCGTGGCAAGGATCCTTTTCACTTTTTCAATGGGGATGTCTTTTGTTTTAATAGACCAGATGTTCAGGTTCTCGATCTTGTGGACCGCAGCCCATTCTTCAAGCGGGTCAGGATAAGGCGGTCCGACCATAACGTCGACCCGGACCCCCAGTTTTGCAAGCTCCCTGGACAGGTTATATATGTAAATTCCCTGGCCGCCGCAATATGGATTCCCCCTGTATCCGCAAATAAGGACTTTCATGACAGGTCCTGTAGTCAGCGTTTATTTCCCGTTAGTCGGGAGAGTGGACCTTGTGGTTATAATAGCCAGTCCCACCCAGAATACAGCACCAAGTACAACTGCGGAAATCACAAGTGCAGGAACTGCAAGCGCCCAGAAACTCCTGACATAGACGCCGTAGACAAGGACAACTGCAAGCGCAGCTGTAATAAGGCAGAGAAAAACCGCCTTTATCTTTGAATTATCTTTTTTTTCAACAATCTCGGGCATCGGAGGTACCACCTTTATACTTAAAATAACCCAGCCTATCCAGAAACCGGTACACAGCACAAACAGCGCACTCGCCGCAACAGGTACTGCAACTGAATAATAGGTAAGGGTGTTTATTTCATGAAGATCAACCGGCAGTGATTTTAAAACATCATTACCCGCTATAAAAAACACTGCATATAATGAGAATGTAAAAAGACCGGCTGATAAAAGCACAGCCAGAATTCCCCATATCTTTGCTCTTGGCATATGATTGCCCCGTAAAATTATTTATATTAACCGTATAGTCAGTTTTGACCCGCACACATGGATGTCAACTTTAATATTTTGTTAAGAATTGTTACTCCTGAAAGAACATCTCCTGTCATTCTAAATATTATTGACAGCAGTATTCCGGCCCGATCCGCACTTATGATGCGCACCAACTATGCATACCTGCTCTTTTTAAAGTCATTATCTCTTTTTTTTTGCTTTTAGCCCAATTATGCTTTTAATATTTGATAATATTCACTATATTAAACATAGTATGGTTTCGGACTATTTGACAAAATAATACGTTTTGCTTCAAAACCGGGTTAAATTTTACTATCTGATATGCCGATATAAAAATAAAAATGCACCACTGAATGGTATGAGAATGAAAGTTACATCGGAACAGAAAGATAACTTTATTGTTATTAACATAAAGGGGACACTCTCTATAGAAAATATATCACCATTTGAAACCCTGGTTAACAAACACGTTGAAAAAAAAGACCATATACTCATTGACCTTTCTGAACTGACATTCATAGACAGCTCATCTCTAGGCATCATAGTTGTGTACTTTACAAAATCCGAAAAAAACAGCCGCAATTTTGCTCTCCTGAATATCAACCCCGATATAATGCAGATGTTCAAGATAACCGGTCTTGATAAACGTATCAGAATTTTCAGCAGCCTTGACGAAGCAACCTCCACTCTCAGCTGTAAATGACAGTTTCCGCCCAAAATGATCATACTTGCATTTCTCGGTAATCCCGGTAAAAAATACAGCCACACAAGGCATAACATAGGTTTCATCGCAGGTCAATTCTTTGCCCGTGAGACAGGCATCAGTATAAACAAAAAAAATTTTCTGTCTGAATGCGGGACCGGAAGTGTAGCCGGACATGACGCACTTCTGCTCTTTCCCCAGACATTTATGAACCTCAGCGGCCAGGCCGTGAAGAAGGCAATGGACTTTTACCGGACAGAACATTCCGGTCTGATAACAGTCCATGATGAAATCGAGCTCCCATTCGGTGAGATCAGGACAAAAACCGGCGGAGGGCACAAAGGACACAACGGGCTCAGGTCAATTATCGCAGAAACAGGTTCAGCCGATTTTCACAGGATCCGTTTCGGTGTGGGCCGGCCTGAAAATCCGCAAATGGAAGTAGCGGACCACGTTCTTTCGAACTTTACATCAGAGGAATCAGAAAAAATAAACCAGGTGCTTCCCGAAGTCAGCAAACTCATTATTTCAATAATCTCAAAACAATAGACTTGTCTCCGAACCGGCGCTTAAAGTTTTAAGCAAGTTCAAAGTTCCCATTTATGCATTGGCTCTGCCCTGCTCACCGTAAAAAAAATATGAATTGAATTCACCTGTCATTGCGAACATGGTGAAGCAATCTGTTCAGGAAGAAATGTATTCTGATCCAATAAACAGGTGTTTCCAAAACAGACTGTCACTGCAGTGCTGCCACGATGGCAGCCTGTAAGCTCGAAACAGGCCGCTCACGGACATCCGTGTCCTACGCGGCATCACTACATCCTGTAGAAGCGATGTTTCTATATTGCCTGCCTTCATGCCTCGCAGTGATATTATGTATAGTAAATCAATTGTAAACCGCTGCATAATTATTATGTTGATTTTGTAACCGATTTAGATTATTTTAAACATATATACCCTTAGTGTTTAAAACATTTACATTCAGAATTCATCAGCTCCGCTCAGTGCGCATGCCCGATGGCGGTGGGAAAATAACGATGATTCCTGTTTTTTAACGGATTGTCCGGGCAGATAAATAAAATTCAAGGGGACCTTTAATGATACTTCGCTTTTTCCTTTCTCTGGCAGTGGGAACCGCTTCTTCATATATTTTTTATGACTTTATTTACCACAAGATCATTCTTGCTCTACTCATATGGATCATAATGTATATTGTTTCATGGCGGGTGATCAGGGCAGTCCAGGACCGCAGGGTAAAAAAGGCCGCGGGTTTCCAGTTCGCAGACATCGAGGCAGAAAAGACTGTTAGGCAGGGGATTGAAAAGCTCCGCAACATACGCAACCTTACACTGAAAATTACATCCAATGACGTGGCAAAACAGATACAGGATATCTGTAAAACAGGCGCGGAGATATTCGATTACATCAGGAAAAATCCCGATGACCTGAGGAAAGCAAAACAGTTCATAAACTATTACCTTGATACAACCGAGAAGATTGTTAACCGGTATGTTCAGCTCTCCGTTGCGAAGGAGAAATCAACCGAGGTTGGCGCCTCACTGAAGAAAGTAGAGGAAACGCTTGCCTCAATAGACGAGACGTATAAAAAGCAGCTCCACAATCTCCTTGAGAATGACGTCCTTGACCTGAACACCGAGATAAAGGTTCTTGAAACCACAATGAAAATGGAGAACTGAGTTAACTGGCTAATTACATCTGTCCTGTCATTGCGAACGAAGCGAAGCAATCTGTTCAGGCTGGAATATTTTTTTAATATAATAGAATGGTTATTTTCAAAAACTGACTGCCACGGCAGTGCTGCCACGATGGCAGCCTGCAAGCACGAAACAGGCCGCTCACGGACATCCGTGTCCTACGCGGCATCACTACATCCTGTA